>NZ_BAAAPY010000032.1:0-524 GCF_039531385.1 Aeromicrobium halocynthiae | reverse complement strand
CTGTGAGCCAAGGAGTTGCGGATTGCCGTTGTCTTCCTAAGACCGCTTGGCCTCCGACTTCTACTTTCACTACCCTCCTACCAGCTCTTTCAGCCTTGTAGGAGAGATAGCTCACAAACTTAGAAAAGTCAGAATGAAGAATATGCTTTCTCAAAACTTTACTTTCACTATCCTCAACTTTATCCTTTACATCAAGATCTTCCACGTATATCTCATCATACTCTTCTACTAACCACGAAGTCACCTTGTGAATATAATCACTCATCAAGTTCTTCACATGCTCGTGAAGCTTAGCTAGTTTTTTCCTAACCTTCTCGTAGTTTCTAGATCCCTTCTTCTTTCTAGATAATGATTTTTGTAAGATCTTTATCCTCCTCTCGACCTTATCAAAAACCTTGGGGTTCTCTATTACTACACCATCAGAAGTAGTTACTAGTTTATCCACTCCTAGGTCTATTCCAACCACTTTCCCAAGTCGGATCGTAGCCATGTCGTTCTGTGAGCCAAGGAGTTGCGGATTGCCG
>NZ_BAAAPY010000031.1:0-691 GCF_039531385.1 Aeromicrobium halocynthiae | reverse complement strand
GGTAGCGTGAGACAAGTCGAGGTCTTCCAGATGGCGAGCGTCAGAACTTCCATCATCGGGAGACCTCGACGTCTACCCGGTCACTGCCCCCACCCCAGCCGCTACACCGTCATCTGTGAAGAGCCGCGAAAGGACAACGGCCGTACCCGCTGGGCCCCTTGACGTGGAGTGCATTCGCTACTATGATCTAATCATGATGGCGACCGATGCACTCCTCGACACCGTGGCCGAGGCCGCGCGTGCCGAGAACATCGCCGCCGCTCGCACCTCGGCAGCGATGCTGCGGTTCGTCCGGGCCCGTCGTGACGACGCGGCCGCCGCCAGTGAGTCCCGAGCCGGCATCGAGGACGCCGGCCAGCTCGCGTGCGACGAGATCGCCGTCGCGCTGGAGATGTCCACCAACGCCGTCCAATCGCGCGTCTACGTCGCCGGACTGCTGGCCGACCACCTCCCGGCCGTGGCCGCCGCGCACGCCGACGGACGGCTGTGCGCCTACCGCGCCCGGCTCATCGCCCACGCCAGCGCCGACCTTCACCACGAGTCCTCCCGCGCCATCCTCGACGCACGCGCCGCCACCTACGCCACCAGCCACACCCCCACCCAACTACGCCAGTGGCTGCGCCGGCTGATCGTGCGCCTCGAACCCGAGCACGCCGTCCGCCGCCGCGAGCAGGCCCGCGACCGACGCGGC
>NZ_BAAAPY010000030.1:0-749 GCF_039531385.1 Aeromicrobium halocynthiae | reverse complement strand
AGTTTGGAAGGCCTGCTTGGAACGGCCCTCGACCATGTCCAGCAGCCGTGCTGGGCCGACGCCGTTGCGGATGCCGGTCAGGTCGATGATCACGGTGACGTACTTGTCGCCGCGCCGGGCGTGGCGCCACACGTGCTCGTCTACGCCGATCGCGGTGACGCCGTCGAAGCGATGCTCGTCGTCGATCAGGACGCGCTTGCCCTCGGCCAGGACCGCGTCGTTGGCGGTGTTCCATGCGACCCCGAGACCCTCCGCGACCCGGGCCACCGTCAGGTGCTGGCACACGATCCCTTCCAGCGCCCACCGCAGCCCACGGCGTGACAGCTTCGCCCGCGGCTCGGCAGCCTGGCTGGTGTCTTGGCGCCACACATGTCCGCAACCGGTGCAGCGGTAGCGACGCACCGTGATCAGCAACGTCGTCGGCCGCCAGCCCAGCGGCTCGTGTGCGAGTTCTCGGGTCACCGTGTCCCGCGGGACGCCTTCGCAGCCGCAACGCCGGCACCACTGATCAGGGTCGAGGATCCGGCAGGCGAGCACGGCACGGTCGGGCTCGAGCCGTTGGCCGGTGACTTCGAGGCCGAGCTCGTCGAGGCGGCAGAACGTGGTCAGGTCGGGGCGCGCGAAGGTAGCGTGAGACAAGTCGAGGTCTTCCAGATGGCGAGCGTCAGAACTTCCATCATCGGGAGACCTCGACGTCTACCCGGTCACTGCCCCCACCCCAGCCGCTACACCGTCATCTG
The DNA here is from genome assembly GCF_039531385.1 of Aeromicrobium halocynthiae. NCBI lineage: Bacteria > Bacillati > Actinomycetota > Actinomycetes > Propionibacteriales > Nocardioidaceae > Aeromicrobium > Aeromicrobium halocynthiae. Next base: position 9 of record NZ_BAAAPY010000030.1, on the reverse strand, counting down.
TGAAGAGCC
>NZ_BAAAPY010000029.1:0-773 GCF_039531385.1 Aeromicrobium halocynthiae | reverse complement strand
TCGAGCACGCGGCCAGGATCGGTAACGTGGCCGAGGCCTGCCGGGTGTTCGGCGTCTCGCGCAACACCTACTACGGCTGGTTGGACAAGGCCGAGCAGTACGGCCTTTCGGCGCTGCTTCCCAAAGAGCGCCGCAAGCCCCACCAGCCCAACGCCATGTCGAGCGAGGAGGTCTCAATCATCCTCGCTGAGGCCGTCGCCCGCCCGACCCTCGGCCCGAAGTCTTTGCTGCGGCACCTCACCGCTCGCGGCGTGCACCGGTCCGCGTCCGGGGTCGCGAAAGTCCTGCGGCGCCACAACCTGGGCACCGCCAAGGAGCGGGTCGCGGCATTGGCGTCGCTGACGGCCGCCGACTCCGGGCAGATCACCGACGCCGCCATGGAGGGGCCTTTCGGGTTCTGCATGTACGCCTCCACGCCCGGCCAGGTGGTCTCCCTCGACACCTTCTACGTCGGCCGCCTCAAGGGCGTGGGTGCACTCTGGCAGCTCACCGCGGTCGACGTCGCCACCAGGATCGCAGTGGTCCAGGTGGTCGTGGGCGACAAGAGCGCCACCGTCGCAGCCGCCTTCCTGGACCACCTGAAGAAGGCGTTGCGCAAGCACGGCATCAAGCTCGACGGCGTTCTGAGCGATAACGGGCCCGAGTTCACCGGCAAGGCGTTCAGGACCCGCGTCGAGGACCTGGGTCTGGTTCATCACCGGATCCCGCCCCGCTCGCCGAACCACAACTCGGTCTGCGAACGGTTCCACGGCACCGTGCTGCGCGAGTTCTAC
>NZ_BAAAPY010000028.1:0-978 GCF_039531385.1 Aeromicrobium halocynthiae | reverse complement strand
ACGCAGCCGTGATCTCTCATCTCGAGTGCTCGACGTTGATGGAGTGAGAACAGTCGTCGGGTGCGGCCGAGGTCGAGGGGCAGGGAGTCTCCGTCGAAGACGGCGGGCAGGAGTCGGTGTTCACACGCCATGCGTCGGGCCTGGCCGGCGGAGAGCCGTTCGCCGGTGGAGGCGTTGGCGACCTTGAGGTGGTCGGACAGGGTGTCGAGGTCGATGTTCACGGTCAGGATGGGGCCGAGGTTGTTGGTCTGGGGGAGTCGGTCGATGGGCAGCAGCTCGCACAGGTGGGCGAAGGCCCATCCCTGGCGGCGGGTGTGGTCGGGGCGTTCGTCGAGCAGGACTTCTCCGGTGCGTCGGGAGAGGTGGCCTGGTGCGGTGATCTCGACCTGTGGTGCGCAGAGCGCGTCGAGGGCGACGCGCAGGTGCGCGGCTTGGGCTTCGGGGATGGTGAAGCCGCCCTTGACCTGACCATCGGCCGTTGGCGGGCTCATCCAGAAGCGTGCGGTGTTCCAGGCCTTGCGTTCGCGTTCGGCGACGATGTCGTCCTCGGCCGCGTCGAGCGCTTCGGGGTCGTCGGAGCAGGCCAGGTGCGAGCCGACGACCCGGTCGGCCAGGCGGGTGAGTCGGGGCAGGTCGAGGCGGGGTGCGTCGGCGACGAGCTGGGCCTCGCAGTCACGACGGACGGTCTCGCCGGTGTCGTCTGGGAGGAGGTCGAGGGCCTTGCCGATGATCGTGGCCTGCTTGGCCGTCAACTCACCGGCCGCCTGGGCCGCATGAGAAGCGGGAGCGTGCTGGATCTTCCTCGCCCGCCGCACCAGGGCGTCGGCTCCGCGCCGGTCACCGCCGAAGTCACCGGCCAGCAGCGACCCGGTCGAGGAGGCCCCCTCACGCCGAGCGGTCCCCGCGGACTCCACCGCCGCGACGGCCGCCAGCTCGTGCGCGGCGACCCGGGCCTTCAACCGCGCCAGCGACCGGGCG
>NZ_BAAAPY010000027.1:0-1025 GCF_039531385.1 Aeromicrobium halocynthiae | reverse complement strand
AAGGTAGCGTGAGACAAGTCGAGGTCTTCCAGATGGCGAGCGTCAGAACTTCCATCATCGGGAGACCTCGACGTCTACCCGGTCACTGCCCCCACCCCAGCCGCTACACCGTCATCTGTGAAGAGCCACTTAACGACGGCTGGCGCCTGATTGCGAGACCACCCATTGCGAGGCCCTGGATCTCACTACTGCTCATCGCGCGCCGACTCAGACCCGCGCGGATCCGTGGAAATCGACAACTTTCGCACGATGATGACATTCGTGGACACAGAGGTGCCGCTCGACGAGTGGCCGCAGCCGATCATTCCCCGCCATCAGCGTCGCGCAGATCTTCAAGGCGCTGTCGCACCCTGTCGCGCTCAAAGAGCTTGCGCACTTGAAGATCCATCATCATCACCGCTACACCCGCGCTCACGTCGAGCATCTCGCTGACCACGCGAACGCGCTCGGCTGGAGTATCCACATCTGCGAGGCGGCCGTAAATCTCTTGCCAGTTGTCGATGAAAGCCAAGACAGCCTCGAATGTCTCTCGCTCTTCTCGGATGCTCACGCTCTCACCTTTCGAAACTCGGAGCAAAATTGGTACTCCGAGGATACTTCCAAACTGCTGAGCTCCAGTAGTAGATCCGTTCCGGGGTCTTGCCCTTCGGGTTGATGCCGACGCGGTAATCGTTCTTATACCGACGATCCGGTCCTCCGTCGAAGTTCCTGGATTGCCCCAAGACAATGGCCGAATTCGTAAAGCCGCCTATTGCTGCGCTGGCGCAATTGGGCCAGGTGTACTTGGTGACGTCCGGACGCGCTCCGCGAATGTGGCGAACTCTGCACCGATGAGAGGTGAAGTCGACCTTCGGTCCAAATGTCACATCCATATCACCTGACAAGTAGACCCTCTTCCCGGCTCTTCACAGATGACGGTGTAGCGGCTGGGGTGGGGGCAGTGACCGGGTAGACGTCGAGGTCTCCCGATGATGGAAGTTCTGACGCTCGCCATCTGGAAGACCTCGACTTGTCTCACGCTACCT
>NZ_BAAAPY010000026.1:0-1080 GCF_039531385.1 Aeromicrobium halocynthiae | reverse complement strand
TGCTGGCCGGGCGGGCGTGACCTCATAGGAGCCTGATCGCAACAGTCTCATCACAGTCCCGTCCACCCGACCGGCCAGCGTCACTCACCGGCTTGGAAGGGCAAGCACTATGAGCATGCAACAGGTTGTGTCGCACCGTCGAGTCGTGGTCGGCGTCGACACCCACAAGTACGTCCATGTCGCTGTCGCGATCGACGATCTTGGCGCCGTGTTGGACAGCAGGTCGTTCGTCGCCGACGCCGGCGGCTATGGCCAGCTGATCGACTGGGCGGCATCGTTCGGAGGCAAACTGACCTTCGGGATCGAAGGCACTGGATCCTATGGCGCCGGCTTGGCCGGCGCGGTCCGTCGACGTGGAATCGGAGCTCTCGAGGTCGTGCGCACGGACCGGCGCGATCGTCGGCTGCGGGGCAAGTCCGACACCATCGATGCCGAGAACGCAGCCAAAGCGGTTCTCGCCGGGCTGGCGACTGCGGTTCCGAAATCCGCTGATGGTGTCGTGGAGATGATCCGGCAGGTCAAGGTTGCCAAGGACATCGCGGTCAAGGCCAGAACGTCAGCCATGATCAGCTTGAAGCAGGTCATCGTGAACGCGCCCGATGAGCTCCGCCAAGAGTTGCAGCCGATGTCGAAGATGGCGCTGATCAACCGCTGCGCTGGACTGCGACCGGGACGAGTCACGACCGTCGAGGCAGCAACGAAGCACACGCTCCGTTCCATCGCGCGGCGCTGGCAGCAACTCAACGCCGAGATCGTCGCGCACGAAAAGATCCTCTCTGAACTGACCGCATCGACCGCGCCCGAACTGGCCAAGGCCTTCGCGGTCGGTCCTGACACCGCTGCGGAGATGCTGATCGTCGCTGGCGACAACCCCGAACGCGTCCGGTCCGAGGCCGCGTTCGCCCGTCTCTGCGGCGTCGCGCCCATCCCTGCATCGTCAGGAATGACGACCCGGCATCGGTTGAACCGGGGCGGCCATCGCCAGGCCAACGCTGCGCTCTACCGGGTCGTGATCGTGCGGATGCAACACCACGAACCGACCAAGGCCTACGTCGCTCGGCGGACGTCGGAGGGCAAGAC
>NZ_BAAAPY010000025.1:0-1090 GCF_039531385.1 Aeromicrobium halocynthiae | reverse complement strand
CAACGGCAGGCTCGAGCACCTACGCGGCTCCGCACTCGGGTTCCGCAACCTCACGAACTACATCGCGAGATGCTTGCTCGAGTCCGGCGGGTTCAGGCCTCGACTACACCCTGGATTGTGAAGAGCCGGGAAAGCTCTACCTGTGTGCGTTCAAGGACGTCTCCTCCAACCGGGTCGTGGGATGGTCCATGGACTCACGGATGACGTCGTGGCTCGCGGTCACCGCGCTCGGCAATGCCGTCGCCAGACGTCGCGCCGAGGGCACTCAGGTGGCCGGCTGCATCGTCCACACCGACAGAGGCAGTCAGTTCCGCAGCCGAAAATTCGTCCACGCGCTGAACCGCCACCACCTCATCGGATCCATGGGACGCGTCGGGGCCGCGGGCGATAACGCGGCCATGGAGTCGTTCTTCGCGCTGCTGCAGAAGAACGTCCTCAACACCCGCCGATGGGCCACCAGAGAAGAGCTCCAGATCGCGATCATCACCTGGCTCGAGAGGACCTACCACCGCCGCCGCAGACAAGCCGCCCTCGGCCGATTGACCCCCATCGAGTACGAAGCCATCATGAACCAGACCGTCGCCCTGGCGGCCTAACCCCAACTGTCACCTACTCATGCAGCAGTCCCATCCGCTAGCGTGGAACTCTGTCACGCTAGGTTCCTTTCAACGGCATGGAGGAACCGATGAGCACAGCGAGGGGACGGTCGCCTCGTCTCCTGCTGGACACGAACGTCGTCATCGCGCACGAAAATGACGGCGATTCCGCTCACGCGAACGCAAACGCCGCCGAAGCGCTCGTAAAGTTGGCACGCGGTTTGGGGTTCGAGTTGCTCTTGAGCAACGGCACACGCAGCGATTTCACCGACGCGCCTCTGGCCCTAAGGCAGCGCCGCATGCGCACGTTGGAGAAGTACTACCGAACACTCAACCGCGTTCCTGAGAACCCGATTGTGCGGGGACAGTGTCGCGCGTCAAGATTCTTGGCAGGGCTGTTGAGTCAGTCCTGAAGGAGAATCAGAACTATGGGAAGACCCCCTTCGATCCCGGTCGAGAAGAAGACCCGGATCGTGTTGAGCGTGCTCGCTGGT
>NZ_BAAAPY010000024.1:0-1308 GCF_039531385.1 Aeromicrobium halocynthiae | reverse complement strand
TGTCGCGCGTCAAGATTCTTGGCAGGGCTGTTGAGTCAGTCCTGAAGGAGAATCAGAACTATGGGAAGACCCCCTTCGATCCCGGTCGAGAAGAAGACCCGGATCGTGTTGAGCGTGCTCGCTGGTGAGCTCACGATCGCCGATGCGGCGCGGCGCGAGAAGGTCAGCGAGCAGTCGATCGGTCGATGGAAGGCCGAATTCCTCGAGGCCGGCAAGACCGCGCTGGCGACCGGCCGGAACGGGCCGACGTCGCGCGAGGAGCAGCTCGAGGCCGAGGTCGTCGAGCTGACCCAGGCGCTCGGAGAGGCTGCGGTCGAGATCCGGGTGTGGAAGAAGAGTGCGGAGGGCCGCTTGGGCCCTTCGAGGACCTCGAGGTGATCCGGAAAGAGGCCGGGATGTCGACCGCGAGGTGGTGCAGGATCTTCGACATCCCCGAGCGGACCTGGCGGCGTTGGCAGGCCCGCGCCCGCGCAGGCGAACCGGTGCGCCGGCCGCATCCGCGGCCGGCGCGGGACGCTGCTGCAGCGTTGGTCGACAAGCACGCCGCGAAGCATCCAGCGTGGGGTCACCGCAAAATCTGGGCGATGGTCCGCCACGACGGGCACGTCGTCTCCGAGGCGACCGTGCTGCGACGGCTGCGCGACCAGGGATTGATCCTGCCCGACCAGTACCAGCGCGAGAGACGCAAGCTCGCCGAGCGCCGCAAGGCCGCCTTCGCCGATGAGCCGACCGGACCGAATCAGGTCTGGCAGCTCGACTTCTCCGAATTCGAGACCACCAGCGGCGGGACGTGGCGGATCGCGGGCTGCCGGGACTACTGGTCCAAGTTCGAGCATCGCTGGCACCTGTCGCCGACAGCGAACCAGTTCGACGCGATCGAGGCCGTCGGCCTTGCCCTGGCCGACTACGAGAACCTGTTCGGGCACCCGCTGATCGAGCGTTGCGGGGTCGATCTCGAGACCGGTGAGGTGCTGCCGGTGGTCACGATCGTGACCGACAACGGCGGCCCGTTCCGCTCCTTCCGGTTCGAGGCGTTCATCGCCTCCCACCCCGAACTGCACCACGTCCGCACCCGCGTCCGCTCGCCAGGGCAGAACGGCTCACGCGAACGCGGATTCGGGACGCTGAAGTACGAGCGGCTCTACCTCGACGAGATCGACGACGCGATCATGCTCGCCAAACACGCCGAGGACTACCGGATCGAATACAACACCGTCCGCCCCCACGAGGCGATCGCATGGAACCGGCCCGAGGAGGTGCACCTCGGCCTGGCCGATCCGACCATCCCGACTTTTCAAACCAAAGAAA
>NZ_BAAAPY010000023.1:0-1416 GCF_039531385.1 Aeromicrobium halocynthiae | reverse complement strand
GGTCAAGTCCCCTGGAGTGGTGTAGCGCTGCGTGACCCTCTCGGGGTTCAGGCGGTCAGTGCTGGGAGGTCCTCCTTCTCGATGTCGGTGCCGCCGGTGGCGACGATGGTGAGGCGGGACTTGGCGAGGATGTCGAGTCCGAGGTAGCGGCGTCCTTCGGCCCATTCGTCGGTCTGCTCGGCCAGGACAGCTCCGACGAGCCGGATGATCGCGTCGCGGTTGGGGAAGATTCCGACGCTGTCGGTGCGACGGCGGATCTCGCGGTTCAGGCGTTCGTTGGGGTTGTTGGACCAGATCTGCTGCCAGAGCCCTTCGGGGAAGCTGGTGAACGCGAGGATGTCCTCACGGGCTGCGGTGAGGTGCTCGGCGACGTCGGGCAACTTCTCGTCGACGTAGTCGATGAGTCGGTCGAACTGGGCGTGAACGGCTGTGGCGTCGGGCTGGTCATAGACGCTGTGCAGCATCGCCTTGACCGCCGGCCACATGCTCTTGGGACAGATCGACATCAGGTTCGCGGCGTAGTGGGTGCGGCACCGCTGCCAGGCGGCTCCGGGTAGGTTCGCTGCGATCGCGTCCTTCAACCCGGGGTGGGCATCGCTGGTCACGAGCCGGACTCCGGCCAGGCCGCGGGCGACGAGGTCGGCGAAGAACTCGTTCCAGGCCGGTCCGGTCTCACTGGTGGCGACCCGCAAGCCGAGGACCTCGCGGCGTCCATCGGCGTTGACGCCGGTCGCGATCAGCACGACGGAGCTGACGACGCGGCCGCCTTCGCGGACCTTCATCGTGAGTGCGTCCGCGGCGACGAAGGTGAACGGGCCGGCATCGCTGAGGGGCCGGTGGCGGAACTCCGCGACGAGCTGGTCCAGGTCCGCGGCCATCCGCGAGACCTGCGACTTGGACAGGCTGTTGATGCCCAACGTCTTGACGAGCTTGTCCATCCGCCGCGTGCTGACGCCGGCGAGGTAGCAGTCGGCGACGACGGTGATCAGAGCGGTCTCGGCCCTCTTGCGGCGTTCGAGCAGCCACTCGGGGAAGTAGGACCCTTGTCGCAGTTTCGGGATCGCGACGTCGATCGTCCCGACCCTGGTGTCCAACGGCCGATGGCGGTAGCCGTTGCGCTGGGCCACCCGGTCCGGGGACGGGCGGCCGTACTCGGCGCCAACAACGGCGTCGGCGTCGGCCGAGAGCAGGGCATTGATCATCGTCTGCAGCAGCGAACGCATCAGATCGGGGCTGGCCTCGGCGAGGGCTTCGCCAAGCAGGCCAGCAGGGTCGACAATGTGTGGAGCGGTCATCGTGTGTCCTTCTTCGAGTCGGTTGTGAGAGATCACTCGAAGGATCACGCGGTGGCCGCGTCCTCGTCCACACCAGGGACGAACTCGACGACCGCGCTACACCACTATCGGGGACTCAACT
>NZ_BAAAPY010000022.1:0-1826 GCF_039531385.1 Aeromicrobium halocynthiae | reverse complement strand
GGCATCGGTTGAACCGGGGCGGCCATCGCCAGGCCAACGCTGCGCTCTACCGGGTCGTGATCGTGCGGATGCAACACCACGAACCGACCAAGGCCTACGTCGCTCGGCGGACGTCGGAGGGCAAGACGAAAGCCGAGATCATCCGCTGCCTCAAGCGACTCCTCGCACGCGAACTCTGGGCCGCCATGCGACCCATCCGCGATGCACGAATCGAGTCCCAGATCGCCGCTTGACGGATATAGGAGCATCTGTGACCAAGTGTTCAGTGCGCGCTGTATAGTTCAGTCCATGCTGACTACTGCTTCGCGTCTCGACGTGATGAACCGCCTGGGTCGTGCACTGGCCGACCCCACTCGATCCCGGATCATCTTGACCCTGCTCGACCATCCCGCTTACCCGGCGGAACTGGCCCGAGATCTGGACCTGACACGCCCGAACGTGTCCAACCACCTGGCATGCCTGCGCGATTGCGGGATCGTCGTCTCCGAGCCCGAGGGTCGTCGGACACGATATGAGATCGCCGATTCGCACCTGGCGCAGGCGCTGACGGCACTGGTCGATGCCACCCTGGCAGTGGACGAAGACGCCCCGTGCATCGATCCCGCCTGCTCGCTTCCCGGATGCGACGCAGCTGGGAAGGGCGCATGATCCTCACCTCGGTCTTGCAGGCGATGGGCCTGTTCGCAGCGACCAACATCGACGACATCATCGTGCTCTCCCTCTTCTTCGCGCGAGGGGCAGGCCAGCGCGGCACTACCGCCCGCATTCTGGCCGGCCAGTACCTCGGATTCGCCGGCATCCTCGGTGCCGCGGTCCTGGTGACCATCGGCGCCGGAGCATTCCTGCCCTCGGCAGCCATCCCGTACTTCGGTCTCATCCCTCTGGGCCTCGGCCTCTGGGCCGCATGGCAGGCCTGGCGCGGAGACGATGACGACGATGACGACGAGGCCAAGGTTGCCGGCAAGAAGGTCGGCGTGTGGACAGTCGCAGGCGTCACCCTTGCCAACGGCGGCGACAACATCGGCGTCTACACCCCTGTCTTCCTCAGCGTGGAACCTCTCGCAGTAGTCGCCTACTGCATCGTCTTCCTCGCGCTCGTCGCGGTCCTGGTGGCCCTGGCAAAGTTCGTCGCCACCCGCCCCCCGATCGCCGAAGTGCTCGAACGCTGGGAGCACATCCTCTTCCCCATCGTTCTCATCGGCCTCGGCATCGTGATCCTCGTCAGCGGCGGAGCCTTCGGACTCTGACGTAGCGGCCGCGATCCAAACGGCCCCGACCGGGCGCACCCCTCTCGGTTCAGACCGCGACACCTACCTGCCGCCAGTCCTGCGTGATCGCGGCAACAAGACCGCCACGGAGCGCTGCAAAAACCCCGCCACCAAGCGAACGAAGCCACAGCGCGGCACCGCGCTGGGCGAGCCAACACCCGCGGCCCGTGTCTCAGAAACCACCGTTTGTGAGGATGACGGAACAGCGACACCGCCGCGGCCGCAGCGGCTACATCGACGACACCGCTCACCGGATCGGCAATTGGATCGACCCATGCGACCTGACCGCTTGAGCCGAGCGGATGACCGGTCTCGGCATGAACCTCATCGTCGTCCAACGAGACAACCCGGTCATCGGACTCGTCCGGCAGGCGAGACCAGCTCCGGCCCGAGGCTGCCGACACCGTCGCGCAGACGTCTAACGACTTAACGGGCTCTTCACAATCCAGGGTGTAGTCGAGGCCTGAACCCGCCGGACTCGAGCAAGCATCTCGCGATGTAGTTCGTGAGGTTGCGGAACCCGAGTGCGGAGCCGCGTAGGTGCTCGAGCCTGCCGTT
>NZ_BAAAPY010000021.1:0-1907 GCF_039531385.1 Aeromicrobium halocynthiae | reverse complement strand
GGTCATCGTGTGTCCTTCTTCGAGTCGGTTGTGAGAGATCACTCGAAGGATCACGCGGTGGCCGCGTCCTCGTCCACACCAGGGACGAACTCGACGACCGCGCTACACCACTATCGGGGACTCAACTGGGCCCTCCGCACCGACAGCACGGGCGACAAGAAACTCAGCCAGATAGCCGCGACGTTATTCATCCGCAGGTCGGACATCGCGAACCGCCAAAAGTCGGCCACCGTCGCGTCGACGCCATCGAACCGTTCGGACCCGTCCATGCCGCCACGGTTCTCCATGCACGAGATGCTGCCACGAGCAGTGGCCGAAGGGCCGGATACCTCGGTGATCCCGACTCTTCACATCAACGGGCTCTTCCCGGTCTCCAGCCAACTGCGCGCCATGGATGTCGACCCCCGAGGACTTTGCAGCGACGCGGGCGTCCATCCGGTGAAGTCTGACTACTGATTGGCCTGCCGCTGAACGGCGTGGCCATAAGAATCTGCTTCGACCCACGGACGTCCCTCTGCCACGAACTCTGCCGCTAAGTCGAGTGACGTGATGCGCTTGTTGATACGCAAGGTCCATTCCTCTCGGACCGTTGCTTGCTCCCTGGCCGGGAGGTCGTCGTAACGCGCCTCGCCGGCAAGAACGGCCTTGACAGTGGGTCGTTCTCCTGCGGACACGGGGGACCTCCAATCGACGGCTTGTGCTCATCGTAATCGTTGAAGTCGAGGTGGGCGGTCGGTGAGTCTCGTTCGCCGAGCCGGCTCCTAGGTCGGCCGGAACGATGGTTGATCTCGTGCTGCGGGTGACCGCGAGAGCCTCGCGTATTGCGTCTGTCGAGTGGATGAAGGGTCGAGTCAACGGTCAAGATCGCCGACGACGTCGAGGATCGCATCTGTTGCAGGCGTCGCTAACTTTTGCAGCGGGATCTGCGCCGCCGCTAAATTTTGCATGACGGTCACTCCCAGCACTCCAGCCCCAAGCCGGCGGACATTCTCATCCCACGGCTCGATCTCGGATCACTCGGACGGCAACTTCGCGACAAGCTCACCGGCGTCGACCGCCAGTGCTTCTGCGATGCGCAGGATGTTGCGCAGGGTCGGGTTCACTTGGCCGCGCTCGACCTGCCCGATGTAGGACCAGTGGAGTTCGGAGTTCTCCGCGAGGCCTTCCTGGCTGAGCCCGAGGGTCTCGCGGCGCGCGCGGACTCGTTTGCCGAACTCTCCGGTCGCGGGGGACAGGGGAGGTTTGGACGCGGCAGGCACGCGCCAACTTCATCTGTCTCAACCCGATCTATCCAGAGTCAGAACGTTTGAGATATATACGTCCTATAGTGCTGCGACAGTCCTGTTCGTCCTGACCATGGGAGCGGCATGCGCCACCTCATCCCCGCCGTCGTGCTCGTGCTCCTCGCAGGCTGTGCGTCCGCGCCGGACGCAGTCGGCGACACTGAGACGTCGGCGCCCGACTCTGCCGCCTTCGCCGCCTTCGTCGACGACCAGCTGACGGTCGACCCCGACGAGGTCGACGCCCCCGGACCGGTCGCCGGCTTCACCCAGGACGAGGTCGACGCCTTCGCAGAGAAGGCCCTGAACCTTCTGATGCGCTCGATCTCCACCGACCTGCAGGGCCGTGACCCCGCCGCTGCGGTCCGTACCGTGCTGAAAGACGAACTGCCCGACACGCGAAGCGAGTTCCGCGAGAAGGCCCGCTCACAACTCGCGCCAGACAACTGGCACTTCCTCATCGCCACAATCCCCGAACCAGCCCCCAGCCAACCACCGCGTGTCCCGCGTCAAGTAGTTGGCAGGTTTTCTTTGGTTTGAAAAGTCGGGATGGTCGGATCGGCCAGGCCGAGGTGCACCTCCTCGGGCCGGTTCCATGCGATCGCCTCGTGGGGGCGGACGGTGTTG
>NZ_BAAAPY010000020.1:0-4612 GCF_039531385.1 Aeromicrobium halocynthiae | reverse complement strand
CACCAGCGAGCACGCTCAACACGATCCGGGTCTTCTTCTCGACCGGGATCGAAGGGGGTCTTCCCATAGTTCTGATTCTCCTTCAGGACTGACTCAACAGCCCTGCCAAGAATCTTGACGCGCGACAGCCGTTGCCGTCGCATGCGGCGACGCGGCTGGAGTTGAGGTTCCAGGAGTAGACGTGGACGTCGTTGGTTCCGTTGCCATGGCGGTAGCCGACGGTCGCCACTTGCCCGTCGCCGTTGCTGTAGGTGATGTGGGTGGTGGGGCGGGCGCCGGAGTCGTTGACGGCGGCGGTGATGGTCGACAGCAGACGCGGCCCGCTGGAGGGGCTGGTGTAGGCGTAGTCGGTGCGCACGTTGGTCGCGTCGGTCGCCGAGGCCAGGTAGTCGCCGGAGTACGTGTAGTTGACCTGGCGGGTGCCGGCGCCGGTGAGATTCTGGGTGGCCCAACGGGTGATCAGGTTGCCCGTGTAGGTGGGGGTGTAGACGCGGTCGGCGGAGTCGGTGATGGACGTCATCCGCGGCTTGGCGCCGGCAGTTCCGGAGTAGGCGATGGTGATCTCGTTGTCGGAGCGGTCGCGAACCTTGGTCATGAACGCGTGACCGTCGCCGTTGACCTGGTTGAAGACGTACTTCTCCTGGCTCTGTCGGAAGGTCAGGGTGAACCCGTTGTCGGTCTCCTCGAGCTCGGCGCCGACACCACCGACGGGTGCGAAGAACTTCTTGTAGTCGGCGTTGCTGCTGTTGGCGGAGCGGCGCACGAAGGAGCCGAGGATGGTTCCGCCGGGGGTGTGGAAGTCGTACCGGTACTGCGACTTCTTCTCCAGCCAGATGTCGGGGCCGATGTTCAGGGACCAGCCGCGGCCCATCGGTCCGGTCTCGGTGGACTGTGAGTTGTAGGTGCGGTTGATGGCCAGGTCCAGGCCGAGTCCCTTGACGTTCATGTCGGCGGACTGCAGGACGAGATTGGCGTTCTTGTTGTTGACCTTCAACGTGGCGCGGTCGTCGAGTTCGCGTTCGGTCATGGAGTACCAGGACTGTTCGCCGATCTCCGGCTCGAACGTCACCGACAGGCGCGGCACGACCGCTGCGCTGGTGCATGAGACGAGGGTGCTGGACCACTCCTCGGAGCAGAACCGCTTGTAGAAGTCGATCGAGGACTCGTTCGCCGCGCGGGCGATGAACGCCTGACGGTTGCCGACCACGGCGCGGTCGCCGAAGGGTCCGCTGTGGGTGCCGACGTGTCGACCGGCCCACCCGTTGACGACGTTGGTGACGTCGATGATCTCGGCGCCGGCGCCGCAGCCGCTAGATCCCCGGCTGAAGGACTTCGAAGCGGTGAAGCGTGCGTCGGTCGTGTGGTTCGGTTGGGTGTTCCACGTCGCGCCGGTGCGGTCGGCGCTGGTCATGGAGTGCAGGTTCAGCTGCCGGGGTGTGCAGTCCCGCGCGAAGTACTGGTGCAGACGGAGTTCTGCTTTGGTGACGGTAGCTCCCAGGTAGGGGTTGAACGCGAACCCCAGGAATCCACGGTTGAGAGCGCCTGAGTTGCGTCCGACCTCGATGCGCGGTTCGCCCGCGAAGTTGGTGTTCGCGTCCGTCCCGTCGCGGAAGAACACGTCGCCGCGGTGGGTGACTTCGGCGATGTCGGGATCGACGACCACCGGGTACTCGGTGTCGTCGGCGGTCAGGAAGTCCATCGACGGGCGAAGGGTCAGACGCCACCCCTCGGCCGTTCGGTCCAAAGAGGCGTCGACATCGGCGACGTTGCTCGGGTCCCCCGCTTCGTCGACCTGCGCATCCCACATCCGCAGCGGCATCGACTGCGCCACGGGCTCACCGTCGGCGTCGCTGAGCACCAGGCGGTTGTCGATGAGTTCGGGTGTCAGGTTTCCCGCGGTGAGGTCGAAGACGTACTCAGGTGCCTGCGCCGGGGCGGCGTCGAGCAGGACGTGTGCGGCGAAGCCACCGTTCTTCACGGCGACGAGCACCTTCTCCCCGACCGTCTCAGGTGCGGTCGATGGTGTCGGAGCGGCGTTGTCCTCTGCGGCCGCGTCGGGCTCGGCTTCGGCTTCTGGCTGTGCGCCGGTGCCGGGGTCCGCCGCTGCAACGGAGCCGCCGCCGGAGACCGGGTAGGTGGCCTGCGCGCCGTCGACTGACGGTGTCTCGAGATCGACTCCGGGCATGGCCAGACCGATACGGTTCTTGCCGATCTTCAACTCGGCGAGCGGTCCGTCGCCATCGTCGGAGAACGTGACATCGTCGGCGCCGGCCTTCGGCTTCAACCGTCCGTCGGCGCGACGCAGACCCGGGTCGACGTCGACCCAGTCGTCGCCGGTCTTGACCCGCACCGGAGACTGAGCGATCTCGCGAGTGATGGTCCCGTCGGGGTTAGCGATGAACTCCTCGGTCTCGGACTGCAGAGCGTCGACCGGGACGGGCTCCTTGGAACGACGTGCAGCGTCCAACGCCTCAGAGAGCTCCGAGGCCCCGCCGCCGGCACGGTTGGCGTTGCGTCCGTTGCCAGGCATTTCGACCTCGCGAAGTTCCGAGGTCGCCTCCCGGTCACCGTCCCACACTGACGCAGCGTGTGCCGGTGTGGCCGACAGGACCCCGGCGATCATGAGCGTGCCGGCTGCGGCAATCGAGAAGCGGCGGGAAGAACGGTTCTGCAACAGTGCGCGCACTGCGCCCCCTAGATGTAGTTCCCATGGACGTTGTGAACGGGTGACGTAGCGAAGACCTCCGGGAACGATGTGGGTTACCACACTCACTTCGTCCAACGGAGGTCTTCGTGACTCACGCTAATGCCCCTTTGACGCCGGAGGGGCGTCGACGTCTTGCCGTGTTGATTGTCGAGCAGGGCTGGCCGGTCCGGCGCGCTGCTGAGCGGTTCCAAGTGTCGCCGGCGACGGCGTCGAAATGGGCGCGCAGATATCGGGACGGGGACTCGATGACAGACGCGTCGTCGCGGCCCCACAGGTCCCCTGCTCGATGTCCTCGTCGACTCGAGCGGCGGATCGTCGCGCTGCGGTTCGTGCGGCGTTGGGGTCCGCATCGGATCGGCTATCACTTGGGGCTCCCGCGTTCGACCGTCGGACGAGTGCTGGCCCGGTATCGGATGCCGCTGCTGGCCTATCTGGACCAGGCGACCGGGCTGCCCGTCCGCAAACCCAAACCGGTCCGTTACGAGACCTCGGCACCGGGCGAACTGGTCCACGTCGACATCAAGAAGCTCGGTCGGATCCCCGACGGGGGCGGCTGGCGCGCCCACGGCCGCGGCTCGGCCCAGGACCGCAACGCCGGCGCTGCCCGCGACAGGGCCGCACGTCGCGGCGCCGCGCCCTCGCGCGGTTACACGTTTCTGCATCACGCGGTCGACTCCCACTCCCGCTTGGCCTACTCCGAGCAGCTGGCGGACGAGCGCAAGGAGACCGCCGCCGCGTTCTGGAAGCGAGCCCGCGCGTTCTTCGCCGAGGCCGGATTCGAGGTCAGTGCCGTGATGACCGACAACGGCGCCTGCTACCGGTCACACGTCTTCGCCGCAGCACTCGGCGAAGACGTCAAGCACCGCCGGACACGCCCATACCGCCCCCAGACCAACGGCAAGGTCGAGCGATTCAACCGAACCCTGGCCGCCGAGTGGGCCTACGCCGAGACCTACTCCTCCGACGCCGCCCGCCAAGCGGCCTACTCCGACTGGCTCCATCACTACAATCACCACCGACCCCACACCGGCATCGGCGGCCTCACTCCGTCAGACCGCGTTCACAACCTCACGGGGAACTACACCTAGAAGTACCCCGGCGACCGCCCCCTGGACGACACGGTCTACCGGGTCCAACCACCCTTCGCGTCCCCGCACGCTGTGGGTGCTGCGGACTAGTCCTACATGGCCGATCAGGACCAGCGCAAGACTTACGCAAAAATTGGCAAGACCGTGGCGATTATCCTTCGCGTGTTCTCGGCACTCGATTCCGTCAGGTTCGGACCCATGCTTCTCCGAAGCGTCTTAGGCCTTCTCGAGGCCCGAAAAAGACGGGCTGACCTCGCAAAACTTCCATCCAAAGATGTTGCGAACTCGACCCCACCTCACCTGATTACTCGCATTCCGCGATGGCCTTCTGAAGCTCTTTCGGGTCGCTCGGATTCTCGACGATTGAGTTGATCTCCAGCGAGTCGCGTAGGTCGGGTAGGTCGTAATCGGCTCCGGGAGAGAGCTCGTTGTCCACGATGAGGCGGCAGTCGTCGGCGCCCCACGTGCTGGTGCCGGCGCCGATGGAGGGCCACCAGCCTGGGCCGCCGAGCGGCTCGAAACCCGCGACAGCGACGTAGCGGCGCGTGACGGTCAGCCGTCGGTTGTCGCCTTCACCGAAGGTGTGGACGACGTGGGCCTGGGCCCACACCTGCAGGACGGGGGCGGTCTCACCGTCTCCGCGCGT
The DNA here is from genome assembly GCF_039531385.1 of Aeromicrobium halocynthiae. NCBI lineage: Bacteria > Bacillati > Actinomycetota > Actinomycetes > Propionibacteriales > Nocardioidaceae > Aeromicrobium > Aeromicrobium halocynthiae. The sequence continues at coordinate 171 of NZ_BAAAPY010000020.1, read as the reverse complement.
GGCGTCGACGGTGCCTACCTTCCAGATGAAGTCGATGATCCGCGTGTCGCGCGTCAAGATTCTTGGCAGGGCTGTTGAGTCAGTCCTGAAGGAGAATCAGAACTATGGGAAGACCCCCTTCGATCCCGGTCGAGAAGAAGACCCGGATCGTGTTGAGCGTGCTCGCTGGTG
>NZ_BAAAPY010000019.1:0-15000 GCF_039531385.1 Aeromicrobium halocynthiae | reverse complement strand
CACGCCGAGGACTACCGGATCGAATACAACACCGTCCGCCCCCACGAGGCGATCGCATGGAACCGGCCCGAGGAGGTGCACCTCGGCCTGGCCGATCCGACCATCCCGACTTTTCAAACCAAAGAAAACCTGCCAACTACTTGACGCGGGACATCACGACCGAGCGCGACGACAAAGCGCCGCGGCATCCGGACCACGTCAGACGCCAGTGGGCGTGGCCGAGCAGGCCTGATCAGTGGTGGGTCGCGGACTTCACCTACGTCTGGACGCCGGCCGGGTTCTGCTACGTCTCGTTCGTCACCGACGTGTTCAGCCGGCGGATCTTGGGTTGGCGGGTCAGCACGTCAAAGACGACCCCGTTGGTGCTCTCAGCACTCGAGCAGGCACTGTTCACCAGGCGACGGACGAGCTTTGAGTTCACCACCGACGGACTGCTGCATCACTCCGATGCGGGCAGTCAGTACACGTCGTTGGCGTTCACGGAGGCGCTCATCGATGCCGGCATAACTGGCTCGATCGGGACCGTCGGTGACGCGCTGGACTGTGAGACTGTCGATCGCCTCTTGGCGGCCTGACTCTTGCTGACGACTGACCTCGAAGTCTGGGTGTCCTTGCTGTTGATCTGTCGTCCGCCAGGAGGCGCATCACCCATGGTGCTGGCCGGGCGGGCGTGACCTCATAGGAGCCTGATCGCAACAGTCTCATCACAGTCCCGTCCACCCGACCGGCCAGCGTCACTCACCGGCTTGGAAGGGCAAGCACTATGAGCATGCAACAGGTTCCGTCGCACCGTCGAGTCGTCGTCGGTGTCGACACCCACAAGTACGTCCACGTCGCGGTCGCGATCGACGACATCGGCACCATCTTGGACAGCAGGTCCTTCGCCGCCGATGCTGGCGGCTATGGCCAGCTGATCGACTGGGCGGCCTCGTTCGGAGGCAAACTCACCTTCGGGATCGAAGGCACTGGATCCTACGGCGCCGGACTGGCCGGCGCGGTCCGTCGACGTGGAATCGGCGCCCTGGAAGTGGTCCGGACCGACCGACGCGACCGACGTCTGCGGGGCAAGTCCGACACCATCGACGCCGAGAACGCCGCCAAAGCGGTTCTCGCCGGGCTGGCGACCGCGGTCCCCAAGACGGCCGACGGCATCGTGGAGATGATCCGGCAGGTCAAGGTCGCCAAGGACATCGCGGTCAAGGCCAGGACCTCAGCGATGATCAGCCTCAAGCAGGTCATCGTCAACGCGCCCGACGAACTGCGCCAAGAGCTTCAGGCGTTGACGAAGATGACGCTGATCAACCGCTGCGCCGCCCTGCGGCCCGGGCGCGTCACGACCGTCGCTGCCGCCACGAAGCACACGCTGCGCTCGATCGCGCGGCGTTGGCAGCAGCTCAACGCCGAGATCACCAGCCACGAGAAGATCCTGACTGAGTTGACCTCGTCGATGGCGCCGGAGCTGGCGAAGGCATTCGCGGTCGGCCCGGACACCGCCGCCGAGATGCTCATCGTCGCGGGAGACAATCCCGAACGGATCCGTTCCGAAGCCGCGTTCGCGCGTCTGTGCGGCGTCGCTCCGATTCCTGCCTCGTCAGGAATGACGACCCGGCACCGGCTGAACCGCGGTGGCCACCGCCAGGCCAACGCTGCGCTCTATCGCGTTGTGATCGTGCGAATGCAGCACCACGAACCGACCAAGGCCTACGTCGCCAGACGCACTGCCGAGGGCAAGACCAAGTCCGAGATCATCCGCTGCCTCAAACGTCACCTCGCACGCGAACTCTGGGCCGCCATGCGACCCATCCGCGAAGCACGAATCGAGTCCCAGATCGCAGCTTGACGGATATAGGAGCATCAACGCACTCATGGAGTCCACGATCGGCCTGTTCAAGACCGAGGTCATCGGACACGAACAGAAGATCTGGACGACCTGGCGGCAGGTCGAAGAAGCGACCGCAGCATGGGTCCACTGGTTCAACCACGAACGACTCCACTCCTCGATCGGTGACGTCCCGCCAGTCGAACTGGAGCAGGCGCACTACGCTTCAACACGAGGGCACGACGATCCCGTCGCGGCCTAACCACGCCCTCCAAAAATCTCAGGCCGATTCAATGCGCCATCTGGTCCGCCTCGTCACCCCGCCGGGCGGCTTGGTCCTCGACCCGTTCGCCGGCTCCGGAACCACCGCAGAAGCCTGCGCCATCGAGGGCTTCGCTTCGATCAGCGTCGAACGCGAACCGGACTACATAGCACTCATCCACCGGCGCCTCGCGCGACGCCTCGAACCCGTGACGGAACCGGCCGACGCGTGGACTCTTCCGCTCTGAGTCGCTCCCCTATGTGAGAAGCATCGTGACTGCGTGACCGCGACGATTGGATAGATCAGGTCGTCGACGGTCCACCAGTGCTCGAACGTGGTCGCCACAAACATCGCTGTCACACTCTGGGCCGCCCGATCACGCTCCAGCGGGAGGTTGCAGTGCGTGGGTGAAGGACCCCCGCGGCAGCCGATGAGCGGGCATGACAACTCGCTTCCGTATCGCTCGAATTCTCCTCGCCATCAACATCGCTGTCGGTGCCGCCCTGATCGCGCCGGGCCCGGCAGCCGCTGCTAGATCAGACTGTCCCTCCGGCTACTTCTGTGTCTGGACCGGAACCAACTACTCCGGCACCATCCAACGCATCAACGTCACCAACTCCTACCGAGCCATCACTCTGAACGCCACCAGGTCCTACTACAACAACCGATCCCAGCGGACCTGGCTCCACTCCTCTGCGACAGGGGGAGGCTCGACTCAATGCATCAACCCGGGCGGGTCGTCTGGCAACACCAGCGGATGGCAGGCCTCAGCGAAAGCGGCCTACCTTGCCACCGTCACGTCCTGCTAAGCGAACTTCTCGTATCGCAGATCTACGACACCGGGGCGGGTTAGTCTGCCCCGGTGACAGACGAGGACTTCGCGCACCTCTACGAGGCGCTCCGAAACTCTGTCTATACCTATGCGGCCCGGCGAGTCGGACCAGAAGCAGCGAAAGACGTCGTATCCGACACATTCGAGGTCGCGTGGCAGAAGCGACAAGGCTTCCCCGTGGACCGTTCCGAATGGACGAGATGGGTCGTCGGGATCGCGAAGAACAAGGTGCTGCAAGAACTCCAACGACGCCAACGCAAGCACCACGACAACCGCTTCGTCATCGACTGGACCGACGAAGAGCGAGACCGCACCGAGACCGACATCGCCGCGACCGTGGTCGCGAACGACTCAGCCCGGCGCATCTACGAGGCACTCAGCCCCGCAGAGAAGCGCCTCTTCGACCTCGCGTTCGTGCGTGACCTCTCACCAGACCAGGCAGCGTCCATCCTTGGCATCTCGACCACGGCCTTCACCACGCGACTGAGCCGACTCCGCCGCAAACTGATAGCACTAGAGGCCGAGCACCAACCCGTCCCCGCGAGAACCGGCAGGAGGTGACATGACCAACCGTCCCAGCAACGACACGGCAGCCGATGACGAGATTGCCGAATTCCGCCGACAAGCCGCAGAACTAGGGTTCGCCACCAGCGAGACCGATCTCGAGGCCTATGACGACCTCGAGAGCTCCGAAGAGTTCATCACGCGTATGAAGTGGGAAGACCGCCGACGCACCAGACGGTGGCGTCGCCGACTAGCCACCGGCATGGCGACAGCCGCGGCCGTAGCCGGTGCATGGGTCGTCGCCGACCTGCCCACCGTCAGCCCCGCCGTCGCCGACACGCCACCAGTGCTCGACTACGAATTCGCAGCGGCCGTGCGTATCGCCTTCGCACCAGGGGAGGACCCCGACGACCTGCTGGACCTTCTCGCCGAATCCGCCGCGACCACTCCAGAGCCTGAAGCAGGCGGCGACATCCAGCACAAGCAGTCTGAGAACTGGTTCTTCGACATCGATGACGACGGGTCCGCACGCATCGTCCCTCGGGCGATCGAAACATGGCTTCGACCCGACGGGTCCCTTGTCACGAGCGAGCGCCCCGGTGAACCGCTTACGGCTGACGGGCGAGGCATCGACGATCGACCCGGCCCAGTGGAGTCGACCGACATCCTGCCGACGGGCAGTATCGACCCCGACTTCGCGAACAACCTCCCAGACGATCCGGAGCAGTTGGTCGACGTTCTCCTCGACAACATCGCGTGCACGGACAGGAGCCCTGGCCCTACCCGATCCATCTGCCTGTACCGAGAGATCATCGCGCTGTACCAACACCATGTTGTGCCACAGCGGGTGGCTGCTGCCCTGTGGACAGCCCTCAAGGACGAGACGGACTTCACCGCCCTAGGGTCAGTCGAAGATCGCGCAGGACGTCCAGCCGTCGGCATCTCGATCACCGACCCCGACAGTCCCCAGTATCGTCTCGTGCTCATCGTGAGCCCCGAGAATGGACAACTCACCGGGGTCGAGGAGATCCTCATCCGACCCATCGACGGCATCGATGCAGCCCCGCCAGCCGTCGTCGCGTTCACCACCTACGTCCGCTCCGAACGCACAGACCGAGCCCCTTCTGACTGATCCGCGCGAGCTCCTGCAGCCAGCTCCCGCATTCACTGGGACGACCGGTCAAGCGACGTCGAAGTGCAAGTCTCTGCCTCATCGACAAACAGCGAGGATCTTTTCTGACGTTGGTGTGTGATCCTCCGACATCTGCGGCGATAGGTGCTTAGGAACGGCGAAAGCGACAGCCCGGGGCACTACCTCCGCATGAGGGGCGGGCAGCAGCAGGATTCGTTCCCGCCTGCTGCTGAACGCGCCAAGGAGAACGTCGCATGAACGCTGGACCAGTCGGACACTCCGACACCCACCTCCCGACGCTGTCGAGTGTTCTCCGGAGCCGGTCGCGCCGGTGGGGCCTCACTGGGGTGCGCGGGCGAGCGAGTCGGACCGCGTTTCGAGGCGCCGCGTTCGTCGCTGTAGTCGGGCTGACTGTGTCCTTGATGGCCGCGCCAGGGGTGGCCGTCGAGGCGCAGGAGCCTGACGAGCCGGTCGCAACCGACCCGGTGAAGTCTGCGCCGGACATCGTGTCGGCGGCCGTCGCGGCACGCGCTCAGGGGACACGGGTCCTGGTGGAGGGTCTTCGCACGGACTCCGAGACGACGTATGCGAACCCGGACGGCACGATGACCACTAATGCCCATCCGGCGCCGATCCGATTCCAGGACGAAGACGGCGACTGGCAGCCGATCAACCTGGACCTGGGTCCGGACCAGGCAGGTACGGTCTCGGCGGAGTCGTCCCCGATGGACGTTACGTTCGCGGGTGAGAGTGCCGACGCGGGCGGCCGGTCGGGCGCCGACGTGGTGCGGGTGGTGGAGCCCACCGACGGCGGGTCCGATGCAGTGGTCGTGCTGGAGGCGCCTGGTGAGCTCGGTGAACCGGTGCTGGAGGACAACACCGCCACGTATGAGGACGTCAAGCCAGGCGTGGACCTGTTCGTCCGCACCACCGCCGACGGGTTCGATCAGCATCTGATCGTCGCCACACCTGAGGCGCTGGCGGAGTTCACCACCGACGACGGAGTCGTGGAGTGGCGCATCCCTGTGCGCACGAAGGGTGTGACGGCTCGGGCTGAGGAGGACGGGTCCGTTTCGTTCGTCGACGCCGACGGGACGATCGTCTCCACGGTGGTGGCACCGCTGGCGTGGGACGCGGAGATCGATCCGCTGTCCAACGACCCGGCCTCGGTCGCAACCGTGGACTTGACGGTCGACGAAAACGAAGAAGGCGACATCGAATTGGTCGTGACCCCGGATCAGGAGTGGGTCACCGACCCGAGCCGGGAGTTCCCCATCACGATCGACCCGACCTACGCCTCCGGTTCGGCAGTGGCGTCGGGAGACCGGCACGTCTCCAAGGCCAGCCCGAATACGAACTTCGAGACCAGCACTGAGTTGCGTGTCGGCACCCACAACGGTGGCGGGGATGTCACCCGCTCGTTCATCAACTGGTCGCTGTCGAACTTCCGCGGAAAGGACATCACCTCTGCGAAGTTGAACCTCTACGAGACATGGTCTTACTCCTGTTCGGCGCGTTCCTTCACCGTCCGGTCCTCGCCGTTCACCGATTCCTCGACCACGTGGAACAAGCAGCCCTCACCAGGCAGCACCTATGCGACGGTGAACACCGCGAAGGGCTTCAACTCATCATGTGCTGCCGGATGGGTGCGCCCCGACATCACGCCTCTGGTGCGGACGTGGTCGACGAAGCCGGCGAGCGAGGACAAGCTCGGAGTCCGTCTCGCGGCCTCGAGCGAAACCGACTCCTACGGATGGAAGAAGTTCGCGTCCAAGGAAGCCTCCAACTCCAGCCTGCGCCCCTACATCTCCTACACCTTCAACCGGGCCCCCGGCACGCCGAGCGTGCCATCGCTGGCAAGCACCTCCGGCGCCTCTTACAGTCCGCCGAACTCGACGACGGCGACTTCCTTCTCCAACAGCCTCACCCCGACCGTCTCGGTCAAGGGATCGGACCCCGACGCCTCGCGCATCAAGTACGAGGTGCAGTTCCACTCTTCCACGGCAGGCACGTCAGCGTCGCTGATCGCGTCGTGCACCACCCCGCTTGTCGCCTCCGGCTCGGCCGGTACCTGCAAGCCGTCGTCCAGTCTCGGGCTGCGCACGATCCACACCCGCAGCAAGACCATCGATGAGCGGAACCTCGCTGGTGGCTGGTCGGGCTGGTCGTCGTTCACCACCACGTCGGCGGCCCCTCCGGTGCCGGTGGTCTCGTGCCCGGACCCGCACAGCAACGGCTCCTGGGAAGAGGACGCTCCGAGCGCTGACATCACGTGCACCATCACCGCAGCCGACGGCACCCTCAACCAGGCCGGCTACATCGACGTCACGGTCGACGGCGCGGCCAAGCAGCGCGTCAAGATCACCCCATCCGCCTCGACCGGAACCGCCCGGACGACGGTGAAGGTGTCCAAGAAGGCCGGCTTCCACAAGATCATCGCCGCCGCGGTCGGACGCGGCGGCCTGACGTCGGCGAACGTCACCTACTCCTTCGGGTGGGGTGGAGCCTCACTCACTGCCCCGGAAGACCAGACCTCCACATCGAGTCGGGTCACCATCAACGCCGCCTCGTCGCCCCGCAACGGCGCCTCCTCGGTGCAGGCGAAGCTGCAGTGGCGCCCCCGCGGCTCCGACGAGCCGTGGGAGAACGGACCCGACCTCACCACCACCGCCAAGAACGCGGATGACCCGGTGACCGCGACCGGGCGGTGGAATCCCGCCGAAGCCGTCAAGTTCGAGAACCGGGATCTGCCGACCCGCACTCCGATGACGTTCGAGATCCAGGTGTGCTTCACCTACCAAGGATCATCGACACCGCGCTGCACCGGCGATGAGTCACCGACGACCGTCACGCGACTGCCCCACGCCTTCGGCGCCGGCTACCCGACCACCGACGCTGGCGCCGCAAACCTGGCCCTGCTGACAGGAGAACTGTCGGAGAGCGCCACCGACGTGAGCGTACCGGGCTTCTCGTCGGATCTGACGATCTCCCGCTCCCACCTGTCCTTCACCGGTTCGGGCAAGGTCAGCGACTGGCCCAACGACCCCGCCACGAGCATCTTCGGGCCCGGGTTCACCGCCAACCTCGACGGCCCCGAAGCCGGCGCTGCCGACATGCAGATCATCGACAACACCCGCATCGACGGAACCATCGTGCTCCAGGACGCCGAAGGAGAAGTCCTGGTCTACGGATCGCCGTCCATGACCCGCACCTACCAAACTGGCACGTGGATCCCGGTCACCCAGGAGACCGCCGAGGACGGCTCGGCGATCGAACTCACCGGCACGGGCGCAGCGATGACCCTGACCCTCACCGATATCGAGGGCACAGCCACTGCGTTCAAGCCCGTCACCTATGCCCCCAGCGGGCAGACCCCGTGGAAGCCGGTCGCGGTCACCGAAGTCGGCCAGACTGCATCCTCGACATTCGGCTACGACACCAACGGGCGCATCACTTCCATTACCGCTGCGGTGCCCGGCGCCGACTGCAGCACCTCCGCGGCGGCGTCCGCGCAGCGCGGATGCCGGTCCATGATCATCGGCTACGGCACCACCAACAGCGGCACCGACGCCACCCCCGGCGACCGGACCGGGCAGGTCAAGCAGATCAGCTCCCGCCTGTGGAACCCCGACACCTCCACCCTGGAAACCACGCCGATGGTCTCGTACGCCTACGACGGATCCGGACGCCTGCGTACCGTCAAGGATGAGCGCGCCAACCTCACCGCCGCCTACACGTGGATCGGCGCCGGCAGCAACGCGACCACCCGCATCGCGACCGTCACCCCGCCGGGCCTCGCGCCATGGAAGTACACCTACGACGACAACGGCCGCCTCGCCCGCACCGAACGCGCCAACCCCTCCGGCGCAGGCGCCGACATCGTCACCGGCCGTTACGTCTACGGAGTCGAGACCTCCGGCCCCGGCCTGCCGAACCTGACCGGGACCACCACCAGCAAGTGGAAGCAGGCCAGCGAGGCCGAGGTCGGTTACGCGGTCTTCGGGCCCGACTACACAGGCCCAGTCACCGGCAGTGGTGTCGACTGGACCTACGCCGACCTGCAGTACATCGACGCCAAGGGCTACGTCGTGAACACCGTCTCCTACGGAGCCGGCACCTGGCAGGCCACCGCCACCGACTACGACGCCACCGGACACCCCATTCGCGAGCTCGACGCCGGAGCCATCCGCACCATCCTCGATGCCGAGACCGCAGGCGAACCGATCGCCGACGTCGACCAGCTGTCGACACAGACCACCTACAACGACGCCATCCTCGGCGAGGACGACAAGGTCATCCTGCCCGCCGGGACCGTCGTCACCGAGGTCCGCGAACCCGCCCACGAAGTCACCAACAACAAGGGTGAGATCGTCCTGGCGCGCCAGCGCACGACCACCACCTACGACGAGAACGCACCTGATCGCGGGATCAACCTCGCCACCGGACAGCGGTACGCCCTCCCCACCACGGTCACCGTCACCGCCGCAGCAAGCGGCACCGGCGACGAAGACGGCGACGACATCGAGACGATCAGCGTCACCAAGACCGGTTACGCCAAGGTCGTCGCCGGTGATGCCAACGAAGGCGACGGCTGGACGCTCGGCACCCCGACCACCACGACCATCGCCGGGGAGACCCGGACCACCCGCTACGACACCCTCGGCCGGACCATCGAGACCCGCCAGCCGTTGTCGGACGGCAACGACGCAGGCACCCGCAAGACCATTTACTACACCGCCGGCGCCAACGCCGCCGATGCCGCGTGTGGCAACAAGCCCGAGTGGAACGGTCTGACCTGCCGCACCTACCTTGCAGCAGCCCCCACGACCACGGAGACCCCTGCCAACGGGCCGGCGAGCCTGCCTGATGAGCGCACCACCTATGACCGGTGGCTCAACACCGCCCAGACCGTGGAGACGTCCGCCGGCGCCACCCGCACCACCACGACCACCCACGACGGCGCCAGCCGCGTCATCAAGTCCGTCACCACCGCCCAGATCCCCGGATCGACGGCACTGCCGGGAACGTTCACCTCCTACGACCCTGCCACCGGACTCGTCGCCTATGTCGGCAAGCTCAACGGCGCCGGCAACGACGCCACCAGCGAGAAGACCACCTACACCTACGACGCGTGGGGCAGGGAGACCGAACGGTTCACCGACCAGGGCGCGAAGATCACCACCGCCTACGACACCTCCAGCCGCCCGGTCACCGTCACCGACCCCACCGGCACCACCACCACCGTCTACGACGGCGACGGAGAACGCCGCGGCCTGGTCACCGGCCGCACCGTCACACGCGAAGGCGGCAGCCCACTGGAGTTCACCGCCGCCTACGACGCCAGCGGTCAGATGGTCACCCAGACCCTGCCCGGAGCGATCACCCAGACCACCACCTACGACCCGACCGGCGCACAAGTCGGCCTCACCTACACCGGCCAGGTCACCCCCACCACCGTCGACCCCGACACCGGAGCGATCACCACAGGCGAGCCCGAGCGCGGGGAATGGATCGCCTTCTCCCGCACCGTCGACGTCACCGGCCGCGCCACCAACGACTACGCCACCGACGGCGCCGTCTTCGCCAACGACGACGACGAGGACGCGCCCGACATCGGCGACGCGGGAGCGTTCAACCGCTCCTACACCTACAACGCCGCCGGACGCCTCACCACCGTCGACGACAGGACGTCAGCAGCGGGACAACCGTTCGACGAGACCACCGTCTGTGTACGCCGGGACTACACCTTCGACGCCAACGGCCGCCGCACCACGTCCTCGGCGACCACCGACGCCGACACCGACTGCGACACCGGCGCGAAGACCACCCGCACCCACAAGTACGACACCGGAGACCGCCCCACCACCGGCGCCAACGGCCAAGGCACCTACACCTACGACGCGTTCGGCCGCCAGACCACCCTCCCGGCAGCCGACGCACCCGATCCCGACGCCGGGCCCGTCACCCTCGGCTACTTCGACACCGACCTCGCCCGCACCATCACCCAGGGCAATGTCACTACGACCTTCGACCTCGACAGCGCACAACGCCGAAAGACCCAGACGACCACCAGCAGCTCAGGCAGCACCACGACCGTCCGCTACTACGCCGATGACTCAGACAACCCTGCCTGGACCACCACCGGAGCCGACCGCACTCGCTACACCGCCTCGATCGGCGGCGACCTCGGCGCCACCATCGAGCTGACCAAGACCAGCATCGCCTTGGCGAACCTGCACGACGACATCGTCACCAACATCGTCATCCCCAACGGCCAAACCACCGACACCCCCACCACAGGCATCGACGGCTGGTCCGACTACACCGAATACGGCACACCCATCGACCCCGAAGCCACTACACAGGTCGGCGGAAACATCGGATACGGATGGCTCGGCGCCAAGCAACGCTCGAGCAGCGGTGCGACTGCTGGCCTCACCCTTATGGGAGTTCGCCTTTATAATCCGGCGACGGGTAGATTCACCAGCATCGACCCCGTCGAAGGCGGCTCGGACACGATCTACGCTTATCCAACTGACCCCCTAAACCAGGTTGACCTCGACGGAGAGTTTTGGGCATGGGCCGTTCGTGCTGGATGGAACGGTGCCCGGGCCTACGCTGGACGGGCGGTCGCACGGTCTAGGGTCTGGTGGCGCACAGCGCCGGCTGCCTCGAGTATCCGCGGCTGGGTCGCGCAGCCCCGGGTAACGCTCGGTTGGCGTCAGCATCGCGTAAAAGTCCAGTGGGATAAGGCAAACCACACTTTCAAGGGCAAATTTTTCCCCGGAAGGAGACGGCACATCGCCGTCAGTTACTGGAAGAAGAACGTGAAGGGTAGTCACCGAAGAATTCAGATTCCCTTCGGCAGAAGGAGGGGTTAACGCCATGACTGCCGAGATCGCTCGTAAGGTTCTAGAGCACGAAAGCGCCCGCATCGCGGAGATGACCGTACAACAACTACGCACAGAGGTCGGTGGTCCCAGTGGAATTAGCCTGGAACGGGTTGTGGATGGAGTTGCCTTCGATGTCAAGCTGGAATTGCACGAGTATCGAGATGGGGCAGTGGACCTCCTGATCTCGGTGTCCGGTCCAAGCGTCGGAAGCAAGGCGCTCTCTGACCTGATCCCCATCCGTGGCGCAGAGGCCCGCCGGCGGCGAAGAAATTTTTGGCGACGGTAACTTTCTGTGGCGAACAGGAAATTGCTCTGCCACTCCAGGACCTCCAGATCCGGGCGCGAGCCGTGGCCTTGGACGGACTGACGCAGCCTGATTTCATCACCCACGCGCGTTGCGGCTGTCGCTGGGCCCACCTTCGGACCTGCTTAACGTCAACGGAGCGAGGTTGAGGGTGAGTAGGTGCCATCGCGTCGAGCCCGGCACACTCATTGCTGTCAAAGCGCTCGAACCGCTTCTCAGACTGATCGTCAACAGCGCGGCCGCGATCACCACCGACACCGTCTATCAAGGAACTCCGATCAGCGGGTTCGCAGGCCGTGAACACGACATTTGTGGCCTCCTTTCACAACTCCTTGGCGCTCCTGTCGGCCGAACTCCATGGGCGCAGCTTCGGCGGGGCGTACTCGAACTCGTACCCAGTGAACTCGCGACTTGGTCCTGCGTCTCGCGCGGGTGGGCCGCGAGGAGTTCGACTCACTCGACGGACTTGTTCGGAGCGAGCACGCCGACCCCGAGGTCCTCGTTCGGGAGACCGACAAGATCATTCTTGGCGAGCACGGGCTGGATCGTGACATGTGGCGGCTCGTCGCCGACGCCCACCAAGTCCTCTGTGGTAGACCCATCGCACGGACCAAGAGCGTCTGACGGTCACCATTCTGCGCCGGCACACCGCTCTCTGAACCGCCTGTAAGTGTTCGTGGTGGCTGGCCTGGGGCTGGCTGGCAGGGTTAGCGCCGGTCACCCGGTACTCGTTGTGACTCCTGAATCGCCTGACCCCTTGCGGGTGTCATGCCCGGGATCTGTCCAGCGGGCACGGGGTGCCGGCGCCAACCCTGGCCCACAACGATGGCTTGATCAGAAGCATGTCCACCACCGGGATTGCCGTCCTGGTGGTGTGGCTCATTACAGGCCTGCCTCGTCGTGACTTCTCACCCAGGCTGACGCCGGCAACGACGTCCAACCCGAACAGTTGAGAAGGAGCATCGCATGTCCAGTCTGCCTGCCACCGTGGCCGAGGCCTACCGCTACGTCGTCGGGGTCGACACCCACGCCGCCACCCACAGCTTCGCGATCATCAACAGCAGCGGCGCGCTGCTCGACGAGGCGACCTTCCCGACTACGCCTTCGGGTCTGCGTCGGGCGCGGGCCTGGATCGGCCGCCGCGCCGAGGGCGACCTTGATGCGGTGCTGGTCGCAGCCGAAGGCACCGGCTCCTACGGCGCGATCCTCAGTGACGTTCTCGAGGAGGTTGGCTACCGGGTCGTCGAGGCACCCACCCCGCGGCGCGAGCGTGGTCGTGGCAAGACCGACGCACTCGATGCCGTGCTCGCTGCCCGTTCCACCCTGGTGATGCCGTTGACGATGCTGCGTGACCGCCGCGCAGGCGAGGCGCACACGGCGCTGCGGGTCCTGACGGTGGCCCGCGATCACCTGAATGTCGAGCGGACCCGTTGCGTCAACGCTCTGACCTCCTTGCTGCGCAGCCACGACCTCGGCATCGACGCCCGCAGGTCACTGACCACGCGCCAGATCGCCACGATCGCCAGCTGGCGCCGTCGCGAGGAGACGATCGGGACGATGACAGCGCGGGCCGAAGCCGTCAGGCTGGCCAAGCGGGTCCTGACTCTCGACGACGAGCTTGCCGACAACCGCTCCACGATCACCAGCCTCGTTGCCGCAGAAGCACCCGAGCTGCTCGAACTCCACGGAGTCGGGGCCATCACCGCTGCCATCGTCCTGACCGTCTGGTCCCACCCCGGGCGGATCCGCAGCGAAGCTGCGTTCGCCCAGATCGCGGGCACCGCACCGATCCCGGCGTCTTCGGGCAACACGATCAGGCACCGGCTCAATCGTGGTGGTGACCGTCAGCTCAATCGGGCGCTCAATACCATCGTGCTGACCCGGATCCGCACCAACCCCGAGACCCGCGCCTACGTCGACCGGCGACTCGCCGAGGGCAAGACCGCCAAGGAGATCCGGCGGTGCCTCAAGCGCTATGTCGGGCGACAGATCTTCCGGACCCTGACCGCGGCCAACCCCACACCCCAGCCCCTCGCCTCAGCGGCTTGACACCACATAGAAGCATCCCGGGATGTCTGGAGAGTCCTTTCGTTGGAAGGATGATTCTCATGGCACGTCCCTCGAAGTACCCCCAGGAGCTGCAGGAGCGCGCGGTCCGTCTGGTGATCGAGTCCCGAGCCGACTACGACTCCGAGTACGCGGCGATCAAGTCGATCTCGGCCAAGCTCGGAATCACCTCGCCGGAGTCTCTGCGCAAGTGGCTGCGGCAGGCTGAGGTCGATGGTGGAGTTCGGCCGGGCAAGACCAGCGAGGACATCGCTGAGATCAAGGCGTTGAAGAAGGAAGTCACCGAGCTGCGGCGAGCCAACGAGATCTTGAAGTCGGCGTCGGCTTTCTTCGCGGCGGAGCTCGACCGCCCATCTCGGTTCTGATCGACTACATCGATGCCCACAAGGGTGAGTTCGGGGTCGAGCCGATCTGTCGCGTGCTCATCGAGTACGGCATGAAGATCGCCCCGAGCACCTACTACGACAACCTCTCGCGGCGTCCGTCCAAGCGGGCTCTGCGGGATGTCGAGGTCGTGGCGCTGATCGAGGCCGAGCGAGAGCGGCAGAAGTTCGTCCGCAGATTTGGTGCGCGCAAGATGTGGCTGCACCTACGAGGCCAGGGCCACGACGTCGCCCGGTGCACGATCGAGCGGCTCTATCGCCAGCAGGGCTGGGTCGGTGCCCTGCGGCGCAAGAAGTTCCGCCCCATGCCCGGCGATGGAACCGAGCGGCCCGTCGATCTGGTGGACCGCAAGTTCTGGGCCACCAGGCCCGACCAGCTGTGGGTCGCGGACTTCACCTATGTCGCGACCTGGTCCGGAACCGTCTATGTCGCATTCGTTCTCGACGTGTTCAGCCGGCGGATCGTGGGCTGGCGCGCCGCGACCCGCATGACCACCGGCCTGGTCCTGGACACCCTCGAGCACGCGATCTGGACCCGCCAGCAGGCCGGCATCAACGACCTGACCGGACTGGTCCATCACACCGGCGCCGGCTCGCAATACGTCAGCTTCGCCTTCACCGAACGACTCGTCGAGGCCGGCGTCGACCCCTCGGTCGGCTCCGTCGGCGACGCCTACGACTGTGAGACTGTCGATCGTCTCCTGGCGGCCTGACTCTTGCTGACGACTGACCTCGAAGTTGGGTGTCCTTGCTGTTGATCTGTCGTCCGCCAGGAGGCGCAACACCACCTTGGTGCTGGCCGGG
>NZ_BAAAPY010000018.1:0-15145 GCF_039531385.1 Aeromicrobium halocynthiae | reverse complement strand
TTCACACCCGAGGCCGGCAAAACACATGCTCATCAACCCGAAGGCGACAGCGAACCTATGAGCCAGACCTCAGATGCTCAGGATCCAACCAGCCGCTGATGGCGGCGAGCCCCACCCTGACACTGAGGGCGATCCTATCCATGCCAGGACCCCGTGCCGCGGCGATCGTGGACATGTCCGAAGGAATTGATTGAGGCTTCAACCAGTTGTATGGTCATGACCGGCCGCCATGGCCGACCAGACCTACATCTCAAGGAGACCCGCATGACCACTGCCACCGCCGTCACCCCCGGCACCTGGACGCTCGACACCACCCACACCGAGATCGGCTTCTCGGTCCGTCACCTCATGAGCAAGGTGCGCGGCACCTTCAAGACCTTCGAGGGCACCCTCGTGACGGCCGAGGACGTCACCGCCTCGACCGTCTCCGTCGAGGTCGACCTCTCCTCGATCGACACCGGCACGCCCGACCGCGACGCCCACCTGCGCTCGAGCGACTTCTTCGACATCGAGAAGCACCCGTCGATGACGTTCGTCTCGACCGGCGTGTCGCGGCGCGGCGACACCGACTTCGTCGTGACCGGCGACCTGACCATCAAGGGCGTCACCCAGCCGCTGGAGCTCCAGGTCGAGTTCCTCGGCGAGGGTGGCGACCCGTGGGGTGGCACCCGCGTCGGCGTCGAGGCCACCGGCGAGATCAGCCGCAAGGCGTTCGGCATCGACTTCAACATCCCCGTCGCCGGCGCCGACAAGGCGATGATCGGTGACAAGATCACCCTCACGATCAACGCCGAGGCGGTCCTCGCCTCCTGACGACGACCTCGACGGGGCGGGTCCGCGGCAGCGGGTCCGCCCCGTCGTCCGTGTCCGGGCGGCGTCAGTGCACCCGTGTCATGCGCACGGCGAGGTCGGCGTGCAGGGCCGCGATGTCCTGCGGGCTCTGGGCGCCGGTGGGAGAGAACCACCGCAGCAGGTCGATGCTGAGCGAGAGCAGGGCGCGCGCCGTGCCGGGGAGGTCGCCCACGTCCATGACACCGGCGGCGACGCCGTCACGCAGGGCGTCCTGCATGCGCGCCTCGATCGCGCGGCGCACCTCGGCGATCTCGGCCCGGTGCTCGTCGGTGAGCGCGGCGAACTCGTACTGCACGATGCGGCCGACCCGGCTGTTGGTCGCGTGCCACGCGCTGAACTCGCGGACCATCGCCTGCAGCCGTGCGGTGGGCTCGGCCTCGGAGGCGGCAGCCTCCTCGATCACCTCCAAGGCGGCCAGGTGGCCCGCACGGCTCACCGTGAAGAGCAGGCTCTCCTTGGAGTCGTGGTGCACGTAGACGGCAGCCGGGCTCATGCCGGCGCGCGAGGCGATGTCACGGGTGGTCGTCGCGGTGAAGCCCTTCTCGGCGAAGGCTTCCACGGCGGCGTCGAGCAGGCGTTCGCGGGCAGTGACGGTCATCTCACCCCTTCCATCTGGTTGACAGCATGACCCATGCCGGGCACGCTAAGCAAGCGCTTAGTTCGCCCCCCGGCGCGCCGTGTCGCGATGGTCCGTCCCCGCGGACCGCCACGACGTCGTCCGGGCCGCTGCCGAGGAGGATCCCCGATGGAACGCACCCTGTACGACAAGGACCACCAGTCCTTCCGCGAGACCTGCGAGTCCTTCCTCGCCACCAAGGTCGCGCCCCACATCGAGCAGTACATCGAGGACAAGGCACTGCCACGCGACTTCTGGCTCGCCGCCGGCGAGCTCGGTCTGCTCGGTCTGGAGATCCCTGAGGAGTTCGGTGGGTCCGAGGCGGGCGACTTCCGCTTCAACGCGGTGTGGGCCGAGGAGCTCAGTCGCGTCAGCGCCGCCCTCGCCTCGTGCGTCGGGATCCACTCCGACATCACCGCCCCCTACATCACCGAGCTGGGCACCGAGGAGCAGAAGAAGCGTTGGCTGCCGAAGGTCGCCTCGGGGGAGTGCCTGCTGGCGATCGGCATGACCGAGCCGGGCGGCGGGTCCGACCTCGCCGCCCTCAAGACGACGGCCGTGCGCGACGGCGACGAGTTCGTCATCAACGGGTCCAAGACCTTCATCACCAACGGCTACAGCGCCGATCTCGTCGTCACCGCCGTGCGCACGACGCCGGAGAAGGGCGCCAAGGGCATCACCCTGTTCGCCATCGAGGCCGGCGACGAGGGATTCAGCCGCGGTCGCAAGCTCGACAAGGTCGGCCAGACCGAGTCCGACACGGCCGAGCTGTTCTTCGAGAACGTGCGCGTCGGTGAGGACCGCATCATCGGCGAGTACGACATGGGCTTCATCCACATGATGCAGAAGCTCCCGCAGGAGCGGCTCAGCTGCGCCATCTCCAACGTCGCCCACGCCAAGCAGATCCTCGCCGAGACCGTCCAGTACGCGCACGACCGCAAGGCCTTCGGCCAGTCCATCGGCAGCTTCCAGTGGAACAAGTTCCTCATCGCCGAGCTCGTCACCGCGATCGAGGCGGCCGAGGCCTACAACGACCTCGCCGTCGTCGCGCACGCCGAGGGGCGCCTGAGTGCCGTCGACGCCGCCAAGGTCAAGTGGTGGTCCTCCGACGTCCAGAACAAGGTCCTCGACCACTGCGTCCAGATCCACGGCGGGTACGGCTTCATGAACGAGTACCGCGTGGCGCGTGCCTGGCGCGACGCCCGCGTCACCCGCATCTGGGCCGGCTCCAACGAGATCATGAAGGAGCTCATCGGCCGCGACCTCGGCTTCTGAGAGCCCCGCCTGGAACAGCCCCGCCTGAACAGCCCCGCCCCGCTCGACCACCAGAGCACGTCAAGGAAGGCCCACCATGCCCGAAGCCGTCATCGTCTCCACCGCCCGCTCGCCGATCGGTCGCGCCCGCAAGGGTTCCTTGAAGGACATGCGTCCGGACGACCTCACCGTCCAGATGGTCCGCGCGGCACTCGACAAGGTCGAGGCCCTGGACGCGAAGGACATCACCGACCTGCACCTCGGCGTCGGCCAGCCCGCCGGTGAGGCCGGGCACAACCTGGCGCGTGCCGTCGCCGTCCTCTCCGGCATGGACCACCTGCCGGGCGTCACCGTCAACCGCTACTGCTCCTCCTCGCTGCAGACGACGCGCATGGCGTTCCACGCCATCAAGGCCGGCGAGGGCGACGCCTACATCTCCGCCGGCGTCGAGACCGTGAGCCGGTTCGAGAACGGGTTCTCCGACCTGCCCGGCTCGGAGAACCCGCTCTTCGCCGACGCGATCGCCCGCACCGCGAAGCGCGCCGAAGGAGGCGCCGACACCTGGACCGACCCGCGCGAGGGTGGCGAGCTGCCCGACCTCTACATCGCGATGGGCCAGACCGCCGAGAACGTCGCCCAGCACCTCGGGATGAGCCGCGAGGAGCAGGACGAGTTCGGTGTCCGCAGCCAGAACCTCGCCGAGGCGGCCATCGAGTCCGGCTTCTGGGCCAAGGACATCACCCCCGTCACGACCCCCGACGGCACCGTGGTCTCCACCGACGACGGCCCCCGTGCCGGCGTGACCCTCGAGGCGGTCAGCCAGCTCAAGCCCGTCTTCCGTCCCGACGGGACCGTCACCGCCGGCAATGCCTGCCCGCTCAACGACGGGGCCGCCGCAGTGGTCATCATGAGCGACGAGAAGGCCAAGGCGCTCGGCCTCACCCCGCTCGCCCGCATCGTCTCGACCGCCGTCACGGGCCTGTCGCCGGAGATCATGGGCCTCGGCCCGGTCGAGGCCATCCCCGCCGCGCTGCGCAACGCCGGCATGGGCATCGACGACATCGACCTCTACGAGATCAACGAGGCGTTCGCCGTGCAGTCGTGGGGGTCGGCCAAGGTGCTCGGCATCCCGATGGACAAGCTCAACGTCAACGGCGGCGCGATCGCCGTCGGCCACCCGTTCGGCATGACCGGCGCGCGCATCACGAGCACGCTGATCAACTCGTTGCAGTGGCACGACAAGCAGTTCGGCGTCGAGTCGATGTGCGTCGGCGGCGGCATGGGCATGGCCATGGTCATCGAGCGGCTCTCCTGATGGGCCGCTTCGACGGTCGAGTCGCCATCGTCACCGGCGCGAGCAGGGGCATCGGGCTCGGCATCGCCGAGCGCCTCGTCGCCGACGGCGCCAAGGTCCTCATCACCGCGCGCAAGGTCGACGCCCTCGAGGAGGCCGTCAGCAGCCTCGGCGAGGAGAACGCGTCGTTCCTCGCCGGCTCCGGCGACGACGTCGCTCACCAGCAGGAGGCCGTCGCGACGGCCGTCGAGCGCTTCGGCCGACTCGACTTCCTGGTCAACAACACCGGCATCAATCCCGTGTACGGGCGGATGATCGACATCGACCTGGAGGCCGCGGCGAAGATCTTCGGGGTCAACGTGCTGTCGGCGGTGTCCTGGACCCAGCAGGCGCACCGGGCCTGGATGGACGAGCACGGCGGCGCCGTCGTCAACGTCGCCTCGGTGGCCGGTCTCAAGCCGGCTCCGAACATCGGCATGTACGGCGCGTCGAAGTCTGCCCTGATCCACGTGACCGAGGAGCTCGCCGTCGAGCTCGGACCGGACATCCGGGTCAACGCCGTCGCGCCCGCTGTCGTCAAGACGACGTTCGCGAAGGCGCTCTACGAGGGTCGCGAGGAGCAGGTCGCCGCGCCGTACCCGCTCAAGCGTCTCGGCCTGCCCGAGGACATCGCCGGGATCGTCGCGTTCCTCCTGTCCGACGACGCCGCCTGGCTCACCGGTCAGACGATCACGGCCGACGGCGGGCTCACGCTGACTGGTGGCGTCTGAGGAGATGGCTGCGGCCGGTGTGACGCAAAACGTGAGGAAACCCTCGGAAAAAACTTGAGGAGATCCTCACGTTTTGCGACGATGGGGCGGTGACGACCTTCGACAGCACCCCCACGGCCCGCACCTCCTCCGCTGCCACGGCTCGCGCCGGACGTCCCTCCGGATCGAGCGATCGGCGGTCCGCCCTCGTCGACCGGCTCGGCGAGGGCGTGCCCTTCGCCCTCCTCCTCGGTGGGCAGGGCGGGCCGTGGCTCGAGCCGCTCGCGGAGCTGGCGCGGGACTTCGCACTGGAGAACGAGCTGCGCGGCGTGGTCGAGGGCGCCGAGGGCCTCCTCGCCCCGGTCGCGGTCGAGCTGAGCCGCACCGGCACGACGATGGACCCGCTCGGCTGGCTCGACGTCCTCGCCGTCGGGGAGTCGGCCGAGGACCTCGACGCCGTGAGCGTGCCCGACGCCGCCGCACTGCGCGCCCCTGCGGTGTCGGTGCCGGGCATCGCCCTGACCCAGCTGGCCGGTCTCGCCGCCCTCCGCCAGCAGGGTCTCGACCTGAGCTCGACCCGTCCTGTCGCCTCGGCCGGGCACTCGCAGGGTGCCCTCGCGCTCGCCGCACTCGACGGCGTCGCCCCCGCCGAGGTCTACGCCTACGCCCGACTCGTCGGTGCCGCCGCCCAGGTCGTCGGGCGCCGTCGCGGACTGCTCGGACGCACGATGGTGAGCATCACCGGTGAGGGACTCGAACGCGTCACGCACGCGCTCGCCCCGCTGCCGGTCGGCGCCCGCGTCGTCAGCCGATTGCGCAACGGCCGCCGTGCCGTCGTGCTCTCCGGGCCGGAGGCCGGCCTCGAGCGGGCTGTCGCGCTCCTCGAGGAGCGGGCGGCAGCCGAGAAGGCCGAGCGCGAGCGCAAGACCACCGGTGGAGCCGCGTTCGCGCCCGTCGTCGAGGACGTCGACGCCGGGCTCGCCTTCCACCACCCGGACCTCGCGGAGGCTGCCGACCTCGTGGCCGAGTGGGCCGCCACGTGCGGTCTCGACGCCGAGCGGGCCCGCGACCTCGCTACCCGCGCCACCGTCGACCCGGTCGACTGGGTCGACGAGCTCGAGCGGGTGCTGGACGCCGGTGCCGAGTGGCTGCTCGACCTCGGCCCTGGCGATCTCGCCGCCCGTCTGAGCGCCCCCGAGGCGAAGGTGCGCGGAGCGGGACTCGTCGCCGTCGCCACCCGTCGCGGACACCGCGAGCTCACGACTCCCGGTGCGGCGCCTCGCCGCTCGACGCCATGGTCGACGTTCGCCCCCCGCGTCGTCGAGCTGCCCGACGGCACGGTGCGCGCGGAGACGCGCTTCTCGCGACTGACGGGACGCTCGCCGGTGCTCCTGGCCGGCATGACGCCCACGACCGTCGACGCCGCCATCGTCGCGGCCGCGGCCAACGCCGGGTTCTGGGCCGAGCTCGCCGGTGGCGGTCAGGTCAGCGAGTCCATCTTCACCGATCGTGTCGCCGAGCTCGACACCCTCCTGGAGCCGGGCCGGACCTACCAGTTCAACTCCCTCTTCCTCGACCCCTACCTGTGGAAGCTGCAGGTCGGCGGTCGGCGCCTGGTGCAGAAGGCCCGCGCAGCCGGTGCGCCGATCGACTCCGTGATCGTCACGGCCGGCATCCCGGAGCGGGACGAGGCCGTCGCGCTCGTGCACGAGCTGCGTGAGGCGGGCATCGAGTACACGGTCTTCAAGCCGGGCACCGTCAAGCAGATCCGCCAGGTCCTGCAGATCGCCGACGCCGTCGCCCCGCACCCCGTCATCGTGCAGATCGAGGGCGGGAAGGCCGGTGGTCACCACTCGTGGGAGGACCTCGACGAGCTGTTGATCAGCACGTACGCCGACCTGCGCGTCCGCGACAACATCGTCGTGTGCGTGGGTGGCGGCATCGGCACTCCCGACGCGGCCGCGCGCTACCTCACCGGCGACTGGGCCCGCGCCCACGGCCATCCCGTCATGCCGCTGGACGGCGTGCTGGTCGGCACCGCGGCCATGGCGACCCTCGAGGCCACCACCTCCCCGCAGGTCAAGCAGCTGCTCGTCGACACCCCAGGGACTCCCGACTGGGTCGGTGCAGGACAGGCTCAGGGCGGGATGGCCTCCGGACGCAGCCAGCTGGGCGCAGACATCCACGAGGTCGACAACGTCGCCTCGCGCGTGGGACGCCTGCTGGACGAGGTCGCCAGTGACGCCGACGCCGTGGCGCGCAGGCGCGACGAGATCGTCGAGGCGCTGGACCGCACCGCCAAGCCGTACTTCGGCGACGTCGCCGAGATGACCTACGCGCAGTGGCTGGCGCGCTTCGCCGAGCTCGCGACCGGCCACGACAGCCCCACCGGCGACGTGTCCGTCGAGGAGGGGTCCGCGGCCACGGAGTCGTGGCTGGACGTCACCCTGCGGGACCGCTTCCACGCGATGCTGCAGCGTGCCGAGGCGCGCCTCACCGACGCGGACCGTGGCTCCGTGCCGACGCTGTTCGCGGACTCCGCCGCCGTCGAGGACGTCCGGGAGGCGCTGCGCACCCTCCTCGCTGCTCACCCGGCCGCCGCGGACGTCCAGCTGCACCCCGCCGACGTCGCCTTCTTCGTGCAGGTGTGCCGCCGTCCGGGCAAGCCGGTGCCGTTCGTGCCGGTGATCGACGGCGACGTGCGTCGCTGGTGGCGCTCGGACTCCCTGTGGCAGGCCCACGACGCCCGCTACGACGCCGAGCAGGTCTGCGTGATCCCGGGCACCGTCTCCGTCGCCGGGATCACCCGCGCCGACGAGCCGGTCGCCGAGCTCCTGCGCCGCTTCGAGGACGCGGCGGTCGACGCCGTGCTGGCCGCGGGCAGCGCGCCGGAGAGCGTCGGCGGTCTGCGTCGCGTCGACGGCGTCGGCGTCGCCCTGGCCCGCGTGCTGGCCGCACCCGACGTCGTGTGGGCGGGCCGCTGCGTCCGCAACCCCGTGCACCGGCTCGGCGACGGCTGGGTCCTGGTCGAGCAGGACCGTGCCGAGCACCCCGGGACCGGGGCGTCGCTCCTGGCCGACGGCGACGAGGTCGCCCGCCTGGTCGTGCCGCTCGGCGCCGACCGCACCCTCACCATCGAGATCGAGGCGGGCGCAGACGTGGCCGTCGGTGCAGCACCTCTGGTGCGCACCGAGGTGGCAACCTCGGCGATGTCGGCGCTGCTCGCGACCGCCGCCGGCGGCACGCTGCCGCCGGTCGTCGACGGTGTCGCCACGGCCGAGGTCCCGTGGGACCCGGCGCTCGTCGCCGACCACGCCGCCGTCACCGCCGCGTCGGGCGGCCGGACCGTCCCCGACGCCGTCGTCGGCTCGGCCTGGCCGGTCGTCTTCGCCGTGATCGGCTCCGCGACCACCGACGAGGGTGAACCGGTCGTCGAGGGCATGCTCGACCTCGTCCACCTCGACCACGTCGCCGACGCCGTTCGACTGCCCGATGCGTCGGGGACGCTGTCGGCCACGGCTCGTCTGGTGGGCGTCGAGCCCAGCGAGCTGGGTCGCATCGTGACCGTGGCCGTCGACATCGACGACGCCGACGGCAGGTGCCTGAGCCTCACCGAGCGCTTCTGCGTGCGGGGTCGTCCCGGCACCGCCGCGGTCGCCGACCCCGAGCGGGCCGGTGCGACGCTGGGCGACGTTCGCGAGACGCCGCGACGCACCCGGGCCGAGGCCGCGATCGTCGCACCCGCGGACCTGCACGCGTTCGCCGCGGTCTCCGGTGACCACAACCCGCTGCACACGAGCCCGGCCGCGGCGCGTCTCGCCGGTCTCGACGGTCCGATCGCGCACGGCATGTGGCTCTCCGGCGCCGCGCAGCACGTCGTCGCCGAGCAGACCGGTCGCCGCATCCTCGGCTGGACCGCCCGCTGGCTCAGTCCTGTGGCCCCCGGGGCAGAGGTCGTCGTCAAGGCCGAGCGTGTGGGACTCGACGCCGGCGACGAGGTCCTCGAGGTCTCGTGCCGCACGGTCGGCGAGGACGCCGAGCTGGTCATGGCGGCCACCGTCCGACTGGCTGCACCCCGCACGGCGTACGCCTTCCCCGGCCAGGGCATCCAGCACGCCGGCATGGGCATGGCCGGCTACCAGCGCTCGAAGGCGGCCAAGGAGGTCTGGGACCGCGCCGACGCGCACACCCGTCGCGCCCTCGGCTTCTCGATCCTGACCGTCGTCCGGGACAACCCCACCGAGCTCGTCGCCGACGGCGTGCGCCACAAGCACCCCGACGGTGTCCTGTTCCTGACGCAGTTCACCCAGGTGGCCATGGCCGTGCTCGGCGCCGCCCAGATGGCCGAGCTGCGCGAGTCCGGCGCCTTCGTCGAGGGCTCGGTGCTGGCCGGTCACTCGGTCGGGGAGTACAACGCCCTGGCCGCTGTCTCCGGCGTCATCCCCCTCGAGGCCGTCGTCGAGGTGGTCTTCCAGCGTGGATCGGTCATGCACACGCTCGTGCCCCGCGACGCCGACGGCCGCAGCGACTACCGCCTCGCCGCGATCCGGCCCTCGCAGATCGGGCTCGCCGACGACACGGCGGGGGCGTCGGGCCGTGGGCGACAGTCGGAGACGGTGACTGCCTACGTCGAGGGGGTGGCCGCGCGAACCGGAGAGTTCCTGCAGATCGTCAACTACAACCTGCGCGGCTCGCAGTACGCCATCGCGGGCACCGTGTGCGGGCTCGAGGCGCTCGAGGCCGACGTGACGGAGCGCCGGGCGCGCTTCGGCGGCAAGGCGGCCTTCATCCTCGTGCCGGGCATCGACGTGCCGTTCCACTCGCGCGTCCTGCACGGCGGCGTCTCGGACTTCCGTGCCCGCCTGGAGGAGCTGCTGCCCGAGGAGGTCGACCCGTCGATCCTGATCGGCCGCTACGTCCCGAATCTCGTGCCGCGTCCCTTCTCCCTCGACCGATCCTTCGTGGCCGAGGTCGCCGAGCTCGTCGGCGGTGCGGAGGACGCCGACGCGGGGTCGCCGCTGGAGGCGGTCCTCGCCGACTGGGACGCCTGGGCCGCGCGGCCCAGCGCCCTGTGCCGCACGCTGCTCGTGGAGCTGCTCGCCTGGCAGTTCGCGAGCCCGGTGCGCTGGATCGAGACCCAGGACCTCATGTTCGCCGACCCGGCCCAAGGTGGCCTCGGCGTCGAGCGGTTCGTCGAGATCGGCGTCGGCCAGGCGCCGACCGTGGCCAACCTGGCCTCGGCGACCCTCAAGCTCCCCGCGGTGCAGCGCACCCTCCCGCTCGAGGGCGGAGGCGTCGAGGTGCTGAACATCGAGCGCGACGCCGCCGCGGTGTTCGCGACCGACGAGGACCCGGCACCGGTCGAGGAGGCTGAGTCTGAGGGCGAGTCCGCGCCGCAAGCGCCGGAGATCAGCCGGCCCGAGACGACCGATGCCCCGGCAGGGGTGCCGGGCCCTGGGCGGCAGTCGAGCACGGCAGGGGTGCCGGGCCCTGGGCGGCAGTCGAGCACGGCAGGGGTGCCGGGCCCTGGGCGGCAGTCGAGCACGGCAGGGGTGCCGGGCCCTGGGCGGCAGTCGAGCACGGCCCCGCGGCCGGCGGACCTGCCCTTCACGGCGGCCGACGGCACCCGCATCCTCATCGCCTGGTGGACCAAGCTGCGGCCCGACCAGATCGGCGGCGCCGACTCCATCGAGTCGTTGTGCGACGGAGCGTCGTCGCGCCGCAACCAGCTGCTCGTCGACCTCGGCGGGGAGCTGAACCTCGGCGCCATCGACGGCGCCGCGGAGGCCGACGTCCCGACCCTCGCCACGCAGGTGACGGGTCTCGCGCGCGGCTACAAGCCGTTCGGCCCGGTGCTGTCGGCGACCTTCGCCGACCACCTCAAGAAGCTGCTCGGCCCGGCGGGTCGCAAGCAGGCGTCCGTCGCCGAGCGCGTCACCGACGTCTGGCAGCTCGGTCCGGGATGGGCCAGCCACGTCGTCGCCGAGCTCGCGCTCGGCACCCGCGACGGTGCCAGTGTCCGCGGGGGAGACCTCGCGACCCTCCCGGTCCCTACCTCCGGGCCCGAGGTCGACGCCGCCGTCGACGCGGCCGTCCAGGCCGTCGCCGCACGTCACGGCGTCAGCGTCGACCTGCCGGCTTCCGGCGGGTCCGACGCGACCGTCGACGCCGCGGCGCTGGCCGAGATCACCGGTGAGATCACGGGTGCGGACGGTGTCCTCGCGAGCACCGCTCGGCACCTGCTGGGTCGCCTCGGGCTCGAGGCGACCACCGACCAGGCCTCCTGGGACGTCGACACCTCCGACCAGGCCGTGCTCGAACGCGTCGAGGCCGAGCTCGGCAGCGACTGGGTCGAGCTGACCGCGCCGGCGTTCGACGCCCGACGTGCCGTGCTGGTCGACGACCGGTGGGCGACCGCCCGCGAGGACGTCGCCCGCATCGCGCTCGACGACGAGCACGCCCCCGGTGACGTCGCGAGCTTCGCCGGTGCCGGCTGGGCCGTCGCAGCCCAGGCGCGGTGGTGGTCCGAGCGGGTCGACGAGCCGGCCACGCGTGAGCGTCTCCTGGCCGTCGCCGAGGCCGCGACCGACGACGCCACGGGCCGCTGGACGGGCGAGGTGGCCGTCGTGACCGGCGCGAGTCGAGGCTCGATCGCCGCGCAGACCGTCGCCGGCCTGCTCGCCGGTGGTGCCACCGTCGTCGCCACCACGTCACGTCTCGACACCACGCGCCTGCACTTCTACCGCGACCTCTACCGCCGGCACGCCCGACCGGGAGCGCGGCTGTGGGTCGTGCCGGCGAACATGGCGTCCTTCTCCGACGTCGACGCCCTCGCGGAGTGGATCACCACCGAGCAGTCCCGCACGGTCGGCAGCACGAAGCAGGTCAGCAAGCCTGCCCTCGTGCCGACCCTGCTGCTGCCGTTCGCCGCGGGCCGTGTCATGGGCGACCTCGCCGACGCGGGCAGTCGTGCCGAGGTGGACACCCGGATCCTGCTGTGGTCCGTCGAGCGGCTGATCGGCCGCCTCGCGGGCAGCGGTCGCGACCACGACCTCGCCGCCACGCTCCACGTCCTGCTGCCCGGCTCGCCCAACCGCGGCATGTTCGGCGGCGACGGCGCCTACGGCGAGGCCAAGGCTGCGCTCGACGCGATCGTCGCCAAGTGGTCCGCCGAGGGCTCGGACTCCGGCCGCGCCTGGGCCGACCGGGTCACCGTCGCCCACGCCATCATCGGCTGGGTCAAGGGGACCGGCCTCATGGGCGCCAACGACCCGCTCGTCGACGCCGTCGAGGCGGCCGGCATCCGCACCTGGACGACCGTCGAGATGGCCGAGCAGCTGCTCGCCCTGTGCGACGAGTCGACCCGCGAGGCGGCCCGGACGTCGCCCGTCACGGCCGACCTCACCGGCGGTCTCGCCGACGCCGACCTCGACCTGGGGGCCCTCGCCGCCGAGCTCGAGACGCCCGCGACCGAGCCCGTCGAGGAGCCCGAGGGCATCGCCGCCCTGGCGCCGTCGCCCGCCCAGCTGCCCGGGACCGTCACCCCGCAGTGGGGTGACGTGACCGCCCGGCCGGAGGACCTCGTCGTCGTCGTCGGCACCGGTGAGCTCGGCCCGTACGGTTCGGCCCGGACCCGCTTCGAGATGGAGGTGCACGACGAGCTCAGCGCCGCAGGCGTCCTCGAGCTCGCGTGGAGCACCGGTCTCATCGCCTGGGACGACGCCAACGGTTCCTGGTACGAGACCGCGACCGACGAACCGATCGACGAGGCGCAGATCCACGAGCGCTTCCACGACGAGGTCGTCGAGCGCTGCGGCATCCGTCGCTACGTCGACGACGGCTCCATGGTCGACAACTCCGCACCGCTGCTCACGTCGGTCTTCCTCGACGAGGACCTGACCTTCGCGGTCGGCAGCGAGGCCGAGGCCCGCGCGATGGTCGAGGCCGACCCCGAGCGGACCGTCGCGATCGAGCAGGACGGCGAGTGGAGCGTCACCCGGCGCGCCGGCACCGAGATCCGCGTGCCACGGCGGATGAGCCTGTCGCGGACCGTCGGTGGCCAGATCCCGACGGGCTTCGACCCGTCGGTCTGGGGGGTCCCGGCGGAGATGCTGGAGTCCGTGGACCGGGTCGCCGTCTGGAACCTGGTCTGCACCGTCGACGCGTTCCTCTCGAGCGGGTTCAGCCCGGCCGAGCTGATGCGCTGGGTCCACCCTGCGTTCGTCGCGAACACCCAGGGCACGGGCATGGGCGGCATGAGCTCCATGCACGCGCTCTACATCAACACTCTGCTGGGCGAGAACAACCCGAACGACATCCTCCAGGAGGCGCTGCCGAACGTCATCGCCGCGCACGTCGTGCAGTCCTACGTCGGCAGCTACGGCGCGATGATCCACCCGGTCGCCGCGTGCGCCACCACGGCGGTCTCCGTTGAGGAGGGCGTCGACAAGATCCGCGTGGGCAAGGCGGAGTTCGTCGTGGCCGGCGGGTTCGACGACCTCTCCACCGAGGGCATCGTCGGCTTCGCGGACATGTCGGCCACGGCCGACACCGAGGCGATGCTCGCCAAGGGCATCGACCCTCGACGCGTGAGCCGTGCCAACGACCGCCGTCGCGGCGGGTTCGTGGAGTCCCAGGGTGGCGGCACGCTGCTGCTGGCCCGCGGTGACGTGGCGGCACGCATGGGCCTGCCGGTCCAGGCGGTCGTCGCGTTCGCCGCGTCGTACGCCGACGGGGTCCACACGTCCATCCCGGCGCCGGGCATCGGCGCGCTGGCAGCGGGCATCGGCGGCACGCAGTCCATGCTGGCTCGCTCTCTCGCCGCGGTGGGCGTCGGTGCCGACGACATCGGCGTGGTCAGCAAGCACGACACGTCGACGGACGCGAACGACCCGAACGAGTCCGAGCTGCACGAGCGGCTCGCGGCGGCCCTGGGTCGCAGCGACGGCAACCCGCTGTTCGTGGTCTCGCAGAAGACGCTGACCGGCCATGCCAAGGGTGGCGCCGCGGCGTTCCAGCTCGCCGGTCTGTGCCAGGTGCTGGCGTCGGGCGTCCTGCCGCCGAACCGGAGCCTGGACTGCGTCGACGACGTCCTGTCCGAGCACGAGCACCTGGTGTGGCTGCGCGAGCCGTTGCAGACGCGAGGTCTGAAGGCCGGTCTGGTGACCAGCCTCGGGTTCGGGCACGTGGCGGGGATCATCGCCCTGGTGCATCCGCAGGCGTTCGTCGAGTCGCTGGCGCCGCAGGACCGCGAGGCGTACCTGGCGGCGTCGCGCGAGCGGGCGGTGGCGGGCCGCATGCGTCTGGCGCAGGTGATGACGGGTGCGGCATCCGCGTACGAGCGGCCGGCGGACCGCCGGCTCGGGTCGGGCTCGACCCGGCCGCTGGAGGCGTCGGTGCTGCTCGATCGTGGCGCGCGGCTGGGTGAGGACGGCGTGTACGCGTGCCGGTGATCGGCATCGGCACCGATCTCGTGCACGTGCCGTCCTTCGCCGAGCAGCTGGCGCTGCCCGGGACGGGGTTCGCGGGGGTGTTCACGTCGGGAGAACGCCGTGACGCCGCGGACCGGCCCGCGTCCCTGGCGGCCCGGTGGGCGGCCAAGGAGGCGTTCGTCAAGGCCTGGTCGGCATCGCTGCACGGGTCCGCGCCAGTCATGGGGGACGAGGCGCTGGCGCAGGTCGAGGTGGTCCGCGACGCGTGGGACCGTCCCCGCCTGCGCCTGTTCGGCGAGGTCGCCCGCCACCTGTCGGGCGTCGAGGCGCACGTGAGTCTCAGCCACGATGCCGACTACGCCTCGGCGTACGTGGTGCTGAGCGTCGAGTAGTCCCGCCGTCGTCGATGGGTGAGGGGCGCCGTCGACGCGGCGTCGGCTTCTTGTTCGTCGCACCTCGTCGTGCTGCCGCGCACCTGAAGCGGCTGGGCGCGTTCTCGGTGGTCGTATCGCGTCCACACCCCCGGGCGACCGAACGCGCCGAGTCCCACACAGGGCAGAGCTCTCCCGTCAGGCGGGGGTGGTTTCTCGGAAGCGTTGGTGTCGTCGGGGTCGTCGGTGGGGGTCGAGGTGGGCTGGTGGGATGAGCTCGGGGACGTGGTGGTGGGTGAAGCGGATGTGCCAGTCGTCGGTGTGGAGGGTGCGGTGGTGGTGGGGGCAGAGCAGGACGCCGTCGTCGAGGTTGGTGGTGCCGCCTGCGGCCCAGTGCTCGTTGGCGTGGTGCACGACGCACCATCCGGGTGGCCGATCGCATTGGGGGAAGACGCAGCCGTGATCTCTCATCTCGAGTGCTCGACGTTGATGGAGTGAGAACAGTCGTCGGGTGCGGCCGAGGTCGAGGGGCAGGGAGTCTCCGTCGAAGACGGCGGGCAGGAGTCGGTGTTCACACG
>NZ_BAAAPY010000017.1:0-17965 GCF_039531385.1 Aeromicrobium halocynthiae | reverse complement strand
CTTCACACCCGAGGCCGGCAAAACACATGCTCATCAACCCGAAGGCGACAGCGAACCTATGAGCCAGACCTCAGATGCTCAGGATCCAACCAGCCGCTGATGGCGGCGAGCCCCACCCTGACACTGAGCGATCCTAGGACGTCCGTCTCAGGATCCGGGAACCGGATCCCACTGGATGGACGGTGCCGTCAGTTGTCGTCCGGGCGCTCGGTCAGCTCCGGTGCGGGCGTGGTGGCGTCCTCGCGCAGGTGCGCCGGTCCCCACTCGATGAGCGTGCTCTCCATGATGATGTCCTCTCGGTCGGTTGGTCGTGCAGGCGACGCGGGATCGACGAGGAACCGACCTCCGCCGGGGCCACGGGCCCGGTGGTCGACCGAGAGGTGGGAGTGGATCGGGTGTGATCAGCAGTCCCTGCGGCGGAGCGTCGGACCAACGTCGAACGCCGCGGCAGGGAGTGGCCCTATGAGGCCCTGCCGCGGCAAGCGACTACGAGCTGCTTCCGCATGTCGACAAGGGTGCCACAGCGCGCGTGGCTTGTCAGGCGTCGTCCCTGGCGCGTCTCGCCCGGTGAGACACCCTGCGGGCCGCGACGGCGGACGGGTGGAACACTGACGGCGTGAGCGCGCCCACAGAGATTCCCGAGCTCGTGACGAGCACCCTCGACCTCTCGCGCCAGCGTGGGTTCATCAGCTCCACCCGCCACGAGACCGGGCGGCTCCTGGCCGCCCTCGCCGCGTCGCGCACCGGGACTCTCGCCGAGCTCGGCACCGGCACGGGGGTCGGGTCGGCGTGGTTGTCCAGCGGTGCGCCCAAGGAGGCGCGGATCGTCAGCGCCGAGCTCGACCCGGCGCTCGCCGAGGACGTGCGCCAGATCTTCGAGGACGTCGAGAACCTGCAGATCGTCTCCGGCGACTGGTCCAGCCTCGAGCAGTACGCGCCCTTCTCGCTCGTCTTCGTCGACGTCCGCGAGGTGATGGAGCAGATCGACGTCCTCGCGTCCCTCCTCGAGCCCGGCGGCATCGCCGTCCTGGACGACTTCGTCCCGTCGGCGCACTGGCCGCCGATCGTCGACGGCCAGGTCGACTCGGTGCGCGAGCGTTGGCTCACCGACGAGCGGTTCGCGGCGGTCGAGCTCATGATCGACGAGGGCGCGTCGCTGCTCATCGCCACG
This sequence comes from Aeromicrobium halocynthiae, assembly GCF_039531385.1. Lineage (NCBI taxonomy): Bacteria > Bacillati > Actinomycetota > Actinomycetes > Propionibacteriales > Nocardioidaceae > Aeromicrobium > Aeromicrobium halocynthiae. The sequence goes on along the minus strand of NZ_BAAAPY010000017.1, from coordinate 16,794 downwards.
CGTCGCTAGCGCGCGCGGATCCCTCGTCAGCGGGCGCGCAGCCGGCGCAGCGGCCACGTGAGCCACCGCACCAGTGCCGATGCAGGACGCACCACGAGGCGGCCGACGCGGAAGGTCCAGGACCCCTGGATCCGCTCGATCTCGGCGCGCAGCGCGTTCGCGTCCACCCCCGCCTGGTCGAGACGCCGGTCGCGATCCGCCAGCTCGGAGGTGAGCCGGTCGCGGTTGCGCACCTCGTTGGCGTTGTGCCCCCAGAAGTGGAAGAACCGGGCCCCGAACGCCTGGGCGCTGCGCACCGCGTGGTGATAGCTCTGCTCGAAGGGCTCGATCTGCCGGTCCTCGACGGCCGCCAGGACATGCGGCACCACGCGGTCGATCGAGTACGTCTCGACGAACTCCTCACGACGCGAGGCGTGGAAGGTCACCGCGTCGCCGAACCCGACGACGAGCTCGTCGGCGATCTGCTTTGCGCTGCGCTTCTCACCGAACCGGCCCGAGTAGTTCCAGTCCTGCGCGTGCGAGAGGTTGTCGTCGTCGAGGTAGCCGTACCCCCCGAAGTGGTCGTACACGTACACCGGTCGGCCCGCGACGAGGCAGTACTGAGCGGTCTTGCCGATCGTGATCACCACGTCTGCGTCAGCCAGGACCTCGGGCGTCACCAGCGTCTGCTCGTCGCCCGTCCGGCCGATGTGTCGCACGTCGAGCCCTCGATCGGCCAGGAGCCGCTTGGCCTCCATTAGGTCGGTATCGGCGTGATTGCTGACCACGACGACCCTCTCGGGAGCATCACGGGGGGTGTACGTCTCGCGCGCAAATTCCGCGGGCGTCGGGTTCGGGTAGATGGCCGTCGGTGGCGGCGTGTCGAAGTACGGCAGCAGCACCCTCCGGGTGGCCGGGGAGATGAAGAGGCTCAACGACGACAGTCGCTCCTCGAGGCGATGGATGTACGGGTGCTCGTCCGGCGCGTAGTGGATCGACGACATGTGCAGGAACACGAAGCTCGGCAAGGAGTCGGGAAGCGGTTCGAGGAGCTCGTCGACCATCTTCTCCGGGAGGACCTGGCTGTGGACCCACACGACGTCGAACTCCGCGAGGGAGCGTCCCTCGATGCCGGCGTCGTCGACCACCTCGATCCCACGGTCGGCGAACAGGCTCATCGCAGGGTCGCCGACGAACGTCGCGTAGACGAGCACCTCACCGCCGGCGTCCTTCAGGAAGGTGGTGAGGTCCAGGGTGACGACCGTCGAACCGATCAGGTCGTGCACGATCGAATGACAGACGAGGAAGCGACGACCCTCGATGAGACTGGTGTCCATGGCGCGGCTCATCCTGCCACGACGGGCACAGGTCCGTGGGGGTACCGACGCCTCAACGGTTCGCGGGCGGGGTCGGCCACGCCTCGCCGCGCCACGAGGCGTCCCAGAACATCCACTCGAACCGCGTGCAGGTCACGTAGGCCGCGATCGCCGCGTCCTCGTGCTCGACGACCCGGTCGAGGCACTCCTCGGCCCGGCGCACGGCGGCATCGAACTCCGGGTCGGCGTAGGTGGCGATCCACTCGGCGTAGGGATGGTCGGGCACGAGGTCCTGACCGAGGCGCCGCCCCACCTCGGCGTACACCCGGAAGCACGGCAGGACCGCGGCGACGGCGACGTCGAACGGCGCCGACACGGCCTGCTCGAGGAGGTAGCCGGTGTAGGCGCGGCACGTGGCGGTCGGCTCGGGCGTCTGGTCCCCGTCGGGGTCGATCCCGTGGGCGCCGAGCCACGACGTGTGCAGCGCTCGCTCGGCGGCCACCGCTCCGGCGGCGGACACGGCGAAGAGCTCGACGTCACGCGCCTCGACCGCCCGCACCGACAGCTGCGCCAGCACCCGCGCGTAGCGGTCGAGGTAGTGCGCGTCGTCGACGAGGTAGCGGGAGAAGGCCTCCTGCGGGAGGGAACCGTCCTCCAGCCCCGTGACGAACGGGTGCTCGAGGATGGTGGCGAACCAGGGCTGCGCCGCCTGCCACGCGCGCTCGGCGATCATCGGCCGGCCAGGTGGTCGACGGGCCCGCGCCCGGCTCCGACGTGCCGGCGCGAACCGCTCGCGAGCGTCGCGACGAGGTAGTCCTTGGCCCGCGCCACGGCGCGGTCCACCGGTTCTCCGCGGACGAGGAACGAGGCGACCGCAGCGGACAGCGTGCAGCCGGTGCCGTGGGTGTGCGGCGTGTGCAGGCGCGGCGAGGACAGCCGGTGGACCGCGTCGGCCGTCACGAGGACGTCGACGCTGTCGTCGCCGTCGAGGTGTCCTCCCTTGACGAGAGCGGCGGTGGCTCCGGCGTCGACGAGTCGTCTCCCGGCCGTCTCGAGGTCGTCGAGCGCATCGACGGGGACGCCCGCGAGGAGCGCCGCCTCGGGCACGTTCGGCGTCACGACGGTCGAGAGCGGCAGGAGGCGGTCGCGGATGGCGGCGACCGCGTCCTCGGGGACGAGCCGGTCGCCGGACGTGGCGACCATGACCGGGTCGAGCACGACGTGCGACACGGCGTGCTCGCGAAGGACGTCTGCGACCGTGTCCGCGACCTCGGCGGTCCCGAGCATGCCGATCTTGACTGCCACGACGTCGAGGTCGCCCAGCACGCTGTGCAGCTGCTCGGCGACGAACATTGCGGGGATCGGGTGGATGCCCTGCACCCCGAGCGTGTTCTGCGCCGTGAGTGCCGTGACGACCGCACCGGCGTAGACACCGAGCGCCGTGGCCGTCTTGAGGTCGGCCTGGATGCCGGCTCCCCCCGACGGGTCGGAGCCGGCGATGCTGAGCATCACCGGAGTTCGCCCGGGACTCGTCTCGTCGAGTGCGCCTGGGAACGCGTGGGTCATGGGCTGGCTCCCTCCGCCGGTGCGAACCGGATCAGGTGTGCGGGTGTGTTCTCAGCCCCTTCGGTGGGGCACCCCGGCCGTGCCCGGTCACGGTAGCAAGGCCGTGATCGACACGCGGCAGGACCGTCTGGACCACCTGTCCGATGGTCAGCGCGTAGGCGACGGTGCCGACGCCGACCGTCCCGCCGAGCAGGAACCCGATCACGAGCACGGTGACCTCGATCGTCGTGCGCCAGAACCGGACACTGCGGCCGGTCCGCTCGACGAGCGCGAGCCACAGGCCGTCGCGAGGCCCGGGGCCGAGCCGGGCGCCGATGTACAGCGCTCCGCCGATCCCGTTGCCGACGATGCCGGCGACGAGGTAGGTGACCTGCCACGCGAGGGCATCGGGCGTCGGGAGGACGGCCAGGCCCGCGTCGGCGGCGAGTCCGATCACCACGACGTTCGCGACGGTGCCGACCCCAGGCCGCTGCCGCAGCGGGATCCACAGCAGCAGCACGACGGCACCGGTCGCGATGACCACCTGGCCGAAGGTGAGTGGGAGGCGCAGCGCGACGCCCTCGTGGAAGACGTCCCACGGGTCCAGGCCGAGTCCGGAGCGCACCAGCAGGGCCATCGTGAGTCCGTAGACCACGAGCCCGACGAGCAGCTGAGCGAGGCGCAGCACGAGCCGAGTCACGGCTGGCTCCGTTCCTCGTGCCGTGGCCACGTCGTGCCGGCGGTCTCGGCGGCATGACTGCGTGGCGGCGGCCGGTGGCCGAGGCCGTCGACGCGCACGAGTGCGACGGTCCGCCAGAGGGCGAGACCAGTCACGACCGCGAGGAGTCCGATGAACAGCATGGGTCCACTCTCGGTCGAAGTGGACTGGGTTTCGATAGCCAATCGTGAGAGAGTGGCCTCATGCCCCCCTCGTCGTCAGACGTCCTCACGGGACCCGGTGGCCCGAGCCTGAGCGGGCGGCAGCTGTCGCGCCTCGTCGGCCCGGTGCAGGCCGACGGTCGTCCGCTCTACGACGCCCTGGCCGAGCAGCTGCGCCTGCTGGTCGTCGACGGGCGCGTGGGCGACGGCACCCGGCTTCCGAGCGAGCGGGAGCTCGCCGAGGCCCTCGGAGTCAGTCGCACGACCACCACACGCGCCTACGCCGCGCTGCGCGACGCCGATCTCGTCGTCTCGCGCCGCGGCTCGGGCAGCGTCGTCCGCGTGCCGTTCGCCGCCACCGGTGCGAGCTCGCTGATCATCGATCCCGGCGAGGGCGATGCCGTGGCTCTCACCTACGCGGCGCCGAGCGGCCCGCCGGGTCTGGCTCGCGCCGTCGAGGCCGCTGCCGGCAAGGCGTGCCACCTGTTCTCGACCTCCGGCTACCTCCCCGACGGACTGCCGGCGCTGCGCGAGCTGCTCGCGCGACGCTACGCCGCGCGAGGACTCCCGACCGACCCCGAGCAGATCATCGTCACCAGCGGAGCGATGGGGGCGTTGTCACTCATCGCGCGAACCGTCCTCTCCCCCGGCGACCGGATGGTCGTCGAGGCGATGTCCTACCCGCACGCGCACGAGGCGTTCGTCGCCGCCGGGGCTCGACTCTCTCCCCTGCCCGTGGCCGAGACGCCCTGGGACCTCGAGGCGCTGGAGGCCGTGCTGCGCGCCGGTCGGCACCGGGCCGCCTACCTCATCCCCGAGTTCCACAACCCGACGTCGGCCGTGATGAGCGCCGACGAGCGCAGCACCGTGGCCCGCCTGCTCCGACGTCACGACGTCCTGCCGATCGTCGACGAGTCCCTGCGGGAGGTGAACCTCGACGGCATCGAGCTACCCGAGTCGCTCGCCGCCCACGACCCCCGGGCCGTGCTCGTCGGGTCGTCGTCCAAGGAGTTCTGGGGTGGGCTGCGGGTCGGGTGGATCCGCGCGCCGCGACCGCTCGTGACGGCACTGGTCCAGCACCGGATGGCCGACGACCTCGGCAGCTCCGCCTTCGACCAGCTCGTCCTCGTCGAGCTGCTGGAGGAGGGCGGTCAGACCGCCGCCGCCGGCAGGGCGCGCTCTCGCGCCGCCCGGGACCACCTGCTCGCCGAGCTGGCCGAGCACCTCCCCGAGCTGACCGTCGCCTGTCCCGCCGGCGGCCTCAACCTGTGGGCCGAGCTGCCCCGACCGGTCTCGTCGCGACTGGTCGCCGCCGCAGCGCGGCACGGCCTGCTGCTCACCCCGGGGCCGCGCTTCGTGACCGGCGGGTCGAGGATCGGCGAGCGCCGGCTCCGTCTGCCCTACACCCAGGCCCCGGAGCGCCTCTCCGAGGCCGTGCGGCGGCTTCGGACGGCCTGGGACGACGTCGAGGGTGCGCGGCCCGCCCCGCGCGAGACGGGACGGACCGGCACCCTCGACCTGATCGCCTGAGCCGGCGACGCGCTCGTCAGCGCGCGGCGCTGCCCTCGGTGTAGTCGTCGTCGCCCGCGGACCACGAGAAGTGCGAGCGAAGGGCCTTGCCGGTGGCCTCGATGGGGTGACCGGCCTCCTTCTCGCGCAGCTCGTTGAACTCCTTGGCGCCGTTGTCCTGGTCGTCGATGAAGCGCGAGGCGAACGTGCCGTCCTGGATGTCGGCGAGCACGGCCTTCATGCGCTCCTTGACGCCGGCATCGATGACGCGCGGGCCGGAGACGTAGTCGCCGTACTCGGCGGTGTCGGAGATGCTCCAGCGCTGCTTGGCGATGCCGCCCTCCCACATGAGGTCGACGATGAGCTTGAGCTCGTGCAGCACCTCGAAGTACGCGATCTCCGGCTGGTAGCCCGCCTCGGTGAGCGTCTCGAACCCGGCCTGGACGAGGTGCGACATGCCGCCGCAGAGCACGGCCTGCTCGCCGAAGAGGTCGGTCTCGGTCTCCTCGGTGAAGGTGGTCTTGATGACGCCGGCGCGCGTGCCGCCGATGCCCTTGGCGTAGGACAGGGCGAGGTCCCAGGCCGAGCCGGACGCGTCCTGCTCGACGGCGATGATGTCGGGGATCCCTCGGCCGGCGACGAACTCACGGCGCACCGTGTGCCCGGGGGCCTTCGGCGCGACGAGGACGACGTCGACGCCCTCGGGCGCCTGGATGTAGTCGTAGCGGATGTTGAAGCCGTGGCAGAACAGCAGCGTGTCGCCGGCGGTGATGTTCGGCTCGATCGACTCGGCGTAGACGGTGCGCTGCACCTGGTCGGGGGTGAGGATGACGATGACGTCGGCCTCCTCGACCGCCTCCGCGACCGGGAGCACGCGCAGTCCCTCGGCCTCGGCCTTGGCCTTGCTCTTGCTGCCCTCGGCCAGGCCGACGCGGACGTCGACGCCGGAGTCGCGCAGGTTCAGCGCGTGGGCGTGTCCCTGGCTGCCGTAGCCGATGACGGCTACGTGCTTGTCCTGGATGAGCGAGAGGTCGGCATCGTCGTCGTAAAAGATCTCGGCCACGGTGGTTCGTGTCTCCTCGGTTGTGGGTTCGGGTTCGGGGGTCAGGCGCTGTGCGGCGCCGGGACGGTGCGCAGGGTCCGGTCCGTGATCGACCTGGCGCCGCGCCCGATCGCCACCCGACCGGACTGCGCGATCTCACGGATGCCGAACGGCTCGAGCACGTTGAGCATCGCCGCGAGCTTGCCGGCGTCACCGGTCGCCTCGATCGTGACGGCGTCGGTGGCGACGTCCACGACCTTGGCACGGAAGAGCTGCACGGTCTCGAGCACCTGCCCGCGCGTCTGCGGGTCGGTCTTGACCTTGATCAGCATGAGCTCGCGCTCGACGGCGGACGAGGAGTCGAGCTCGACGATCTTGAGGACGTTCAGGAGCTTGTTGAGCTGCTTGGTGACCTGCTCCAGCGGCAGCTCCTCGACGTTGACGACGATCGTCATGCGCGAGATCTCGGGGATCTCCGTGGGGCCGACGGCGAGGGACTCGATGTTGAACCCGCGGCGCATGAAGAGGCTGGAGACGCGCGCGAGCGCACCGGGGGTGTTCTCCACCAGGACGCTGAGGGTGTGTTGCGGCATCAGAGGTTCTCCTGTCGGGACGGACGGGACGGCGTGGGGGCGGCGCTCACAGGTCCTGGTCCTCCCACTCGGGGGCGAGGTCGCGGGCGATCTTGATGTCGTCGTTGCTGGTGCCCGCGGCGACCATCGGCCAGACCATCGCGTCGCGCTCGACCACGAAGTCGATGACGACGGGCCGGTCGGTGATCGCCATGGCCTGCTGGATGGTCGCGTCGAGGTCCTCCTCGGAGTCGCAGCGTAGGCCGACGCAGCCGTAGGCCTCGGCCAGGGTCACGAAGTCGGGGATGCGACGCGCACCGATGCTCTCCGGGCCGGTGTTGAGGTCGGTGTTGGAGTAGCGGCCCTCGTAGAACAGGGTCTGCCACTGCCGGACCATGCCGAGCGAGGAGTTGTTGATGACGGCGACCTTGATCGGGATGCCCTCGAGGGCGCACGTCGCGAGCTCCTGGTTGGTCATCTGGAAGCAGCCGTCGCCGTCGATGGCCCACACGACGGAGTCCGGCGCAGCGACCTGGGCGCCCATCGCCGCGGGCACGCAGTAGCCCATCGTGCCGGCACCGCCGGAGTTGAGCCACTGTCGTGGGCGCTCGTAGTCGACGTAGTGGGCAGCCCACATCTGGTGCTGGCCGACGCCGGCGACGTAGGTGGCCTCCGGCCCGGCGATCGCGTTGAGTCGCTCGATGACGGTCTGCGGCGCGAGACCGTCGGCAGGCTTGTCGTAGGCCACGGGGAACTTGGCCTTGACGGACAGCATCTGGTCGCGCCAGGCGGAGTAGTCCCCCTCCAGGCCGTCCTCGTCGGCCATCTTGCGCAAGGTGACGACGAGGTCGGCGATGACCTCCTTGCAGTCACCGACGATCGGCACGTCGGCAGTGCGGTTCTTGGAGATCTCTGCGGGGTCGATGTCGGCGTGGATGATCTTGGCACCGGGGGCGAACGTCGAGAGCTGACCGGTCACGCGGTCGTCGAACCGCGCACCGAGGGAGATGAGCAGGTCCGACTTCTGCAGGGCCGAGACGGCCGCGACGGTCCCGTGCATGCCCGGCATGCCCAGGTGCAGCGGGTGGGAGTCGGGGAAGGCACCGCGCGCCATCAGCGTGGTGACGACGGGGATCTGCGTCAGGTCGGCGAGGACGGCCAGCTCGGCGGCGGCCTCGGCCTTGATGACACCACCACCGACGTAGAGCACGGGGCGCGAGGCCGCGGCCATGAGGCGGGCCGCCTCGCGCACCTGCTTGCCGTGCGGCTTGGTGGTGGGTCGGTAGCCGGGCAGCGCGAGCTCGTGCGGCCAGGAGTACGGCGCCTGCGCCTGCAGGGCGTCCTTGGCGATGTCGACGAGGACCGGACCGGGACGTCCGGTGCCGGCGATGTGGAAGGCCTCGGCGATGACGCGCGGGATCTCCGACGGGTCCGTCACGAGGTAGCTGTGCTTGGTGATCGGCATGGTGATGCCGCGGATGTCCGCCTCCTGGAAGGCGTCCGTGCCGATGGCTCCGCTCGCGACCTGGCCGGTGATGGCGACGATCGGCACGGAGTCCATGAAGGCGTCGGCGATCGCCGTGACGAGGTTCGTGGCACCCGGTCCTGACGTGGCCATGCAGACCCCGACGCGGCCGGTGACCTGGGCGTAGCCCTGTGCGGCGTGCCCGGCGCCCTGCTCGTGACGCACGAGGATGTGTCGGATCGAGGAGTCGAAGAGCGGGTCGTACGCGGGCAGGATCGCGCCTCCGGGGATCCCGAAGATGACGTCGACGCCGACCTGCTCCAGGGCGCGGACGAGGCTCTGGGCGCCCGTCAACGTCTCGGTGCTCGGTCGGGTGACCTGCTGCGTCATCGTCGTTCCTTCGGTCGGGAGTGCGGGGCGGGAGGGCTCACGGGGGCTCGGCATGAAAAAACCCCCTGGCCGAATCATGGCAACAGAGGGTGACGCGGTGACCGGCGGGTCGTCGCGTCAGTGCGCTACTACGAGGACAGTGGAGGGCACCGGATCAGTGTGACCCCCGTGCCGGTCTTTATCAAGGGGCGAGACAGCGCGTTCCAGCATGCGGACGAGAGTCCTCGGGCCTGGTCCGTCATCCGATGAGGATGCCGGCCAGGGTGGCACTCATCAGGTTCGCGAGCGTGGCGGCGAGGACGGCGCGCAGGCCCAGGCTCGCGATCTCGGGACGGCGCTCGGGCGCCAGCCCCCCGAGCCCGCCGAGCAGGATGCCGAGGGAGGCGAGGTTCGCGAAGCCCGTGAGCGCGAAGGTGATGATCGCGGCCGTCTTGGGCGTGAACGCCTCGATCTCGGGTCCGAAGCTCGTGAAGGCGACGAACTCGTTCAGCACGAGCTTCTGGCCGAGGAAGCTGCCGGCCTCGGTGGCCTCCGACCAGGGGACGCCGATCATCGACATGACCGGCGCGAAGATCGCGCCGAGGATGCGCTCGAACGTCAGGTCCTCCAGGCCGAACCATCCCCCGATCCCGCCGACCGCGAGGTTCACCAGGGCGATCAGCGAGATGAAGGCGAGCAGCATCGCACCGATCGTGAGGGCGAGGCGCAGACCGTCGGACGCTCCCGTCGCGGCAGCGTCGATGACGTTGCGGTAGCGCAGCACGTCGGCGTCGGCGGGCCGCTCGGGCTCGATGATCTTGGCCATGAGCAGGCCGCCCGGTGCGGCCATGAAGCTGGCGGCGATCAGGTACTCCAGCGGAGCACCCAGCAGGGAGTACCCGACGAGGACGGAGCCGGCGACCGAGGCGAGCCCACCGACCATGACCGCGAAGAGGCCGGAGCGTGACAGGCCCGCGATGTACGGGCGGATGACCAGAGGGGCCTCGGTCTGGCCGACGAAGATGTTCGACGCGGCGCTCACGGACTCGGCCCGCTTCGTCCCCAGCAGGCGGCCCAGACCGCCGCCCAGGACGGCGACGACCCGCGGCAGGATCCGCCAGTGGTAGAGCACCGCCGTCAGCGAGGCGAAGAAGATGATCACCGGGAGCACCTGGAAGGCGAAGACGCTGCCCTCCTCGGGCAGGACGGGACCGAACAGGAAACCGATCCCCTCCCCGGAGGTGTCGATGACGGACTGGAAGCCCTCCGAGAGCGAACCGAGCGCGCGTCGCCCGGGCGGCCAGTCTAGGGTCGCCAGGCCCCCGGTGGGCCCCGACTCTCACCAGGGCGAGGGCTCGTAGTCCTTCAGGAAGACGCCGTGCACGTCCTCGCCGGCCTCGCCGCGCACGATCGGGTCGTAGACCCGCGCGGCACCGTCGACGAGGTCGAGCGGAGCCTTGAAGCCCTCAGCCGCGAGCCGCACCTTGGTCGTGTGCGGGCGCTCGTCGGTGATCCACCCGGTGTCGACGGCCGTCATGAGGATGCCGTCGGACTCGAGCATCTCCCCCGCGCTCGTGCGGGTCAGCATGTTGAGCGCCGCCTTGCTCATGTTCGTGTGCGGGTGGCCGGGTCCCTTGTACCGGCGCGAGAACTGACCCTCCATCGCCGAGACGTTGACGACGTAGGTGCGTCGCGCCGGGGAGGCGGCCAGCGCCGGGCGGAGCCGGCTGATCAGCAGGAAGGGCGCCGTCTGGTTGCACAGCTGCACCTCCAGCAGCTCGAGTGCGTCGACCTCGTCGACCGTCTGGACCCAGCTGTTGGTGTCGACGACGTCCGGGACCAGCCCGCCGGCGTCGATGCGCGACAGGTCCGCCGAACCTGCCTCCATCGCCTGTCGGACGTTGGCGTCGGCGGTGAGCTGGTCGGCGGTGCGCGCGTCGCCGGCGAGCTGCGGGAGCGCCTCGACCGAGCCGACCAGCGCTGCCGGGTGCAGGTCGCTGGTGTGACCGAAGGTGACCAGCTCGGGTCCGCCGCTGCCGTGACGCAGCTCGGTGGGAAGGGGGACGTCCTCGGCGGCAGCGAGCGGCCCGTACGAGCCGCGGGTGCGTCGCACCGTCTGGGCGGCGTTGTTGATCAGGATGTCCAGGTGTCCACGGGACGAGAGGTCGTCGGCGAGGCCGACGACCTGCGCCGGGTCCCGCAGGTCGATGCCGACCACGCGGAGCCGGTGCATCCAGTCGTCGCTGTCGGGCAGGCTCGCGAAGCGCCGCACCGCGTCCCGGGGGAAGCGCGTCGTGATCGTCGTCTCGGCACCGTCACGCAGCAGTCGCAGGGCGATGTACATGCCGATCTTCGCCCGTCCGCCGGTGAGCAGGGCGCGGCGACCCGAGAGGTCGGTGCGGGCGTCGCGCTTGGCGTGGCTGCGCTCGGCGCACTCGGGACACAGCTGGTGGTAGAAGGCGTCGACGAGCGTGTACTTGGTCTTGCAGATGTAGCAGCCGCGCGGGACCTGCAGCACCCCCGCCGTGGCTCCGCGCGCCTGCGACGTGAGCGGGAGGCCGGCCGTCTCGTCGTCGATGCGTTGCTGCGACCCGGTGGCCGTCCGCTCGACGACCTCGCGGTCGGCGGCCGCGACCGCCTCCCGCTTGGCCTTGCGGCGCTGCTTCTTCACGTCCTTGTAGAAGGAGCCGCAGGCGCGCCGCAGAGCGACGTAGGCCTCGTCCTCCTCCCCCAGGTACTGGGCCTGGCCCAGCACCTTGAGCGCGACGGCGAGCTCGTCGTCGGTGAAGTCCGCCACGCGGCTACCCGGTGACGGCGCCGTGGGCGGCCGAGCTCACGAGCTTGCGGTACTTGGCCAGCACGCCGGAGGTGTACTTCGGCGGGTGGGGCTCCCAGCCGGCCTGACGCCGGAGCAGCTCGGCCTCGTCGATCTCGACCTCCAGGGTGCGGTTCGCGACGTCGAGGGTGATGGGGTCACCGTCGGCGACGAACGCGATGGGTCCGCCGTCGACCGCCTCGGGTGCGACGTGCCCCACGCACAGGCCGGTGGTGCCGCCGGAGAAGCGACCGTCGGTCAGCAGCAGGACGTCCTTGCCCAGCCCCGCGCCCTTGATGGCGCCGGTGATGGCCAGCATCTCGCGCATCCCGGGCCCGCCCTTGGGGCCCTCGTAGCGGATGACGACGACGTCGCCGGCCGTGATGGTGCCGTCCTCGAGCGCGTCCATCGCGGCACGCTCGCCGTCGAAGACCCGCGCGGTGCCGCGGAAGACGTCGGAGTCGAAGCCGGCGCTCTTGACGACGGCGCCCTCCGGCGCGAGCGAGCCGTGCAGGATCGTCAGGCCGCCGGTCTTGTGGATGGGAGCGTCGAGCGGTCGGATGATGTCGCCGTCGAGGCCGAGCTCGATGTCGGCGAGGTTCTCTGCCATCGTCCTGCCGGTGACGGTCATGACGTCGCCGTGCATGAGGCCCGCGTCGAGCAGCGCCTTCATGATCACCGGGATGCCTCCGACCTTGTCGACGTCGTTCATCACGTAGCGGCCGAACGGCTTGAGGTCGCCCAGGTGGGGGACCTTGTCGCCGACGCGGTTGAAGTCGTCGAGGGTCAGCGGCACCTCGGCCTCGCGGGCGATGGCCAGCAGGTGCAGCACGGCGTTGGTGGAGCCGCCGAGCGCCATGACGACGGTGATCGCGTTCTCGAACGCCTCGAGGGTGAGGATGTCGCGAGCGGTGATGCCGCGGCGCAGCAGCTCGACGACGGCCTCGCCGGAGGCGACGGCGAACGCGTCGCGCCGCTTGTCCGGCGCCGGCGGCGCGGCCGAGCCCGGCAGGCTCATGCCGAGCGCCTCGGCGGCCGAGGCCATCGTGTTGGCGGTGTACATGCCGCCGCACGCGCCCTCGCCGGGACAGATGGCCCGTTCGATGCGGTCGACCTCCTCGCGCGTGATCAGCCCGCGCATGCAGGCACCGACCGCCTCGAAGGCGTCGATGATCGTGACGTCGCGGCCGTCGACGTTGCCGGGCATGATCGAGCCGGCGTACAGGAAGACGCTCGAGAGGTCGAGGCGGGCCGCGGCCATCAGCATCCCGGGCAGGGACTTGTCGCACCCGGCCAGCAGCACCGAGCCGTCGAGACGCTCGGCCTGCATGACCGTCTCGACGGAGTCGGCGATGACCTCACGGCTCACCAGCGAGAAGTGCATGCCCTCGTGACCCATGCTGATGCCGTCGGAGACGCTGATCGTACCGAACTCCAGCGGGAAGCCGCCGCCGGCGTGAACGCCCTCCTTGGCGGCCTTCGCGAGCCGGTCCAGCGACAGGTTGCACGGCGTGATCTCGTTCCAGCTCGAGGCGATGCCCACCTGCGGCTTGACCCAGTCGTCGTCGCCCATGCCGACGGCGCGCAGCATGCCGCGGGCCGCGGCGCGCTCGAGACCGTCGGTGACGTCCCTGCTGCGGGGCTTGATGTCGACGCCGGGCGCGACGTCCTTGGACGGGTCGGGGGTGTGGCTGGCCATGGGAGAAGACTACGACCGCCGCAGGCCCTCCCCGCCACCGGCCGGGCTCAGAACAGCGGCGCGGCCACGAGGGCGAGGGTCCAGCTGACGAAGCTGCCGACGAGCACGTACTCGGCCCGCATGCCGTCGGCGGTGTCGCGGGAGATCTCGGGGAACCGGAGGATCCCCTTGGCCGCCACGAGAGCACCGAGCGCGGCCACGTGTCCGGCGACGGCGAACCCGAAGACCAGCCACCGTTCCAGCGGCCCGAGCAGGCGTCCGCCCTTGAGGGCCTGCTCCTCCTGCAGGACGTGGGGCCCGACGGCCTCGAGTGCCTGCCGCACCACGACGTTCGCCGCCGTCGCGAGGAACAGCAGGACCCCCACGGCCAGGGCTGCGCGCTCGAGCGGGACCGTCGCCAGAGCGGGCACCGGCAGGGCGTCGTACCAGCGCTGGAGGGGGGCGTCGGAGAAGCGCAGTGCCGGAGAGGCGACGAGCAGGCCGACGAGGCTCACGGCGAGGGCACGGGTGCCTGCGGTCGAGCGGTGGGACGCCGCGTCGAGCCACACGACGACGACCAGGAGCACGAGCAGGGCGATCCAGAGCGTGTGCCAGCCGGCACCCAGGCCCAGCGCTCCCGCGACCACGACGAGCAGGGCGGCCGCGTGGCGCCAGCGTGGGAGGAGGTCGGCGAGGCCGACCCCGGCCAGCAGCAGCGCGACGACCGTCACGAGGCACCTCGAGGCAGGTGGGCGACGGACTCGGTGAGCGCCCGGACCCCGCCGCGGCGGACCCGCTGGGAGACGGCCGAGGCGGAGATGCCCTCGGAGTCGGCGATCTGGCCGATGCTGCGACCGGCGAGCAGGCCGGCCGCGATGCGACGCAGGCGTCCGTCGAAGCCGGTGACGATGAAGTCGCGGGTCTCCAGGTAGGCGTTGACGAGTCCGGTGTCAGGGCTCGCCGCCGTCGGGGCCGGGACGACCCGGGTGCGCAGGTGGGGCATGGATCGTTGCCTCTCCCCCACCTCGACGACGGCTTGACGGGCGGCCCACCACGCGGGACCGTCCTGCGTCAGACCATAGGGCGAGCTACCGACGACCTCCAGCGTCCCGATCCCGATGCCGAAGCGGACGTCGAGCTCCTCCGGCAGTGCCAGCCGGACGAGCACCGTGACCACGAGGGCGTCGGCGAGCTCGGCGTGGACGCTCTGGAACTCGTCACCGATGGTGGGTTCTGGTCGTTGGATCGACGTGACACCGGCGTCGGCGACCTCGAGCGCGCGCACGAGGGCCTCCTGCACCGCGCGGCGGGACGCGTGCTCACGCGACCCGACGACGTCGCCGATGACGGCGTGGACGGGCTTCGGCGAAGCAGATGACGTCATTCGCTCATAATGAAGCACATGGCTTCATCTGACAAGAATGAAGACGTCAGCTTGCCACGTGGGTCTCCTACAGTGGGCTCATGACACGCATCGGCTGGGCCGCGGGAGCGGCGTACCTCGACGACCTCGACCTCCAGCACCTGCAGCGGGCGGCCGAGCGCGCCGGGCTACGTTCCGAGACCGTCGTGTGGGACGACCCCGACGTCGACTGGGAGTCGTTCGATGCCGTCGTGGTGCGATCGTGCTGGGACTACGTGCCGCGACGCGAGGAGTTCCTCGCCTGGAGCCGGCAGGTGCCCACCCTGGTCAACGACGCCGACACGATCGCCTGGAACACCGACAAGCACTACCTGCGCGAGCTCGAGACCGCGGGGGTGCCCATCGTGCCCACGGCGTGGTCGGTGCAGGACGAGGCCGCGCTGCCCGAGGCCGCGGAGTGGGTGGTCAAGCCGACCGTGTCCGCCGGCGCCGCGGACACCGCGCGGTGGCGCGACGCCACCGCGGCCGCCGAGCACGGCCGACGACTGCTCGCGGCAGGCCGGCCCACGATGACCCAGCCCTACGTCGACAGCGTCGACTCCGAGGGCGAGACGGGTCTGCTGTTCTTCGGCGGGCGGTTCTCGCACGCCTTCCGCAAGGGTGCCCTGCTCGCGGGCGACGAGGATCCTCGCACCCTGCCCGCGATGAAGGAGGACATCCGGGCGCGCGAGGCGAGTGCCGACCAGGTCGCGTTCGGCGCCGAGGTCGTCGCGGTCGCGACGTCGCTGCTGAGCACCGCCCCGCTCTACGCCCGGGTCGACGTCGTCCGCGCCCCCGACGGCTCCTGGCAGCTGATGGAGCTCGAGCTCACCGAACCGTCCTTCTTCCTCCAGCACACCGACACCGGGGCCGACGCGTTCGTCACGGCACTCCGCGAGCGGCTCGACGCCTGACGCCGGCTCAGGGACCCGGGCGCGAGACGGGAGGTCCCTCCGGATGCTCGAGCAGCCAGCGCCGTGCTGCGGCGTGTCCCGCGTCGAACAGCGCGTCCTGCTGCTGCGCCGTGAGGTCGAAGTCCGTCCAGCGGACCCCCCGGGTGCGCGCGAAGATGCTGCGCTCGAGGTCCGCCGGGTCCGAGACGTGCCGGACCTGCGTGGAGTCGACGGTCGTGTAGATGAGGCTGACGACCATCGAGACGGGGCCACGGACCGGCGTCGCAGGGGCCCGCTCGTCCGACGGGGAGCTCAGCCGCACCCCGACGGTGGGCCAGCGGGACGGCAGCCCGTCGTCGCGGTCGAACACGTCGATCGGGTAGGTCTCGAGCAGGGACCCGTCGGCGACGGTGGAGGTGCCGAAGCGCGACCTCAGACGGACCGGCTCGAACATGAACGGGATGGCCGCCGACGCGCGGACGGCGCGCGCCACGGGGAAGCGACCCGGGTCGATGCCGTAGGAGGCGAGGTCCCACGGCAGGTACATCAGACGTTGGCGTGAGAGGTCGCTCGCGGTGACCACCAGACGGTAGGAGCGCTCGGGACCGAGGTGCGAACCGGGGTCGTCGAGAGCGAGGTCGGCGAAGGTGCGCACGCCGAGGTCGGCGAGCACGCCCCGGGTCCAGTCCGTGAGGTGTCGGCCCCGGTACATGCCGAGGTGGAACAGGATGCCCCAGGCGTCGGCGGCACGCGGCCACCACCGGACGGCTCGTCCGGTGGGTCGTCGGTCGAGCATGGCGGAGTAGTCCAGGGTCCGCATGATCTCGTCGACCCGCGAGAGCGGCTCCCCCGCCCTCTGCATCGCCGCGATGACGGCTCCGACGAGCGCACCGGCCGAGGACCCTGCGATGCGCGGGAAGCGCCACCCGGCCTCGTCGAGCGCCACCGCGGCCCCCACCAGGGCGATCCCCTTGACGCCACCACCCTCCAGGACGAGGTCGGTCGCCCGGTGGCGCTCCCCCGAGTCCGACATGGTCCGCACTCTAGGCCTTAGGGATCACGGGTTGGGGTGACACCTGACCCGGCCAGCCTCCACGCAGGTGTGGGTCACGGGAGGCAGTCTCTGGATTGCTGTGATCTAGAGAACAGGAAGCCATCCCGTGACCCACGAAGACATTGTGTACGACCGTCGTGTCCGGTTGATCGAGCACGCGGCCAGGATCGGTAACGTGGCCGAGGCCTGCCGGGTGTTCGGCGTCTCGCGCAACACCTACTACGGCTGGTTGGACAAGGCCGAGCAGTACGGCCTTTCGGCGCTGCTTCCCAAAGA
>NZ_BAAAPY010000016.1:0-38300 GCF_039531385.1 Aeromicrobium halocynthiae | reverse complement strand
CGGGCCGAGAAGGCCCGCGAGCAACGGCATGTGTCGCTGCATCACCTCGAGGACGGCATGTCCTGGCTTTCGGCCTACCTGCCGTCCCACCAGGCGGCAGCGGTGATGAAGCGCCTCGACCGCGCCGGCCGTATCCCGCTCGACGACGAAGACACCAGAACGCTGCCGCAGCGCAGCGCCGACCTGTTCGTCTCCTGGCTCACCCACGGCGAGACCACCGACCTCCCCACCGTCACCGGCGACGTCGCCGTCACCATCGAGGCCGACGTCCTCACCGGCCTGGTCGACGGCCACGCTGACTCCTCGGACGGCAGCTGGCAGGTGCCGCCATCATGGATCCTCGACGATCTCGATGCCGACGACACCTTCTGGCATCGCATCATCACCGACCCCGTCACCAGCGACGTTCTCGCCCATGACTATGTCGGACGCTTCGCCCCCGAGACCCTCGCGAAGGCCATCCGATTCCGCGACGGCGTCTGCCGAGCACCCGGATGCAGAGTCCCAGCCGAACGGTGCGACCTCGACCACCGAGAACCCTGGCCCACCGGCCCCACCACCGGGGACAACATGTGGGCACTGTGCAGGAGACACCACTCGATGAAGGGCCACGGCGTCCTGCGATGGGTCCTGCCGTCAGGACGCGACCTCCCCGCCGACGTGCCACTCGCCTCCTGAACCCGACCGCGTCGGGTCCAGGTCACCCCTCGAAGTCCGCGCGCCGCAACAGCTTCAGCAGGGCGTACGCGTCGCGCTGCTGCTCCGCGTCCAGACCCGCAATGGCGAAGTCCGCGTCCATGAGCGCCGCGGTCGCGGCGTCGAGCACCCGCTCACCCTCGGACGTCAGGCTGGCGAACGTCCGACGTCGGTCCGTCGGGTCCGTCTCACGCACGACCAGGCCCTGGCCGACCAGTCGGTCGATCGCGTTCGTCACCGACGTCGGGTGCACCATCAGCCGCTCGCCGATCATGCTCAGCGACAGCCGGCCCTCCTTGCTGAAGGAGATCAACCGCAGCACCTCGAACCGGGCGAACGTGATGCCGTGCGGCTTCAACGCCGCGTCGAGGCGCTGGCTCAGGATCTGCTGCACCCGCATGATCGACGTCGCCAGCTGCATCGACGTCGCGTCGCCGACGTGCTTCTCCCACAGCTCGCCGGCCCGCTCGAGCGGGTCGAAGGGCAGCTGACCGGACGTGGGCACGCCCACATCGTAGGGGTACCTCGACACCACCGAGGTTCGGCGCGATCCTGAGACCGTCGGCCGCCGCACGTGACACGGACCACCCAAGTTAGTAGGATGTCCGAATATCAGCCGTCCTAGGAGTCCCATGACCTCGCTGCACGTCCCCACGAACCCCGTCCGCCTCGTGACGGCGTCCGCGCTGTTCGACGGTCACGACGCCAGCATCAACATCATGCGGCGCATCTTCCAGAGCCAGGGCGCCGAGGTGATCCACCTCGGGCACAACCGCTCGGTCAAGGAGGTCGTCGACGCCGCCATCGAGGAGGACGTGCAGGGCGTCGCCGTCTCGTCCTACCAGGGCGGGCACGTCGAGTACTTCGAGTACCTCGTGGAGTCGCTGCGCGCCCAGGGCGCCGGACACGTCCAGGTGGTCGGCGGGGGTGGCGGTGTGATCGTGCCCGAGGAGATCGCCCGGCTGCGCGAGTCCGGCGTCACGATCTTCTCGCCCGAGGACGGGCAGCGCCTCGGCCTCGTCGGCATGATCAACTCCGTCGTCAAGACCTGCGACGTCGACCTCACCAGCATCGGCACCTTCGACGTCGACGCGGTCCTCGCCGGCGACCGCTCCGCGCTCGCCCGTGCCATCACCCTGGCCGAGACCGGCAGGCTCACCGGCGACGACCTCGCCCGCGTGCAGGAAGCCGCCGCGGCGCACCCCTCCCCCGTGCTCGGCATCACCGGCACCGGCGGGTCCGGCAAGTCCTCGCTCACCGACGAGCTCGTCCGCCGCTTCCGCGTCGACCAGCAGGACAAGCTGCGCGTCGCCGTCCTCGCCGTCGACCCCACCCGTCGTCGCGGCGGCGGTGCCCTGCTCGGCGACCGCATCCGCATGAACTCCCTCGGCAGTGCCATGAGCGGGGGGGAACGCACCTACTTCCGCTCCCTCGCGACCCGCGGCTCCCACGAGCTGCCCGACTGCCTCGACGACGTCATCGCCGTCCTCAAGGCCGCCGCGTTCGACCTCGTCATCGTCGAGACCCCCGGCATCGGGCAGGGCGACGCGGCGATCGTGCCGCACGTCGACACCTCGATGTACGTCATGACGCCGGAGTTCGGGGCCGCGTCCCAGCTGGAGAAGATCGACATGCTCGACTTCGCCGACGTCGTCGCGATCAACAAGTTCGAGCGCCGCGGCGCCAAGGACGCCTTCCGCGACGTCGGCCGCCAGCTCGTGCGCAACAAGGAGGCGTTCGGCAAGAAGCCCGAGGACATGCCGATCTTCGGCACGTCGGCCGCCACCTTCAACGACGACGGCGTCACCGCCCTCTACCAGCACCTGCGCGACGCCCTCGGCGAGCGCGGACTGTCCGTCGCCGAGGGCGTGCTGCCGCCGGTCGACGTCCGCTACTCCAGCGGCATCCAGGCCGTCGTGCCGGCCGACCGCGTCCGCTACCTCTCGGAGATCACCGAGACCGTCCGCGGCTACCACGACGAGACCGAGCGCCTCGCCGACGCCGCCGACCGCGCCCAGCGCCTCGAGCTGACCGCCGCCGAGCTCGCCGACGCCGACCTCGCCACCACCGACGTCGACACACTGCTCGATCAGGCCCGCAAGGCCGTCCCGCACGAGGTGGCCGACCAGATCGCTGCCTGGCCGGCCGTCGTGGAGTCCTACTCCGGCGACGAGCAGGTGGTGAGGATCCGCGACAAGGAGATCACCACGCAGCTCACCCGCGAGTCGCTCTCGGGCACCAAGGTCTCGCGCGTCAGCCTGCCCCGCACCACCCACCACGGCGACCTCGTCCGCTTCTGGCGACGCGAGAACCTGCCCGGCTACTTCCCCTTCACCGCCGGCGTCTTCCCGTTCAAGCGGATTGCCGGTCAGGAGGGGGGCGAGGAACCAGCCCGCATGTTCGCGGGCGAGGGCGACCCGTTCCGCACCAACCGCCGCTTCAAGCTGCTCAGCGAGGACGGCGACGCCACCCGCCTCTCCACCGCGTTCGACTCCGTCACCCTCTACGGCCGCGACCCCGACGAGCGTCCCGACGTCTACGGCAAGGTCGGCACGTCCGGCGTCTCCGTGGCCACGCTCGACGACATGAAGGCGCTGTACGACGGGTTCGACCTCGTCGCGCCGTCCACGTCGGTCTCCATGACGATCAACGGTCCCGCGCCCACGGTCCTGGCGTTCTTCCTCAACACCGTCATCGACCAGCAGGTCGACGCGTTCCGCGAGCGGGAGGGCCGCGACCCCGACGACGCCGAGCGCGCCGAGCTGCGCTCCTACGCGCTGAAGAACGTCCGGGGCACCGTGCAGGCCGACATCCTCAAGGAGGACCAGGGCCAGAACACGTGCCTGTTCTCCACCGAGTTCAGCCTGCGCATGATGGGCGACATCCAGCAGTTCTTCATCGACGAGGGCGTCCGGAACTTCTACTCCGTCTCGATCTCCGGCTACCACATCGCCGAGGCCGGGGCGAACCCCATCAGCCAGCTCGCGTTCACCCTCGCCAACGGGTTCACGTACGTCGAGTCGTACCTGGCGCGCGGCATGGACATTGACGCGTTCGCACCGAACCTGTCGTTCTTCTTCTCCAACGGGATGGACCCCGAGTACACCGTCCTCGGGCGCGTGGCGCGACGCATCTGGGCGATCGCCATGAAGGAGAAGTACGGCGCGAACGAGCGCAGCCAGAAGCTCAAGTACCACGTGCAGACGTCGGGCCGCTCCCTGCACGCGCAGGAGATGGACTTCAACGACATCCGCACCACCCTGCAGGCACTCATCGCGATCTACGACAACGCCAACAGCCTGCACACCAACGCCTACGACGAGGCGATCACGACCCCCAGCAGCGAGTCGGTGCGCCGGGCACTGGCGATCCAGCTCATCATCAACCGCGAGTGGGGCCTGGCGATGAACGAGAACCCCCTGCAAGGTGCCTTCATCATCGACGAGCTCACCGACCTCGTCGAGGCGGCGGTGCTGGCGGAGTTCGACGCGATCAACGAGCGCGGCGGCGTCCTCGGCGCCATGGAGACCGGCTACCAGCGCGGCCGCATCCAGGACGAGTCGATGCTCTACGAGCACCGCAAGCACGACGGCTCCCTGCCGATCATCGGCGTCAACACGTTCCGTCGGCCCGAGTCCGAGACCGAGCCGGTCGTCGTCGAGCTGGCCCGTGCCACCGAGACCGAGAAGCAGTCGCAGCTCGACCGCGTCCGTGCCTACCAGCAGTCGCACCGCTGCGAGGCCGACGACGCCATCGCCCGGCTCAAGGACGCCGCGATCTCCGGCGAGAACGTGTTCGCCGTGCTGATGGACGCCGCACGCGTCTGCAGCCTGCAGCAGGTCACCGAGGCGTTCTTCGAGGTGGGCGGGCAGTACCGGCGCAACGTCTGAGCGCGCGCACCCGGCCGCCATGCGGTAGCACGGTGGGGTGGGACCGCCACGGTCCCGAAGGGAGCACGACATCATGAACGACTGGACATGGATCGTCATCGCCGTCGTGGCGGTCGTCGCGATCATCGCGCTGGCCCTGCTGGCCAAGCGCGCCGCGGACCGCCGCAAGGTCGAGGACCAGCGACGCGACCGGGAGAAGGCCGCACGCCTGCGCGACGAGGCGGCCGAGACCAGCCTCGAGGCGCGCCGCACCGAGGCCGGAGCCATGACCGCTCGCGTCGATGCCGACGAGGCGAGGGTCGAGGCCGAGCGGCTCGAGCGTCATGCGCGCGAGCTCGAGGAGGAGGCGCAGCGCGCCCAGGCCACTGCCCACGAGCGGTTGGAGGAGGCCGAGCGCATCGACCCGGACATCGACGCTTCGCCGGAGTCCACCGACACCGCCGGCGCTCACCGCGCCGACCCGGACACTGCGCCGCCCGCGCGCTGAGCCGTCCGGAAGGGGGTGGGTAGGGTCCGCACCATGAAGGCCCTCCCCACCCCCGACCAGGTACGCCAGCTCCCCGCCGTCAGGACGTCCGTCGTCGGCGAGGACGCCCTCGACGAGAACGACCACATGACGATCGGGCGGTACTTCGAGGAGCTCGCGCGCGCCCTGTGGGACCGCACCATCGCGCTCGGCATGGGTCAGGAGTACATCGACGGCCGCGGTCTGAGCACGTTCACCGCCGAGCAGCACCTCACCTACCTGGGCGAGCTGCGTCGCGGCGACGAGTTCTCGCTGCACGTGCGGATGGTCGAGCGGTCCGAGAAGGTGCTGCATGCGGTCGTGATGATGCTCGACGCGACGCGCGA
Organism: Aeromicrobium halocynthiae; assembly: GCF_039531385.1. Lineage (NCBI taxonomy): Bacteria > Bacillati > Actinomycetota > Actinomycetes > Propionibacteriales > Nocardioidaceae > Aeromicrobium > Aeromicrobium halocynthiae. Next base: position 32,862 of record NZ_BAAAPY010000016.1, on the reverse strand, counting down.
CCGTCTGGCGTGCGTCTTCGAGTCCACCGCCGTCCACGTCGACATGACGTCGCGTCGGCCCACGCCGTTCCCGGACGACATCGCCGCCGCACTCGACGCCGCGCTCACCGCTGACGCGGTGGACTGGCCCGCGCCGTTGTGCGGCGCCATGGGGGTGCGCCGCGGGTGAGGCTCGACGACCTCGGGCACGACGTCGCGACCCCCGCTCCTGCACGGCGGGTCGTCTCCCTCGTGCCGAGCCTGACCGAGGCGATCGCCGCCACCCGGCCGCAGGCGCTCGTCGGTGCGACCGAGTGGTGCACCCACCCCACGGACCTCGACGTGACCCGCGTCCGCGGCACGAAGAACCCGGACCGGGCGGTGATCGAGGCGCTCGCCCCGGACCTCGTCGTCGCGAACCAGGAGGAGAACCGCGAGCTCGACGTCCGGCGACTGCGGGAGGCGGGCGTGCCGGTGTGGGTGACGCGCATCGAGACCCTCGACGAGGCGTTCGCCGCGATGCGCAGGCTGTTCGACGACGCACTCGCGTGGGGGTCGCCGGCGTGGCTCGACGAGGCGGAGCAGGCGTGGTCCGAGCGCCCCCCGATCGCTGGTCGCGTGGCGGTGCCGATCTGGCGCGACCCCTGGATGGTGGTCGGCCCCCGCACCTTCACCACCGACCTGCTCGCGCGGCTCGGCTGGCACAACGTCTTCGCCTCCTCCGCACCCGATGCCGACCGCTACCCGCACGTCGACGTCGCCGAGGTCGACCGACCCGACGTCGACGTCGTGCTGCTGCCCGACGAGCCGTACGTCTTCGGGCCCGACGACGGACCCGAGGCGTTCACCTCGGCGCCCACACGACTGGTCTCGGGTCGCCTGCTCACCTGGTACGGCCCTTCGCTGCTGGAGGCCGCCAGCGCGCTCCCGCGCCCCGCCGGCTGAGGAACCCCTCAGCCGCGACCGGCGGTCTGCTTCTCCCGGGACCGCGACGCGGCACGGCGCTCGAGCACCCGGCGCTCCGCGCGCTGCTTCTCCACCGGCGTGATCGTCATCTTGTGCTTGGAGACGACGTACGGCGTCTCCCCGACGATCGCGTTGTGGCTGCCGCTGAACAGGTACTTGCTCCCCAGGTTGATCATCGTGGCGAGGCGGTTGCGGTTGCCCAGCAACGTCAGGATGTGCAGCGCCACCCAGATGATCCAGGCGATGAAGCCCTTCAACTTGGGCAGGCCCTTGATCTCCGCGATCGCCGACGACTTGCCGATGGTGGCCATCGTGCCCTTGTCGGAGTAGGAGAACGCCTTGGGCAGCTTCTTGCCGTCGGCCTCGGCGCGGATCACCTTGGCGACGTGCTTGCCGCCCTGGATCGCCGGCTGCGCGAGCTGCGGCAGCGGGTCGGGACCGATGGAGATGTCGCCGATCGCGTACACACCCTCGCGACCCTTGACGCGCTGGTGCTCGTCGACCTCGATGCGCCCACCGCGTCCCTGGGGCACGTCCCAGTCCATGACGCTCGGGTGGGCGGTGACGCCCGTGGCCCAGACGATGATCCCGGCCTCGAGGAACTCCTGCTGTCCGTCGTTCTCCACGAGCACGCCGTCGGCGCGGACCTCCTTGACGGCGGTGTTGAGCCGCAGGTCGACGTCGCGCTTCTCCAGCGAGCGGCGGGCGTAGTCGCGCAGCTTCTCGTCGAACGGACCGAGCACGTGCGGGGCCATCTCCAGCAGCGTCACGTGAATGCGGGCCCGGTCGAGCTCGGGGTAGGTGGTGGGCATGTCGTGGTTGCGGAACTCCGCGAACGCACCGGCGGTCTCGACGCCCGTGGCGCCGCCACCGACGACGACGATGCGCAGGTCGGAGTCCTGGCCGTTGATGGCGAACTCCTCCAGGTTCGCGAACAGCCGGTCGCGCACCTTGAGCGCGTCCGACCGCTTGTACAGCGGGAGCGCGTGCTCCTCGGCACCCGGTGTCCCGAAGTAGTTCGTGGTGACGCCGTTGGCGAGGATCAGGTGGTCGTAGGTGACCGAGACGTCCCCGTGCAGGCTGAGCGTCTTCGAGGCGTGGTCGATGCTCGTGACGATGCCCTTGACGAAGCGGACGTTGCGCTGCTTGGCGCGGATCGCGCGCAGGAACCAGGTGATGTCGCCGGGGTTCAGGCTGGCGGTCGCGACCTGGTAGAGCAGCGGCTGGAAGGTGTTGTACGTGTGCCGGTCGATCAGGGTGATGTCGACGTCGGCGCGCTTGAGCTTGCGGACGGCGGCGAGGCCGCCGAAGCCACCGCCCACGACGACGACGTGGGGGCGGGTGCGAGGCGCGGAGGGGGTGCTGGCCATGCTCGAAACGATACTCGCGTGATGGCGCTCACGCGTGGTCGCGCCCTGCAACCGTCGCCACCCAGGCCCGGGTCTCGGGCTTGTTCAGCTGGACCATCGCGACGACGGCCGCGATGGCCGAGAACAGGCTGAGCGGCAGGAAGACCACCGCGGCCACGAGGGTCACGACGCACATCGCGAAGAGCGCGGCGACACCGCCACGACGTCCGGTGCGCGCCCACAGCGCGGCGAGCAGGCCCAGCAGGGACAACCCGATCCAGCTCAGCGTCGCGACCCGCATCGTCGTGATGATCGCGTCGGTGGTCCAGCCCGAGCCACGCACGAGGTCCTGCGCCATGCCCGGCTGCTCGAGCGCCTGTCGGTAGGCATCGGCACCGAGGAACACGCCGATGCCTCCGAGGACGCCGGCCACGAGGGTCATGGCGGAGAAGGCGACCGTCAGCCACACGGCCAGCTCGAGCGAGCGGGGGCGCTGGTTCGGACCCGGGGGCGGGACGTCGACCTGCGCCACGGGCGCAGCCGCCGGCGCTTCGGCGAAGGGGTCCGTCGAGGGCGGGGTCACCGTTCCGGTGGCTCGCCCGCCGGCACGCTCGGGCACGGCTCGGCCGTTCTTCTCGGCGAACCATCGCCGGGCGTCGCGCGACCACAGCGCGGACACGCACACCGCCGCGAGCAGGGCGGGCAGCAACCCGGCGACGCCGGTGGCCACGAACGTCAACGACGTGAGCACGAGCAGGCCGGAGAGCACCCACCGCGACGGCTCGTGCCCACGGGCCGCGTAGAGCGCCAGCACGCCGGTCGCGACCGCCAGGACGATGACGACCTGCGCGGCGATGCGCAGGTAGCCGAGCAGCTGGTCCATCGTCAGGTCCAGGCTGGCCACGGGCTCGGTGGTCAGGACCTCCTCGAGCCCGTCCTGCATGGCCAGGGAGCCCCAGTCGGACAGCGCGGCCATCAGGTTGACGATGACGAGCAGCGAGCTGAACCCGACGAACAGGCAGGCGAGCGTCACCGGGGTGGGCCGACGGGGCGCTTCTGGCATGCGCTTCAGACTACCGAGATGGCCAGAGCGTCACCGTCGAGGTCTCGGTCGACCCGCACGGTGTCGCCGTCGCGGACGTCTCCGGCGAGCAGGGCCCGGGCGAGCTGGTCTCCGACGGCCTGCTGCACGAGACGACGCAACGGACGCGCGCCGTACGCGGGATCCCACCCGGTCAGCGCGAGCCACTCCTTCGCGGCGTCGGTGACGTCGAGGCTGATGCGACGCTGCGCCAGCCGTCGACCCAGGGACGTCAGCTGCAGGTCGACGATGTGGGTGAGCTCATCGGTGCCGAGCGGGTCGAACGTCACCACCTCGTCGAGCCGGTTCAGGAACTCCGGCTTGAACGAGGCCCTGACGACGTCCATCACCGCAGCACGCTTGGCGTCGTCGTCGAGGGTCGGGTCGGCGAGGAACGTCGAGCCGAGGTTCGACGTGAGCACGAGGATCACGTTGCGGAAGTCGACCGTGCGGCCCTGCCCGTCGGTCAGGCGGCCGTCGTCGAGCACCTGCAGGAGGATGTCGAAGACCTCCGGGTGCGCCTTCTCGACCTCGTCGAGCAGCACGACGGAGTAGGGCCGACGGCGGACCGCCTCGGTGAGCTGGCCGCCCTCGTCGTAGCCGACGTAGCCGGGAGGGGCGCCGACGAGGCGGCTGACGCTGTGCTTCTCGCCGTACTCGCTCATGTCGATGCGCACCATGGCGCGCTCGTCGTCGAACAGGAACTCCGCGAGCGCCTTGGCGAGCTCGGTCTTGCCCACGCCGGTGGGCCCGAGGAACAGGAACGAGCCCACGGGACGGTCCGGGTCGGAGATGCCGGCCCGGGCGCGGCGGACCGCGTCCGAGACGGCGGCGACGGCCGTCCGCTGACCGATGAGGCGCTTGCCGAGCTCGTCCTCCATGCGCAGGAGCTTGCCGGTCTCGCCCTCGAGCAGGCGACCGGTGGGGATGCCGGTCCAGGCCGCGACGACCTCGGCGATCTCGTCGGCGGTCACCTCGTCGTGGACGAGGCGGTCGTCGGTGTCTCCCTCCTCGCGCCGCGCCTCGGCCGCCTGGGCGTCGGCGAGCTGCTGCTCCATCGCCGGGATCTCGGCGTACAGCAGGCGGGCTGCGGTCTCGAGGTCGCCCTCGCGCTGAGCCCGCTCGGCCGCGATGCGCACCTCGTCGATGCGCTCCTTGATCTCACCGACCGCGTTGAGGCTCTGCTTCTCGGCCTCCCACCGCTGCTCGAGCGCACGCAGGCTCTCGGCCTGGTCGGCCAGCTCCGAGCGCAGCGCGGCGAGCCGCTCCACCGACGCGGCGTCGGACTCCTTCTCCAGGTGCAGCTCCTCCATGCGCAGCCGGTCGACGCTGCGGCGCAGCTCGTCGATCTCGACGGGGCTGGAGTCGATCTCCATGCGCAGGCGGCTGCCCGCCTCGTCCACGAGGTCGATCGCCTTGTCCGGCAGCTGCCGACCGGGGATGTAGCGCTCCGACAGCGTGGCGGCGGCGACGAGCGCGGAGTCGGCGATGGCGACCTTGTGGTGCGCCTCGTAGCGCTCCTTGAGCCCGCGCAGGATCGCGATGGTGTCCTCGGCGCTCGGCTCGCCGACCAGCACCTGCTGGAAGCGGCGCTCCAGCGCCGGGTCCTTCTCGATGTTCTCGCGGTACTCGTCGAGGGTGGTGGCACCGATCATCCGCAGCTCGCCGCGGGCGAGCATCGGCTTGAGCATGTTGCCGGCGTCCATGGAGGAGTCGCCACCGGCACCCGCGCCGACGACGGTGTGCAGCTCGTCGATGAAGGTGATGACCTGGCCGTCGGACTCCTTGATCTCGGCCAGGACGGCCTTGAGGCGCTCCTCGAACTCGCCGCGGTACTTCGCACCCGCCACCATCGCGGGCAGGTCGAGGCTGATCAGCCGGCGCCCGCGCAGCGACTCCGGCACGTCACCGGCGACGATGCGCTGGGCGAGACCTTCGACGACGGCGGTCTTGCCGACGCCCGGCTCGCCGATCAGGACCGGGTTGTTCTTGGTGCGGCGGCTGAGCACCTGCACGACGCGTCGGATCTCCGCATCGCGACCGATGACGGGGTCGAGCGTGCCCTCCCGCGCGACGGCGGTGAGGTCGACGCCGTACTTCTCCAGGGTCTGGTAGTTCTCCTCGGCGTCGGCGCTGGTGGCGCGGGCGGAGCCACGGACGCTGGAGAAGGCCGCACGCAGCGCATCGGGAGTGGCGCCGCGGGACGCGAGGGCACGCGAGGCGCTGGACTCGACCGTGGCGAGGCCGACCACCAGGTGCTCGGTGGAGACGAACTCGTCGCCCAGCTCGCGGGCGAGGTCGATGGCCCGCTGGAGCACCTCGTGGCTCGAGCGGGCGAGCGTCGGATTGGCGACGGTGCTGCCGCTCGCCGACGGGAGGGCGTCGAGAGCGGTCTTGAGGTCGCCGAGGACCTCGGCCGGGTCGGTGCCGGCGGCCTGCAGCAGAGGTGCGGCGGTACCGCCGTCCTGGGTGAGCAGGGCGGACAGGAGGTGGGCCGGCTCGACGGCGGCGTGACCGGCCGCGGCCGCCTGCGACGCAGCGGAGGCCAGCGCCTGTTGGGAACGGGTCGTGAGGGAGGAGAGGTCCATGCGAGCTCCTGAGGATCGTGCGGTTGCTGCTCATCACAACAATACGAGAGTTGAGTCCATTCCACTCAACCTTGATTCAGTAGCCCGTGAAGTGGTCGGTCCGTACCGACCTCACGTGCGGGCGCAGGTGGCGGCGCACTGCGTCGACCATCGCCGGCGGACCGGAGACCATCGCGACCCGGTCCGCGGCGTCGGGAACCGCCGAGGTGACGACGTCGGCGCTCAACAGGGGCGCCGAGACGTGGCGCCAGCCCTCCGGCAGGTCGGCGGGCCGGTCGGGGCTGACCAGCACGACGTCGACCCCGGTGTCCACGAGCTCGTCGCGGTAGGGCACGTCGTCACCGTCGGGCACCCCGTAGACCAGGATGGCGTCGCCGACGTCGTGCGAGCGCAGCTGGCTCAGGAAGGGCGTCACGCCGATGCCGCCGGCCACGAGCAGCGGCCGAGCACCGGGTCGTGGCCACACGAAGTCGCCGTGCACGCCCGTGGCGGCGACGCGTGCGCCCTCTGCCGTCGCGAGCAGCCGCTGCTTGAGGCTCGAGGACCGCTCGGGGACGCGCAGCGCGACGGTCAGCTCGTCGGCGTGAGGAGGGGAGGAGATGCTGAAGACGCGTCGCGGACCGCGCCGGTCGCTGCGGTGGGGCACGTGGAGCTCGAGGTACTGGCCGGCCTCGAAGCGCACCGGACGCCGCGGCACGAAGGTCACCTCGTGGACGTCGCCACCGAGCGGCCGCGAGCCTCGCACCTCGAGCCGGATCCCCGTCCGGGGCGCGAGGGCGAACGCGACGACGTTGCCGATCAGGAGCGCGAGCTCCGGCGACATCGCGACCGGCCCGACCGTCGGCAGCGTGACCTCCAGCAGCACGGCGAGGGTCGGCAGGGCCACGAGGACGGCCACGACGACGGCCACCGTCATCTGCTGCCACCGGCGCGGCGGCAGCGTGAGCGGCTCGGTCAGCATGTAGCCCGCGATGAAGACGATCGGGAACGAGTACAGCGCCACCCGGAGCGCGTCGCCCACGCCGGAGCCGGTGCCCGCGACCAACGACACCACGACGAGCACGGTCGCGAGCACGGCGAACACGACACCGATCCCGACCTTGCGGGTCCGCCACACGATGGCGAGGGCACCGAGGGCCACGAACGGCAGCAGGGACTGCGTGGCGGCGGTCTGCCAGAGCGGGTTGATGGTCTGCTCGCGGCCGAGCGCCCACTGGGCCAGCACGACGAGGACCGAGCCGGCGGCGGCCGGGTTCAGCAGGTGCCGCCCACGCCAGGCTATGACGTACTTGGAGAGCATCGCGAGTGCCCCGGCGCCTGCGAACCAGGCCTGGTTGGCCCAGGTGATGCCGTCCGGCGTCGTCGGGAGCGGGACGAAGATCATGTAGAGCAGCAGCGCGGTGATGACCGCCGACTCGTCGTGCGGCGCCACCCGGAGCGCGAGGGCGATCAACCGGTTGCTCGCCACCGACGCCACGACGACCACCGCCAGCGAGACGAGGTTGCCGGTCGTCGACAACCCGGTGATGACGCCCGTCGCCGTGAACAGCGTGTAGACGGCGATGGTGACCGCGAGCGCGATCGTGATGAGCCGGTACATCGTGACGCGGCCCAGCAGCGCGTCGATGCGGGTGAGCAGGGTCATCGGCCGAACACCTCCACGGCGAGATCGCGGGACCATCGGACGCTGCCGTCGGCCTTCATGATCACCCAGCCGAACCGCCACTGCCGTGCGAGGTCCTCGGGTCGGGTGAAGAAGAGGGCGGTCGCCAGGCCGTCGGCGGTCATCGCGTCGTCGGCGACGACCCACGTGGCCATGACGTCGCGGGTCGGCTCGCCGGTGCGTCCGTCGAGGACGTGGTGCAGCCCGTCGCCCCACGCCCGGCGGTCGGTGGCGGAGGCCGCGAGCGCCTCGCCCGAGGCGACCTCGACGACGCCGACGGCCTTCGTGTGGTCGCGCGGGTCCTGCAGGGCGACGCGCAGCGGCCACTCGCCCGCGTGCAGGAGGTCTCCGCTGCCGTCGACGGTGTGCCGCGCGTGGCCCGTCTCGGCCAGGCAGCGGGACACCGCATCGACGACGAAGCCCTTGCCGGCCGCACCGACGTCGACCAGCACCGGCGCCGCGAGGTGCAGGACGGGCGGGTCCCAGCGGACGACGTCCCACGAGGGCACGGCGGCCGGTGTGGCGGAGGGACGCAGCGTGTAGTCGGCGTCGTAGCCGAGGTCGGCCAGCCGTCGACCGACGAGCGGGGTGAGCGCTCCGTCGGTCGCGGCGTGCAGCCGGTCGTAGAACCGCAGCAGGCGGTCGTCGCTCGCGCAGAGCTCCCAGGATCCACCCGTCTCAGCGGCCCTGCTCACGAGCGAGTCGGGTCGAAACCTCGACCACCGACGGTCGATCGCGTCGATGACGTCGAGCACCGTCCGGCGCGAGGTGTCGTCGAGAGGGTCGGTGGTCTCGATCTCCCACGCCGTCCCGATGGCCTCGAAGCGCCAGACGGCGGTCACGCCGCCGCGTCGGCCTTGATCTGCTCGACGGCCTCGTTGAACCCGTCCGCGGTCAGCGACGACCCGGCGACGCGTCCGACGTCGAGGTCGTCGATGGCCACCCCCACGACCTCGTCGGCGATGCCGCCGGCGAACTGGTCCTGGAACTGACGCGAGGTGCCCGAGGCCATCGGGGTGACGGTGACGTCGGCGACCGTGTTGTCCTCGAGCGTCAGCTCGACGGAGACCTCCGACGTGCCACCGGGGTTGGAGTAGGTGCCGTTGGCCGCGTACGTGCCGTCGGCGTAGTCGCCACCGGGAGCGGGGGCGGCGTCCGAGCCGCCGTCGGTGGTCTCGGCGGAGTCGGTGCCGGCGGCGTCGGTGGAGTCACCGCCGCAGGCGGCGGTGGTGAGGACGGCCGTGGCGGCGACGGCGGTCATGAGGGGCTTGGCCAGGCGGGGCAGGGACACGAGTCTCTCCTCGGTGGTGGTCAGTCCGGACATCGTTTCACGGTCGACCACACGACGCCGGGCAGTGCACGATGGTTCCCTCACAGGCTCCGCAGGGCCCGCGTGGCGGCGTGGTAGCCGGCCATGCCGTGCACGCCGCCCCCGGGAGGGGTCGAGGAGGAGCACAAGTAGACGCCGCGGGTGAGGCGGTAGGGGTCGGGCGCGACCTGCGGACGGAACACCAGCTGCCTCGGCGTGAGCGCGCCGCCGGAGATGTCGCCGCCGACGTAGTTCGCGTTCTCCGCGTACAGGTCGGCCGGGGTGCGCACCGCCGTGGCGACGATGCGCTCGCGGGTCCCGGGGGCGAACCGCTCGATCTGGCGCACGATCGCCTCGGTGGCGTCGCCGGTGTAGCCGTGCGGGACGTGGGCGTAGGCCCAGACCGGGTGGACGTCGCCGACGGAGCGGGCAGGGTCGGCGAGGTACTGCTGGGTCAGCAGCACGAACGGCCGATCCGGCATGCGTCCTGCGGCGACGGCGCGCTCGGCGGCGTCGACCTCCTCCAGTCGTCCGCCGACGTGGACGGTGCCTGCTCGCCGGGCAGCCTCGGCGGTCCACGGGACGCCACCCTCGACGGCGAGGTCGATCTTGAACGACGCCGGGCCGTGCTCCCACCGTGCGAACGCCTTGCGGGTGCGGGCGGGCAGGCGGTCGCCGAGGAGCGTCACGGCCTGGTCGGGTGCGGTGTCCAGGAGGACGAGGTCGGCGTCGGGGAGCGTGGTGACGCGCGTGCCGGTCTCGATCCGCCCCCCGGCGGCGAGGAAAGCGCCGGCCAGGGCGTCGGCGATGCTCTGCGACCCACCGATCGCCACCGGCCAGCCGCGCGAGTGGGCGGTGGTGCCGAACATGAGGCCGATGCCGCCGGTGACCGGCGCGCCGAGCGGGCGCACGGCGTGGGCGGCGAGGCCTGCGAAGAGCGCGCGCGCCGGGTCACCGGACCACCGACGCGCCAGCACGGTGGCGGGCATCAGCGCCGGCAGCCCGAAGCGGGCGAGGGCGAACGGGTGGCGCGGCACGTGCGCGATCGGACCGAGCAGCTCCGGCACGAGGGCCCCCGCCCGGGCCGCGTGCGGCGCGAAGGTGCTGCGCCACCGATCGCCGTCGGGTCCGAGCCCGGCGGCCGTCGCGTCGAGGTCGCGGTGCAGGACCCCTGCGTCGCCACCGTCGAGCGGGTGCACCGCGTCGATCTCGGGCCACGCCCACCGCAGTCCGTGCTCGTGCAGCGCCAGTTCCTCGAAGATCGGCGACGCGACGCCCATCGGGTGCACGGCCGAGCAGATGTCGTGGACGAGCCCCGGCACGGTGAGCTCCGCGCTGCGGGTGCCGCCGCCGACGGTCGGTTCGGCCTCGAGGACCGTGACGTCGACCCCTGCGCGCGCGAGCACGACCGCTGCGGTGAGCCCGTTCGGCCCGGATCCGACGACGACGGCGGTGGTCATGTCTCGACACTAGACGTGGTCGATATCGCATGCTGGACGGGTGTGCCGGGTCGGGGTGGACAACTTAGGATGGGCTTATACACGCTGGATGACCCCTGCGTGTCCCCTGTCCCCAGGAGTCGTCAACACATGAGCAGGAACCTGCGCGTCGCCATCGTGGGTGCCGGTCCGGCCGGCGTCTACGCCGCCGACATCCTCACGAAGTCCGAGCTGCCCGAGGGCGTCGACGCCGTCTCGGTCGACCTCATCGAGCGTGACCCCACGCCGTTCGGGCTGATCCGCTACGGCGTCGCGCCGGACCACCCGCGGATCAAGGAGATCGTCAAGGCGCTCAAGCGTGTCATGGCCAACGACGCGATCCGCTTCTTCGGCAACGTCGCCTACGGCGACGACCTCAAGCTCGACGACCTCCGTCAGTTCTACGACGCCGTCGTCTTCGCGACCGGCGCGCGTCGCGACCGCGACCTCGACATCCCGGGCGTCGACCTCGACGGCTCCTTCGGCGCCGCCGACTTCGTCTACTGGTACGACGGCCACCCTGACGTCGACCGCGAGTGGGACTTCCAGCCGCACGCCAAGGAGGTCGCGGTGCTCGGCGTCGGCAACGTCGGTCTCGACGTCGCCCGCATCCTGGCCAAGACGGCCGAGGAGCTGCTCGTCACCGAGATCCCCGACAACGTCTACGAGGGCCTGAAGAAGAACGCCACCACCGACGTGCACGTCTTCGCCCGTCGCGGACCGGCACAGGTCAAGTTCACGCCCATGGAGCTGCGCGAGCTCAGCCACTCCCCGACCATCGACGTCATCGTCCACCCGGAGGGCTTCGAGCTCGACGAGGGATCCATGGAGGCCATCAAGGCCGCGAAGAGCCAGAAGCTCGTCGTCGACGTGCTGCAGAACTACCTGGCCAAGGAGCCCTCTGGCGCCGATCACCGCATCCACATCCACTTCTGCCAGAACCCGGTCGAGATCCTCGGCGAGGACGGTCGCGTGGTCGGTCTGCGCACCGAGGTCACCGAGCTCGACGGCACCGGCAACGTCCGCGGCACCGGCGAGTTCAAGGACTGGCCGGTCCAGGCCGTCTACCGGGCCATCGGCTACTACTCCGACAACCTCGCGGGCATCCCGTTCGACATCTCCAGCGGCACCGTCCCGAACGACGGCGGTCGCGTGATCGACATCGACGGCTCGCCCCTGCCGGGCGCCTACGTCACCGGCTGGATCAAGCGCGGACCGGTCGGCCTCATCGGCCACACGAAGTCCGACGCGGCCCAGACGGTCGAGCTCCTGCTGTCCGACGTCGCCGACCTCGAGTCGCCGGCGCAGCCCGATCGCGAGGCGGTCGACGCCTACCTCGACGGACGCGGCCTGGAGTACACGACGTGGGAGGGCTGGGAGAAGCTCGACGAGCACGAGCTCGGCCTGGGCGAGTCCCACGAGCACCAGCGCGAGCGCGTCAAGGTCGTTCCCCGCGACGAGATGGTGCGCATCTCGCGGTCCTGATGCTGCGGCCGCCCGCGTCAGCTCGGCGCGAGGGCGACCACCATCGCGCGGCACGGTCCGTCCGAGCCGGCGGCGGGCAGCTCGTCGAGCAGGAAGTCGGCGGTGGCGTCGGCCTCCACGCCCTCGAGGTCGACTGCCGTGGCGGCGATGTCGTCCCCGCCCGGTCCGACCTGGACGGTGACCCGGTAGTCCAGCCGCATCGTGGTGCCGTTCTTGATCGTGCCGGCGGCGAACCAGCTGCCGTCGTCATCGGTCTCGCAGCGGAAGTTCCGCAGCGCCTCGGGCACGGCCGTCGCATCGGCGGGGACGGCTGCGTCCGCCTGCGCGGCGGCCTCGCGCGCCTGGGTGGCGCGCTCACGGGCGTCCTCGCCGCTGCACCCGCCCAGCACCAGCGCCCCGAGCAGGGCGAGAGGGACGACCGAGCGCATGCACCCATCTCACCACGCGACCGGCCGTCGTCCGCGGCGACACACGACGGCTCCCGGACGTCCCGATGACGACATGAGGGGTCCCTCATGTTCGCCTGGGAGTCCCGGATTACTATGAAGTCCTACCAATCGAGGAGTGGGACATGGCTGAGATCGAGCGCGTGGGCGTCGTCGGCGGCGGACTGATGGGATCGGGCATCACCGAGGTGGCCGCACGCAACGGGCTCGACGTCGTCACGATCGAGGTCTCCGACGAGGCAGCCCAGGCAGCGCACGAACGCGTCGAGTCGTCGCTGCGCCGAGCGGAGAAGCGCGGGAAGCTGAGTGTCGTCGACGTCACCGAGACCCTCGAGCGCGTCACCGTCACCACCGACCTCGACGCCCTCGCCGACCGCCAGCTCGTCGTCGAGGCCGCGAGCGAGGACGAGCGGACCAAGCTCGACCTCTTCGCGCGGATCGGCAGCATCCTCACCGACGACGACGCGATCCTCACCTCCAACACCTCCTCCATCCCGATCGTCAAGCTCGGCGCGGCCTCGGGCCGGGCCGACCGCGTGATGGGCGTGCACTTCTTCAACCCCGCGCCGGTCATGAAGCTGGTCGAGCTGATCCCGTCGCTGACGACCAGTCCGCAGACTCTGGAGCGCATGCAGTCGTTCGTCTCGGACACGCTCGGCAAGGAGCCCATCGAGGCCACCGACCGTGCCGGGTTCGTCGTCAACAGCCTCCTGGTGCCCTACCTGCTGTCGGCGATCCGCATGTACGAGGCCGGCTACGCCTCCGCCGCCGACATCGACTCCGGCATGGTCCTCGGCTGCGGTCACCCGATGGGCCCGCTCGCCCTGGCCGACCTCATCGGGCTCGACACCGTCCGCGCCATCGGCGTCTCGATGTACGAGGAGTTCAAGGAGCCGCTGTACTCCCCGCCACCGGTCCTCGACCGGATGGTCGACGCTGGCCTGCTGGGCAAGAAGTCGGGGCACGGCTTCTACCCCTACGGCTGAGGCCCCGACGGCCTACGCTGGGTGGTCATGCGACCCACGCGAGGTTGGCGGCGCACCGCCGGATCGATCCGCCCCGAGCGGGTCGCCATCGTCGCCACCGCAGAGCTGCTCGAGTTCTGCGCCGAGCACGGCATCACCGCCGACGTCGAGGTGCTGCCGTCGTCGCGGGTCGGCGAGGCCTTGGAGCGCCTCGGTCGCGGCGACGTGCGGTACCGGTTCGTGCTCGACCTCCCGGACCTCGAGGATCTGGACCTCGAGGATCTGGGCCCGGGCGATCTGGGCCCGGGCGACTAGTCCGGCTCCACCGTCCACGCGCGACGGGCATCGCCGTCCCAGCGGCGCAGGCCGCTCACCCGTCCCACGAGATCGCGTGGGGTCGACGCGAGCACCTGAACGGCTGAGCCGAGCTGCTCCGGGGCGAGGCGCAGCGCGAGGGTCACGCGCGGCGTCCAGCGTCCCGCGGACGGCATCGGCCAGCGAGTCGTCGAGGAGGAGCTCTGCCGACTGCACCACCGTGTCGTCCTCAGTGCGCGGCGGTCGAGTCGGCGGGCTTGCGCACCCACACGGCGACGGCGATCAGCACGAAGGACAGCACGCCGGCCACGGTGAACGCGGTCTGCACGCCCTCGGCGATCCCCTCGGCGTCGGTGATGCCCCTGCCTGCGGCGCCCGCCGCGACGACGGTCATGACCGAGACCAGCAGCGCCGTGCCGGCCGCACCCGCCACCTGCTGCAGCGTGCTGACCACCGCGCTGCCGTGGGAGTAGCGGTCGGCGGGCACCGACCCGAGGCCGGCCGTCATCAGCGGCGTGAACGCCATCGCGAGGCCGCCGAGGATCAGCGTGTTCGCGGCGAGCAGCCACCACATGGGCGTCTGGGCGTCGATGCCGGTGAGCGACCAGATGCCGGCGCTGACGAGCAGCGTGCCCGGCAGGACGAGCACGCGCGTCCCGTGGCGGTCGTAGATGCGGCCGACGACCGGCCCGGCCAGGCCCATCAGCAGACCGCCGGGCAGCGACAGCAGGCCGGTGCGCGTGGGTCCGTACTCGAGCACCTGCTGGGCGAAGTACGGCAGCAGGATGAAGGTGCCGAACATCGTCATCATGCCCAGCACGAGCGCCGTCGTGGCGATGGTGAACTGTCGCGAGGCGAAGACCCGCAGGTCGAGCAGGGCTCGCTCGTGCCGGGCGAGCGCGATCTGGCGCAGCACGAACACGACCATCGCGACGGCACCGATGCCTGCGGGCACCCCGAGGGGGATGGACGAGGTCGAGTCGGCCGACTTGCCCACCGCGACGAGGGCATAGACCAGTCCGCCGAAGCCGAGGATGGCCAGCGGCACGGAGAGCAGGTCGATCTTGACGTCGGTGGCGTCGGCGACGGACACCATGCGCCGGGCGCCGGCGACGAGAGTGAGGATCGCGATGGGCGCGACGATGCCGAAGATCCACCGCCAGCCGAGGGAGTCGATGATCAGGCCCGACATCGTCGGACCGAGTGCCGGTGCCACGGCGATGACGAGGCTGACGTTGCCCATCATCGCCCCGCGCCGTGCCGGCGGGACGACGGTGAGGATGGTGGTGATCAGCAGCGGCAGCATGATCGCGGTGCCGCTGGCCTGGATGACGCGGGCGGTGACGAGGACCTCGAAGCCGGGTGCGACGAACGCCAGCAGCGTTCCGGCGGTGAACAGCGACATGGCGGCCACGAACAGCGTTCGGCTCGGCACCCGCTGGATCAGGAAGCCGGTGAGCGGGATGACGACGCCCATCGTCAGCAGGAACGCCGTGGTGAGCCACTGACCAGTGCTCGGCAGGACGCCAAGCTCGGTCTGCAGCACCGGGATCGCGACGCTCATGACGGTCTCGTTGAGGATCACCACGAACGTCGCGACGATGAGCGTGACGATCACCAGGAGGTGCTCGCGTGACAGCGGCGGAGCGGTCTCGGGAGCCCTCTCGGCACCCGTCGTCACGTCGGTCACGGTCGTCCTCTCCATCGCGGGCCAGAAAGTTGGCCCAGGCAACCGTACCTGCGCCGACCAACGTCACCACCATCCGGCGACCGACCACGACCGTCCGTCGCGTCACGCCCTCCCCGGGGTGGTGCGCCGTGGCCCGGCGTGGCTGAATGGTGTCGTGACTGCGGTCACATCGCGCACCCGTTCGACCACCCTGGAGGACCCCGTGATCGTCCCGTTCAGCATCCGCGACTTCCTCGACCGTGCCGTCGCCGTCTACCCCGACCGGGTGGCGGTCGTCGACGAGCCGAACCAGGAGGCGCCGTCGTGGGGCGAGCTCACCTACGCCGAGGTGATGCGGCGCGCCAAGGCGCAGGCCGCGCGCCTCGACGAGCTCGGGGTGCCGGTCGGTGGACGCGTCGCGATGGTCTCGCAGAACGCGGCGCGGCTGTACACGTCGTTCTTCGGCGTCTCCGGATGGGGACGAGTGTTCGTGCCGGTGAACTTCCGGCTCGCGCCGGCGGAAGTCGAGTACATCGTGGAGCACAGCGGCGCGCAGGTCGTGATCCTCGACCCGAGCCTGGCGCACCTGCGCGACGTGTGCGGCTCGGCCGAGCACGTGTTCGTGCTCGGGGATGACGACGAGCAGGTGTGGGGCGGGGGTGGTGAGCCCGAGCCGTGGGAGGCCGACGAGAACGCGACCGCCACGATCAACTACACGTCCGGCACGACCGCGAGGCCCAAGGGCGTGCAGCAGACGCACCGTGCGCTGTGGACCAACGCGACGGTCTTCGGCTGGCAGGCGTCGGTGAGCGACCGCGACGTCTACCTGCACACGCTGCCGATGTTCCACTGCAACGGCTGGGGCATGGTCTACGGCGTCACCGGCATGGGCGGCCAGCACGTCGTGCTGCGCCAGGTCGACGGGGCGGAGATCCTGCGCCGCATCGAGGAGCACCCGGTGACGTTCCTGTGCTGCGCGCCGGCGGTGCTGGCGGCGGTGCTCGACGCACTGAAGGACTGGGACGGACCCACGGGCCGCGACCGGGTGCGCTGCGTCGTCGCCGGCGCCCCGCCGCCGACCCGCACCATCGAGCGGGTCCGCGAGGAGCTCGGCTGGGAGTTCATCCAGATCTACGGCCTCACCGAGACCGCACCGCTGCTGACGATGAGCCGGATGCGCGAGGAGTGGGACGACCTCGACCCCACCGAGCAGGCCCGCCACCTCGGCCGCGCCGGCGCACCCGCCCTGTCGACGCAGATCCGCGTCGACGACACCGGCGAGCTGCTCGCCCGCAGCAACACCGTGCTCGAGGGCTACTGGGAGAACCCCGACGCGAGCGCCACCGCGCTCGAGGGAGGCTGGTTCCACACCGGCGACGGCGGCACCTACGAGGACGGCTACGTCACCATCGCCGACCGCAAGAAGGACGTCATCATCAGCGGCGGCGAGAACGTCACCTCCATCGAGGTGGAGGACGCGCTCATGTCACACGAGGCGGTCCGCGAGGTCGCCGTCATCGGCATCCCCGACGAGAAGTGGGGCGAGCTGGTCACCGCGCTCGTCGTCCTCGAGGACGGTGCCGACGTCACCGACGCCGACCTCATCGCCCACTGCCGCGAACGCCTCGCCGGCTACAAGTGCCCCAAGCGGGTCGAGTTCCGCGACGAGCTCGCCCGCACCGCCACCGGCAAGCTGCAGAAGTTCAAGCTCCGGCAGGAGTTCTGGGGCGACCGGGAGCGGCAGGTGAACTGAAGGGGTATTCATGGACGAACGCAGTCCGCGCCGACGTCAGGGGTACGCATGAGCCAGCTCGTTGCCTTCTACGACCAGGAGCCTCTCGAGCTGAGGGGCAAGGTGGAGCTGCATCAGATGCCACTCGCGTCCGCCCGCGAGATGCGCTCGTCCCAGGGAGCCATCCGCTCCGCCCTCGTCTAGGTCATGCGACCCGGGCTGAGCCCCTCGCGTCCGTACTGCGCTCCTGGGTGGCGGACCGACGACCGCATCGTCGGTCCGCCACCGTCTCAGGACAGCGGACCGAACAGCGGCGGCGTGGTCCGAGCCTGCGACACCTGCTCCCACGCGTAGGCCAGCCCGAGCAGGTCACCCTCGGCGAAGTCACGCCCGAGCAGCTCGAGGTTGACGCCCGCCCCCGGCGAGGCCTCGCCCATCGGCACCGTCACCGACGGCATGCCGGTGTTGGGGCTGAGGCGCATGTTGAACCCGATCGTGCTCGCACCGTTCGTGCTCGGATAGATGAGCGCGTTGAGGTTCGCGTCGTCGAGCATCTGCGTGACGATCACCTTGCCCTGGGCGAGCGCCAGGGTGTGCGACCCCTCCGGTCCGGCCCATGCCTGGTACGTCTCCTCCGTGACCGCAGCACGTGTCCGGTACGTCGACGCCCTGGAGGGCACGATCCGTCCGGAATCGGCGATCTGGGTCAGGGTGCGCGCCATGACTCCCGGCGCCAGGTGCTCGGCGACGTAGGCGTCGAGGTCGTGGCGGAACTCGTTCGTGCTGCCGCTCGGTTCGGCCAGCACTGCGTTCAGGCCGGCCGGCGGTGTCACCTCGACGACCTGGGCGCCTTGCGCCTCCAGGCTCTGCACGGTCTGCTCCCAGACGCGCCGGGTGTCCTGGTTCGTGCCGAGCATGGACGGCACGTAGCCGAGCCGGGTTCCACTGAGGGCGTCCGCGTCCAGCGAGGACGTGTACGACGTGGGCACGTTGCCGCGCTGGCGTTCGGTCACGGAGTCGGCGGGGTCGATCCCCACGACCGCGTCGAGTGCGACCGCAGCGTCGACGACCGAGCGGGTCATCGGACCGCCCGTGTCCTGGGACAGTGCGAGCGGGATGATCCCCGCACGGCTGGCCAGACCCACGGTGGGCCGGACCCCGACCAGCTGGTTGTAGGAGGACGGGACGCGGATCGACCCGCCGGTGTCGGTGCCGAACCCGACGGCGGCGAGGTTCGCGGCGACCGCGGCGCCGGTACCACCGCTGGACCCGCCCGCGGTGCGGCTCGTGTCGTAGGGGTTGGCGACGGGCAGGGTCTCACCGGCCGGCAGGAAGGCGGAGAACAACGAGGAGAACCCGAACGCGAACTCGTCGAGGCTGGCCTTCGCGATGATCACGGCGCCGTCGGAGCGGAGTCCCTCGACCATCGTGGCGTCCGTGGCGGTCTGGTTGTCGTCCCAGCAGCCGCACCCACCCGTGGTGACCATGTCCGTGGTGTTGTAGTTGTCCTTCACGGTCGTGGGGACGCCGAGCAGCATCGAGACCATGCCGTCGGAGGCGCGCACCTCGTCGGCCCGCCTGGCGGCTGCCAGTGCCGCGTCGGCGTTGGTGGAGATGATGGCGGCGAGGGGGCGGCTGGCCCCTTCGACCACGGTGCGGTCGTAGGCAGCGATCCGGTCGAGGTAGGCACGCGTGAGGTCGACCGACGTGATGACGCCGGCGTTCATCGCCGCCTGCATCGAGACCACGTCGGCCTCGATGAGCTCGAAGGGGCCGTCGTCGTACACCATGCGCTGCGACAGCAGCGCGAGGTCGGCCGCCGTGATCGATCCGTCGTCGGTCAGGTCGAGCTCGGCGACGTCGGGCCAGCCGTCGTCGCTGCTCGTGGTTCCGATCGCGGCGGAGAGGACGCTGAGGTCCTCGTCGGTGACCTGGTCGTCACCGGTCAGGTCGAGCTCGGTGTAGAACGGCGCGAGCAGCGGGGTCGATGCCGGTGACGGCGCGGGCGCTGCCCCTGCCTGCGAGGCGAGTGCACCGGTGGCGGTCGTGAGGGCGGCTGCGGCCACCACGGCGACCGCGCGACGTGAACGAGACAAGACGGACTCCTGAGCGGTGGCGATGGTGATGTTCTTCCCAGTGACGGTGCTCATGCCTCCGCTCCCGTCCTGCGACGCAGCCACAGGCCGGCCGCCACCATGACGGCTGCGAGCACCAGGAGCGCCAGGGTGATGGACGTACCGGCGTTCGGCAGCAGCCCCGCGAGTCCGTCCGCGTCGCCCGACGCTCCACCTGGGCCGCCCGCGCTCGAACCGCCGGTGTTCTCCGGGTCGGGGGTCGGCGTGGGGGTGGGGGTCGCAGCGCGCGCCTCGATGTCGACCTCGAGGTCGGCGACGTCGTCGAGGTCGAGCGTCGCGCCGTCCGCGCCCACCAGCTGCACCGAGCTGAGGTCGACCGGCACGGTTCCTTCCCCGCGGGCCTCGAAGACGAGGCGCGCCAGGGTCTGGTCACCGTCCAGGCCCGGCGACGTCCCGCGGCGCGTGTGGGTCACGACGTACCCGGAGTCGGTCGCCGTGCTGGACGTGAAGCCTCCCTCCGGGCCGGTGACCTCGCTCGACACGAGCACCAGTGACTCGGCGTCCATGGTCAGCTGCAGGTCGTAGGCGAAGAGGTCTGTCACGTCGCTGGCCGTGATGGTCATCTCCCAGCGCTCACCCTGCGCGACGCTGGACGGCGCCGAGACGTCGACGACGGCAGACGGTGCCGCGGACGCGACCGGTGCGGTCCCGACGACCAGACCGAGGGCGAGGAGTAGGTGGAGGAGGGCACGTCGTCGCACGGACGGCGGCGGCGATGTCCTGCGGTGGCTTGCTCGAGGCATGGGTGTGTGAGGTCCTTTCGAGGGGGATGGCGGGTCAGATCCGCCCGATGTCGAACGACTCCCTCACGACCTGCCGAGACAGACCTTCCCAGCGCCGTGTTTCGGTGCGGTGACTCATCGTTTTCGTTCGTGTGCCAATGCCGATGGATCGTCGGATGGCGCGATCGCGATGGAGTCGTACCGTGGAAGTTGAACGATTGATTGCTTCTCTCAACCTCCAGGAGGATCCGTGCAGCAGCGCAGCATCGCAGGAGTCACCGTCAGCGCGATCGGCCTCGGCGGCATGCCGATGTCCATCGAGGGGCGGCCCCACCGCGAGCGCTCCATCGCCACGATCCACGCCTCGCTCGACGCGGGCGTGACCTTCATCGACACCGCCGACGCCTACCACCGCGACGCGAACGAGGTCGGCCACAACGAGTCGCTCATCGCCGAGGCGCTCGCCAGTCACTCCGGCGGCAAGGACGTGCTCGTCGCCACCAAGGGCGGACACCTGCGCCCCGGCGACGGCTCGTGGACGCAGAACGGGCGACCCGACTACCTCAAGGAGGCGGCCAAGGCGTCGGCGCAGCGGCTGGGCGTCGAGTCGATCGGCCTCTACCAGTTCCACCGCCCCGACCCGGACGTCCCGTACGCGGAGTCCGTCGGCGCGCTGAAGGAGCTGCTCGACGAGGGCGTCATCCAGCACGCCGGCATCTCGAACGCGGACATCGCGCAGATCGACGAGGCCAACGAGGTCCTCGGCGGGAAGCTCGCCTCGGTGCAGAACCAGTTCAGCCCGGCGTTCCTGTCCAGCCGCGACGAGCTGAAGCACTGTGCCGAGATCGGCGTCGCGTTCCTGCCGTGGAGCCCGTTCGGCGGCATCAAGAAGGCCGGTGACTTCGGCTCGGACCACTCCGCCTTCCAGGAAGTGGCCGACGCCCGCGGCGTGAGCCCCCACCAGGTGGCGCTCGCGTGGCACCTCGCGCAGGCGCCCGTCGTCGTCCCGATCCCCGGCGCCTCGCGCCCGGAGTCGGCGAAGAACTCCGCCGAGGCGGCCGACCTCGAGCTCACCGACGACGAGCTTCAGACGATCGAGTCCGGCCTCGACGCCTGACCCGACCCGCCGAAGCGTCGTGAGGGAGACTCGGGAGATGGACCTCGAGGTGGTGCAGGGCGACATCACGGCCCAGGACGTCGACGCCGTCGTCAACGCAGCCAACCGCGCGATGCGCGGCGGTGGCGGGGTGGACGGTGCGATCCACCGCGCCGGTGGGCCCGAGGTGCTCGAGGACTGTCGGCGCCGATTCCCGGACGGATTGGCGACGGGCGAGGCCGGGTGGACGACCGCGGGACACATGCCAGCACGGTGGGTCATCCACGTCGTCGGCCCGAACCACACGCGGGGCGAGCGAGACCGGTCGTTGCTCACGTCCTGCTACGCCAACGCACTGGCCGTGGCCGACGAGCTCGGGGCGGGGTCCGTCGCGTTCCCGCTCGTGAGCGCCGGCGTGTACGGGTGGCCCTTCGACGACGCCGTGGCCGCGGCGGTCGAGACGCTGCGGTCCACCGACACCGGGGTGAGCCTGGCCCGCCTCGTCGCGTTCGACGCCCGGGCGTTCGATGCGATCGAACGGCGGCTGTCGGCGCGACCGTGACACCCTGATCCCGTGCCCGACCTGACCATCACGCCCGAGATCGAGCGGGCGCTGGAGCTGCTGGAGTCGGGCAGCCACCTGTTCCTGACCGGCAAGGCTGGGACGGGCAAGTCGACGCTGATCCGGCACTTCCTCGCCACCACCGAACGGCGGGTGGTGGTCGCGGCGCCGACGGGGATCGCGGCGTTGAACGTCGACGGGTACACGATCCATCGGTTGTTCGGGTTCCGCCCGACGACGACGCTGGACGACGTCCACTCCGGCGGCTACCGGCCCGGACGCTTCACCAAGGCGATCCGTGGGCTGCAGGCGCTCGTGATCGACGAGGCGTCGATGGTGCGGGCCGACGTGCTCGACATGGTCGAGGCGGCGCTGCGACGGTTCGGGCCGAGCGAGGGCGAGCCGTTCGGCGGGGTGCAGGTGGTGCTCGTCGGCGACCTGCTGCAGCTGCCACCCATCGTGGGTGACCGTGAGTCCGACTTCTTCGCCACCCACTACGAGACGCCGTACTTCTACTCCGCGCACGGGTTCGATCGCGACGCGTTCCCGACGGTCGCGCTGATGACGGTGTTCCGCCAGCTCGGCGACGACCGGCTCACCGCGCTGCTGAACGCCGTCCGCGAGGGCGTGCTGCTGGAGGCCGCACGCGCGGAGCTGAACGAGCGCGTCGACCCCACCTTCGAGCCACCGGAGGACGAGCTGTGGTTGACACTCGCGCCGTCGAACTCCATCGTCACCGCCCGCAACCGCGAACGTCTCGACCGGCTGCCGGGCGACGTGATCGAGAGCCACGCCCGCGAGAGCGGTGACCTGTCCGGCTTCGACCCGCCCACCGACCAGATCCTGCGGCTCAAGGTCGGCGCGCAGGTCATGATGCTCACCAACGATTCGAGCGACCGGTGGGTCAACGGCACGCTCGCGCGCGTCGTGGCGATGGACGTCGTCGACGGCGTGCAGGAGCTCGACGTGGAGCTGGCCGACGGGTCGGTCGTCACGGTCGGGGAACACACGTGGGAGGTGACGCGGCCGGTCGTCGACGGCGGGACCCTGAGCCGTGAGGTCGTGGGCACGTGGTCGCAGCTGCCGTGCCGGCTGGCGTGGGCGATCACCATCCACAAGAGCCAGGGGCAGACGCTCGACCGGCTCGTCGTCGACCTCACGGGCGGGGTGTTCGCGACCGGCCAGGTGTACGTCGCGCTGAGCCGCGCGACGTCGATGGACGGGCTCGTGCTGAAGAAGCCGATCGAGCCGCGCCACCTGCGCACCGACCGTCGCGTCACCCGGTTCCTGTCCGACGAGACGGTGCGCACCGGACCGGCGCGGTTCGCCGGGATCGGCGTCTGCCTCGTCGGCGACGAGGGCACGTTCTCCCGGCCGCGGCCGGTGGAGGTCGCGGTGGCGTTCGACGACGGCACCGCGCTCAGCACCCTGGTCAACCCCGAGCGCGACCTCGCCGACGCCCGCGCCCGGTTCGGCATCACTGCCGACGACGTCCTCCTCGCCCCGACGCTGCCCGAGGCGTGGGCGGTCCTCGCCTCGATCCTCGAGGGCGTCACGCCGGTAGGCGTGCGCGTCGACGACGCCCTGGCGAAGGTCGACTTCGAGCTCAAGCGGCTGCAGCACGTCGTGCCGATGCCGTTCGGCGTGGAGGTGCCGTACGGGGCACTGTCGTCGGCGGAGCGGATGGCGGAGTCGTCGCCCCGCGCGGTCGAGCGGGCGCGCGCGGCGCTCGATGCGTTCCTGCGGCTGCGGGAGGCCGGCGTCGCGACGACGTCGGGGACGGCGTTCGACCCGGCCGAGAGCCTGCCCGACCCGAGCTACCTGCTCACCCGCGACCCAAGCCTGTCCGCGCCGACGACCGACCGGCTGCCGACGCTCTCGGCACTCGTGGCAGCGAGCGCCGACCTCAGCGCGGCTCTGCTCGACGGCGCCTCACCCTCCGGTTCTCGCCCACCCGCGGTGGTGGGTGAGGCCGTCGTCGCCCGCCTGACGAACGTCGCCACCAAGGCGTCGCGCCTCTCTGACACCCTCGTCGAGCGTCTGCGCACCGTCGAGGCGCTGCTGGGCGAACGGTTCGTCGACGACCTCGTGGCGACGATCGCGGAGGCCAACCCGTCGGCGTCCGACGTCCTGCAGCCCGGCGCCCGCGTCTGCTTCACCGGAACCGCGACGTCACCGTCCGGTCGGGTGCACGACCGCGACGAGATGGAGCGCCTCGCCCGCGACGCCGGACTCGCGCCCGTCGCCAACGTCACGAAGACGAAGTGCGACCTCCTCGTCGTCGCCGAGGTCGGCACCCAGTCCGGGAAGGCACGGAAGGCCCGTGAGTACGGCAAGCCGGTCATCTCGGCCGACGAGTTCTTCGCCTGGGCCGGCGTTAGGTAATCCAGTCCGGCTCAGAAAGCCCGACCAGTCCCCAGCCAGCCCCATGCCTGGCGCCAATGGTCAGCCGAATTGGATAATTGTGTTTCCATCAGGCGTTTTCTCCTGGAGATCTTTGGGAAATCCGCCTGCCAATCGTAGAACCTACCCGGAGTAGACCGGCGCGTCGCACTTGTAACACGACGATTTGGGGACAAGAACAGGATATTCGACTTTCCCTCGTTGTTTGGTCCGATCAGTACGGTCAGATCACCGAGATTCAAACGATCGGTCTTTTTGATCGAACGATGTTTCTGGATCGAGATGGCTGCGATTTTCACTATGCTCCCACCCTCATGCGGTGAACTATAGGTGCGCGACCAGCGCTTGCGCCGCGGGACGCTGCTAGAAAAACTCCGTCGTGGGCGGTCCGAGGTTTCGCCAGCGTCCCGCCGAGAACCGCTGCCTTCAGCCGTTCATCCGCGATTCAGCCTCCGTGCTGCGGTGGCTGCGCGCGGATCGTCCGGCCACGCGTGCTTCGGGTACCGCCCTCTCAAGTCCGCACGGACACCCGGGTAGCCGTTGTCCCAGAAGGAGTCGAGGTCGGCGGTGACGGCGGCGGGACGCCTGGCCGGTGAGAGCAGGTGGAGCAGGAGGGGGACGCGGCCGTCAGCGAGTCTCGGGACGTCCTTCCAGCCGAACACCTCCTGGATGCGGACGGCGAGGACGGGCTGCTCGGCGGAGTAGTCGATGCGGATCGTCGAGCCGCTCGGCACCTCGACGCGCTCGGGGGCCAGCTCGTCGAGGCGGCTCGCCTCGGGCCACGGGAGCAACGTGCGCAGCGCCGCGGTGACGTCGATGCGGCGCAGGTCCTTCGCCGAGCGGACGCGGGCCAGCTGTGGGCCGAGCCAGGCCTCGAGGTTCGCGGTCAGGGCCTCGTCCGACACGTCCGGCCACGGGTCGCCGAGGGCGCGGTGCAGGAAGTCGAGCCGAGCGCGCAGCGCCGTCGCCGCCTCCGACCACGTCAGTAGGTCGATGCCCTCACGCTCCAGCGCCTCGCCGATCGCCGCCGTCACCGCCTCGACGGGTGGGTCCTCGATCGGAGCCGAGGTCAGCTCGATCGCGCCCAGCATCGTGCGGCGGCGGGCC
Source organism: Aeromicrobium halocynthiae (assembly GCF_039531385.1). Taxonomy (NCBI): domain Bacteria; kingdom Bacillati; phylum Actinomycetota; class Actinomycetes; order Propionibacteriales; family Nocardioidaceae; genus Aeromicrobium; species Aeromicrobium halocynthiae. The sequence continues at coordinate 7,812 of NZ_BAAAPY010000016.1, read as the reverse complement.
AGCACCCGGCCGTCGGCCCACCGGACGTCGTCGGTCTCGGTCCACAGCGACGGGGCCGCCTCCAGCGCGAGGTCCTCCGTCAGCGGAGCCGCCGACCGGATGCGCGCCTCCCGCTCCCCCGCCCGACGGTCCGCGTCGGCCACCGCCAGCCACTCCAGCCCCGCCAACGGACCGGGGTCGCGACGGTCGACGGCAGCCCCCGTGCCCGAGGCCATCAGGTAGCTCGATCCGCCCGGCCGCTTGCGCGCGATCCGGTCCGGGTGCGCGAGCGCCACGACGAGACCCACCGCGACGTCGTCGGTCAACCCTCCCGAACCGCCCTCGCCGCCGTGCTCGCGAGCGATCGACTCCAGCCGCTTCACCTGGCTGCGCCAGGCTCCCGACCGGTCCCCGGACCGAAGCGACCGCAGCGCTGCGACGAGGTCGCCACCCCGGGCGCGGACGTCCTCGCTCAGCATCGCCACCACCTCCGCCGCACGCCGCGCACCAACCAGACCCGCTCCGTCGACGAGCGCCCGCGCCAACCGCGGGTCCACCGGCACGCCCGCGATCAGCCGCCCCCGCGACGTCACGCGACCGTCCTCGTCGAGCGCCCCGAGGTCGACGAGGACCCGACGCGCGGTGGCGAGGGCGTGCTCCGGCGGCTGGTCGAGCAGGGCGAGGTCGCGCACGTCGGCGCTGCCCCAGCACGCCACCTCGAGCGCGAACGCCGCCAGGTCGGCCGTCGCGATCTCCGGCTCCGGGTGCGCGGCCAGGTGCGCGTGCTCCGCCTCCGACCAGCACCGCAGCACCACGCCCGGCCCGAGTCGACCGGCACGACCCGCGCGCTGCTCCGCCGCCGCCCGGCTCACCGACACCGTCACCAGCGACGACAGCCCGCGCCGGTGGTCGGTGCGCGGTTCCCGCGAGAACCCCGCGTCCACCACGACCCGCACCCCCGGCACCGTCAGCGACGACTCAGCGACCGCCGTGGAGACGACCACCCGTCGACGCGGCCCCTCGCTCAGCGCCCGGTCCTGCTCCGCACCCGGCAGCCGCCCGTGCAGGGGGTGCACGTCCGCGTCGATCCCGGAGAGGCGTCGGATGGTCGCGTCCACCTCCCCGACGCCCGGCACGAACACCAGCACGTCGCCAGCGTGCTCGGCGAGCGCCCGCCGCACCGTCGCTGCGACGTGGTCGTGGAATGCCGGGGTGATGCCGCGCTCGTCGGTGCGCCGCGACCCGGCCGGCACCGGACACCACACGGCCTGCACCGGGTGGAGCGCGCCAGGGACGTCGACGACGGGTGCAGCACCCCCGTCGCCGAGGAGCGACGCCGTGCGCTCCGCCTCGACCGTCGCCGACATCGCCACCAGCGCGAGGTCCTCCCGCACGGTGGCGCGCACGTCGACGAGCAGCGCGAGCGTCAGGTCGGCATCGAGGTGACGCTCGTGCACCTCGTCGAGCACCACCGCCCCGACGCCCGGCAGCTCCGGGTCGCGCTGGAGACGGCGCAGCAGCAGACCGGTGGTCACCACCTCGACCCGCGTCGCCCTCCCGACGCGACGCTCCCCCCGCACCGCGTACCCGACGGTCTCGCCCACCGGCTCGCCCAGCAGGTGCGCCAGCCGACGCGCGGCGGCCCGAGCGGCGATGCGGCTCGGCTGCGTCACCACCACCCGGCCCTCGACGGACGCGGCCACCGCCGGCGGGACGAGCGTCGTCTTGCCGGTGCCCGGCGGTGCCTGCACCACCGCGACCCCGCGACGGCGCAGCGCGTCGTCGAGCGCACCCAGACCCGCCACGACGGGCAGGTCGGGCGGGGCGGCGAGCAGCCTGCGCAACGGGTCGGACACCCCAGCAGTCTGCCCCCTCGCCAAGTCGCGACGGACTCCGAGCGCACCTAGCGTGGAGGGACGAGCCCACCTGACGTCGACCGCAGGAAGAGAGGCATGCGTTCCCCTTCCCCCAGCCCCGTCCAGAACCCGCTCCCCAGGACCACCGCGATCGAGACAGTCCAGGTCCTGCGCGACGTCCAGGGCCCGATGGTCGCCAAGGGCCCCATCATCAGACGACCCAAGGTCGTCGCCGTCTCCGAGCGGTTCGACCTCGACGGTCGCGCCGTGCGCCGCGTGCAGAAGCTCACCGAGAAGTACGGACGCGGACCGCTCGTGCTCAACGTCCCCGGCCGCAACATGGCGATGATCCTGGACCCCGACGACGTGCACCGCGTCCTCGAGGGATCCCCCGAGCCGTTCGCGACGGCCGAGACGCTCAAGCGCAACGCGCTCAAGCACTTCGAACCGAAGGTCGCACTCATCTCCCACGGCGCCGAGCGGACGCAGCGCCGTCGCCTCAACGAGGAGACGCTGGGCCACGACAGCCCGGTCCACCAGATGGCGGCCACGTTCCTGCCCGTCGTCGAGCAGGAGTCGCTGGCGCTCCTCGACGAGGTGCGCAGCCACGGCGGCGTGCTCGACTACGACCGGTTCCTCGAGACCTGGTACCGCGTCGTGCGTCGCGTGGTCCTCGGTGACTCCGCCCGCCACGACACCGAGCTGACCGAGCTCGTCGAGAAGCTCCGCGGCGATGGCAACTGGGCCTTCGCCAAGCCGGTGGACACCTCCGGTCGGGCCGCGCTGCTCGACCATCTGCAGGCCGCTCTGGACCGCGCCGAGCCGGGCAGCCTCGCGGCCTACATGGCCCAGATGCCGAAGGGACCGGACGCCGAGCCCGTGCAGCAGATCCCGCAGTGGCTGTTCGCCTTCGACCCCGCCGGCATGGCCACCTTCCGCGCCCTCGCGCTGCTCGCGGCACACCCGGAGCACCTCGAGGCCGCCCGCGCCCAGGCGACCCAGGAGCAGCAGAGCGACCAGGCCCCGACGCTCTCCCTCCTGCGCGCGACCGTCCTGGAGTCGTTGCGGCTGTGGCCGACGACGCCGATGATCCTGCGCGAGACCACCACCGAGGTGGAGTTCGTCCACGGCGTCATGCCCGCCGGGACGTCGGTGCTGATCTTCGCGCCGGCCTTCCACCGCGACGAGCGCCACCTGGACTTCGCGCACCGCTTCGCCCCCGAGGAGTGGGACCGACCCCGCACCCGCGACGACTGGCCGCTCGTGCCGTTCAGCGCCGGCCCCGGCATCTGCCCGGGCCGGCACCTGGTGCTGCTGCTGACGTCGGCGATGCTCGCCGACATCGTGCAGCGCGCGGAGCTCGAGCTGACGTCGCACACCCTCGACCCGGAGCGTCTCCCGTCGCTGCTCAACAACGTCGGGCTGGAGTTCCGGCTCCGCTGACGGCACGGACGCTGGGGCGGGCCGAGACGAACGACGCACTCCTCTCGCTCGGCACCCGCTGCGACCGACCGGGACGACGACCCCGTGGACGCGGGACCGTCGAGGTCACCGAGCCCGAGCCGGGCCGGATCGACGCCGACTCCCCCTTCGGCCCCGTGGGCGATCTCGCGGAACGACTCGTGCTGGGCCGCTACCGGCGGCACCCCATCGAGAAGCGCCACGCCCACCTGGTCGGTCCCAGACCGGGCTGCTGACCCTAGCGAGGAGCTGGACCGGGTCCGTCCTCCCGCAGACTCTCGAGCAGCCGACGCATCGCCCGCGCCTGCGCCGGGTTCAGGCGGCCGTCCTGGCTCACGTCCGGCCACCGGTCGCCGGCCCGGCCGATGGCTCGAGCCGTCTCGGTCTGCTCGAGCCGCGCCACCATCGGCGTGAGGACGGCGGCCATGGCGTCGGCGACGTCGAAGGCCTCCTCCCGCGAGGCGTCGTCGGCGAGCCGGTCGAATCGTGCCGACACCGCCGCGAGGTCCGGATCGGCCAGCAGGGGACGCAAGGCATCGGCGAGGTCGTCGAGACCCTGTCGGGTCAGGTGGTCCACGCCGACCACGCGAGCGATGAGCAGCAGCGCGTCCTGGTCCATCTGCCCGAGGACTCCGGCGGACGGACCGGACGGGCCGAGGGAGATCAGCTCGGCCAGACCCTCCGGGACGTCGGCGCGGCGTCCGCTCTCGCGCAGCCGGGCGATCTGGTGTCGCTGCTCCTGCAGCCGCTCGATGGCATCGATGAGGCTACGGTCGACCTCCTCGAGCACGTCCGCCGCCGGCGCCTCCTCGAGCATGGCCCCGACCTCGTTCAGCGGGACACCGAGCTCGGTGAGGCGACGGATGCGCAGCAGCGTCGCGATGGTCGCCAGGTCGTAGCGGCGGTAGCCGTTGGAGCGACGCTCGGGCTCGGGCAGCAGGCCGATCTGGTGGTAGTGCCGCAAGGTCCGCACGCTGACACCAGCGAGCTCGGCCACCTCCTGGCTGCGCATCAGGCACCTCCCGCGCTCGCGTCGATCCGGCGCAGCGGCCTGAGCACGAGGGCTGCGACCACCGCCACGAACCATACGCCGATCACGACAGCGCCCGCCGTCTCCAGCGACGCGTACTCGACGAGGACGGCGGCTCCCAAGATGCCCACGGCCGGCGACAGCGTGAACAGCGCGTTCTGCGCGCTCATCACCCGGCCCCGCAGGTCGTCGGGGATCGTCTCGATCATCACGACGCCGAAGAGCGCACCGAGGGCGCCACCGAACAGCCCGACGAGGGCCGCCCCGGCGAAGATCCAGCCGATGCCGGGCAGGGCACCGATGACGCCGATGCCGACGAGCGAGCCGACGAGGGACAGGCTCAGCCACGTCCGGCGCCGCAGCCGCGCCGACGCCATCGCGTAGGCGGCCGAGCCGACGAGCATCCCGCCGGCCAGGCTCGTCAGGACCAGGCCGAGGCGACCCTCCTGACCGAGCACCGTGAAGTGCACCGGGAGCAGCAGGCCCTGCACCGCGACGAGCACCGTCACGAGCAGCAGGTTGACGACCGTCACCGCACGCACGAGCGGGCTGCGCCGCGCGAGCCACACCATGCCCGCCACCACCTGCGCAGCGGCTCGTCGCGGCGGCTCCGACGGGGTGTCCGCGACGCGCGCGCCGACGTCCCGCGGCAGCGCCAGCGTCGTCAGGGCCGCCACGAGCGCCAGGGCCGACGTGACCCACAGCGCGCCCGGACCGTCCAGCGTGACGACGAGGGCCGCCGCGACGGCCGGCCCGACCATCATCGTCACGGCACCGACGCTCTCGCGAAGCCCGACGATCCGCTCGAACCCGATCCCGCTGCGACGCTGCACCCCCGGCACCAGGGGCTCGCGGGCCGTCAGCCCAGGGACGTCACCAAACGACGCGACTATCCCGAACAGCACGAACCAGCCGAGCGAGAGCTCGGAGACCAGGTCCACGATCGGCAGCGCCGCGATGCCGGCAGCCGCGACCAGGTCGGTGACGATCGACATCGTGCGCCGGTCGAACCGGTCGATCAGGCCACCCATGAACAGACCGGACAGCACCGCCGGGCCGGCCGTCGCCGCGGCCACGATGCCGGCGTCCAGCGGGCTGCCCGTGGTCGCCAGCACCACGAGAGGCAGCACGACGGCAGCCACGGAGTTCCCGAGGGAGGAGAAGCCGTAGGAGGTGAGGTAGACGACGACGGAGCGATCCATGCCCCCGATCAGAAACCCTGACGTCGCGTCGGAGTCAAGCCGGGCTCAGGGCAGGAGCGGCCCGAAGGTGCCGGGAGCCGTGCCGGGCTCCCACGGCGCGGCGTCCGCGCGCCACCGTGCGACGTCGTCCTGGGTCATGGCGGTGAGGGAGATCGGGTGCCCATCCTCCCCGGCGACCGGCCACCGGTGCGGCGCGAGCCCGACGTACGCCTGCAGGCCCTCCGGCTCCGTCCCGTCCTCGAGCAGCACCTGGCCCTGCTCGAGCGGGACGAGGTCGTAGCCCGTGCCGCGACCCTCCACCCTGTCGAGCAGGGTGATGTCGTCGGGCGTGCACATGGAGACGAAGAACTCCTCCTCCTCGTGACCCTCCGCGGCCACGAGGGTGGCGACGACCTGTCCGTCGCCGCGGGTCCCGTGGCTCCAGACCGCCGACAACCCCGCCGCGGTGCAGCGCAGGTTGAGCATCGGGCCACCCTGGCGCACGACCTTCGACGGGCAGCGGTTCGAGCCGAAGCTCAGCACGGGGCTGCGCCCGGCCAGCGGCACGGCACCACGTTCGGCGAGCCAGTCGTCGAGGCACGTCGGCGCCGCTCCGGACCGCACGACCCAGCCCGACGCCGCCGACGCGTCCGGCTCCACGACGTGCACCAGCGCGTCGTCGTCGACGACGTAGGAGGTGTCCGGCCAGGTGCCCGGGTAGGGGTCCTCCGGCCAGTCACCGCTGGGGCGGGGTTCCGTCACGCCGAGACCGTCACACCGACGCCGGGGCGGCGGCCCCGTTCTCCAGCGTCGGGAGGTCGCGGATGATCGAGCGGACGAAGTCGACGGCACGCTCGACGGCGTCGTCGATCATGCTGACGTCGCGTCGCACGAGCAGGTCGAGGGCGATCTCGTTCAACCCGCCCAGGATGCCGAGACCGCGGGCGTCGTCGAGCAGCTGCGCCGGTCGGTCGGGACGGGCGGTGCCCATGACGGTCTGCATGCCGCGGACGTAGCCCCACGTGGCGGCCGCGCGCGCCTCCAGGCCCTCCTGGCCGATGGTGAGGATGTCCAGCAGGTGCGCCCGAGCGATGTGCGGCTGGGTCACGAAGGCGCGGAAGTAGATCTCGACGCCGACGACCGTGGCCTCGAAGGAGCTCTCCGCGAGCGGCGCCTCCCGGGCGATGTCGGCCATGATCCGCTGGTGGAACCGCGTGTGGTGCTCCAGCAGGCAGTCGCCCTTGGTCGAGAAGTTCTCGTAGAAGGAGCGCTTCGACGTGCCGGTGGCCGCGACGATGTGCGAGACGGTCGTCTCGGTGTACCCGCGGTCCTTGAGCGCCGTCTCCAGACCGGCGAGCAGGCGGTCGACCATCTGGTCGTTGGCGCGAGGCCCGCGCGAGGGGCGGCCGACGTCACTCATCGCGAGCCCTGTCGATCGTGGACAACCCCGTCGCCCTTCGGTACGATTTGGTACCGATGTGAGGGGTCGAGCCGTTCTGGGGGCGGCTCGACCCCGCCGTCGCCGTGGCGCCGAGGCACGCTGATCCTGCAGGGTTCATGCTCACGGGGTCCTCGTCTTCTCGCTGATCCGACCAGAGTACCGATGGTCGAAGATCGCCTACGCCCAACCCGGCCCCCGACCATCGCTGCCTGGAACGACGTCAGGACGTTGCGATGCTCAACTTCCCGTCACCGCGCAGCCAGCCACTCGGGCACGCACCGTGCGTTCCCGGACCGATCGGAGTCGACGCGTCATTCGTAGCGACGAGCTCTTCCATCTGCCCTTAATCGAGTGTATCATCTAATCATGATGGCGACCGATGCACTCCTCGACACCGTGGCCGAGGCCGCGCGTGCCGAGAACATCGCCGCCGCTCGCACCTCGGCAGCGATGCTGCGGTTCGTCCGGGCTCGTCGTGACGACGCGGCCGCAGCCGGTGAGTCCCGGGCCGGCATCGAGGACGCCGGCCAGCTCGCGTGCGACGAGATCGCCGTCGCGTTGGAGATGTCCACCAACGCCGTCCAATCGCGGGTCTACGTCGCCGGACTGCTGGCCGACCACCTCCCGGCCGTGGCCGCTGCGCACGCCGACGGACGGCTGTGCGGGTACCGCGCCCGGCTCATCGCCCACGCCAGCGCCGACCTTCACCACGAGTCCTCCCGCGCCACTCTCGACGAACGCGCCGCCACCTACGCCACCAGCCACACCCCCACCCAACTACGCCAGTGGCTGCGCCGGCTGATCGTGCGCCTCGAACCCGAGCACGCCGTCCGCCGCCGCGAGCAGGCCCGCGACCGACGCGGC
>NZ_BAAAPY010000015.1:0-42178 GCF_039531385.1 Aeromicrobium halocynthiae | reverse complement strand
GGTCATCGTGTGTCCTTCTTCGAGTCGGTTGTGAGAGATCACTCGAAGGATCACGCGGTGGCCGCGTCCTCGTCCACACCAGGGACGAACTCGACGACCGCGCTACACCACTATCGGGGACTCAACTTGGTCGAACCGAAGCCCGAGCACCTGCACGCCGTGATCAAGTTCGCCAGCCGTGCGAAGAGTGCGCCGCTGGATCGGCTCGCGTTCGGCATCGGTGTCGAGCCTCAGTACGTCGAGAAGCCTGGCCGCGGGCGGTACGCCTTCGACAACATGCTGTCGTATCTGACGCACGTGAAGTACGCGGACAAGCACCAGTACGCGCCTTCGGAGGTCGCCACCGTGCGCGGGCCTGACTACCTCGGGATCGACGCCCAGCGCCGGGAGACGTGGCAGAAGGGCCGCGCCCACGTGAAGAAGAAGATCGTCGCCGAGAACTTCGAGGACATGCGGGAGCGCGTTCTCCAGGGTGAGATCACGCGGGATCAGATCATGCTCACGGACGAGCTGTTCGACATCTACTCACGGCATCAGCGGGAGATCGACGACGCGCTGTCGGCCTACGGCCAGCGTCGCGCATACCGGGCGGCGGCGAGGCTGCGCGCCGGTGAGTTCTCGACGCACGTCGTGTTCGTCCATGGAGATGCCGGGATCGGCAAGACCCGGTTCGCCACGGACTTCATTACCGAGGCGATCAACGCGGCGAACGCGCACGGCGAGCGGTGGCAGGTCTACCGGGCCGCGACGGGGAACCCGCTTGATGACTGGCGGGGCGAGGAGGTGCTGCTGCTGGACGATCTGCGGGCCTCGGCGATGGATGCGAACGACTGGCTGCTGCTGCTCGATCCGTACAACGCCTCGCCTGCGAAGGCCCGCTACAAGAACAAGGGCGAGGTGGCCCCGCGCCTCATCGTCATCACGGCGACGATCGAGCCCGTCGAGTTCTTCTACTACGCCCGCCAGAAGGGCAACGTGGACGAGGCACTGGACCAGTTCATCCGCCGGCTGGCCTCGGTCGTGAAGGTCTATCGTGCCGACGACATCAATCGTTACCTCGTGCAGCACATCGGGAAGATCGAGCCCTACGAGTGGCACCAGTGCAGCGTTCCGGCCGCCGCGCACACGCCCGGCATGTACGGCAACGCGTACCACCAGAACGTCGGGTCGCGGGAACTGACCTACGGTCCGGAGACCTCGGCCGAACATGATGCGGATGGCGCGGTTGCTGAGCTGCTGGGTGGGCTCGCGGTGCGGAGCCCTGACGTGCCGCTGGCGCTGATCGGAGGTGCCGCATGAGCACCGAACGCGATGCGCTCTTCCAGGGGATCGAAGGGGGCGGAGCCCCCTCGCAAGCAGCCGGGGAGGACATGAGCGCCAGCGAAATGTCCGACACGGCTACTGCTTGCCATTCTGGCGTACAGGCGGAGCAGCAGGCCGACTCCCGGGTGAACACCGGTCGGGCTGATGCGGAGGCTGTGCGCCAGAGTCACGGCGGCGCGGAGCGTCGTCGTGGCAGCGGCGGGCGGCTCGATACGCGCTTCGATGACGCCACGCTCGGGGCGGTTCGCACTCGTGCGAAGCGGCTCGGGCTGGCTCCGAGCACGTGGGTGCGGACCGTCGTGCGCGATGCGCTCCATGCATCTCGGAGCGAGGAGCTGGACGCCGCCGTGGCCGCGCACCTGCTCGGGGTCGAGGAGCGCGTGCAGGCGTCTGCTGATGCTCGGGAGCTGGCCGCCCAGGTGCGCCCGCTCGCGATCAACGTCAACGACCTGGACCGCCGTGCTCGCGCGGGTGAGCCGGTGTCGCTGTCGGCGGAGGTGCCCGAGCTGATCGAGCTGCTCCGCGAGATCCGCGCCCTGCTCGGTGATCGGGCGGCCTCATGAGCACGACACATTACAGTCCGAGCGCCAGCGCCGCCGACACCGAGCGCTACATCCGGGGCAAGGAGGACGAGCGCGGCGTCGCGATCACGTGCGACGTGCCGGGAGGCCCCGGCGCGTTCTCGGCGCGCGCCCGCGCGCTCACCCAGAACACGAAGCGCGACGTCGAGGCGCTGCACTACAGGCAGTCGTTCAGCGACGAGGAGTTCGACCCGAAGAATCCGGAGGACGTGCAGCGGGTGAACGATCTGGGCTATCAACTCGCGAAGAAGATGCACCCAGATTCCGACTGCCTCGTGGTCAGTCATGTGGACGGACGCGGGAAGAAGCCGCACAACCACATCTTGGTCATCAACCACAGCAATCGGACGGGAAGAGCGCTCAGCGACTACCGCACGTTCCACGACCGCAAGGCCGGGAACCAGCGGGGCGTTCAGTCAGCGAACGACGAACTCATGCGCGAGCACGGTCTCTCGGTCGTGAAGCGTCTGGAGCACGCACCGAAGGACTGGGAGCTGCGCCGCGAGGACTTCGCCGAGGGCGGGCTCGACCGCGAGATGGGCGACCGGATGAGCGCCGCCCTGGCTGATCCCCGTGCGGTGGACAAGGCCGGTCTCGAAGCGGTGATCGAGGAGCAGAACCAGCAGCTCGGCGATGACGGGGAGCGGGTGCCGCGGATGCGCCTCCACACCGCCATCAGCAAGCGAGGGAAGAACGTCGGCAAGGAGACGTGGACGCTCTACATCGAGGACCGCCGCGGCGAGTCCGGGCGTGCCGAGCGACGCAAGCGCACGAGTGCGCTCTCGACAGATTTCACCCCGGAGGGCGCGCGGGCGTTCTTCGACTACCACCAGCAGCAGGAGGAGCAGGAACATGAGCGCAGCGCTCGACAGGCTGAAGCAGCAGAACGCGCAGAGCGGATCGCAGCAGCAGCTCGACAGTCCGGAGACGATGGAGGCGTTGACCTCGATCCTCGCCGCCGTCGAGGCGCAGAACGCGAGGCTCGACCGGCTGGCCGAGCAGCAGAAGAAGCTCGCGGGGTTCGTGAAGGTCATGGACGAGGAGACGACGAGGCGGCTGGAGCGGATCACGGCCCCGGCGTCAACCTCCTCGCCCTCCAGCGACGTGTCCGCGAGGATCGCGAGTATCGAGAGCAGGCAGAACGAGATCGCGAGCACGCTCGGCGAGTTCGCGCAGAGTCTCAACGGCGAGAGCTTAAACGCCGCGTCGCAGAGCTTGGTCGCGGAGGCGCAGAGGAACCACGTGGCTACGGCATCGGCGATTGAGGGGCTCAAGGCGCAGGCCGCGGCGAACCAGAAGCTCGTCAGACAGGTCGGCTGGGCGGTGCAGCGGATCGAGAAGCACACCGAGGAGCGGGTCCAGAAGGCCGTCGAGCAGGTCACCGGAGAGGCTTCGACCACGATGACCGCGAACCTCGACGCGTCGAACGAACGGGCCGAGCGGATCATCGCCGCCACCGCGAAGCTGGAGGCCCGGCAGCTGTGGTCGGCCGCCGCCGCGATGTGCCTCGCGCTCCTGCCGGTGGTGGTCGTCATCGCCGGGCTCTGGATGGGCATCGCCGGGCTCATCACCGGCGCTCAGTGGGCGCTGGACGTGGACGGTAGCGTGTGGCTCGGGATCGGGCGCTGGCTCGTGATCGCCGTGGGCCTCGCGGCGGCCGGCTACGGGGTCTTCGCGTCCGTCCGCTGGGTTGCTGGTCTCGTGGAGACCTGGAAGGGTCGCGGGATGCCGACGTGGCCGAGCTGGCGACGATGACTGGAGCCACTCGAACTACTGACCCCGGTCAGTAGTCGAACGATTGCCGCAGCCGCCGGTCGAGCGACGTCGGTGCCGCGGCAGTCGCCGGAGGACGATCGCCGCTGTGACGGCCACCCCGACTGCGATCCCGGCACCGATGAGCCAAGGGTTGCCGAGGAAACCTCCGATACCTGCAAGGGCTCCGCCCGCGGCGAGGAGAGGCAGGCCGCAGCAGATCAGCAGCGGAAGCGCGCAGCATGCCAACAGGAGCAAGCCCGTCCCAGCACCGACAAGCACGCCCGCGCGATGCGAGTCGTGGCCCTTATCGCCGCTTATCGTCTGTTCCTCTCCCAGCTGAGCGTTCCCCCCGATTGTCTGCGTGCGCGTTCACGCGCAGCACGACAGGAGCGACGGATCGGTGGTGAAGGCCTTGGCGGCGATCCGGATGCCCTCGGCCATGGTCAGGTAGGGGGCCCAGGCGTCGGCGACCTCGGCGACGGTCTTGCCGAGCACGTGGACCCCGGCGGCGGCGAGCTCGCCGGCGTCCTTGGCGACGGCGGTGATGCCGAGGATCTTCCCCGTGTCGGCGTCCACGACGATCTTGACGAAGCCGCGGGTGTCGCGGTTGACCAGGGCGCGGGGCACGTGGTGCAGGGGCAGGACGCGGCAGTCGCAGCGGATCCCGGCGGCGACGACGTCCTTCTCGGTCATCCCGACCGCGCCGATCGCCGGGCCGGTGAACGTGACCCTCGGCAGCCGGGCGTAGTCCACGGCCCGGTCGGCGTCGGTGAACGCGTTCTCGGCGACGAGGGTGCCGTGCTGGGCGGCGACGTAGACGAATTCGGGGTGGCCGGTCACGTCGCCCGCGGCCCAGATCCGCGGGTGGGAGGACTGCATCCGGTCGGAGACGACCACCTCGCCGAGGTCCCCGGTCTTGACCCCGACCGCGTCGAGGCCGAGCCCGTCGGTGGCCGGTCGTCGTCCGAGGGCGAGGAGCACCTGGTCGGCGCGGAACTCCTCCCGGCCGCCGGCGACGTCCGCGGTGACGACGGCCTGCCCGGTCGCGGCGTCGCGGGACACCCGCGTCGGCAGCGCGCGGCGGACCACCCGGATGCCCTCGTCGGCGAACACCTCCTGCAGCGTCCTGGACACCTCCGGCTCCTCCTTCGACGCGAGCCGGGACCGGGCCAGCACGGTGACCTGGGAGCCGAGCCGGGCGAACAGCTGCGCCTGCTCCAGGGCGACGTAGCCGCCGCCGAGCACGAGCAGGGACTCAGGGAGTTCGGTCAGCTCCATCGCCGTGGTCGAGGTCAGGTACCCGGTCTCGTCCAGGCCGTCGATCGGCGGGGCCCACGGCCGAGAGCCAGTCGCGACCAGGTAGTGCGCGGCCTCGATCGTCTCGGTGCTGCCGTCGTCCTCGGCGACCTGGAGGACCGGTGCGTCGGGGGTGCCGGCGAACGCGGCGTCCCCGCGGCGGACGGCCCACCCGTAGGAGTCGGCGACGTCGGCGTACTTCTCGCCCCGCAGCGACTCGACCAGCGCCCGCTTCCCGGCGATCAGGGCGGGCATGTCCACCGGCCCCGCCGTCGTCTCGATCCCCGGGAACCGGTCGGCGGCGTCGGCCGCGGAGTGCCATGCGTCGGCCGCGGCGATCAGGGCCTTCGACGGCACGCAGCCGGTGTTCACGCAGGTGCCGCCGAGCGTCCCGCGCTCGATCATCACCACCGACTTGCCGAGCGTGGTCGCGCGGATCGCGGCGGCGAACGCACCGCCGCCCGATCCGATGATGGCGAGGTCGTACTTCGTGGGCATCGCAGCTCCTGTCAATACTTGGACTTCCGGTCTATCTCAGCCATACTGGACCTTCCAGTGCAGGGGAAGGTCAAGAGGACTTCTGCCGAAAGAACAGGGGGCCTGCGATGCGCATCGGGGAACTCGCCGAGCGGGCGGGAACGACGGCGAAGACGCTGCGGTTCTACGAGGAGCAGGGCCTGCTGCCCCCGGCCGAGCGCACGCCGTCCGGATACCGCGACTACGCGCCCGAGACGGCCGCCCGGATCGACTTCGTCCACCGCGGCCAGGCCGCGGGCCTCACCCTCGCCCAGATCCGCCAGATCCTCGAAATCCGCGACGGCGGCGCTGCTCCCTGCGAGCACGTGCGCGACCTCCTCGACGCGCGCCTCGCCGAGATCGAGCAGCAGATCGCCCAGCTCACAGCGCTCCGAGACACCATCGCCGAGCTCAGGCACGACGCCGCGCAGCCCGACCCCGACTCGTGCAGCGCGGACCAGGTCTGCCGATACCTGTAAACGGCAGAGCCGTTCGCGCCAACGCCACAACCCCGACATGCGCTACGAGAACCCCTTGATGATGCTCGAGAACGCGGGAGCCGCCGACCTCATCTCCGGTGGGCGCCTGCAGCTCGGGATCAGCCGTGGATCACCGGAGCAGGTCGTCGACGGCTACCGGTACTTCGGGTTCGCGCCCCGGGAGGGCCAGAGCGACGCCGACATGGCGCGTCAGCACACGGCGATCCTGCTCGACCTCCTGCGCGGGGAGGGCTTCGCCGAGCCGAACCCACGTCCGATGTTCCCGAACCCTCCGGGCCTGCTGTGCCTCGAGCCGCACTCCCCCGGTCTGCGCCAGCGCATCTGGTGGGGTGCCGGTACCCGCGCGACGGCCGAGTGGACGGCTCAGCAGGGCATGAACCTGATGAGCTCCACGCTGCTCACCGAGGACACCGGCGTCCCGTTCGACGAGCTGCAGGCCGAGCAGATCCAACGCTTCAGGGACGCGTGGGCCAGTGCCGGCCACGACTGGGAGCCGCGCGTCTCGGTGAGCCGGAGCATCTTCCCGATCGTCGACGACCGTGACCGCGCCTACTTCCTCGGCTCCGCCGGCTCGGACCAGGTCGGCTTCATCGACGGCGGACGGGCGCGCTTCGGACGGACCTACGCCGCAGAGCCGGACGTCCTGGTCAAGGAGCTGGCCGACGACGCCGCGGTGGCTGCGGCCGACACGCTGCTCCTGACGGTCCCGAACCAGCTCGGAGTCGACTACAACGCCCACGTCATCGAGAGCCTGCTGACGCACGTCGCGCCGGGGCTCGGCTGGCGCTGAGTCGGGGCCGGAGCGGACGGCCGACGCCGTGACAGGCGTCTCCCCGTCGGGGAGGTAGGCAAGCGGCCGCCCACCCACCATACTCTCGGTATGTCGGATTCCACCCCGCACCTCCCGCCCGCTCCCCCGAGCACGGCCTCGCTGATCCGGTCCTCCGAACGGCTCGCCGAGATCCCGGGCCTGACGCAGCAGGCCCTGCACTGGAACCACGAGGCCCAGGCGCGCCGGGCCGCGGTGGCACGAGATGCCGCCCGGCTGGCCCGCCCGCGCCTGTGGCCCGACACGATCGCCGGCCTGCTGACCACCGGGGCACGCGTCGTCCGCACGGCGGCGCCCGCCGCCCCGCTCCAGCTGCTGAGCACCGCCGCGGCTGCCGCCGGCATGCGCGTCGAGCCGGCCGACGCCGGAGCCGGCACCCTCGAACGTGCCCAACGGCTCGTCCGCGCCGGAGGACCCGCCTACGTCAAGCTCGGACAGTTCATCGCGACCGCCGAGGGCCTGCTCCCGCAGGAGTGGGTCGAGGCGTTCGCGTGGTGCCGCGACGAGGCACCCCCACTGCCCGACGGGGTCGCCCGCGGGGTCGTCGAGGCCGAGCTCGGTCCCGTCGAGGACCGCTTCGCCGCCTTCGACGACGTGCCCCTCGCGGCCGGGTCGATCGGGCAGGTCCACCGTTCCCGCCTGCTCGACGGCACCGAGGTGGTCGTCAAGGTGCGTCGACCGGGCCTGCGCGCCCGGTTCCGTAGCGACATCGAGACCCTCGCCCTCGTGGCGGCGGCGGGTCACCGGTGGTCCGAGGGGGCCCGATCGGCCAACCTCGCCGGGTTCGTCGAGCTGTTCGCCGAGCTGTCGCTCCAGGAGCTGGACTTCCGTCTCGAGGCCGCCAACCTCGTGGACTCCTGCGCCGTGCTCGAGTCCCTCGGTGCCACGCACACTCGCACCCCCCGACCGCTCCCCGGCCTCGTCACCGAGCGGGTCCTGGTCATGGAGCTGCTTCCCGGCGTCTCCTACGACCGCCTGCTGCCAGGTGACGGGCTCGACGGCGACCGCCTGCTCCACCTCGGCATCCAGGGCGTCCTCGAGGCCACCGTGCGCCACGGCGTCTTCCACGGCGACCTGCACGCCGGCAACGTCCTCGTCGATCCCGGGACCGGCACCTTCTCCCTCGTCGACTTCGGCATCGCCGGCCGCATGGACGCGACCCAGCGGGCCGGCCTCGTCCGCTACCTCGCCGCCTGGGCCGGGGAGGACGCAGCCGGTCAGGTGGAGGCGATGCGCGCATTCGGCGCCATCGCCCCCGACGCGGACGTGAGCACCGTCGTCGCCGAGCTGCAGACCGAGCTGGACCTCCTGGCCGACCGTGCCCGCGGCCAGGTGACCTTCGACCAGCTCGGCATCACCCTCGGGCGCCTGCTGCAGGTGCTGGCCCGCAACGGCTTCCGCATGCCCAAGGACCTCGTGCTGTTCTTCAAGAACCTGCTCTACCTGTCCGGCTTCGCCGCCAGCGTCGCCCCCGACGCCGACGTCCTCGCCGTCGTGCAGACCATCTTGCTGGACGTGCTCGCCGACCCGCAAGCAGGTCTCGCCGAGATGCTGGAGGCCTCCGCCTGACCCGACGCGCTCGCCCGACGATCGTGACGAATCGGTGCAAGAGTTGGGCACATGGAGACCACCGAGGAGATCCTGGCCCGCTTCGCCGAGGTCCGCGCCCACACCGAACGCCTCGCCGCCCCGCTCAGCCCCGAGGACCAGACGGTCCAGTCGATGCCGGACGTCTCGCCCACGAAGTGGCACCGCGCCCACGTCACGTGGTTCTTCGAGACGTTCCTGCTGGCCGAGCACGAACCCGGCTTCGCCCCCTTCCAGGACCGCTACTGGTTCCTGTTCAACAGCTACTACGAGGGCGTCGGGCCCCGGTACACCCGCTCGATGCGCGGTGCCATCAGCCGGCCAGGTGCCCACGACGTCGCTGACTACCGGGCCGACGTCGACGCCCGCGTCACCGACCTCGTCGACCGGGTCGACGGCGGCACGCTGGAGAAGCTGCGCCCGACGATCGAGCTCGGCTTCCACCACGAGCAGCAGCACCAGGAGCTGCTGCTCATGGACATCAAGCACGTCCTCTCGCTCAATCCCCTCCAGCCCGTGTACGCGGGCGCTCCTCGACTGCCCGGGACCCCCGACCGGCTGGGCTGGGTCGGGTTCGACGGGGGCCTCGTCGAGATCGGCGCGACCGGCGAGGGGTTCCACTTCGACAACGAGCTGCCGCGCCACCAGCAGTGGCTGCAGCCGTACCGCCTCGCCGACCGCCTCGTCACCAACGGGGAGTGGCTGGACTTCATGACCGACGGCGGCTACCGACGCCACGACCTGTGGCTGTCCGACGGCTGGGGCCGCGTGCAGGCCGAGCGATGGGACTCGCCCTTCTACTGGCACGAGGAGGACGGCGTCTGGTTCGAGCACACGCTGCACGGGACCCACCCCGTCGACCCGGCCCTTCCGGTCACGCACGTGAGCCACTACGAGGCCGACGCCTACGCGACGTGGGCGGGCCATCGCCTGCCCACCGAGGCGGAGTGGGAGCACGCCGCCGTCACGCAGTCCGCGACGGAGGAGAACGTCGCGGACCTGGACGCCTTCCACCCGCGTGCCGCCGGTCCGGCCACCGGCCGCCTGCGCCAGCTGCTCGGCGACTGCTGGGAGTGGACGTCGTCGGCCTACCTGCCGTACCCGGGCTTCCATCCCGCGCCCGGCGCCGTCGGCGAGTACAACGGCAAGTTCATGTCGAGCCAGATGGTCCTGCGCGGCGGCAGCGCGCTGACCCCGGCCGGCCACACCCGCGCCGGCTACCGCAACTTCTTCCCGCCCGGGGCCCGCTGGCCCATGACCGGCGTCCGACTCGCCTCAGGAGACTGATCCATGACACCCTCCCCCACGGCCGCGACACCGCTCGAGGTCCTCCTGGAGCCCGACGCGCTGCGCGACGCCCTCGCCCACGACGCCACCGAGGGCCTCGGCTCACGGCCCTACACCCTGCCGCCGAAGTACTTCTACGACGAGCGGGGAAGCGCCCTCTTCGAGGACATCACCCGCCTGCCCGAGTACTACCCGACCCGGGCCGAGCGGAACCTGCTCGTCGAGCACGCCGCCGCAGTCGTCGCGACCTCGCAGGCCGACGTCCTCCTCGAGCTCGGGTCCGGCTCGAGCGAGAAGACGTCCCTGCTCCTCGACGCGTTCGGCGACGGGCTGCGCGCCTACGTCCCGGTCGACGTGAGCCCGACCGCACTGCAGGGCGCCGTCGACGAGCTCGCCGTGGAGCGTCCCGGGCTGTCGGTGCTCGGCGTGGTCGCCGACTTCGAGCGCCACCTGCCGGACCTGCCCCGGCCGGGGCGACGACTGGTGGCCTTCCTCGGCGGCACGATCGGCAACCTCGACCGGGCGCAACGTGCCGGCTTCCTCGCCACCTTGCAGGCCAGCCTCGCGCCGGGCGAGACCGTGCTGCTGGGCGTCGACCTGGTCAAGGACCCCGAGCGCCTCGTCGCCGCGTACGACGACGCCGCAGGGGTGACGGCCGAGTTCAACCTCAACGTCCTGCGGGTGCTCGCCCGCGAGCTCGACGCCGACCTCGATCCCGCCGACTTCGAGCACGTCGCGCTGTGGGACCCCGACGACGAGCGGATCGAGATGCGGTTGCGTGCCCGCCGCTCGCTCACCGGGCGCCTCGCCGCGCTCGGGCTGGAGGTCGAGCTCGAGGAGGGCGAGGAGATCCGCACCGAGATCTCCTCGAAGTTCCGGCGCGAGGGCATCGAGGCCGAGCTGACCGCCCAGGGACTGGACCCGGCCGGTTGGTGGACCGACGGTGACTACGCGCTCGTCCTCGCCGTGCGCCAGTAGGCTCCCGTCATGGCCACCGTCGTGCTCGTCCGCCACGGGCGGACCACAGCCAATGCCGACGGCGTCCTCGCCGGTCGCACCCCCGGTGTCCGTCTCGACGAGACCGGCCGGGACCAGGCCGATCGCACGGGCGAACGCCTTGCCGTCGTGCCGCTCGTCGGTGTGGTCTCCAGCCCGCTGGAGCGCTGTCGCGAGACCTCGCAGGCGATCCTCGAGCGCCAGGACCCGCGTCCGGACCTCTCGCTGGAGGACGGCATCACCGAGTGCGACTACGGCGACTGGCAGGGCCGGACGCTCAAGGACCTCGCGAAGGAGGACCTCTGGAAGGTCGTCCAGAGCCACCCGTCCGCCGTCACCTTCCCCGGCGGGGAGTCGATGCCGACCATGCAGGCACGGTCCGTGGCCGCGGTCCGCGGCAACGACGCGGCCTTCGAGGCCGAGCACGGCGCCGGCGCGGTCTGGGCCGCCGTGGCCCACGGCGACATCATCAAGGCGATCCTCGCCGACGCACTGGGCCAGCACCTGGACCTGTTCCAACGCATCGCCGTCGACCCCGCGTCGATCTCGATCGTCCGCTACGCGACGGCACGTCCGACGGTGCTCGCCATGAACACCCACGCCGGCGACCTGTCGTGGTTGGTCGCGACGCCCGGGACGGCCCCGTCGGGGGACGCCGCCGTCGGTGGTGGAGCGGGACCGTCGGCCTGACCGCGCTCAGCCCGCGGGCTCGACCTCGGACGTCGTCAGCACGCGCTCGAGCAGCAGGAGGGCGCCCACCAGCGCCGCCCCGACGAGGAACGCCACCACGACCGGCGCCAGCGAGCCGGACGCACCGAGCAGCGCTCCGTCGTCGTCCTGCCAGGGCCACAGCGCCCGCAGCGCCCCGACCATGACACCGGTCATCGCCGCGAGCGTGAGGCGCCAGTGGGTGCGCAGGAGGTAGCGCAGCACCTCCACGAAGGACCCGAGACCGAGGATCGCGCCGACCATGAACGCGCCGAGGTAGGCGAGGTCGCGGTCGTTGACGGCGTCGAGGGTGGGTGCGTACAGACCCATCGCCAGCAGCAGGAAGGATCCCGACAGACCGGGCAGGACCAGTGCGCAGATGGCGACGGCCGCCGCGCCCACCACGATCCACAGCGACGGGTCGTCCACGCGCGACGGGGGCAGGCTCGTCAGCAGGAACGCGACGACGGCGGCCACGCCGGCCGTGCCGACCTCGACCACGGACCAGCGACCTCCCACCATCCGGATCGGGACGACGAGCGAGACGATGATGAGGCCGGCGAAGAAGGCCCGGGTCGGGACCGGGTGCTCCTCGAGCAGCGGCGCGATCGCCCGGGCTCCGAGCACCACCGCGGTGACCATGCCGATCCCGACGGGGACCAGCACCGACCACCGCGCGGACCGCAGCTCCTGCAGGCCTCCCGCGGCCCCGCGACCCCGCGGGAGGTCGGCGAGCAGCTTCACGACGCCCCGGACGACGTGCCCGGCGGACTCGATCAGCGTCTCGTAGAGCCCGACGATGAGGGCGACCGTCCCACCGCTGACGCCTGGGACGATCTCCACGATGCCGATCAGGGCGCCGCGGACGACGTCGATGAGGCTCTGTCGGGTACGCATGGGACTCCATCGGGCACGAACGGCGCGGACGGCACGACTGTACGGGCCGGACCGGACGCCAGCGCACCCGCTCGGCCGGACGGTGGGCTCACGGCGCCCGGCCTAGCATGGAGCCATGGCCACGATCATCCACGGATTCGACTGGCCCGACCGCTTCGTCGTCGGGGCCGTGGGTCGCCCCGGCGAGCGGACCTTCTACCTGCAGGCCCGCGAGGGGCCTCAGGTCGTGAGCGTCTCGCTGGAGAAGGAGCAGTCCGCCGCCCTCGCCGAGCGCCTCGAGGAGGTGCTCGACACGCTCATGGCCGAGGACGGCAACCCGTTCAGCGTCCCCGCCCTGACCCCGGAGGGCCTGACGGACGACGAGCCCCTCGACCAGCCCGTCGTCGAGCAGTTCCGCGCCGGCACCATGAGCCTCGGCTGGGACCCCACGACGGCCCAGGTCGTGATCGAGGCGTTCCCCATCCCGATGGTCGACGAGGACACCGGCATGGTGCTGGACGACGTCGAGCCCGAGGAGGTGCTCGTCGTGCGCATCCCGGTCGGGGCCGCGCGCGCGTTCGCCCAGCGCACCCGCCAGGTCGTGGGTGCGGGACGACCGATCTGCTCGCTGTGCGACGTGCCGATGGATCCGGGGCACGAGTGCGTCGTCCCCGACGACTTCACGTGAGCACGCGTCTGGTCCTGCCCGATGGTGAGCTGACGCTCCTCGGGCGCATCACCACCGCCTCCAACGCGACGTTCGTCGGGACCATCGACGGCGTGCGGGTGGTCTACAAGCCGGTGGCCGGCGAGCAGCCGCTGTGGGACTTCCCCGGCGCCACGCTCGCGACTCGGGAGGTGGCCACCTACCTCGTGTCGGAGGCGCTGGGTTGGGACGTCGTGCCGCCCACCTGGGTGCGAGAGGGCCCCCACGGCCCCGGGATGGTGCAGCTGTGGCGCGAGCCGGATCCCGGGCAGGAGGCCGTGACGGTCGTCCCGGCACGAGCGGTCCCCGACGGTCTGCTGCACGTCGTCGACGGCCTCGGGGCGGACGGGGAGCCCGTGGCCCTCGTCCACGAGGACTCCGTGGCCCTGCGTCGCGTCGCGGTGCTCGACGTCCTCGTCAACAACGCCGACCGCAAGGGTGGCCACGTCCTCGAGATGCCCGGTGGGCACCGTCACGGCTGTGACCACAGCCTGACCTTCCACGTCGAGCCCAAGCTGCGCACGGTGCTGTGGGGATGGGTCGGCGAGCCCCTGCTCGCCCAGGAGCTCACCGCCGTTCGTCGCGTGCGCGAGCTGGTCGACGGTCCGCTCGGCACCGCCCTGGCGTCACTGGTCGACGACGACGAGGTCTCGGCCCTGGCCGGACGGTGCGACGTCCTGCTCGCGAGGGGCGAGTTCCCGGCGCCTTCTGGCGACATGCCTGCCGTTCCCTGGCCGCCCTTCTGAACTCCTCCTCCCCGATCGCCGTATCCTCCGGACATGACCTCCTCGGCCCTGCTCGTCGGCTTCGGCGAGCTCGGGTCGGACGTCGGTCGGCGGTTGGTCGACCTCGGGCACGCCGTCACGGCGGTGCGCCGACGTCCGGAGCTGGTCCCCGCCCCGATGCGAGGCGTCGGGGCCGACCTCACGGTCGCCGCCCCCGACCTGACCGGGGTGGACGCCGACCTCCTCGTCGTGGCCCTCACGGCCAGGCCGCGGACCGAGGAGTCCTACCGCGCCACGTACGTCGACGGGATGACCCGGGCACTCGACGCCCTGTCATCCGTCCCACGCCGGGCGGTGCTGGTCTCCTCGACGGGGGTCTACGGCGACCTTCCCGACGGCGAGGAAGCCGACGAGACCACGCCCCCGCGTCCGGTGGACGGTCCGGCTCGCGCACTCCTCGCCGCGGAGCACCGGTTCGTCGAGCGACTGCCGCACGGCACCGTCGTCCGGATGTCCGGTCTGTACGGCCCACGGACGAGACGGCTCGTCGACCAGGTGCGCGACGGCCGCGTACGCGACCCCGACCGCTGGACCAACCGACTGCACCGCGACGACGCGGCCGCCGCCGTCGTGCACCTGCTCACCCGGCCCGGTGCCCCGCGCACCCTGTACGTCGGCACCGACGACGAACCGGCGCTCCTCGGCGACGTGGCGGCCTTCATCGCCGCTCGCACGGGCCTGCCGAGGCCTCCCGTCCCGACCGGTCGCGGGCACGGCAAGCGTCTGAGCAACGCGCGACTGCGCGAGACCGGCTGGGTCCCGCGCTACCTCACGTACCGGGAGGGGTATGCCCACCTCGGGCCGGAGGACGTCACGGATCCGGGCTGAGCCCGCGCAGCAGTCCCGTCGCGGCCAGCGTCGCCGCCGTGGGCGGCCGCGCCGTCCAGCCGGCGATGGGCCCGGTCTTCGCCACCGCGCGCGGCGTCAGCCTCGAGCTGCTGGGCCTCGCGACCCTCATCGCCTCGAGACCGCGACGAGGGGCGTCGGCCCACGCTCAGGCGGGCAGGACGGACCTCGCCGGCGCGAGGAGCGTCCGCTCCCTCGCGGCGTCGTACTGGTCGCGCAGCGTCGCGACGAGCTCGGCGACCGACTGCTGCCGCGCGACGTCGCCGATGCCCTGGCCCGAGCCCCAGATGTCTCGCCACGCCTTCGCCTCTCCCGTCGGGGAGTCGCCCGTGCCGAAGTCCATCGCCGAGGGGTCGGAGTCCGGCAGGGCGCCTGGGTCGAGGCCGGCGGCCTCGATGCTGCCTCGCAGGTAGTTGCCGTGCACGCCGGTGAACAGGTTGCTGTAGATGATGTCGGACGCTGCGGAGTCGACGACCATCTGCTTGTACCCGTCCACCACGTTCGCCTCGTGGGTGGCGAGGAAGGCAGAGCCGACGTAGGCGAGGTCGGCACCGGCGGCCTGCGCCGCCAGCACCGACGCACCGTGCGCGATGGCGCCCGAGAGCAGCAGCGGGCCGTCGAACCAGCGTCGGATCTCGCGCACGAGCGCGAACGGCGAGAGGGTGCCGGCGTGGCCGCCGGCACCGGCGGCGACGGCGACGAGCCCGTCCGCCCCCTTCTCGATCGCCTTGCGGGCGAAGCGGTCGTTGATGACGTCGTGCAGCACGATGCCGCCGTAGGAGTGGACGGCCTCGTTGACGTCCTCGCGTGCACCGAGGGACGTGATGACGATGGGCACGCGGTGGTCGACGACGGCCTGCAGGTCCTCGTCGAGCCGGTTGTTCGACCGGTGGACGATCTGGTTCACCGCGAACGGCGCGGCGGGCTGCTCGGGGTGCTCGGCCGAGTGGGCGGCCAGCTCCTCCTCGATGCGGGCGAGCCACTCCCGCACGAGCGAGGCCGGACGGGCGTTGAGCGCAGGGAACGAGCCGATGACGCCGGCCCGGCACTGCGCGACGACCAGCTCGGGGCCGGAGGCGATGAACATGGGCGAGGCGACCACCGGCACGGACAGGGGACGACGCAGGACCTCGGGCAACGACACGACCACTCCTCAGGGCTGGACTGGCTCGTTTCTACCAGCCGTCCCGCGCCCCCGCCGTCGGGGGCCAGCGCCACGGCAGTGGCGCGGCGTCATGAACAGGTTCGGGGACCGCGAACAAGTTTTCCGAGAAAAGTTGTTCACCGGATTGCGTGATTGAACAAGTTTGCGGTACATTGTCGTACAGCATTCACCATCCCGATCAGATCCGCCGCGCACCCCGAGGACTCATCATGGCGAACCTCTCCCGACTCCCGAAGGTCCTTCAGTCCGAGTACGAGTGGCAGTACGAGGGAGCGTGCGTGGGCCTGGAGTCCTCGCGGTTCTTCTCCCCCGACGCCGAGCGCGGCAACGCCCGCGCCGACCGCGAGGGCAAGGCGAAGGCCATCTGCGCCACGTGCCCGGTCATCGAGCAGTGCCGTTCCCACGCCCTGCGCGCCCAGG
Source organism: Aeromicrobium halocynthiae (assembly GCF_039531385.1). Classification (NCBI taxonomy): domain Bacteria; kingdom Bacillati; phylum Actinomycetota; class Actinomycetes; order Propionibacteriales; family Nocardioidaceae; genus Aeromicrobium; species Aeromicrobium halocynthiae. The sequence continues at coordinate 26,002 of NZ_BAAAPY010000015.1, read as the reverse complement.
AGCCCTACGGCGTGTGGGGCGGGCTGAGCGAACGCGAGCGCTTCGAGATCATCAAGCGCGAGCAGCGCCCCAGCGTCGTCGCGTGAGCACCGCGCACGACGTCGTCGTGGGCCCCCTGATCCCTTCGTCGGACGTCTCCTGGGCGGTGCAGATCTTCTCCAGCGCCGACCTGGCCGCCTTCGCTGCCGTCGACGCCCTGCTCGCCCTCGCCCTCGCTGGCGAGACAGTGGTCGTCCAGCACTCCGGCGACGGGTCGTCGAGCTTCGTCATCATCGAGACGAGGTCGGAGCCTGACCTCATGGAGGCCGTCCGCCAGTGCGTCCTCACCGCGGCACCGCGAGCGAGACTGCAGCAGACGTGTCTGGCGCCCGAGTCACTGTCCGAGGCCGCCTGAGCTCGGCTCACTCCTCAGCGACTCGGTGGGCTCTCGCCACCGCCGTCAGGAGGCCCGCGACGGCACCGAGGGCCGTGCAGGCCAGGTAGAGGTAGGCCCACGGCCGACCCGGCAGGACACCGGCCCGGGCCAGGGCCATGGCGACGAGGCCCCCGATCGCGAGCACGGCAGCGACGGTGGCCGGCGGGAGCCACCGGGAGAACGATCCAGACATTCGAGAATCCCTTTCGTGAGACGTGTCGTTCGAGGGTTGCTGTCGTCGAGCACCCGACGCATGGAGTGCAGCACCCGTCAGCGCCGGCTCGCCGTGTCGAGGACGGTCCCCTCCACGTCGAGACGCACCTCGTGCAGGCCGGCAGGCGTGTCGGCGAGGTCGCGGACCACGCTGCGCACGGCAGCGGCGACGTCGACCGTCCCCGTCACGTGGGCACCCGCCCCCGGCAGTCGACGAGGTGCGTGGTCAAGGGCCCGTGCCGGAGCACAGCCACGACACGCCGGGCGGCGACCTGCTCGAGACCGTCGCCGACGCCCGCAGGCACCTCGGCCTCGTCGGGCCACAGGCACACGACCGGGCCCTCGGACTCGGCATCGACCCTCAAGGCGGCGATCTCGTGGTCGTCGAGCACGCTCAGCACCGTGGCCGAGCTGCCGGCCGGGCGTCGTCGGTGGGTCTGCACGGCGTCCTCCTCCCGAGGCGACTGGGTGGTCGACCGGCAGCGCCCTCGCTGCGTGAGGAGGACCGCTGCCGGTGCAGACGTGGTACCCGTCGTCCCGGTGCCCAAACGTGGCGCGGCCGACGAGCATGCGTGATCGCGGCGCGGACGGGTACGTCCCGGCCATGAAGCTCCCTGATGCACGCGGCCCGCTCGGTGCCGCCGTCCTCGACCACCTGCGCGGTCACCGTTCCCTGGCCGAGGCGGGCGTCCGTCTGCAGGAGGCGGGGGCCGGCGACCGTGCACTCACCTTGTGGACCCTGCACGAGCTGTACTTCCGCGGCTTCGACGACGTCGACGCCGACATGGAGTGGGACCCGACGGTGGTCGGCCTTCGCAACGAGCTCGAGTCCGACCTGGAGTCGGACCTGCGCCGGGCGTTCGAGGCCTGGGACGGACCGATGGACCTGCCCGGCATGATCGCCGCGTTCGAGGACCGGCCCGGCCTGTCGACCTTCATCCGCACGAGCGCGACCGCGGCGCAGGTGCGCGAGATCCTCGCCGAGAAGAGCGTCTTCCACCTCAAGGAGGCCGACCCGCACGCCTTCGTGCAGCCGCGTCTCGACGTGGCTCCCAAGGCTGCCCTGGCGACCATCCAGTTCGACGAGCTCGGCGCCGGTCGCCCGGACCGGCTGCACGCGAAGCTCTTCGCCGACACGCTCGACGCCGCCGGGCTCGACCCGACCTACGGCGCCTACGTCGCCCGCGTCGCCACCAGCACGCTCACCGTGAGCAACGTCCTGACGATGTTCTGCTTGAGGAGACGGCTCCGCTTCGCCGCGGCAGGGCACCTCGCAGCATTCGAGGCGACGAGCTCACTGCCGTGCGCCGCGATCGTGCGCGGCCTGCGCCGACTCGGCTTCGACGAGCGGGTCGTCACCTACTACGACGAGCACGTCGAGGCCGACGCCGTGCACGAGGCCCTCGCGTGGGAGGAGCTGTGCGTGCCCATGATCGACGGTGACGCGGACCGCGAGCGCGAGGTGCTGTTCGGGGCCTTCGCCTGCATGGAGGTCGAGGCTCGCAACGCGGCCGACCTCCTGGAGCGGTGGACGTGACGCGCGGACCTCGCCTCGTGCGCGACGTCGACTTCGTCGTCTCACCCGACGGGGAGACGAGCGAGGCGACCCGGCCGGTGGTGGCGCTCTGCACGTGCGGCGCCACCGGCCGGCCGCCATGGTGCGACGCGACCCACAAGCTCCTCGGCGACTAGCCGGACGCGGCGGTCCTCGGGCTCGTCACGTCCGTCCTGGCACGAGACCGTCCTCGACGCGTCGCAGCCGGACGAGGGCGCCGCCGGGCTCCTCCCGGACGTCGACGACGACCAGTCCGAACTCCTCGACCGCCGGCTCGAGTCGGCGGGCCTGAGCGGCGTCTCCGAGCTGGAGGATCATCTGCCCGCCGGGAGCGAGGTGGGCGGCGCCGGCGCGGACGCACGCCCTCGCCGGGCCGAGTCCGTCGTGGCCTCCGTCGATCGCCGGGACGGGGTCCTCGGGGAAGCGCACGACCTCCGCCGTCGGCACCCACGGCGGGTCGGCCAGCACCATCGGGAAGCGTTCCTGTGGCCCCAGCGCCGTCTCCAGAGCAGCACACCGGACCTCGCAGGTCTCGGCGACCTGCACCGCGTTGCGGCGGGACAACTCGGCGGCGTGCTCGTCACGATCGACCATCACCAGCATCCGACCGGTGCCCGCGACGGTCGCCAGGCCGATGTGGCCGACTCCGCTGCACAGCTCGAGGACCGGCCCTTCCGGAACGTCGGCCAGCAGCTCACGGGCCCAGTGGGACTGCCTCACGGTCCACGGTCGCGGGACGAGGACGCGGTCGTCGTACTCGATCGTCAGGCCGTCGAAGTCCAGCGACGACGCCGCCGCCGTCGTCATGGGCACCCCACGCAGGTCGTGGCCCACGGCGCCACGTCGAGCCGCCGGGGGTCGATCGGCTGCTGACAGTGCTCGCACCGTCCGTAGCTGCCGTCGTCGAGGCGTCTCATCGCGTGCTCGATGCGCTCGATGCTGCGGCGCTCGCTCTCGGTGAGCATCGCCTGCAGCTGCAGCTCGGTTGCCGCCTCGGTCTGGTCGACTACGTCGCCGCACCACGACGGCTCGTGCACCCCGAGCTCGCCCTCCCGCTCCCGCGCCTGCTCGGCGGCACGCATCAGCAGGCCACGGATGCGTTCGCGCTGCTCCGGGCTCAAGGTCTCGTCGACGGGATCCATGTCCGCGATGTTCCCCACCGGCCCGATTCGATGCGCGCGAGGTGTCCGAACCTCGCGCCGGACGGTCTCGACGGGGGCTGCGCACGACCGATCCCGCCCCGGGGTTGAATCTGCGCAGAACTGTGACAATGTGGAGCACAGGTTGAGCAGCAGCCGACATGTGCCAGTAGTCGTCTGGGGGCCGTCTCATGGTCGATTCCGCCGTTCTGCCGTCGTCCACGAAGCTTTCCGATCAGGAGCAGACCACCACGCCGGGCGAGCCGTCGCCCGTCGCGGACCGTCCCGTCGGCGACCGCCCCGCCGACCCACGTGACGCGCTGATCGAGGACCACCTCGTGATGGCGCGTCGGCTCACGCGGACCTTCCGCAACAAGGGCGTCGACACCGAGGACCTCGACCAGGTGGCGCGTCTCGGCCTCGTCAAGGCCGCCGACGGCTACGACCCCGCGCGGGGGGCCTTCGCACCGTTCGCCGCCGCCACGATCCGCGGGGAGCTCAAGCGCTACTTCCGCGACCTCGCCTGGGACGTCCGCATCCCACGGCGCCTCCAGGAGCTGCAGGCGCGGATCACGGCCGACGCCGCCGAGCACCCCCAGGACCAGGAGCCGGAGGCGGTGGCCCTCCGCCTCGACGAGGAGGTCGAGGACGTCCGCGAGGCGCTCGCCGCGAGCGGCTGCTTCACGACCGACTCCACCGAGGCCGCGCAGGACGCCGGGCACGAGCTCGGCGGCCAGACCGACGACCGCTTCGAGGCCGTCGAGGAGTGGGTCACCTTCTGCGACCTCAACCGAGAGCTCGGGCACGACGACCGGCAGCTCCTGCGGTGGCGCTACGTCGACGAGATGACGCAGCGTGAGATGGGTGCCGAGCTCGGCATCAGCCAGATGCAGGTCTCGCGGCGCCTCTCCGCGCTGCTGCGCCGCCTGCGCCAGCGCGCCGGGGTCGACGCCGCCTGAGGTGCATGATCCCCACCGTACGGGGCACGTCGTGAGGACGAGGCGCTGCGGCGCCCACGCCACCACGAAGGGCTGACCCATGACCACGACACCCCACGACGGACCCGGTGCGGACGAGACGGCACCGGTGAACCCGAAGACCTCGCCGTCGACCGAGCCGGACACCGACGAGCCGCCCACACAGGCCTCCCCGGATGCCAGCGAGGTCGACGACGACGACATCGACGACACGGGCACATCGCCCCACGAGGAGGACTGACATGCGCGCAGCGACCTGGCAGGGCAAGCGAGACGTCCAGGTGATCGACGTGCCGGACCCCGTCATCCAGGGCTCCGACGAGATCATCGTCGAGGTGACCACGACCGGCCTGTGCGGCTCGGACCTCCACCTGTACGAGGTCCTCGGCCCCTTCATGAGCCCCGGCGACGTCCTCGGCCACGAGACGATGGGACGCGTCGTCGACAAGAGCGGCGACGTCCACGACCTCGCGATCGGTGACCGCGTCGTCATCCCGTTCCAGATCGCGTGCGGCACGTGCTTCATGTGCCGTCGCGGCCTGCAGACCCAGTGCGAGACGACCCAGGTCACCGAGGAGGGCAAGGGGGCGGCGCTGTTCGGCTACAGCTCCCTGTACGGCAGCGTGCCCGGTGGGCAGGCGCAGTACCTGCGGGTGCCGCACGCCACCTACGGCGCCATCCCTGCGCGCCAGGACGACCTCCCCGACGAGCGGTACGTCTACCTCTCCGACGTGCTGCCCACCGCCTGGCAGGCCTTCCGCTACGCCGAGGTCGGCGAGGGCGACACGCTCGCCGTCGTCGGCCTCGGGCCGATCGGCGACATGGTCGTCCGGCTCGCGACGCAGCACGGGGTCCGCGTCATCGGCATCGACTCCGTCCGCGAGCGGCTGGCGCGCGCGCAGGCCAACGGCGCCGACATCGTCGACACCGACGAGGCCGACGTCGTGACCATCGTGCGAGATCTCACGGGCGGCCGCGGGGCCGACGGCGTCGTCGACGCGGTCGGCATGGAGGCCCACGGGTCCACGAAGGCCGAGCTCGTGCAGATGATGGCCGGCTGGTTGCCTGGTCCTGCCGCACGCGGGGTGATGCGCTCGGTGAGCGTCGACCGGATGGCGGCGCTCGACCTGGCGCTTCGCATCGTCCGTCGAGGCGGCACGGTCTCCATCTCCGGCGTGTACGCCGGCACGATGAACCCGATGTCACTGCAGGACCTCTTCGACCGGCAGATCACGCTCAGGATGGGGCAGGCCAACGTCCGGCGCTGGGTGGACGACCTGCTGCCCCTCGTGGAGGACTCCGCGGACCCGCTCGGGCTGGAGACCTTCGCGACCCACCGCGTGCCGCTGGAGGCTGCGGCGGACGCCTACGACGCCTTCCAGCGCAAGGTCGACGGCACGGTCAAGGTCCTGTTCGACCCCCGGGCGACAGCGCCGTGAGGGCGCAGCGGCCGACGCCCTGATCGAGCAGGTCGCGACACGAGGAAGGGCCGGGACGATCGTCCCGGCCCTTCCTCGTACGTGATGCGGCTGCTCAGAACACCGGCTTGCCGCCCGTGACGCCGAGCACCGTCCCCGAGACGTAGCTCGCCTCTGCGGGTGAGGCGAGGAACACGAAGGCCGGCGCCACCTCCGCCGGCTGCCCTGCTCGACCCAGCGGCGTGTCCGATCCGAACTGCTCGAGCTTCTCGGCCGGCTGCGTGGCCGGCTGCAGCGGCGTCCAGATCGGGCCGGGCGCCACGGCGTTCACGCGCACCCCGTCCGGTCCGAGCTCCGCGGCGAGGTTGACGGTGAGGTTGTTGAGAGCCGCCTTCGTCGCTGCGTAGTCCAGCAGCGCCTGCGACGGCTGGTAGGCCTGGATCGACGTGTTGTTGATGATCGACCCGCGCGAGCCTCGAAGGTGCGGCACGGCGGCCCTCGTCAACCAGACGACCGAGTACAGGTTCGTCTTCAGCACCCGGTCGAGGCGCTCGTCGGTGATGTTCTCGATGCCCGGGTCCCGCGCCATCTGGTACCCGGCGTTGTTGACCAGGACGTCGAGACGGCCGAGCTGGTCGATGGTCGCGTGGACGACCTCGTCGCACTCCGCCCGGTCTCGCAGGTCAGCGGAGATGGCGAGCACGCGTGCACCCGCGGCCTCGACCATCGCGCACGTGGCGGCAGCGTCCTCGAGCTCCTCGGGCAGGTGGGTGATGGCGACGTCCGCGCCCTCGCGGGCGTAGGCGATCGCGACCGCGCGGCCGATGCCGGAGTCACCACCGGTGATCAGGGCGACCATGCCCTCGAGGCGACGGTGGCCGACGTACGAGTGCTCCCCGTGGTCGGGGGTGGGCGACATCTGGGCGGTCGAGCCGGGCGGGGTCTGCTGCTGCGGCGGGAACTGGTTCTCGGTCATGTCTGCTCCTTCGGGTGGTGGTCGGTCGGGTCCCAGGACCCGCGGGAGGCAGGGTCGTCGCCCTGCAGCTCCTGAGGGTCGTCGCCGAACGGTCGGTCGGCGTCGGGGAGGACCGGTGAGTCGTCGTCGACGACGTCGTGGGCGTCCTCGTTCTCGACCTGCTCGGCACGCTTCGTCTCGGAGGTGGCCGGCCCTGGGTCGTTCGCGTCGTCGGTCATGGTGCTCCTCTCCACGGTGGGCGTTCTCCTGGGTCGTTCCCTCGCCCCGTGCCTCCATGCGCGGAGATTGACCGGGGCGAGGACGGGTACACGCCCTCGTGGCGACGAGGGGTCGTCATCGGAGGAGGGGATCGGTCGTGAGCGCACTGGACGAGATGGTTCGGACGTCGGACTCGCTGCGTCCGCCGATCCGCGTGGCGTCGGTGCCCGCCGACCACGTCTACGTCCGGCACACCTCCTCGACCGCGCCCGGCGCCACGCTCGTCCAGCGGCTCCCCGACCCGCGCCCGGCGCGCGGCGACGGAGGGTGGTGGCCGCCTCGTGCGCTGGAACCGGGATGGGTCGAGGACCACCACGACGAGTTCGACGTCATGCACGTCCACTTCGGCTTCGACGCCGTGTCCCCCGACGCGTTGCGCGACCTCGTGCACACCCTGCGCCGCCACCGCAAGCCCCTCGTGCTGACCGTCCACGACCTGCGCAACCCGCACCACCGCGACCGGTCGACCCACGATGCCCAGCTCGACGTGCTGGTCCCGGGGGCCGATGCGCTGGTGACCCTCACCGCCGGGGCACAGGCGGAGATCCGGCGGCGGTGGTCCCGGTGGGCGGCCGTGCTCCCCCACCCGCACGTCGTGCCCCTGGAGGACCTGCCGACCGAGCCGACGCTCCGGCCGGCCCCGTCCCGGCGCGGGGGGTCCTTCGTGGTCGGCATGCACGTCAAGAGCCTGCGTGCGTGCATGGACCCCGTCGCGTTGCTGCCCGTCCTCGACCGCGCGACACGTGCCATCCCGGGCGGGGTCCTGCGCATCGACGGGCACTCGGACGTCCTGGACCCGGCCGGCCGGCGGTACGACCCATCGCTCGCCGACGCCCTGGCGCGCTGCGGCGACCACGTCGACGTCCGGGTCCACGACTACTTCACCGACGACGAGCTCTTCGCCTACCTCGCGGACCTGGACCTCTCGGTCCTCCCCTACCGCTGGGGGACCCACTCCGGATGGCTGGAAGCCTGCCGCGACGTCGGGACTGCGGTGGCCGCCCCGACCTGTGGCTACTACGCCGACCAGGCGCCGGTGCACTCCTTCGGCTTCGACGTCGGGCGTCTCGACGAGGCGTCGCTGGAGGCCGCGGTCGGCTCGTCCTGGGTGGGCACGCCTCCACCGGGACCGACGCGGGCTGCTCGGGAGGCGCAGCGCGAGCACGTCGCCGACGCCCACCGGATCCTCTACGCGCACCTGCTGGAAGCGTGATGCGCGTCTGCCTCGTCGCCTCGAGCCGGTTCCCGATCGCCGAGCCCTTCGCCGGCGGGCTCGAGGCCCACACAGCCGTCCTGGCCGCCGGTCTGCGACGGCGCGGCCACGCCGTCACGCTGTTCGCCGCCGCGGGCTCCGCCCCCTCCCTCGGGGTCGCCCACCTGGACCTGCCCGCCTTCGAGCCCAGCGCGGCCGCCCGCGCCGACGTCGGCGCACCGCCGGAGGTCTGGATGCGAGAGCACCACGCCTACCTGGACCTCATGGTCCGGCTGGCCCGTGAGGGTTCACGACACTTCGAGGTCGTCCACAACAACAGCCTCCACCACCTCCCGGTGGCGATGGCGGCTGCACTGGACCTCCCGCTGGTGACGAGCCTGCACACGCCCCCGATCGCGTGGCTGGAGTCGGCCATCGCGCTCGCGCCGGACGGGGCGACGTTCACGGCGGTCAGCCGCCGCACGGCGGACTCCTGGGCGCACGTCGCCAGTCCGACGGTCGTGCCGAACGGGGTCGACACCTGCCGGTGGACGCCTGGTCCCGGCGGTCCCGGAGCGATCTGGACCGGACGCCTGGTGCCGGAGAAGGCACCACACCTCGCCATCGACGCCGCCCGCTCCGCCGGCCTCCCGCTCGTGCTGGCCGGTCCCGTCCACGACGTCGCGTACATGGAGACCCACGTGCGACCACGTCTCGGGGACGACGTCGTGTACGCCGGCCACCTCGACACCGACCGACTGGTGGCCGCCGTCGGAGCCGCCCGCGTCGCGCTGGTGACGCCGGAGTGGGACGAGCCTTACGGCCTCGTCGCCGCCGAGGCGATGGCCTGCGGCACGCCGGTGGCGGCGCTCGCCCGCGGCGGGCTGGTCGACGTCGTCGGCACGCAGGGAGGACGCCTGGCCCCTCCCGGCGACCCCGAGGCGCTCGTGCGGTCGGTGAGGGAGGCGGCCGTGCTGCCACGGCGACAGGTGCGCGCGCACGCCGTCCGCCACTGCTCCGCGGACCGGATGATCCGCCGCTACGAGCGGATCTACCGCGACGTCACCACAGGCCGGCGGGCCGCATGATCGGCTACTACGTCCACCACCACGGCGCCGGCCACCTGTCCCGGGCACGCGCGATCGCTGACCACCTCGGCGGCGAGGTCACCGGCATCTCGACCGCCGCCCGCCCCCCGCAGTGGCCGGGCGACTGGCTGCAGCTCGCGGACGACGCACCCGTGGGAGCAGTCGGGGACGACCCGACGGCCCGCGGCGCGTTGCACTGGGTGCCGCTGCGGCACGCGGGACTCAGGTCCCGGATGGCGACGCTGGCGCAGTGGCTCGACGCCGCCCGGCCCCGAGCCGTCGTCGTCGACGTCTCGGTCGAGGTCGCCCTGTCGTGCCGGTTGCACGGGGTCCCCGTCGCGATCGTCCTGCAACCGGGCGACCGCACGGACCCTGCCCACGACCTCGCCTACCAGGTCGCGGACCGGCTCGTCGCGCCGTGGCCGCCCGGGCTGCACCCGTGGCGGTCGTCGGTCGATGCCGACGACCCCCGGCTGCGCCACGTCGGGGCGATCTCCCGGCACGACGGCCGTGACCCGGCCGTGGTGCCGCACGACCGGACGGCGCGGCACGTCGTGGTGCTCAACGGCGCCGGAGGGGACCCGCTCCTCGACGCCGACGACCTCGCGCTCGCCCGCCGGGCCACGCCTGCCTGGCGGTGGACGGTGCTCGGAGGTCCGGGTGGCCGCTGGCAGGACGACCCGTGGCCCATCGTCTGCTCGGCGAACGTCGTGGTGACGCACGGCGGGCAGAACGCGGTGGCCGAGGTGGCCGCGGCACGACGACCCGCGGTCGTCGTCGCGAGGGACCGTCCCCACGACGAGCAGCACCACCTCGTGCACGCCCTGCAGGCCGACGACCGGTGGCCGGTCCTCGCCCTCGAGCAGCCACCCGGGCCCGAGGGCTGGGCGGACCTGCTCGAGCGACAGGCCGCATGCGACGGACGTGCCTGGCACACGTTCAACGACAGCCTCGGCGCGGGCCGCGTCGCCGAGCTGGCGCGCGAGGAGGCCTGGACGTGAGCGCCCCGAGCGTCGTGACGGTCGTCCGGGGGCGGCACGAGCACCTCGACCGCCAGCGTCGTGGCCTGGAGTGCTCCACGACCCCACCCGCTGACCACGTCGTCGTCGCGATGGACGACCCCGAGCTCGTCGAGCGGTGGCGTCCGTCCACGGTCGTGGCCGACCACCTCGTCGCCCTCGCCGCCCCGGCCGCGGGCCTGCCGTTGGCGGCGGCCCGCAACCTCGGCGCGCGCATCGCGATCGACCGGGGCGCACGGCAGCTCATCTTCCTCGACGTCGACTGCGTGCCCACCGCGGGCGCACTCGAGGCCTACGCGTGGGCGGCCGCGACGGCCGAGGGATCGTCAGCCGTCCTGTGCGGACCGGTCGCCTACCTGCCCCCTGCACCTCCCGGCGGGTACGACCTCGAGACCGAGGCCAGGACGGCTCGCCCGCACCCGGCACGACCCGCCCCCGACCCTGGCGACGTGGTGATCGACCATGAGGGCCATCACCTCTTCTGGTCCCTGTCCTTCTCCGTCGGCGTCGCCGCCTGGGAAGCGACCGGAGGCTTCGACGAACGCTACGTCGGCTACGGGGCCGAGGACACCGACTTCGGCCAGCGTGCGGCGCGTGCAGGCCTGCCGCTGGCATGGGTCGGCGGTGCGACGGCACTGCACCAGTACCACCCGGCCCAGGACCCGCCGGTGCAGCACCTGGACGACATCCTGCGCAACGGGCGACTCTTCGCCGAGACCTGGGGGTGGTGGCCGATGAAGGGCTGGCTCGAGGCCTTCGAGGCGCGAGGTCTCGTCCGACGCGACGGCCGCGGCGGGTGGGAGTCGACCGCGGAGCGAGGATCCCCGTGACCAGCCGTCAGGACGGCTCGGCCGGCAGCTCCCGCGTCCTGACGAGGTGCTCGGCGAGGTCGTAGAGCTTGACGTTGCGGTGCTGCGAGAGCCGCCGCAGCAGCGCGAAGGCCCGCTCCCCGTCCATCCCGAAGCGCTCCATGAGGATGCCCTCGGCCTGACCGATGAGTGTCCGGCGACTCATGGCGTCCTTGAGCTGGTCGACCGAACGCAGCCCGGACAGGGCCACCGCGGCGTGGGCGGCGAAGTAGGACGCCGTCTCGATGTCGTCGCTGGAGAACGCACCCGGAGTCTTGCTGTAGAGGTTCAGGGCGCCCAGCTCGCGGTCGCGGACGAAGAGCTGCAGCGCGAGCACCGAGCGGACACCGAGCTCGGCGACGACCGGCTTGGCCCACCGGGGCCAGCGGTCGTCGTTCTCGAGGTCGGCGACGTGGACGCGTTCCTCCTCGCGGAGCGCCTCGACGCACGGACCCTCGCCCAGCTCGTGCTGGAAGCGGTCGGCGGCCTCGACGAACGGCGCGGTGCTACCCAGGGTCTTGATCGGGTTCTTCCCGTCGTAGAGGGAGATCCCGGCGCCGTCAACGCTAGCGAAGTGCTCCGTCACCTCGGAGGTGACGGCCTCGACGCCCTGCCGCTCGCTGCGCTGGGACATCACGTCACGTGCGAAGTCGGCGACGTCGCGCTGCACGTCGTGAGGGTCGACCATGCGCGAAGTCTAGCGCTTGGCGGAGGGTGCGCTCAGCGCAGGAGGGCGACGGCGCCGTGCCCCGCCATGGACCCTGCGTCGAGCAGCGCGACCGCCGTGTTGGTGATGCTGGCCGCGGCGAGGAGGGCGAGGTCGGCCCTCACCGGTCCGGCGACGAGCGAGCCCAGCTCGACGTCGTCCGGACCGTCCACGTCGAGGAGCCGGCGCCCGGTCGCGTCGCGGTCGAGGATGACCGCCGAGGCCCGGCCGGCGGTGATCGCGTCCAGCGCTGCCGAGGCGCCCACCGCCACGGTCCCGGGATCACGCAGCCGGTCGCCGAGGGCGGCCTCGAGCCTCGCGACACGCTCGCGGACATGACCGCTCACGAGCTCGTCCAGCACGATCGGCGTGGCGGCAGGGGCGCCGGCGTCCTCGTGCCCGGCCCGGTCCATCTCGGCGACGGGCACCTCGACCTCGCCCAGCGACGTGACCACCTCGCGCCTCGCCGCAGGGTCGCCGGTCACCACGACGAGGCGGGGGCCGTCGCCCAGCAGGGCCGTGACGGACTCCGCGAGCGCCCGGTGCTCGTCGTGGTGCACCGGCGCCGACCGCGGCTGCCAGGTCTCGTGCGACAGTCCGCCGGACGGCGGGCTCCGTCGCTGCGGACCGGAGCCGCCGGTGGCCACGCGAGTGCTCCCCGCGATGTCGCGCACGCCGACGACGCGGACCTCGCCGCCGCCGTCGGGGTCGGCCGTCACCAGGATCACGGGCGTGCGCTCGGTCTCGTGGTCGAGCAGCGGTCCGGGGTCGGGTAGCGGCTCCCACTCGACCAAGGGGGTCGAGCAGGCGTCCGGGACGACCTCGTCGACGAGCACCCCTGCCGGCGAGGCCACCACGAATCGGCTCTGGGGCGCCGTCGACGGTTCGGCGACGGCGAAGCGCGCGCGGACCTCGTCGACGACCGACGGCGGCGCCCCGAGCTCGTCGAGGTCCTGTCCGATCGTCTGCGACAGTGCGTGCAGGGACTCGATGCCCGACGCACTGGCCAGGCTGATGTCGGCGACGACCGTGGCGAACGGTCCGTCGCTCGCATAGAGCATCTTCCAGGTGGGTGCCATGTCCTCGGCGTTCCCTGGTCGGTGTCGGGCAAACCTCGGACGCACGTCCGGAAGCGGGCATCCGGGGGCCCTCACGACGCATCGGACGCGTCGCGATGGGCACGCTCACCCCATGACGCCGACTGTCGCGCCTCCCGCCACCCCCCGGCGGGCCACGGGCGCGCGGGCGTCCCTGAACCCCTCCGCCCTGCACGGCCTCCACGGTCGTCGCAGCGTGGAGGGGACGGCCCCGGGTTGAGCACACAGCTCGGGGCCGTCACTCTTCCCCTGGACGTCGAGAGTCGGAGGTGCACGATGTGGGGTGACCGGTCGGGCCGTGAGCCCGTGCGAGCCAGGAGCCCGTTGCGGATGAGGCGACGGACGGCCATGGTGGGTGCGCTCCTGTGCGTCGGGGCGGCCGTGACCGTCGCGCTGCTGGGACCTGCACCGCAGGCGACCTGGCTGGCCGGCGTCCTGGTCGCTGCCAGTATCGCCGGGGTCGTCGACGCAACCGTCATCACCCGACGCCTGCGACGCCAGGACCGCTAGCTGCTCAGCCGCGCGCGGCGAGCACCTGCCGCCCGCGCTCGGACTCGTCGAACCGGTCGACCATCGCGCGCAGCTCGCCGACGCCGACGTTCGCACCGAAGACCTCCGTGCCCGGTTCCAGGCGCACGCCCTCGGCGAGCGGCCCGACCACCACCGGGTCGAACCCGAGGTCGTCGACGAGCCGACGGACCCGCTGCACCGCGAGGTCGTCGTCGCCCGCGACGGCGATCGCGCGACGGTCGTCGGCGCCGGGAGGTCGGGCCCCGTCCTCGAGGTCGTGGTAGCCCATGTGGTTGAACGCCTTGACCACGCGCGAACGCGGCAGGAACGCCTGCACGACCTCGCTCGTGGAGGTGCGGGGGTCGGTGAGGTCGTCGCGCACGCCGTCGACCTCCCACCAGTAGTTCATGGCGTCGACGACGACGGTGTCGGCCAGTGGTTCCACCGGCACGGACCGGTGCTTGCCGAGGGGCAGGGCGAGCACGGCGATCTCGGCACGGTCGGCCGCATCGGCCGACGTCGTGGCGGTCGCACCCGGTGCCAGTACCTCGACGGTCAGGGCGATGTCGGCCGGGTCGCCGGACCCGGAGACGAGGACGTCGTGGCCTGCCTGGACCGCGAGCCTGGCCAGGACGGTGCCGACCTTGCCAGCGCCGAGGATCCCGATCGTGCTCATCGGGCCGCCGAGGCGGTCGTCGCGGACCGGTCGGTCGAGCCCGCGGCGAGGAGCTCGCGTACCCGCGGGACGACCTCGCGGCCGTAGAGCTCGACCGAGCGGAGCCGGTCGTCGGCCGGGACCGCGCCACTGGTGTAGATCATGTCGAAGCGGCCGACGCCGAGCGCGGCGATGGAACGAGCCATCTTCTGCGCGACGGTCTCCGGCGAGCCGAGGTAGAGCGAGCCGTGGACGACCTCGGACTCGAACTGCTGACGGGTGACCGGCGGCCAGCCGCGGTCACGGCCGATGCGGTCGCGACTGGCCTTGTAGTGCGGCCAGGCGATGCGGGCGGCGTCCTCGTCGGTGTCGGCCACGAAGCCCGGCGAGTGCATGCCGATGGGGAGCGTGGGAGTGCCGAACTGCTGCGTGGCCCGCTCGTAGAGCTGGGTGTACGGAGCGAACCGCTCGGCGGCGCCACCGATGATGGCGATCATGAGCGGCAGCCCGTACTTCGCGGTCCGCACGACGGACTGTGGGCTGCCTCCGACGCCGACCCACGTCTCGATCCGGCCGGAGTCGGTCTTCGGGAAGACGTCGGCGTCCTTCAGCGGCGCCCGCGTGGTCCCGCTCCAGGTGACGGGCTGCTCGTCGAGCAGCTTCGTGAAGAGCTCGATCTTCTCCTCGAAGAGCGTCTCGTAGTCGGCGAGGTCGTAGCCGAAGAGCGGGAAGGACTCGGTGAAGGAACCGCGACCGAGGATCACCTGGGCACGACCGTTGCTGAGCGCGTCGAGCGTCGCGAAGCGCTGGAAGACGCGGACGGGGTCGTCGGAGGACAGGACGGTGACGCCGGAGGAGAGCTTGATGCGCTCGGTGCGCGTCGCGATCCCGGCGAGGACGGTCTCGGGACTGGAGATGGCGAAGTCGTCGCGGTGGTGCTCACCGAGCGCGATCACGTCGACGCCCACCTGGTCGGCCAGGATGGCCTCCTCGGTGACCTGTCGGATGGCGTCGCCGTAGGACAGCGGGCGCCCGTCCTTGCCCTCGGGGATGTCCCCGAAGGTGTCGAGCCCGAACTGGATGTCGTTCACGGTGGTCTCGTTCATGGTGCGCCTCCCGGCGACGCGGTCGCCGAATGTCGTTGACGTTTCATCTAGATGGAACAGCGGTCCGCTCGCGTTATTCCCCGGCGCGAGGGCTCTCAGGCCGTCGAGCGCGCCGAGACCTCATCGGACCGTCGCGCCGCGACGTCGTCGCTCGAGCAGAAGCCGGTGAGGCGACGCTTGAGGCACAGCAACCCCAGCAGCCGACGGTCCTCGTCGACGACGACCAGCCGCCTCACACCGTCGCGGACCATGCGCTCACGGACCGGCTCGACGCTCTCGTCCGGACCCACCCACCGGTCTCGCCATCGACCGACGTCGACGGCGGGCACGGCGTCGTCGACGCCTGCGACGTCATCACGCACGAGCGTCGTCAGGACGGTCCCGAGTCCGTCGGCCACGATCGCCAGGTGCACGCGCTCGCGCTGGAAGAACGTGCGGACGTCGGCGACGGTCGCAGCGGGTCCCAGGACGGTGGGTGTCGGAAGCATCGCCTCGGCGACCGTCGATCCCCTCGCCCTCCCACGGAACGCTCGCAGGTCCTCCGGGTGGTCGACGTCGCCAGTCGATCCGGTCGGCACCGGGACGGTGCGCAGGGCGAGACCGGACAGCAGCGATCGCATCGAGGCTCCCGAGGCCGAGGTCGCGGCGAGCGCTCGCTCCAAGGCGTCGCGCCGGTACAGCCCGACCAGGTACTGGACCCGTCCGTCGTCCTCGGCCAGCACCGCCTCCGCCTCGCCCATCGGTTCCGCGAGCAGCGACTGCACTGCGGACGCGACGTCCGGCATGTCGCACGCCAGGACCAGCACGACCGGAGCACGGACCCGGTCCATCGCCGCGGCGAGGGCAGCCACGGGGCCCCCGAACGGCGGGTCCTCGCGCACCTGGACGAGGTCGTCGTCCTGCAGGTCCTCGCGGGACGGACCGACGACGACCCGGGTACCGGCGCCACCGCACGCGGCGAGGGCGTGCTCGAGCAGCGTGCGACCGGCCACCACGACGTCCTCCTTGGCACGACCGAGACGACTCGAACGCCCTCCGGCGAGGACGATCGCGTCGAGCCGACGCGTCGAGCCGGTCGCGCTCACCCGAACCGCTCCGCACCCGCGTAGACGTTGAAGGCCCCGCGACGCGAGAAGCCCACGAGGGTGATGCCGAGGCGTTCGGCCAGGTCGACGGCCAGCGACGACGGTGCACTCACTGCTGCGAGGACGGGGATGCCGGCCATGGCGGCCTTCTGCACGAGCTCGAACGACGCCCGCCCGGAGACCTGGAGGACGTGCCCGGTCAAGGGCAGCCGCCCGTCGAGCAGTGCCCACCCGACCGCCTTGTCGACGGCGTTGTGCCGACCGACGTCCTCGCGCACCACGAGGGAGGCGCCCGAGGCGTCGAAGATCCCGGCCGCGTGCACCCCACCGGTGGAGTCGAAGACCGCCTGCTCGGCGCGCAGCCGGTCCGGGAGGGCACCGATGGCCTCGACCGAGAGCACCACGGGGTCGGTCGAGACGTCGAAGCGCGACGTCGTGGCGACGGCGTCGATCGAGGCCAAGCCGCAGACCCCGCAGGAGCTGGTGGTGTAGACGTGGCGGTTGCGGTCCATCGCGACCAGTGCACCCGGGCCCCGCACCTCGGCCTCGACGACGTCGCCCTCGAGGTCCTCGCGCACGCCGACCTCCGGCAGGTCCTCCGACGCCGAGACGAGACCCTCGGAGACGAGGAACCCGGCGGCGAGCTCGACGTCGTGACCGGGTGTGCGCATCGTGACGGCGTACCCACGCCCACCGACCCGGATCTCGAGCGGCGACTCCGCCGCGAGCTCGTCGTCGACCTCCTGGCGTCCGTCCGGACCGAACCGCGTGATGCGGCGACGCGTGGGGACCTCGGTGCCCGACGGCATGTCGCCTCCTCGGTACATGGGACGTATGCTCCCAGACTCCCAGCGCACCGGTGACCTCGCACGCCCGCGGTGCGCCTCGGGAGCCCACGTGGGTCACCCCGGCTCTCGACGCGGGCTGCAAACAGCAGTTACGGCGCCCCGATGCGGCCCGGACGTGACCCACCTCTCATCGTCAGTGCGGGCATCGTGCTCGGACTCCTCACCGCGGGCCTGACGCCGGGGGCCGTCGCGGTGGACGTCGACCCGCTTGCGCCGGTCGGCGAACGGTCCGCCGAGCAGCAACGCCAGGAGTCCTCGCCGACGCTCGTCCCCCGGCCCGCCGAGACGCCTCGCAGTGCCCGCCCGACCGACCGCTACGCCCCGGCCGGCGGTTGCTACGCCCTCGGCACCTCCGACGGCCGTTGGGTCGCGCGCGCCGACGACCGCTACACCGCGGTCGGTGAGCGCGACGCCGCGACGCCGTTCCACTTCCAGGCCACGGAGCTCGGAGTCTTCCTGCTGTTCGACCCTCAGGAGGACTTCGTCGCCAGGGACGGCGGCGTCGTGGCGGCCGACGAGCCGAGCCCCGCCGCGGAGTGGGTCGTCGACGTCGTCGACGGCTCCTTCACCGTCGGGCAGGGCGAGGACGCGCTCGCCGTCGACGGCGACGCCGTCACGACGGGTCCCGCCGAGCCGCTCACGCTGGAGCTCGTCGACGGCTGCGCGACGTGGGACGAGGTGGAGGTCAACGTCGAGGGCCCGGTGCTCGCCGGCACGTCGCCCCTGCAGGAGGTGCGCGGCTACCTCGACGACCACATCCACCACATGACGCAGGACTTCCTCGGCGGCAACATCCACTGCGGCCGACCCTGGCACCCCTACGGCGTGAGGTACGCACTCGTGGACTGCGACGACCACCTCACCACCGAGGGCCAGCTCGCGATCCCCGAGATCGTGCTGAGCGGCAACCCGACCCACGACCCGGTCGGCTGGCCGACGTTCGTGGACTGGCCGGCCTGGAACTCCCTGACCCACGAGGGCACCTACTACAAGTGGGTCGAGCGGGCGTGGCGCGGCGGTCAGCGGCTGTGGGTCAACCTGCTCGTCGAGAACACCGTCCTCTGCTCGGCCTACCCCGGCCCGAACACCACCTGCACCGACATGGACTCGATCCGGACGCAGGCCCAGCAGACCCGCGACTTCGAGAACTACGTCGACGCGCAGAACGGCGGCCCCGGCAAGGGCTGGTACCGCGTCGTGGAGACCCCCGCGCAGGCGCGGGCGGTCATCAACGACGGCAAGCTCGCCGTCGTCCTCGGCACCGAGAGCAGCGAGCTGTTCGGGTGCCGCATCGTGCTCGACTCCCCCGCCTGCGACGAGGCCGCCGTCACCGCGGGCCTCGACGAGCTGCACGCGCTGGGGGTGCGGCAGATGGTGCCGACGCACAAGTTCGACAACGCGTTCTCCGGCGTCAAGGGCGACGAGGGGTTCAACGGTGTCGTCACGAACCTCGGCAACGCGCTGCAGAGCGGGTCGTTCATCGACATGCAGCCGTGCCCGGACGGGCTCGGGCCGGACAACCCGCAGCTCAACCCCGGCGACCTGCCGGAACCGACGCTCGCACGGGCGCTCGGTGAGATCTTCGGCCCGGTCTCCGGCACGAACCCCCTGCCGACCGCCCTGCCCGTGTACGGCCCAGCACCGCACTGCAACACCCGCGGCATGACCGACATGGGACGCTTCATGCTCGATGAGATGGTGGCGCGCAACATCATCTACGACGTCGACCACATGAGCGCCCGCGGTCGCGCCGACGCCCTCGACGTCTTCGAGTCGATCGGGTACTCCGGCGTCATCTCCAGCCACTCCTGGTCCGACCCGGCGGCCATCCCCCGCATCTTCGCCCTCGGCAGGATGGTCAACTCCTACGCCGGCGACAGCACCGGCTTCGTCGAGGAGTGGCACGGCCACACCCACGACATGGACGGCCGCTTCTACTTCGGGATGGGGTACGGAGCCGACACGAACGGTCTCGGCGCCCAGGGAGCACCCCGCGGGCCCGACGCCGAGGACCCCGTCACGTACCCGTTCGACGGTCGCTTCGGGGTCGAGGTCGACCAGCAGCGCTCCGGGGAGCGGCTCTACGACATCAACGTCGACGGCGTGGCCCACTACGGCCTGTACCCGGACTGGATCGAGGACCTGCGCAAGCTCGCGGGCGACGCCATCGACGACGACCTCGTCCGCGGGCCGGAGTCGTACCTGCTCATGTGGGAGCGTGCCAACGGCATCGAGAACGACGCCTGCCGCCAGCCCGAGCTGCGCCGCCAGGTCGAGGAGTTCGAGCAGATCGCCCCCGGCACGACGTCGGACGCCGTCCTCGCCGGCTACGGGCAGCCGCACCTGCGACGCGACCTCACCTACCGCTACTGCGCACTCGACGGTCAGCAGGATGCCGCCGTGACCGTGACGTTCGCCGGTGACGCCGTCAGCACCGTCGACGCGACCCGCGCCGACAGCTCCGGTGAGGACCCGGACGGTGGAGGCCCGGACGGTGGCGGTCCCGACGGCCCGGCCGTCGACACCCCGGTCGACGGGGTCGAGGTCACACCCGTCGGTGGCACGGCGCCGGAGGACGCGGACGGCGAGGAGGTCCTGCTCGACCTCGGGGCGGACCTGCCGTCGGCCGGGGGCGCGAACCTCACCCCGCTGCTCGCGGGACTCATCGCCTTCGTCGTGGGCGGCTACCTGACGCTCGTGCGCCGGCGGCACGCCTCCTGACGCTCAGGCGTCCCCAGCCAGCTCGACGACGGCCGCCTTCCACGCCTCGACGACCGCGTCGGCGCCCGGCCTGGGGTGGAGGATCCCGGCGAGGTGGGTCCCGGTGAGCAGGTCGATCGTGAACTGCACGAGCATCGGGACACGGTCGCCGTCGGCTCCGACCAGTCCGGTCACGCCGCGGTGCACCGTGACGAAGATGCGGTCCTGCAGCGGCCGCAGCGCCTCACGGAGGTCGGCGTCGGTGCGCGCCGCGACCCACAGCTCGAGGGCGGCGGCGAACGGCGGCGACTGCAGCTCGGCCCAGACGAGGTCGACGACCTCGTCCCACCCGGCGGTCGCGTCGTTCGTCCCTGCCGCGGCGAGCAGGTCGAGGCGTCGCTCGATGACGTCCTCGACCACGCCGGCCATGAGCGCGCTCCGCGTCGGAAAGTGGTGCAGCAACGTCCCCCTCGCGACGCCCGCGCGCTCCTGCACCCGACCCACCGTGGTGGCGCCGTGGCCGTCCTCGACCAGGGTCGCGTAGGCGGCCTCGAGGATGCGCGAGCGCGTCAGCGTCGAACGCTCCTGCTGGGGTCGACGCGGCGCGGACATGGCCGGACTCTACCGACGACGGAAGGTCCCGTGGCGTGCTCGACTCCCGGGACCCGCCGACCGAGAGAAACCGTCCGATCGGACTGATAAGGTGTCGAGCCATGGCACCGCCGTCAGCCGCTACCCGCGGCGAGCACCTCCTGCGCACCGTCCGGACGCTCGGACCGGTCGCGACACGCACCGCGAAGGTCGTCGCGGCCGAGGCCGTCGCCCGGCTCCGTCCAGGCGCAGCACCCTCGCTCGGCTCCGCCGCTCTGCCCGCACCCGCCGGCGTGGACGACTACGCCCGGCACGTCCACGCGCAACGGCGCGTCTCGGTCCCGGCGGAGGCGGTGCTCGACCTGGCGCTGGACCTCGACCGCGCCCACGAGTGGCTGACGCTGCACCTGTCGTGGCGCGGCGAGCGCCCCGAGCGGATCGTCGCCGGGGCGGAGTTCGTGCAGCAGATCAGCCTCATGGACATCCCGGCGCAGGCCCGCTGGCAGGTGGCGCGTGCCGACGACCGCGGCTTCGAGCTGCGCGGCACGGGACCGATGGGCATCACGGTGGGGCTGTGGTGCACCGTCGAGTCGAGCGGGCCAGGGGCCGCGGTGCGCCTGGACGGCGCACTCGACGGGTCCCCGGTGCGCGGACCCGTCGGCCTGACCGCCGTCCGCAGCGTCGAGACGGCCCTCGTGGAGTCGCTGGCGGCCCTCGCCGCGCTGCTCGAGGGCGGAGCGGGAGCACCGTCTCGCTTCCCCGACGAACCGGTCCTGCACGAGCGGGGCGGCACGTCGCTCGCACCGAGCACGCCGGTGATCGTCGGGGTCGGGCAGGTCGTCCGGCGGACGCCGGACCTCGCCGACCCCACCGAACCGGTCGCGCTCGCAGCGGACGCCCTGCGGTCGGCCGCCGCCGACGCCGGCCTCGGTGCCGACGTGCTGGTCCGCGCCGACCTCGTCTACGCCGTCCCGACGGCCTCGTGGACCTACCTCGACCAGGCGGGGCTGACGGCCGCGCTCGTCGGCGCCGAGAGAGCCGGGACGGTGCAGACGTCGCCGTACGGGGGTGACGGAGGGCAGCTCGCCCTGAACGACGCCGCCCAGCAGGTGGCCGACGCCGCCGCGCACGTCGTGCTCGTCAGCGGCGCCGAGGCCGGGGCGACGGTCGCCGGACTCCAGGCCCAGGGTCGAGAGCCACGCTGGACCCGCCAGGAGGGGGACGCCGCCCCCGACCGCGTCATCGGCGTGGACCGGCCGGCCAACAACGCGGCCGAGACGAGCGTCGGACTGGGGGCACCGATCTTCGCCTATGCGCTGATGGAGTCGGCACTGCGCGGCGAGGCCGGTGCTTCGCCGGCGGACCACCAGCGACGCATCGCCGAGCTGTGGTCGCGGCACAGCGCCATCGCCACGACCAACCCCTACGCCTGGGACCGCACGGAGCGCAGCAGCGAGGAGATCGGCACGCCGTCGGCGGAGAACCGCGCGGTCTCCGACCCGTACACCAAGCTGATGTGCGCCAACCTGCAGGTCGACCTCGCCGCCGGCGCGATCGTCATGAGCGCGGCGGCCGCGCGCGCCCTCGGGGTGCCGCAGGACCGGTGGGTGTTCCTGCACGCCGGGGCGTCGGCGACCGACGAGTGGTTCGTCTCCGAGCGCGCCGAGCTCACCTCCTCCCCCGCCATCGCCGCGGCCGGAGACGCTGCCTTCTCGCACGCGGGCATCGACGCCGACGACCTCGGCCCGATCGACCTGTACTCGTGCTTCCCCGCAGCGGTCCAGCTCGGCGCGCAGGCCCTCGGCCTGCCCTGGGACGACCCGGAGCGTCCCCTCAGCGTCACCGGAGGCCTCACGTCCGCAGGCGGTCCAGGGAACAACTACGGCCTGCACGCCGTCGCGACCCTGGTGCCGATGCTGCGGCGCGAGCCCGAGCAGTACGGCCTGTCGACGTCGCTCGGCTGGTACGCCACCAAGCACGCCCTCGGCATCTACTCCGCCCGTCCCCCGCGGCGCCCGTTCGCCCATCTCAGGCCGGCGTTCGACCGACCGGCCCCGCGTCCCGCGCTCACCGAGCTCGTGGGCGAGGGCGTCGTGGAGGCGGTGACCGTCCCGCGCGCTCGCGACGGGTCGGCCGAGGCCGCCATCGTCTCGGTCGTCACCGCGGACGGCGCCCGGGTCCTGCTGCGGCGCGAGAGCACCGCGGACCTCGAGCTCCTCACCGGTACCGACCCCGTGCGCCGCACCGTCCGCGTCGACGGCGACCGCCTCGTCCTCGGCGACGCGCGGAGGGACCTCGCGGACCCGCCGGCTCCTCCGCTGCGCACCGAGCGGGACGGGGACGCCGTCTGGGTGGTCACGCTCGACCGGCCGCACGTCCGCAACGCGATCGACGCCCTCACCGCCCGGCTCCTGGAGCGGGCGGTCGACGACGCCGAGGCCGACGACTCCGTACACGCGATCGTGCTCACCGGTGCGGACGGCTCGTTCTGTGCCGGGATGGACCTCGCCGGCGCGAACCGGGGCGAGTTCCCCGTGACCGAGCGCCGCGGACCTCTCGGGCTCACCGCCGAACCCCCGTCGAAGCCGACCGTCGCCGCCGTCGAGGGCTCGGCGCTGGCCGGCGGGTTCGAGCTCGCGCTGTGCGCCGACCTCGTCATCGCCGGCGAGGACGCGATCTTCGGCCTTCCGGAGGTCAAGCGCGGGCTCCTGGCCGCCGCCGGGGGTCTGTGGCGCACGGCGGTGCGACTGCCTCGGGCCGTCGCCCTCGAGCTGGCCCTGGTCGGCGAGCCGCTGCCCGCGCCGCGGCTGGCCGAGCTCGGTCTCGTCAATCGCGTCGTCCCGTCGGGGTCGACGCTCGCCGAGGCGCTCGACGTCGCCCACCGCATCGCCGCCAACGCTCCTCTCTCGGTGCGCGTGGGCAAGCACGTCGTCGACGCCGCACCATCGTGGGCGCCCGAGGAGGCGTTCGGCCGGCAGAGCGAGCTCGCCTCGCCCGTCCTGCTGTCCGACGACGCGAAGGAGGGCGTCGCGGCGTTCGCGGAGAAGCGCGAGCCGCGGTGGACGGGACGCTGACCTGCCGCTCGCCCCTTCCTCACCGCCGACGGCGGGCCTAGCCTGAGGTCATGTGCCGCAACATCGTGCCACTCAACAACCCGGAGCCGCCCGCCACGGACACCGAGTGCCACGACGCGGCGCTGCAGTTCGTCCGCAAGATCGCCGGCACCGCCAAGCCGTCGCGGGCGAACACCGACGCGTTCGAGCGCGCGGTCGCCGAGATCTCCGGTTCGTCCCGCGTCCTGCTCGACTCCCTCGTCAGTCCGGCGCCGCCGAAGGACCGGGAGGTGGAGGCCGCCAAGCGCAAGGCCCGGTCCGCGGAGCGCTACGAGGCGATCCGCGTCTACCAGCAGGCCAAGCGCGCCGGTCGAGGCGAGCAGGTGCTGCCGGTCGACTGACCGTCCGACCACGACGCGGACCGTCCGTCGGCCGAGATCCGCGCCCCGCGAGGGCTGGTGGGCCATGCTTGAGCCCGTCGAGACCGCCGGTCCGACGTCGTCGCTCGAGGAGGATCATCGTGCCCAGCACCGACCGCCCGACGGGGGACCGCCGCCGACGTGGACGCGGTCGCGTCCTTGCCGTGGTCCTCGGCAGCGTCGCCCTCACGGGCGTCGGCCTTCTCGTCGCCGCGAACCTCGTCGTCGTGACCGCTGCGGAGGACGACCTGACGCGGGAGGTCGAGGACCTCGAGCCGGCACAGGCGGTGATCGTGCCCGGCGCCGGCGTCTACGCCGACGGCTCGCTCGGCGTGCCCGTGCGGGAGCGCGTCGACGCCGCGGTCGAGCTCTACGACGCCGGGTTGGTCGAGAAGATCCTCCTGTCCGGTGACAACGGCACGGACACGTACAACGAGCCCGATGCGATGCGTCGTGCCGTGCTGGACGCCGGCGTCCCGCCCGAGGACGTCTTCACCGACTACGCGGGCTTCGACACCTGGCACACGATGCGGCGAGCAGCCGACGTCTTCGGCGTCGAGTCCGCCGTCGTCGTGACCCAGGGGGTCTACGCCGCGCGGACCGTGCGCCTCGGGCAGGGCGCGGGGATCGCCACCCAGGGGTACGTCGTCAGCGACGGCGGTCGCCGCGCCCGCGAGTGGCTGGCCCGCGTCACGGGCCTCTACGAGGCCGTCCGGCGCCCCGCCGTCACTCCCGGCGACCCGATCCCGATCACCGGCGACGGACGGGCGTCGTGGTCGGAGCAGCCTGGTTGACCGCCTCGCTCGTCGCGCCCGCGGCTGCGGTTGCGGTTGCGGTTGCGGACGAGCGTCGCTCCTCCAAGACTTCCGGTGTGCTTCCTGACGCCGTCGGCGCGGTCTGCGCCTGATCCGCCGCTTCGAGGGCAACGACTCACGCTCGCACTTCTGGCCCTACGCGGGCGTCGTGGCCGCCGGCGTCTTCGGCGTCGGCTTCGTGGTCCAGCTCGGCATCCTCGCCTCGTCGTTCGTGACCAGCGCCGACCCGGCCGGACGAGCGGCGTCGATCGTGTTCCTTGCCCGCACCGTCGTCGGGGCGGTCACCTACGCGATCTTGCTGGCGGCCGCGGTGACCCGGCGCCTGCACGACCGCGGGCACCGCGGACGGTGGGCGCTGTACCGTTGGCGCTGCCGCTCTCGAGCATCGGCCTCATGACCCCGATGTTCGTCGCTCCGGACGAGCCCCCGAACCCCGCCCTCATCCTGCCCGCGTTGGCGACGGGCCTCCTGTACTTCCTGGCGTTGGGCCTGCTCGTGCTGCAGCTGGTCCTGCCGAGCCGCACGCTGGACGACACCGCACACGGCGACGCCCCGCCCCGGCGTCGAGCGTGGGGGCGGGGCGAGATGCCGGACGGCTCGAGTCGTCAGAGCGTGCGGGTGCCGTCGTGGCCGCGGTTGCCCATCTTCGCCAGCCCCCGGCTGATGAGCAGACCGACGGTCAGCAACGTGACGTAGAACCACGCCTCGGACGCGCCGAAGCCTTCGGAGCCGCCGCTCTCGTCGACGACGGCTGCAGTGATGAAGATACCGGTCGACACGAGTGCCCAGAGGATGAGCTCGAGCGTCACGTAGGCCGCCTGCGACCCGGTGGCGACCTTCACGTCACCGAAGTGCTCGGCCGGCCCGGCATCGTGGTGCGTGGTCTGGTGCTGGGATGACTCGGGCTGGTGCCCGGGGTGATGGGGTTCGTCATGGGATGTCCTTTGTCTTCGACGCGGGCAGGATGTACCGCGTTCGAGGCACGTCGTACCCGCCGGGAGTCCACTCACACGTCACAGTCGGCGAGGCCCGGCGCGGAACCGGGCGCGCAGCAGCGGCGGGCGCCCTGACGAGGATCACGAAGCGCCCGGCTCCTCGCCTGCGCAGGGTCGACGTCGGGGATGCGTCGAGGGTCGGCCGCACCAGCGCCGCGACCAGGCGCCGACGACCGGTTTGGTCACGTGCGGCGAAAGGGGCTCTTCACAATCCAGGGTGTAGTCGAGGCCTGAACCCGCCGGACTCGAGCAAGCATCTCGCGATGTAGTTCGTGAGGTTGCGGAACCCGAGTGCGGAGCCGCGTAGGTGCTCGAGCCTGCCGT
>NZ_BAAAPY010000014.1:0-48653 GCF_039531385.1 Aeromicrobium halocynthiae | reverse complement strand
CGTGGGTCACGGGATGGCTTCCTGTTCTCTAGATCTCGACAATCCAGAGACTGCCTCCCGTGACCCACACCTGCGTGGAGGCTGGCCGGGTCAGGTGTCATCCCAACCCGTAATCCCTGAGCTCTAGGGCGTCAGGGAGATCAAGCTGACTCGAGGCACGCCCTCCGCATCGGGAAGCAGGGCGATGACCTGACTGTCCGGCAGCTCGAGCCGAACGGCTCGCGAGCCCGACCGGCCGTCGGCTTCCAGGGTGCCGGTGCTGAGATCGACGTCCCGGACCAGTGACGCATAGGTCTGGCAGAACGCTTCCGGGCTGCTTCGGAAATCCTCGCGTGTGAGCTCCCACATCCTCTGACAGTCGTCACGCGCCGCTGAGACGTACTCCTGCAGCACGCGTGCGTTCGCCATGAGGGTGGCGTCGTCCACCATCGTCGATGGAGGGATGCGGGGCATCGCGTAGCGGCTGTCAGCCTCGGTCGTCGTTGAGGGGCGTGGTGCCGGGGTCGGTGAGCCGTCGTCGCAACCGGCCAGTGTCAATGAGCCGGCGAGGATCGCCGACACCACGCTCAGCAGGTTCCGGTCCGTCATCGACCCGTGTACCTTTGCGGGAGATCGAGACCGTGGTTCGCGACGATGGTGCCGCGGACTGTCAGCAGGTCGGCGATCTCCTCATTGACCTCGTCAGGCATCCTCTGGGACAGCTGATCGTTGATGTGGGTCGTCTGGGCGTCGGAGATCTGCGAGAGATCGACGTTCCCGCCCTCGCCGATGATGCCGAGGTCTGCGAAGTCCGATGCGATGCTCGGGTCCCGGATGATCATGGCGTCCAGGACCTGGGCGCGGGCCACGGTTTCCAGGACGGTCGGGTCTGCCGCCTCGACGGCGAACGCTCCATAGAGGTTCGGGCTCGCTGCTTCGGGGATCGCGACAGCACTGGGGCGGATGGACTCGTTGGCGAGGAGGGTGATGACGTTCTTGAGTGGATCTGCCGCTCCGGTGGGAACCGTGCCGAGGATGCTGATGGCCATCTGTCGGTTCTTCGCCACCTGCTCGGCCGCATCGACACCCTCGCCGTACTGCACCACGATGGCGTTGCGGAGAGCAGCCGAGTTGTAGCCGAAGAGTCGTCCGTTGTCGTCGCCGTAGGTCCCCCGTTGGTGCGGCTGATCAGCCGGGTACACGTGAGCTGGGTCGAGGGTGTCCACGATGCGCTGCCGCTGGTATGCCTCGATCGCCGTGGCGAGCTTCATGGACGCACTGTTCGGATCCGGCTGTTCGCTCGTGGCGTCTCCGAGGTCGGAGTTGATGAGCATGAACATCTTGATGCGCTGTTCCTCGACGTTCGGGTCCGAGGTCGCTGTGTCGAACTGATCCAGTCGCATGCCGGTGGCCAGGGCGAGTGAGCGCATCAACTCAGGGTTGCGCTCGCCGACGGTCGGCGGCGACGCGCCGTCCTCGAGGTCGTGCCCGGTGCCCGGTCCGCTGCTCATGGCGATGAGCCGCTCGTAGACCTCCTGATTGCCGGCAATAGTGTCGTAGAGGCCGTTGAATGCCGCGTCGGCGAGCGCCTCGCTGCCCGCCGGCGGGTCGATGGTCCAGTCGGTCAGCGACGATGCCGAGCTGCCACCGTCCTGCCAAGGGTGGGTGTAGACGTTGGTGACGAAAGTGGAGTGATCGAAGTCTGCAGGGACGTGCGGCATGTCCGCCTCCGACCACCCGGGGTCCCCGCCGAGCAGGAAGGTCGTGGCCTCGTGATTGAGCGACGCGCGTTCCAGGAGACTGCCGTACAACTCCTCGTGCGCGCCGTTCGTCCACCCCATGTCGGTGCCGCCGGGGGACGGATCAAGGTCCGTGTACCGCGTGTTGAGGAGTTCGGAGGCGCTGTGGGCCAGCTGGATGGAGAGACCGTCACCCGCTGGCAGGTCACCCTGGGCGCGGTCGAGGAAGCCGGCGACGTCGACGAATCGAGGTTCCTTGCCGGTGTCGGTCCAGCTCTGTTCGAGAGACAGGTCGTACCGCATGTCCTCAGGGAGCGACTCCCAGCCGCCACCGATGTCCTCGTTGGAGGCCACGAGGTAGGAGCCGGCCCACGCCGCACGGAGCTCGTCGGCTTCGGCCTCGCTGAAGATGCTCTCCATGCGCGTGGCGGTGTACTCGCCACGGGGTGTTCCAGCGCCTGCGGTGTACTCGCGCTCGACGCCTTCGGTCAGGAGCGTCTCGATGGCGTCGCGGTGCTCCCAGGTCTGTCTGCCGAACTCTTCGCTGTAGCCCTGGGCGTCAGTGGCTCGACCGTCGAAGCGACCGTGCTCGAGGTCGATGCCGTTGCGTTGGGCCCACGGGAGCAGGACAGCCATGCCGGCGGCGATCTCGGCCGACCTGCTGAACGCGGCGGCGATCTGCTCGGGCGTGGCGCTGTCGTCGACACCGTCGAGGATGGTCTGGACGTCGGCACGCGCCGCCTCCTCGTCGGCGGCCGGAAGCGCAAGGTGGACGATCGCCTTCTGGATGTCTTCGGAGGGTTCGGCGATCTGTGTCCAGTCCTCGAGGATGCCGGGATTGTCGCGAAGGAAGGCCTGGCGTTCGGCCTCGGTCATGTCCTCGATGGCAGGGATCGTGCCGTTGGCGACCGCTGCCTGGTAGGCGTCGTAGCGATCTTGGGGGCTGACGCCGATGGAGGGCCACAGGGCGGTCAGTGCCGTGTAGGGGAGGAGGCCGGCGAGGTAGAGCTCTCGGATGTTGGCGGGTGTGGGGCCCTGCTCGAAGCGGCTGGCGGTGGCGTCGGCGTTGTCGTCGAGGGTGGCGACGGCGCGGTTGTACTCCGGCAGCAGAGCGGCGCGGGACGCGGCCCAGGTCTCGGTGTACTCGGGCGGGTCTTCGTCGTTCTCCGCGGCGGCCTGGCCGGCGAGGCGTTGGGACCAGGCGGCGTTCGTCCGCAGGCGCTGGTTGGGCTCGGCGACCTTGGTGTCGAACGCCTCGACGTAGGAGGCGAACTCGGTGAGGGCCGAGACGCCGTAGGTGCCGGCTTGGGAGAGGACGAGGGCGCTCTGCTGGACGGTCTGGGCGTTGGCGCGGGTGTCGGAGGTGATGTCGCCCTCGGTGGCGCCGGTGACGGCGTCGGCGTCGGTACCGAGCTCGGTGGCGATGTCGGCGATGACCCGCGCGTTCGCGGCCGGTTCCTCGGCGGCGGCGCGGATCTGCGCGGCGGTGACGCCGTTGTACAGATCGGCGTAGTTGTCGAAGTCGTTCAACGGCATGGACCGAACCCCCGGATTGTCGTCGATATCACGTCCCAGGTTAGAGCAGGAACGACGTAGCGTCACCACCGCGTGCAGAGGGTGGAGAGCGCCGAGGGACGCTCGCGACCTGACCGAGGACGCTCTCGGCAGCACAGTGGGCTTTCTCGGCAGCAGGGTGGGCTGAAGCCTCCTGGGGGTCGCATGACGCTATCCTCGAAGTCGAGCCGCTCAGGGGGTCCGATGGTCACGGAGTTCGAGAACTACGCCGACATCCACGGCGGAGTCACGGGGGAGTCCATCCGCGCGGCCGCCGCCGACCCGAACCTCGACGCAGACTTGATCGCAGCGCTCGCGAGCGAGCTGGAGGCCGACGACCGGCACGTCGCGGCCGACATCGAAGGCGACATCGAGGCGGGCACCAGGACGAACCCGCAGCAGGCGGCGCGGGTCGCTCGTCGGCTCGCGTTCGACGGGTACTTCGCCGTCGGCCTGCTGACGTCCTTCGCCTCCCACGTCGACACCTTCGATGCGACCGTCGAGGACCTGAACCGTCGCCTGCGGACCAGTACCGCCTCCGCTCAACGCTACGCCGGGCAGGCAGCCCAGGCCTCGGGCGAAGAGGCTCCCTCGTTCTCGGAGACGTGGAACGCGGTCAAGGCGAACCTGTGGCCGGAGTACCGACGCGCCGACGCCCTGCTGGAGGACGGTGCGGAGGAGGTCGCTCAGCGCTTCGAGCGCGGCGCCACCGTCGAGGGGATGAAGGAGCTGGTGGCCGCTGGTTTCCTGCCGCTGGCCACCGTGATGCGCTTCCCGCAGGTCACCTACTCCGACGCCGAGCTGGCGGAGCTGCGCGACCTCCTGGAGCCTGAGGGCAGGCTCGATGAGTTCTTCGCGCCCCCTCCGCTCGGAACGGCCTCCGCCGACGTCGAGCGACTCGTGGAACTGGCGCGCCGCATGGGTGTGGATCCGTCCGTCTACGCCGACGCGCTGCAGCAGATGTACGTCACCCGCGCGGCGGAGAGCGCGGGCATCGACCTGACCACGTGGGACGTCACCCGGGGCGCCACCGGTGTGGCTGACCACTACGAGCGCACCTACGAGTACTACGCGCAGCTCTACCTCGACAACCCGAACTTCCGGTGGGCGGCGATGGCCTCGATGATCGGTCCGTCGTTCGCCGCGGGGTTCGAGGACCTGGAGATGTTCCGCGACATCGCCGACGACCTCAGCAACATCCCGGATCACCTCCTGCCGCCATGGGCGCGCGGTCTGGACGACCTCGCCCAGCTCGGCGAGGACGACATCCGCTTCTACGAGGAGACGTTCCTGCAGATGCAGAAGGACATCTTCTACGACGCCTCGATGATGCACGAGGCGTACAACGCCGACGGGATGGCCGGCATCGACGAGCTGCGAGCGGCCGGTCTGCTCGGAAACGACCCGCAGCGGATCCAACAGGCCCACAACGCGTGGACCGACCTCGACACGGCGGTGCGGACCGGTGACACGGACCTGCTGAACGAGGCGAACAAGGAACTGCTGCGTCGTGAGCAGTTCTACACGATCGCAGAGCAGTACGACGACATGCGCAACCGTCCAGTCACCGGTGAGGCGATGACCTACGTGATGGGTGTCGTGGGCCAGCCGTCCATTCCGGGCACGCAGACGCTCGGGCAGCTGCACGGCCAGACCATCGAGGTGGACACAGCCCCGTTGATCCCGGGAGTGCAAGGCGGGGACGTGACGGTCAATGTCCCGCGTGGCAACATCGCCGACTTCGACACCCGGTGGAGCCTCATCGAGGAGGACACCTTCCCGGTGTTCGTCGATCTCGTCGAGAACGACCCCAACCAGGTCGAGGACATCCTGGACCGATCCGTCCGTGACCGCATCGACGAGAATCGGCTGTCCGAGCGCTGGCCGGCGGTCCTCGACTCGCTCGTCGACGGGAGAGCCAGGCTGTGGTGAGACTCCTGTGTCCGCTGCTCGCGGGTGCCCTGGCGCTGATGACGATGACAGGATGTGTGACCGTGAACGTTCCCGACCAGCCTGACGTCGAGCGGGATCCGACGGCACGCACCGTGGAGGACGGCGTCGAGACCTGGGACCTCACGGGTGAGCCGACGGCCGAGGCGCTGGGGATCCCCTCCGACCGGATGTCGGCGGACTACCGCAGCGACGAGCCGCGACGCATCGTGCTGCAGCTCGAGGGTGGGCGGTCCCTGCGGTTCGAGGCGCCGCTGCTCTCCTTCACCCGATCTCGCGGTGCCGGGGGTGATGCCTTCACGCTCGGGTCCCGTGGTGCCACGGTGGCGCCGGAGGACCTTGGCACCCAGCTGGCCGAGCTGACCGAGCAGCTCACCGGCGATCCGGACCCGGGGATCGAGTCGTTCCTGGCCGCGGTGGCGCAGGCTCCCGACGAGCAGACCGAACGGGTGCGCTACTCCTCACCGGAGCAGGTCTACGGCGATCTCACCCTCGGGGTTTCCGCTGACGTCGCGCCCATCGCCGGTGCCGGACGCTTCGTCGTCGGTGGCGCTTGGGCAGTCCCCACCTCCGAGGGCTGACGGAGGGGTGGCCGACGATCCTCGCCTCGCTCGTCGAGGTGCATCGGCGATGGCGGTGAGGTGGCTGCGTCGGTTCCTGGTTCTCTGTGCCGCCGCGATCCTGACCGGATGTGTGACCGAGAGCGAACCTTCCGAGACCACGGCACAGCCGGCAGCGCGCTGGGAGGTCGATGGCGTCGAGACGTGGGACCTCACCGGCGAGCCCAGTGAAGCGGCCCTCGGCATCGAGGAGGACAGCCGCGCCGGCATTCATGAGAGCGACGAGCCCCGAGAGGTCGTCCTCCTGCTTCCCGACGACACGCGTGTGGAGGTGACCACGAAGGTGCTCTCGTTCGAGCGGGCCAGGACCGCCGACGGCGACGACCGCTTCCGGATCGGACTGAGGGGACCGACCGTCCCGGCCGAGGAGCTGGTCGAGAAGCTGCGGGCCGTGACCGAGCAGCTGGGCGTCGCCTCGGCCGACCTGGACACCTTCGCGCAGGAGCTGGACGCGGCGCCGGCCGACCAGACCGAGCGCATCCGCTACGCATCGCCGACCGCCGAGCTGGGCGCGTTGACGATCAGCGTCTCGGCGAACCTCGCTCCGATCGCCGAGGGCGGGCGACTCGTCATCGGCGGTGCCTGGATGCGGTGAGAGCCTCACGTCGACGCGCTGTCGTCGCCGACCTCCAGGGCCGCGGTCGTCCGGGTGATGCTCCCAGGCTCGGTCAGCGCGCGTCGAACGTGGCCGCGTCGAGCTCGTCGCGGAGCTGTTCGACGACCGCGGTGAGGACCGCGTCGGGCTCGTCGAGCGGGGTGCGGGTCTGGGTGAGGGCGGCGCGGACGTCGAGGCCGTCCCAGGTGGCGTAGGCCTGGGGTCCGCCGGTGAGGCTGCCCTCGGGGCACACGAAGCCGGTGGTGTCCTCGACGTCGAGCCGGCGGGGGTCGTCGCAGGAGGTCTCGGTGGCGGCGAGGTCCCGGGCGGCCTGCCCTGAGGTGGCCTCCGGGGCGGCGCGGACGACGAGGGTGGGGGTGTCGGGCTCGGTGGGGGTGTAGCGGCACAGCAGCTGCGCGGTCCCGCCGCTGTCGGTGGACTCGTCGGAGACCTCGACCGCCGAGACGCCCAGCGACGCCGTGATCGACGCCTCGTCCACCATGCCGCAGTCGACTGCCAGCCCGGGCCGGTCGGGTGCGTCGTCGCTGGTGCAGCCCGCCGCATGGAGGGTGAGGAGGAGCCCGACGGCCGCTACAGGGATCGGATGTCGGCGCAGCCGGCGGGCCGAGGGTGCCACCGTCGGTGGGCGCGTCATCGTTCGTCGTACGACGAACGTAGGGCGTCGATGTCGTCGCGGGTGATGGTGGCCCGCAGCTCTTGGACCACGGAACGCAGTCGCACGTCGGAGTCTTCGACAGGGCCCGGGTCGGTCGTGTCGAACGGGCCGACCGTCAGGTCGACTCCGTCCCAGCTGGTCACGGCCTCGGGGTGGCGGGGGGTGAGGGCGGTGAGTGTGCAGATGAAGCCGCTGGTGTCCGGTACGTCGAGCTCGACGGCGCCTTCGCACGTGGCGCGCGCTGTCGCCATGCTCGGGGTCGTCGACGGGTTGCCTGCTCGTAGCATGATGTCCAGGCTCTGGCGCGGCTCCTCCGAGGAGTAGATGCACGCGATCGTGGTGGGATCGGTGAAGTCCCGAGCCCTGGTCGGCTCGCCCCCCAGGGCGGTCGCGAGGGTCTCATCGCTCAGCACCGAGCACGCCGGGCTGTCGCGGTCGGCGAGCGGATCCGGTTCGGTCTGCGTGGGCGAACACCCCGCCGCGCTCGCCAAGACGACCACGGGGACGACGCCCCACGCCAAGAGCCCAGGACGCGTCGTCGTGGGAAGTCCGAGTCGCGTCATCAGACCTGGCCCCTGGACCGGGTGAGGTTCCTCTTCGCGTCCTCGTGGACCCGTTCGGCAGTCGACAGGCGCTGGGACGCATCGGAATCGTGCCAGTTCTCGATCATGATGGTGATCCGCGTCAGTCGGCGAGGGCCGCGTACTCGGTGACGTTGTCGGCGACATTCTGTGCCGCGTCGCGCAGGACTTCAGGGTCGGGTGCCTCGGTGTCGGGGCGTGGGGTGACGGTGAGGACGACGGAGTAGTCCTGCAGCACGAACCCGGCCTCGGTCGTCTCGGTGGTCGAGCAGATGATTGCCGCGTCGTCGGTGGTGGTACAGCCGTCGCGACCGGCGAATCGCTCGGCGAGAGCGTTCTCGGCCTCGGCTCGTGCGTCGGCGTCGGGCAATGCGCGACCGTCGATGGCGAGCAGGCGCGTCGTGCCGTTGGTCACGGCGCAGCGAAAGCCGGTGACGGCGCGATCGGCGGCACCCTTGGCCCCTGGGTCGCCGATGGCCTGGAAGGGCTCGCCGGTCCATGTCGTCTCGCCGAGCAGTCGCGAGGTGTTGCCGTAGCGGTCGGTCCCGGTCACCTGCTCGACGATCGAACGATCGAGCAGACCGCAGGCCCGGTCCTGGACGTCGTCCTCGGGTGCCGACCCCGCTCCGCATCCAGTCGCCAGAGCGGAGAAGGTCAGCACGCCGACCCCGAAGACGGCCCACCTCTCCCGGGTACTCCTTGCGCCGTCATCACGGCGGTACCTCACCGACATGAACTGGACCCCCATGGATGTCAACCAGTCACTGGCCAGGTTAGTCCACGACGGACGTGATGATGCCCGTCGCTTCGGCCGGTCTCGAGCGGTGGTCGAGGGCCACACGCGAACGGAGACACCAGGCGGGCTGTCGATGGTCAACGCCGGCCCGGGAGCGTCGGGACCCCAGCGGCTGGACCGAGGATCGGGTCCGTCCGTCCCGTGCTTCGGGCCGCGTGCGTGCATCATCATCGACCCGCACGGAGCTCGGGATGGATGAACGAGGTGATGAACGCCTCGGACTGTGTGAGCTCGACGACACGCTCGTAGGCCCCGCTGGCGTTCGTGAAGTTGCCCCACTCCTCCTGGATCGCCTGGACCTGAGCGGCGGACAAGGTGTCGTCAGTGATGATGTAGCCATCCGTGTCGTAGAGGTCCGGCCTGATCTGAGGCGGGTCACCGACCAGCAGGACGTCGGCGATGCCGTCGAAGCTCGCCGAGCTGCCATCGAGCTCCTGCGGGCCGACGTAGCCGTTCTGGTAGAGGACGCTCATCGCACCGTAGGTCAGCTTGTCCTCGATGCTGCCGGTGGCCTGGTCGAGGTATCCATCGGTCGTGGGGGTCGCGGCGAGATTGCCCTTCAGCTCGGTGAGCAACTGAGACTTCGCGACGTCGTAGCCCATGACGAGGAGCTGCTGAGCCTCCGGCCCCAGTGCGAGCCTTCCACCGGGAACGAACCCCGCCACGACATCGAGGGAACGCGACATGATCTCTTGCTGCTGCCTCTGCAGCTCATCGCCCTCCGCGCTCACCGCGAGCCCGTAGTTGAGCAAGCTGCCCATGACGTTCCCGTGCTGAGTCTGCAACCCCTGGAACCCGGAGTTCATGAGCGAGTCGAGTGTCGGGGGACCGTCGAGATTGTCGAGGAACGCGTCGGTGCGCTGGTTGACCTCCAGCATCATCGCCGAGGTGAGTAGCGTCAAGCCATCCTTGTTGTCCGTGTGTCCGATCTCGCCGAGCACCTTGGCCATCTGCTCCGGGGTGATGGCGAGCGGATGCTCTGAGCTCGGCGGGGAGTTCCTCAGCAGGTCGTACACGTCAGGGGTGTATCCCGCTGCCATTGCCCCGAGGCTGTCCGTCATGTTCTCCCAGACGTGCCAGCCCGTGTCATGACCCGACGTGGGGTCATGTCCGGAGAGCTCGGCGATGCGGGAGAAGACGTCGGTGGTGAAGGCAGCGGCGAACTCCGGATCGCCTCCGCCGACGCTGGCGGCTTCGAGGGCTTCGCCCAGGCCGTCGCCCTCGTCACTTCCGTTCATCGCGGAGAACGTTCGAGCGGAGACGTCGTCCCCGTCCTCGACCCCGATGAGATAGTCCAGGATCGATGAGTCGATGCGCCCCTCACCGTCCTGGAAGAAGGCCTGGGCGGCCTCAGGGCTGTTGCCCATGGCAGCCAGGATGTTGGCCAGTCCATCGCCCGCCGGCCGACCAGAGAACATCCCGGTTCGCTCGTCCCAGACGACGTCCGGATCCATCAGATTCGCTGTGTCCCGTGGGCCCCAGACCGGCTCGCCGCCGAAGCTCCGTTCCCATGCGAGAACATCTGTGGCGAGTCTGTCCATGAACTGAGCATCGAAGACCCCCGCCGGCTGCTCACCGCCTTCGCGCAGCAGCAGCGTCAGCGCCGCGGACTGATGGAAGCGCTCTGGATCGCCGGTCGTGATGGCGTCGACGAAGCGATCTGCGAGGTCCGTGGGACTCGCAACGTTGGTGGAGTAGGTCGCGAGCGCGACACCCGCGGCGTTCATGAAGCCGTTGTACAGCTCGATGTCCGAGCGGCTTGACTCGTCCCCCATCATCATGATGCCGCTCGTTGCCGCTGTGCTGAGGTAGCGGATGGCGTCGGACATGTCCTCGAGCGAGACCGTCTCGTAGAGAGCCGTCGTGAAGGCCTCCTGCTCCTTGAAGAGGTCGAGCAGGCGGACCGTGTCGGCGTCGATGGATCGCGGGTCGGCGATGTCGTCGGCGACGTCACCGGCGAAGATCTCCTGCGCCTCGGGGGAGATGACGTCGGCGATGGCCGGGTCGACGTCGGCGTTGGCGCGGACCCAGGCCACCTGCTCCGCGGGGGTCATGTTGGCGACCTCGTTCTCGAGGGCCTGGCGCCGCTCGTCGGCGGTGAGGGTGAGGTTGGGCCACGTGCTGGAGGCGATCGTGTAGGGGATCAAGCCAGCGAGGACGAGGTCCTTGACGTTGGCGAGGGTGGGGCCCTGCTCGAAGCGGCTGGCGGTGGCCTCGGCGTTGTCGTCCAGGGTCGAGACGGCGCTGTTGTACTCCGGCACCAGCGATGCGCGAATCGCGGCCCAGGTCTCGGCGTACTCGGGTGGGTCGTCGTCGTTCTCCGCGGCGGCCTGGCCGGCGAGACGCTGCGCCGAGGCGACGTTCGTGCGCAGGCGCTGGTTGAGCTCGGCGACCTTGGTGTCGAACGCTTCGACGTGGCCGGCGAACTCGTCGAGGGCGGCGACGCCGTACGTGCCCGCTTGGGAGAGGGCGACGGCGCTCTGCTGGACGGTCTGGGCGTTGGCGCGGGTGCCGGAGGTGATCTCGCCCTCGGTGGCGCCGGTGACGGCGTCGGCGTCGGCGTCGAGCTCGGTGGCGATGTCGGCGATGACCCGCGCGTTGGCGGCCGGTTCCTCGGCGGCGGCGCGGATCTGGGCGGCAGTGACGCCGTTGTACAGATCGGCGTAGTTGTCGAAGTCGTTCATCGGCACGAACCGAACCCCCGGATTGTCGTCGATGTCACGTCCCAGGCTAGTGCACGAGCCACGCAGCGTCACCACCGCGCGGGTGTCGGTCGGTGCATCGTCGTTCCTCCAAGGACGATGGCGGGGCCTCGAGGGCATCGCGGGTGATGGTGGTCCGCGGCTCTTGGACCACGGCACGCAGCCGCCCGTCTGAGTCCTCGACGGGGCCCGGGGATCTTGCCCGGATCGGTCGTCTTCAGCCTGATGTCCAGGCTCTGGCCCGACTCCGCAGAGGAGTGGGTGCAGGCGAAGACTCCGCCGCGCTGACAGGGAGCATCGCTCCCACGACGCCCCACACCCGAGCCCGGGACGCGTCGTCGTCGGAAGCCCGAGTCGCGTCATCAGACCTGGCCCCCTGGACCTGGTGAGGTTCCTCTTCGCGTCCTCGTGGATCCGTTCAGCGGTCGCCAAGCGTTGCGGGACATCGGGTCCCTGCCAGTTCTCGATCGTGATGGTGATCCGGTCGTTGCCGGAGATCGTGAGTCGGACACCGGGGAGGAACATCCCTCGGGTGAACTCGCACGCGACACCTTGGCCGGCAGGCCCGTCGTACGGCTCGCATTCCTGAGAATCGGAATCGCGGTTGGACCACTCGCTGCGGAGCGACTTGAGCGTGCTCTCGGCATCGTCTTCAGCCTCCGAAGCGGCAACGCGCACGACCGGTTCCGAGGCCCCGTCTGCCCTCATGTCGCAGTATGTGGGTCCTGCGAGTCGTGAACCGTCGCTGGGCACGCCCGGCCCCGTGCCCACGAGATCGCCCTCCCCGAGGACTTCGGCGAGCAGATCGCGCTCGACCAGTCCACACCGGACCCTCCGCGGCGGACGGCTCTGCCTCGAACAACCCTCCGCTGTCGCAGCCCGCCAACAGCAGGGTCGCGGCGATGGTGCCTACCGCCGGATGCATCCAGTGCGTCATGCTGTCATCCTTTCGATCAGGCCTTCACCTGCTGTCGTCGAGCTCGCGTACGCGGTCGTCGACCTCCTTGGCCCAGGCCCTGACGTTCTCGGGCGTGACCTCGTCGAGCTGTGCGTCCTCGTAGAACGTGAACCTCACCAGTCGATCCTCCAGGGCCACGCTGGCGTCGATCTGGACGCGGTCCGCTCGCGTGCACAGGTAGCCGTCATCACCGGGTAGAGGGGTGATGTCCTCGCAGGGCCCTGCCTCCTGCTGTCCGCGCCGTGTCTCCTCGGCGTTGGTGCGCGCCTCCTCGCCGCCGATGTCGTAGGCGAGGATCCGAACGAGGTCAGTAGGTGAGCCTGTGGTGAGGACGTCGCACGACAGGTAGGAGCGCTCGTCCTGGTCGATGTGCCCGCCGGTGACGAACAGATCCTGTCCGCCGGTGATCTGCGCCAGGGATTCCGCGGAGATCAAGTCACAGCCGGCGTTCGGCTCGGATCCCTTGTCTCCGGCATCACCCTGGCAGCCTGCTAGAGCAAGGGCACCCACGGTCAACACGCCCAAGAGACCCACTTTCGTCCTCACAGCGACGGGTCCACGAAGTACTTGTGAAAGGTGCTCTGATGAGTGTGCTCGACGATTTGCGAGCACTCCGACGAACTCGTGAAATCGTGCCATTGATTCTGCATCCTCCGCACATCCTCGATCTCTCGGGGCTGCGCTGCCAGAGACTGGTGGCGACCTCGTTCTGCAGCGCCTGACGACGTTCGTCGGCGGTGAGGGTGGGGCCTTGTTCGAAGCGGCTGGCGGTGGCGTCGGCGTTGTCGTCGAGGGTGGCTAGGGCGCTGTTGTACTCCGGCACCAGAGATGCGCGAACGCTGCCCAGATCTCGGCGTACTCGGGTGGGTCGTCGTCGTTCTCCGCGGGGCCTGGCCGGCGAGACGCTGCGCGGAGGTGGCGTTGGATCGTAGGCGCTGGTTGAGGTCGGCGACCTTGGTGTCGAACGTCTCGACGTGGGCGGCGAACTCGGTCAGGGTTGCGACGCCGTAGCTGCCGGCTTGGGAGAGGGCGACGGCACTCTGCTGGGCGGTCTGGGCGTTGGCTCGGGTGCCGGAGGTGATGTCACCTTCGGTGGAGCCGGTGACGCCGTTGTACAGATCGGCGTAGTTGTCGACGTCGTTCATCGGCACGGACCGAACCCCCGGGTTGTCGTCGATGTCACCGGTCGGATAGTCCAGAGGGGCGGTGGCGTCACGACCCGTGTGATCGGCACCGGGCACTGAGGGTCGAGCTCGACCGGAGCGAGGTCCCTGCCCGGGTCGAGGGGGCGGGAGGTCTCGCAGGACGTCGGGGGATCGCGCAGGCGTAGGGGAGGATCGGTGCTTGTGGGGGCACTCCTTCTCGGGGAGCTCGCCGTGGACCTCATCGTGACCTGATCAGCCGGCCTGCCGTTTGCCGTCGGTGGCCTCTACGTCGCGTTGGGTGAGCTCGTCGGCGCACGTGCGGATCTCTTCCTCGTCCAAGGGTCGGCCGAGGTCCTCGAAGTGCCCTCGTAGATCGTCCTGGCGGCTGGCGACATCGGCGAGGGGTACGGTGGCGAAGTCGATGATGATGGGGGCGCCGTCGCGTTCGTCGGTCTTGGCCCAGGTGGGTAGGTCCTCGAGATCGAGCTCGCCGTCGGCGGTGCGCTGTCGAGCATCGGTCACCTGGCAGTAGAGGACGGAGATGCCGCGGTCGTAGGCGGCCTCGGTGTAGCCCTCGCCGGCGATGTAGTGGCACCAGTCCCGGTCGCCGCAGATGCACCGATGTCGTCGTCAGCTCCGAAGACGCCGCACCCGGCGAGCTCGCTGAGGGTCGCGACGCCGCACACGCCGGTCGGGGTGAGGGCGTCGAAGCACGGGCGACGACGCGTCGACCTCGGCCGAGCCTGCATGGGTGGGAGGGAATCGTCGCCATGACCCTGCGGCCGTAGGGCCCTCGACGGCGGTCCGAGTCCTCACGTCGAGGAGTCCCTGAAAGCGGCGAAGCCGTCGAGGAAGGCGGTGGTGAGGCGCTCTGCGATCTCCAGCTGCTCGGAGGACGGCAGCGCCGGCGGTGCGTCGGAGAGCACGACGGAGAAGGACGTGTCGTCTGCGTGCCCGTAGATGTAGGCGTCCTGACGTTCGCTACCGCCCGTCACCTGTTGACACCCGATCCCGGTCAGGGGCGCGCCGGTGTAGGCGGTGCAAGGTTCAGCGAGCGTGTCCTCGAAGTCAGGGGAGTCGAGCTGCTGGCGGATGTTCTCCTCGATGACGACCGGATCGGCGGGGTAGGACGACTTGATCGTGAGGGTGACATCGTCGCTGACGATGTCGCACAAGGCCAGGGCGCGGTCGTCGTCGGCCTCGATGCTGTCGTTCTGGGCGGTCCAGTCCTGGGTTCCGACGGCCTTGTTGACGAGGGCGTCGTCGAGGAGGGCGCATGCGCTCGGCGGAGAGGGCTCCGGGTCCTGGCCCTCGCATCCGCTCAGGCCCAGAGCGAAGATCACGGCTGCTCCACCCGCGACACTGGATCGAAGATGCCGAACCTGTGGTGCGCGCGAACGGCCGGCGCGAAGACGCTCAGTCATTCTCGGGGCTCTTGTTCAAGGTTCGGTCGAGACCATCCTTGGCGGCGTCGACATAGGCGCTCGTGTGTTCAACCGGAGCCGTTTCACCCTCTGGTGCCGAGGTCCACTGGTCCCATCCTGCGAAGATCTGGTCCACTGTGTACTCGCTGGTGGGTTCGAAGGCATCGATCCCGTCGAGGTCGTACAACTGAGGATTGAGGATCCTCGTCCCCTCGGGACCTGGGATCGTGATGCTGCGAGGGACGTCGACGATTCCGCTCGCGATCAGCTGGTTCGTCGTGTGATAACGAATGGCAGCCTCGCTGGACACTCGCTGGTCGGACTTCCACTCCGGTCCGATGGCGTCAGGGCTTGCCGAGACCGAGTCCTTGAGAGCACTCAGACCTTGAGAGGTGGCGGTGCTGTAGGCGCTCTGCGCCAGTTGCGAGGCTCCTTCGCCCAAGACGCTGCCGGCGCCGGGAATGAACCCTCCTGCGATATCGAGAGCCTTTGCGGCGATGGCGGCGCGCGCCTCGGCGATGTTCATGTCGTCCTGGTCGACGGTGATGGCGTGGTTGATGATCGTCCCGAGCACCTCCCCGTTCGTGCCGGTGCGGCCGAGGATCAGTCGGTCCAGTGTGCTCGGGTCGGCTGCGCTGATGGTCATTGCGAGTCGATGGTTGCCCTCGATCATGACAGCAGCAGACAGCGTCTCCACGCCGGACTTGTCGGGACCTCGTCCGACTTCTCCCACCACGGTGAGCAGATTCTCACGACTCACGTTGAGGTCCTGTGGCCTTTGCCCGTCGGCATTGATGATGTCGTAGACGTCGGGTGCGTAGCTGGCGGCGATGTTGCCGAGGTTGTCGGCGGTGCTCGGCCAGATGTGCCAGGCGTCGTCGAACCTGTTGCGGTCGCCGTGGCCACTGAGGTCGGCGACGCGGTTGAAGACGTCGCTGGCGAAGTCGCTGCTCCAGCGATGGGTGTCGGGGCGGTCACCATCGCGGACGGCGGCAGCTTCCAGGGCCAGCCCCAGCCCTTCGCCCTCGTCGCTGCCGCGCCGCTCGGAGAAGGTGCGCGCGTTGACGCCCTCTCCGTCCTTCGTGCCGAGCAGGTAGTCGAGCTTGTCGCTGTCGATGTGACCGTTGTCGTCGTTGGACCCGTCGTAGAAGAACTGTCGCGCGGCGTCGGGGGAGCTGGCCATGGCGCCGAGGAGATTGGCCAGACCGTCTCCGCCGGGCGATCCGCTGAAGGTGACCGAGCCATCGTCGTGGTGGTTGGCGAAGACTCCTTCGCCGAAGGGGTCGTAGACCGGCGGTTGGTTGCGTGGTTCCCACACCGGTCCGTCCTGGGCGCGCTCCCAGTCGTAGATGCGGTCGGTGAGGCCAGCGATGAAGTTCGTGTCGTACTCCGCGCTTTGACCTCCGGCCCGCAGAAGGAGCGTGAGCGCGGCAGCGTCGGGATTGACGGGGCTGCTCGTGGTGTGGTCGAT
Source organism: Aeromicrobium halocynthiae (assembly GCF_039531385.1). Classification (NCBI taxonomy): domain Bacteria; kingdom Bacillati; phylum Actinomycetota; class Actinomycetes; order Propionibacteriales; family Nocardioidaceae; genus Aeromicrobium; species Aeromicrobium halocynthiae. The sequence continues at coordinate 32,463 of NZ_BAAAPY010000014.1, read as the reverse complement.
GTACTCGGTGCGGGTGATCGCGTCGAACCAGGTGTCGACGAGGTCGGATGGAGGCGCGTAGGCGCCGGTGCCCTTCGTGAAGGTCGCCATCGTCACGCCTGCACCAGTCAAGAAGTCGCGATAGAGCTGTTGCTGCTCCTCACGGTTCTCGCTGAGGCCGTACGAGTACGACTGATCAGGGAAGGCGTGGGCGTTGAGGTAGGCGATGGCGTCGCCCATCTGCGCCGGGGTGACGTTGCTATACAGGGCGTGGGCGAAGGCCTCCTGCTCCTTGAAGAGGTCGAGCAGGCGGACGGTGTCGGCGTCGATGGATCGTGGGTCGGCGATGTCGTCGGCGACGTCGCCGGCGAGGATCTCCTGCGCCTCGGGGGAGATGACGTCGGCGATGGCCGGGTCGACGTCGGCGTTGGCGCGGACCCAGGCCACCTGCTCCGCGGGGGTCATGTTGGCGACCTCGTTCTCGAGGGCCTGGCGTCGTTCGTCGGCGGTGAGGGTGAGGTTGGGCCACGTGCTGGAGGCGATCGTGTAGGGGATCAAGCCAGCGAGGACGAGGTCCTTGACGTTGGCGAGGGTGGGGCCCTGCTCGAAGCGGCTGGCGGTGGCCTCGGCGTTGTCGTCCAGGGTCGAGACGGCGCGGTTGTACTCCGGCACCAGCGATGCGCGGATTGCGGCCCAGGTCTCGGCGTACTCGGGTGGGTCCTCGTCGTTCTCCGCGGCGGCCTGGCCGGCGAGGCGTTGCGCGGAGGCGACATTCGTCCTCAGGCGCTGGTTGAGCTCGGCGACGGAGGTGTCGAAGGCCTCGACGTGGGCGGCGAACTCGTGGAGGGCGGCAACGCCGTACTCGCCTGCCTGCGAGAGGGCGACGGCGCTCTGCTGGACGGTTTGGGCGTTGGTGCGGGTGCCGGCGGTGATGTCGCCCTCGGTGGATGCGGTGACGGCATCGGCGTCGGTGCCGAGGTCGGCGGCGATGTCGGTGATGATCCGGGCATTGGCCGCGGGCTCTTCGGCGGCCGCACGGATCTGGGCCGCGGTGACGCCGCCGTACAGATCGGCATAGTTGTCGAAGTCGTTCATCGGCACGGACCGAACCCCCGGGTAGTCGTCGATGTCGCACTCAAGGATAGTCCAGAGCAGAGATCCCGTCACGCGTCAGACGTGCCGACACGAACGTGCAGTGGGGCGACGGGAACTCACTGTCCCGCACGAGGTCGAACGCGCCACACCACCAGACGTCAGCGGACGACATGTCTCGACTGCGCTGCAGGAGTCAGGAGGCGCGGCGCGCGGTGAGCTCCTTCACCAGCTCACGGCACGCTGCCAGCTGACCACGGAAGTCTTCGATCCGTCGAACGTGGGCCTCCTCCAGCCGTGCGCCGGGTCTGTCGAGGGCGCGGGCCAGGGACGCCATGTCGCGGGACCCCTCGTCCAGGTCATGGGCGATGCCGCGCACCACATCGGCGCTCAACCAGCCTGACCGGGACGCGTCACCGAAGCCGTCGACCATGGTTCCCCTCCTGAGCGGTGCGTCGCGACAAGGCTATCGACCAGCCGATCGGCTGTCGTGCCTGACACAGCGACGAGACGCCAGTGGGCCCCGCCGACGACGTCGACGAGGCCCACTGCCCACGCGTGTCCACGTCACACGGGCACGTTGCCGTGGATGCGGTCCGAGATCGCCGAGTTGGCTGCTACCTCGGTCTGCAACACGTACCCGCCTTCGGTGTCCTCGTTGCGAATGGTGGAGGCGACGTTGGAGACGTTGTCGCCTGCCGCCGTCAGCTGTGAGCCGAACAGGTTCGCCGTGTCGACCACGTTGTTCGTGACGTAGGCCGTGATGGAACCGCGCACGCGAGGGTGCCCGACGGCACTGGCGCTGGACTCCAACGTCGTGCTCAACCGTCGCGCTGCGGGGCCTCCGCCACCGCTACGACGAGCGATGTTGCGACCGACACTGTGCAGGGTGTCGACGACGGCACCGACGATCCCTGATCCACTCATGGACGGACCTCAGATGCTGCGGATCGACCGGTTCGCCGACGCGCGCGCCGCGTTGATGAACTGGTCGGTCTGCTCGGACGTGCGGTTGCTCGTCCGCTCGATCCCGGTGTTGACGTCCGTCGCGTGACGGTTGGTCGAGGCGCGCTGGCGGGTCAGCTCGTCGGAGCCGACGCCTCCCTCGCGCGAGGCCACCTGCTGCGCCTGCTGGCGATCGACGTCCTCGCCGAGGCTGCGGTTGTTGCCGACGTTGGCTCGGGTGGCGTCGGTGTAGTTCTGGACGGATGCGCGGTCAACGCGTACGCGGTCGGTCATGGCAATCTCCTGGTCTCGGTGTCCGGGCTCAGACGGTCGGGTTGATCTTGGCGTGCAGGTCGAGCGCGTTCTGGTCGAGCGACGTCGACTCGGCGCGCTGCGCCTGGGCAGCCTCGTCCTCGTGCACGGCGATGTCGCGCACGTTCCGCTGCCCGCCGGCGGCGTTGGCCGTGTGCAGGAGCGCTGCGGCGCTGAGGTTGTTGGCAGCGGCCGTGGAGCCGTTGGAGGCCTGAGCGGCGAAGGCGCCGTGGTTCTGACCCTGGAGCTCGGCCGAGTGACCGTGCTGCTTCTTGGCGAGCCCCGCGACTCCCTCGCCGGAATTGGCGACGGCACGGTTGCTCTGCTGGGCTGCTTCGTAGCCCTCTGTCAGTGAGACGCGATCTGCGGACATGCGGTCCTCCCCCTGTGGAGATGCTGGAATTGCGTCGAGGCTACCAAGATCGCGCCGGAACCGCACGGGTGGTGAGACTCGGGTCACACCGTCCAGGGTGGTCGCGCGCGCGGGTCTTCCCGAGCTCTCGGGCCGAGCTCCTGCCGACCCTCGACGACGAGCGTGTCCCGCTCCGGGCGGCCGGGACAGGGCTGGCACGGAGGCTGGAGGTGCCACGCCTGGCAGACCCACCGGTACTCATCGCGGCTCCTCGTCCGGCACGACCGCCGTCTGCACGAGAGAGGCCCCGCCGTCGCGGTTGATGTACATCGCCCGCCCGACCGGCAGCCGCCGGGAGGCGTGCCCGCCGACGAGGCGTCCCTCCATCCGGTCGCCGGAGAACATGAAGCCGGGCGCGCTGAGGTCGATCAGACGCTGGATCAACGGCTCGAACACGGCCCGGCTCATGCCGCCGGTACGACGAGACAGCACGAGGTGGAAGCCGAGGTCGCGACCCTGCGGCAGCAGGTCCACCAGCCCGAGGAGCGGGTCGCCCTGCGAGGTGGCCACGAGGTCGTAGTCGTCGACGATGACGAACACCTCCAGACCCTTCCACCACGACCGCGTCCGCAGCTGCTCGGACGTGACGTCCGGCCCCGGCACACGGTCGTTGATCGCGCCCGCGACACCGGCGACGAGGGAGGCGGTCTGCTCGGCACCGGCGGCGTACCCCAACAAGTACTCCTGCGGCACGACGTCGAGCAACGAACGGCGGTAGTCGACCACCGCGAAGCCGATCTCGTCGGGGGAGTGCGACGAGATCAGGTTGTGGATCAGGAGCTTGAGCAGGTTCGTCTTGCCCGTCTCGCCGTCGCCGTAGACCTGCAGGTGCGGATCGCTGCCCCAGAGCTTGATCTCCGCCGGTCCCAGGTTGAGCTCGGACAACCCGACGAGGATCCCCTTGTCACCCAGCTCGATCGGCGGCAGGTCGGACAGCTCGACGCGGCGCGGCAGCACCTGCACGCGCTCGACGGTCCGCTCGCCCCACGCCTCGGAGATCGCGGCGACGAGCGCACGCTGGTCCGACTCCAACGACGGGAGCGCGTCGGCGTCCTCGTCGTCCTGGGAGACCTCCAGCACCGGCAGCGCGGCCTGGAAGATCATCGCCGCCTTGCGCGAGCCGGTGATGCCGCGACCGGTCGAGTCCTTGGGGAGCTGCTCGCTCACCGCCCGCTCGAACTCCGACTCGTAGGCGTCGTTCAGGCGTAGCTCCAGCCGCCCACCCATCGAGCCCTGCATGCGCATCCGCACCTGCATCGCCTGCGTCACCGTGATGACCACGTGGACGCCGAAGTTCGAGCCGCGCGCCGCGATGTCGGCGATCGTGTAGTCCAGGTCCTCCCACTCGTCGCGGAACGTGCCCCACCCGTCAACGACGAGGAAGATGTCGCCGGGCTCGGAGTCGAGCTCACCGGCGGCCCGCGCCTGCCGGTACGCCCCCATGGAGTCGAACCCCCGGTCGCGGAAGAGGGACTCGCGCCGGTCGAGCGCCGAGCGGACGTCGTTCACGGTGCGCTGGATCCGTTCGGGATCGGTCCGCGACGTCACCGACGCGACGTGCGGGACGTTCTTGAGCGACGACAGCGACCCGCCGCCGTAGTCGATGCAGTAGAAGACGACGTCGCCCGGCGCGTACCCCATCGCCATCGACAGGATCATCGTGCGCAGCAACACCGACTTGCCGGTCTGCGGCGACCCCGTGACGACGAGGTTCGCGCCACCGCCGGTGAAGTCCCACTCCAGGGGGAACTGGTCCTGGTGCTTGGGGTCGTCGACCAGGCCGAGCACGGCTCGGCACGTCGTCAGCGGACGAGTCTCGCCGACCCGTGCGAGTGATCCCAGGGCGAGCCGCTCCGGCAGGGGCTCGAGCCAGACGGGACGGACCCTCGGCGCGCCGGCCGCGGTGATCTGGTCACACAGGACGTCCAGTACGCTCACGTCCGACGTCGGGCTCACGGCGACAGCGCTCTCGGCGGCCTCCTCGGCCTCGGCCTCCGCCTGCCGTGCGAGCCACTCACCGATCCCGTTGACCGCGACGTACGGCACCACCGGGACGGCGGTCTTGGGTCCCTCCGACGGCGGCACGTAGGGCGAGGAGACGAGCGCGGCCTTGAACCGGTCGAAGACGGTGGTGTCGACCTTCAGGTAGCCCGACCCCGGCTCCGGCGGCAGGTGGAAGGCGTCCGGGACACCGATCGCGTCCCGGCTCTCCGACTCCGAGAACGTGCGCAGGCTGATCCGGTACGACAGGTGCGACTCCAGGCCGCGGATCTTGCCCATCTCCAGCTTCTGGGTCGCGAGCAGCAGGTGGACGCCGATGGATCGACCGATGCGCCCGATGGCCACGAACATCTCCGCGAAGTCCGGCTTCGCCGTCAACAGCTCGGAGAACTCGTCGACGATGACGAGCAGGTGGGGGAGGGGCTCGAGGTCTTCGCCGGCGTCGATGCGGTCCTGGTACGCCGTGACGTTGGGCAGGTTCCCGGCCTTCTTCAGGATCTCCTGGCGTCGCTGCATCTCCCCGTAGAGGGCGTCGCGCATCCGGTCGACGAGCGTCAGGTCGTCCTGGAGGTTCGTGATGGTGCCGGCCACGTGCGGGATGTGCTCCATCGACGCGAACGTGGCGCCGCCCTTGAAGTCGACCAGCATGAGCGCCAACCGGTCGGGTCCGTGGCCGATGACCAGCGAGCTCACCAGGGTGCGCAGCATCTCCGACTTGCCCGAACCGGTGGCGCCGACGACGAGCCCGTGCGGACCCATGCCGCCGTGCGCGGACTCCTTGAGGTCGAGCAGGACGCCCTGGCCGTTGGCGCCGACGCCGATCGGGACTCGCAGGAGGTCACGCAGGGCGCGCGGGCGCCACGTGCGGCCCACGTCGAGGCGCGCGGGGTCGTCGACGCCGAGGATCTCAGGCAGCCCGACGGTGTCGTTGAGCCCGTCCTCCCCGACGTCCTCGTGCGTCAGCCGCAGTGCGGAGATCTGCCGCGCCACCGCCGACTCCGTGCCCGGGGGCAGGACGTCCATGCGGAAGGAGTCGGTGCGCACCGCGCTGTGCACCTCGCCGCGCTCGTCGATCTCCAGGCGCAGGTCGACCACCTCCGGCTCCTGGCGCTGGTCATCGGTGAGGGTGATGACGTGGACGCCCAGCTCGGCGAGGGGGACCGCCGGGTCCGGTGACGAGAGCTGCTGCCCGGTGGGCAGCCCCTGGGCGTCGACGACGACCACCAGGTGATCACCCGCCGGGGTCTCGCTCCCGCGCGACCGGGACCGTCGGTCCAGCCGTGTCTCGAACTCGGCCGCGAGCATCTCCGCCATCGCCGGGACCGAGGTCGCCACCCGCCGCGCCGGGAGGTCGCCGTCGAGCTGGGCGGTCTCCTGCAGGTGGGGGAGCCACTTCGCCCAGTCCCAGTCCGGCGCCGCCTCGTCGGACCGCACGACCGCGAGGGACAGGTCGTTCGGTCCGTGCAGCACGGCCAGCTGGGTCAGCACGGTGGTCGCCATGGCACGGCGCGCCGCCGGGCGACCGCGGAGCACCAGCTGGCCGATGCTCGCCAACGGGACGACGATCGGCTGGTCGCGCAGCGTCGCGTAGCGCTGCTGCAGCTCCTGCGCCGACTGCAGGCAGACGGGGTCGAAGTCGTTGAGTGGACCGGTGTCGGCGTCGAGGGTCAGGCCCGCGGCGAGAGGCACCTCGCCGGTGCCCACCCGGACGGCCAGGAAGTCGGGATGGTGGGGGCGTCGCTCCCAGCGCCGGGCGTCGTTCCCGGCGATGTCCCACAGCTGGTCGGCGCGCGGGTGCCGCCACGCCTGCTCGGCGCGCTGGCCGGCGATCTGGTCGCGCACCGTGTGACGCAGCGACTCGATGTAGTCGAGGTAGCGCTCACGACCTTCCCGCACCTGGCGCTTGGCGCCGCTGCGTTGGGAGATCACCATGAGGGCGCCGATCGCGACCGCACCGATCAGGGCGAGGAAGGCGGCCACCGCGATGATCGGGCGGTCCTTCTGGGTGATCGCGATGGTCATGGAGCCCGTGCCGCCCATGATCGGCATCATGAGCATGCCCGCCCCGGCGATCGCCGGGGTGGACTGGCCGCGCGCCGGCGGAGGCTCGATGGCGAGCGACGTCGACGTCCGCCGCGGCGGCTCCACACGTGCCGGACGCTTGACCAAGGTCGTGGTCATGCCGTCTCCCCATCGTCGGTGTGCCGTGGCACGAGGCGGGCGTCGCGCCGTACCTGCGGCGTGCGCTGATGCAACGCTATGCTCACGACCGCTCGACCGATGCGCAAGGGCGGAGGGTCGAGCACCATCATCGGACAGGAGGGGGCCGACGTGCTGACGGCCTACAGCCGGGTCACCGTCGTGACCGACCAGCGCACGGTCGACCTCGCCCTGCCGAGTGCCTTGCCGCTGGCCGACGTCATGCCGCAGGTGATGCGGTACGCGGCTCCCGAGCGGTCCGACGGCCCACCGACGAGCTGGACGCTCGCGCGCGTCGGGGGCCCGACGATGCCGCTGGTGCAGACCCTGCAGGACGCGGGAGTGCTCGACGGCGAGGTCCTCGAGCTCCGCTCGACGCGCGACGACGCTTCGCCGGCGCTGGTGGAGGACGTGCGCGACGCCGTCGAGGACAGCGTCGACGCGGCGGGCGGCGTCTGGGTGCCGCGCACGACGGCGTCCTTCGCCGTGCTGGCGACATCTGCCCTCCTGCTCGCGTGGGCCGCCCTCGCCCTCCTGGCGCCGGTCGCACCGGCGGACCGGGAGGTCGACCTGCTCGCCGGCGTCGTCCCGGCCGTCGTCGCCGTGGCGGTCCTGCTGTTCGCGACGTGGTGGGCCTCCGTGAACGCGCGACCCGCCGACGCGCAGGTGGCTGCCGTGGTCGCCCTGGTCTGGGGCCTGCTGCTCGGGCGGTCGATCGCCGACCCCCTCTCCGTCCAGCTCGTCATCCTCACGGCCGTCGCGATGATGGCGGCCATGGCCGGCGCGGCCCGCCTGCTCACCGCCGACGCCACCGCGCACGCCGCGTTCGCGGTCGTCGCGCTGGCCGCCGTGCTCGTCGAGGCCGGCGTCACCATCGGCCTGGCGATCGACCCGATCCAGGCGGTGCGGGTCCTGCCCGTCCTCGGACTGCTGACGGTGGGCGTCCTGCCACGCATCTCGCTGTCCGTCGGCGGACTCGCGAGCGCCGACTACCGTGTCCGCCACGTCGGCCAGCTCGACCTGGCGGCGCTGCGTCGCCGCTACCGTGCGAGCAACGACATCCTGATCGGGGCCCTCCTGGGGATCGCGGGGGTCGTCGTCGTCGCCTGCGTCGTGCTGGTGCTCGGGGACGACCCGTGGGACCGGACGCTGGCCCTGGTCGTCGCCGTCGCCGCGGTGCTGCGGTCGCGGGTGTTCTCCCGCATCCAGCACGTCCTGCCGCTCAGGGTCGCCGGCCTCGTGGTGCTCGGCGTCGCCCTCGCCGCCGTCGTGCTGGCCGACGGTGACCTCGTGCCCTTCCTCGTGCCCGTCACGGCGGTCCTCGGGGCGGTGGCGCTCGGCATCGCGACGGTCCCGATCTCGGAGATCTCGCGAGCCCGGGTCAAGCGCACGTTGAACATCGCGGAGTTCCTGGTCGTGGTCACGATGCTCGTCGTGCTGGCCGGTGCGCTCGGGCTCTACGGCCAGCTGGGAGACATCTTCTGATGAGTGACGACACCTCCGAGGAGCAGGAGCGGCTCGCGGCCGAGATGCGTCGTCGACGCGAGGCCGAGGGCACGGCCGCCGACCTCGCCCGCATGGGCATCGACCCCCGCAGCCTCGGGCTGGGAGCCGACCCGCCCCCTCCCGCGGCGCCCCGGGACCCCGCCGCGCACGACGAGGGAGGTCCCGGCGACGACCGTGCGCCGGTGGTCCAGCTGCGTCCCGACGTCGATCCGGCGCCGCCGACGCTGCTCTCGCCGTCCCCGACCCTCCCCGCGTCCGGCCCGGGCCCGGCCCCAGCAGAAGCGCCGACCCCACCAGCGCACGACGGCGGGTCGAGTCGACACCCGGTGCAGGACCTGCTGGCTCGCAGCACCCCCCCGGCACCGACCGGAGGCTCGCGCCGCTGGATGGTGCGGGCCGTCGCCCGCGGACTGTCCACGGCCGACGCCGCCGAGTCGGTCGCCGCCGACCGCGAGGTCGTCGAGGCGGTTCGCCGTCGCCAGAGCGACCGGCGCGTCGTGGCCTTCGTGGCAGGAAAGGGCGGTGTCGGGTGCACGAGCGTCGCGCTCGGGGTCGCCTCCTGCTTCATGGCGCTGCGCGAGGACCGCACGGCGCTGCTCGACGTCCAGCAGGGCACCGTTCCCTTGTCGGCACTGCTCTCCATGAGCGACCGCGTCGACCTCGCGGGCGCCGGCGCGCTCGAGGTCGACGAACCGGTGCCGGCCGCCGCGTCCGGACTCGGGGTCGTCGACGCCGTCGAGTGGGGACTGCGCCCGAGCCGACGCGACCTCGCGCAGGCGCTCGAGCGGGTCGGGGCCGACCACACGTTCGCGCTGCTCGACGCGGGCGCGAGCGCCGGCGAGGCCGCGCACGCCTCGGTGGCCCGGGCGGACCAGGTGGTCGTGGTGACCGGCCCCGGTGGGCTGGGCGCGCTGGCCCACGCCGCGGCCATGGAGCGCGTCCTCGAGGTCAACCCGGCAGCGGCGGAGCAGGCGATCCACGTCGTCGTCTGCGCCCACGAGGAGTCGTACGGTCGGGTCCAGCGGGAAGCGGTCTCCCGGCTGCGTGGTGCCGGTGCCGCGGCGGTCGTCGCCGTCCCGCCGGACCCGCACCTCGCCACGGGAGCGCCCTACGACCCGGCGCTCGTCGCAGCACCCACCCGAGAGGCACTGGTCCGCCTGTCCGCCGCCATCGCCCTGGGCGGACGTCGATGAACGCGGCCGACGACGAGCGGGACGCACCACCCACCAAGCCGCCACCGACGCTGGCGCTGCAGAACACGCCGAACGCCGAGCGCTACGTCCTCGAGGCCGACGCCATGCGCCGCCGGCAGATGCGTTCTGCGTTGCTGCACGGCAGCCGCCGCACCTGGCGCGAGCACCAGCGCATCTGGCCCGCGATCGTCGTCGGCGTCATCGTCATCGCCGTCATCGTCGCCGGGTTCGCCGTGCGCGACGCCTTCCGCATCACGCAGGAGAACCAGCGAGAGCGCGAGCAGCAGCAGGCGCCGGCCACGGCGCCCGTGGAGCCGGGGGAGCAGCCGGCCGACCCGGAGCCGACGGGCACTCCCTGACGACGTCGACCGGCGGATCGATGGCGGGTGAGCATCCTGCGACGGGCCGGTCCCTCGCCGTGTACGGTAGCGCCGACATCGTTCCGGGGGAGGGGCCCGTGTTCCCTCGACCGTCCAGGAGAGGTTGAGTCGATGGCCAAGGAGCAGACGCGGACGCAGGTCTCCCGTCTTCCGTCCACGCGCGAGTCACGCCCGGCGCTCATCGCGCTCGCGGTCGTGCTGATCGTCGGAGGCGCGCTCGCGTCCGGCTTCCTCGCACTCCAGTCGGGCAACCGTGCCTTCTACGTCCAGGTGACCTCCGAGGTCGCCCAGGGTGCGCAGATCACCGAGAACGACCTGGGCCGGGTGAGCCTCCCGGAGGACTTCGGCTCGGGCATCCCAGCCGACCAGGTGGACGACGTCGTCGGCCAGTCGGCCACGACGCGGCTGCTGCCCGGCACGGTCCTCACCCCCGAGATGGTCTCCGACGATGTCGGGATCGCCGCGGGACAGACCCAGCTCACGCTGTCGGTCGACTCCTCGCCGTTCGTGCAGCGGCTCCAGCCCGGCGCCCAGCTGGCGCTCAACGTCGGCGGCGGCGACGCAGGCCGCCAGGCGGTCGCGGCCGAGCTGGTCTCCGTCGGGGACGCCAGTGACGGCGGCCTCGGCAGCGTGAGCGGCAACGAGATCCCCATCGTCGTCGCGATCGACCTATCCTGCCTCAACGTCGTGGCGCAGGGCATCGAGGACAACGCGGTCACGCCGGCGCTCATCGGTGGCGACGCGGGCCAGCGCGTCCCGGCCACCTGCGGGAGCTGACGATGGCGCTGCTGACCCTCGCCTCGGCCAAGGGCTCGCCGGGCGTCACCACGACGGCGATGCTCGTGGGCGCGCTGTGGCCGCGTGACAGCCTCGTCGTGGAGGCCGACCCGTCCGGTGGGGACGTCGCGCTGCGCATGCCGGGCGTCGACGGCACCCCGCTCGATCCGGGCGTGGGACTGTCGAGCCTGGTCGCGGCCGGCCGCAAGTCCCTGCACCACGGCCTGGTGGGCCAGCACGGCCAGCTCATGGTCGGCGGCCAGCGGGTCATCGCCGGCGTCACGTCGCCCGAGCAGGCCCGCGGAGTCACCCAGTGGGAGGCGCTCGCGGAGTTCTTCGCCGACCTGCCGGGCACCGACACGATCGCCGACCTCGGACGCATCGGGGGGTCCACGCCGCAGAACGCACTGCTCGCGCGCTCCGCGGCATGCGTCCTGATCACCGACACGCTCCCCAGCAACGTCATCCACCTGCGGGGGCGCATCGCCAGGTTGCAGGAGTCCTTCGGCCGGGTGTCCGGGCCGGCCCTGCACGTGGCCGTCGTCGCCGAGCCGAAGCGCACCCGGGCGGTGCGCGAGGTGGGTGAGGCGATCGAGAAGGCCGAGCTCGAGGTCGCCGGCGTGCACCACGTCGCGCACGACCGCAAGGGTGCGGCGTTCTTCCTCGGCCAGATCACCGGCAGTCCCACCCGCACCCAGCTCGTACGCTCCGCCCAGCCGATCGTCGACGCGCTGGCCAGGTCGATGCCCGAGCCCGCCCCGGTGCCCACGGACGTCACCGGCGAGGCCCGCGACAGCGCGACCGTCGGCGGGACCGACGTCAGGGAGGAGCCCGAGTGATCGACCACGACCTCGTCCGCACGCTGCGCGTCCAGGTGGCCGACCGTCTGAACGAGCAGCGTCGTCGCGACCAGATGAACGGCGTCACGCCGATGTCGGCCGAGGACGAGCGCGAGTACGCCCGCTCGCTCATCGTCCAGGTGCTGGAGGACCACGCCCGCTACGAGGTGGCCGAGGGCCGCCGCCCGCTCTCCCCGGAGGACGAGCGTGACGTCGCCACCGCGATCCACTCCGCGCTGTTCGGCGTGGGGCGACTCCAGCCGCTGCTGGAGGACCCCGAGGTCGAGAACATCGACATCAACGGCCACGACCACGTGTTCGTGCAGTACGGCGACGGCCGGGAGGAGCGTCACCCGCAGGTGGCCGAGAGCGACGAGGAGCTCGTCGAGCTCATCCAGGTCCTCGCCGCCCACACCGGGCTCTCCAGCCGTCCCTTCGACTCCGCCAATCCCCAGCTCGACCTCCGCCTGCCCGATGGGTCGCGCCTCTCGGCGGTCATGAACGTCTGCGCCCGCCCGTCGATCTCGGTCCGCAAGGCGCGGCTCGGCCGCGTCGTGCTCGACGACCTCATCGCCAACGGCACCGTCTCCAAGCCGATCGGCTCGTTCCTCAAGGCCGCCGTCGCGGCGCGCAAGAACATCATGATCGCCGGCGCCACGAACGCCGGCAAGACGACGATGCTGCGCGCCCTGGCCAACGAGATCAAGCCGTCCGAGCGCCTCATCACCGTCGAGCGTGCGCTCGAGCTGGGGTTGGGGGAGGACGCCGAGCTGCACCCCAACGTCGTGAGCTTCGAGGAGCGGCTGCCGAACTCCGAGGGCCTGGGTGGGGTCTCGATGGCCGACCTCGTGCGGCGCTCCCTGCGCATGAACCCCTCGCGCGTCATCGTCGGCGAGGTGCTGGGCGACGAGATCGTGACGATGCTGAACGCCATGAGCCAGGGCAACGACGGCTCGCTGTCGACGATCCACGCGAACTCCTCGCTGGAGGTCTTCAACCGCATCGGGACCTACGCGATCCAGAGCCGTGAACGTCTTCCGCTGGAGGCGACGACGATGCTGATCGCCGGCGCCCTGGACTTCGTGGTGTTCCTGCGCAAGCACAACGACCACGACGCCGGCGGCGGTCAGGCGCGCGTCGTCGAGAGCATCCGCGAGGTCGTCGGCCACGACGGACAGGTGCTCTCCAGCGAGGTGTTCGCTCCCGGACCGGACGGACGCGCCGCGGCACACGCCCCCATCTCCTGCATCGACGAGCTGCGCCCCTTCGGCTACGACCCGGAGGTGCACGGGGAATGGGCCTGATCGTCGAGAGCCTGCGACTGCCGCTGGCCATCACGGCCGGGGCCGTCGCCGGGCTCGGCGCAGCGATGCTGCTGCTCGTCCTGTCCGGCGTGACGCTGCGGTCCGAACGCGGACTCGCGGGCACCCGGCGCGCGACGATCGTGCCCACGGCCAGGCGCGGCCGTCGCCTGCTGATCGGGCTCGCCGTGCTGATCGTCGTGCTCGTCGTGACGCGGTGGATCGTCCTCGCCGTCGTCCTCGGTGCGCTCGTGGCCTTCTGGGACCGCTTGTTCGGCGGCGTGCGCGAGGAGCGGGCGGCCATCCAGCGCGCCGAGGGACTCGCGTCGTGGATCGAGTCCCTGCGCGACACGATCGCCGGCGCCGTCGGGCTCGAGCAGGCCATCCCCGCCACGGCTGTGAACGCCGCGCCCTCGATCCGCCCTGCCCTCAACCTCCTCGTCGACCGGCTGCGGGTCCGCGAGCCGCTGCCGGACTCGCTCATGAAGTTCGCCGACGACCTCGACGACGCGTCCGCCGACCTCGTCGTCGCGGCGCTCGTGCTCAACTCCCGGCTGAGGGGGCCCGGCCTGCGCGACGTCCTCACCGCGCTCGCGACGTCCGCGCGCGACGAGCTCGACGTGCGCCGCCGGGTCGAGTCGAGCCGGCGCAGCACACGACGCAGCGTCCAGGTCGTGACCGGTGTCATCGTCGCCGTCGCCGGTGCCCTCGTGGTCTTCAACCAGGCGTACATGGCGCCCTACGGCACATTCGTCGGCCAGGTCGTCCTCGCGGTCGTCCTCGCCGTCTTCGGCCTCGCCGTCTTCTGGCTGCGACGGCTCTCCGGCGTCGAGGAGCCGCAGCGGTTCCTCGTCTCCACGTCAGGGCGCCTCGTCTCGACGAGCCCGAGGGGCCAGGCATGATCGCCGAGCTGGCCGCCGGCGCAATGCTCGGCGCCGGGGTCGCGCTGCTCGTCTCGCTCCTCGCGCAGCCCCGCCCAGGCATCGCGGCCACCGTCGCCCGACTCGAGCGCAGCGGTCGCCGTACCGCGCTGACCCGAAGCGCCGCCGGCGCGGCAGCGGACGGCCGGCTCGACCGCGCCCGTCAGACCATCGGTGCCCGGCTGGAGTCCGAGGCGACGTTGCGCGGGTGGCAGCTGCGACGCACCCGCACCGACCTCGCGGTCATGAACCGCACCCTGGCCCACCACCTGGGCACCAAGGCCCTGCTGGGGCTCGCCGCCTTCATCTGGTTCCCGTCGGTCGTCACGCTCCTCGGCTACGCGAGCGGGCCAGGCGTCCCCGTCGTCGTCGCGGCGGTCGCCGGGCTCGCCGGGTTCATGCTGCCGGACCTGCAGCTGCGGCGTGACGCCGAGCAGCGACGCCGAGACTTCCGGCACGTCGTCGGCTCCTTCCTCGACCTCGTCGCGATGAACCTCGCCGGCGGTCGCGGTCTGCCCGAGGCGCTCATGGCGGCGTCCTCCTTCGGCGACCACTGGGCGATGGTGCGGCTGCGCCAGGCGTTGTCCAACGCCCGGATCATGGGCTGGACGCCCTGGGAGAGCATCGCGCGCCTCGGGGAGGACCTGGGGGTCGCCGAGCTCCGCGACCTCGCGTCGGCCCTCGCGCTGGCCGGCGACGAGGGCGCCCGCATCCGCAGCTCCCTCATGGCCCGCGCCGAGAGCATGCGTCGCAAGGAGCTCGTCGACGTCGAGGGCGCGGCGGGGGAGTCGTCGCAGTCGATGCTCCTGGCACAGCTGCTGATGTGCATCGCGTTCTTGGTATTCTTGTCCTATCCTGCGGTCAGTCAGCTCGGTTCCTGACCTCCTGACCGTCGACCGCTCATCACCCTAGGGGGAACGTCGTGGCGCCCGAGCTCTTCTACGCCAAGGCCATCATCATGTTCGTGCGAGCCCGTGCCGACGAGGCGCGGCGTCAGGGCCGCAACGAGCTCGGCGCCTCGGCGATCGAGTGGGCGATCATCTCCGGCGTCGTGGTCGTGCTGGCGCTCCTGCTGGGGCGCATCATCCAGGGCGTCGTCGAGAGCAACGCCTCCAAGATCGAGTCCGGCAGCAACTGATCGACGTCCATGCCGTTCTTCCGGGGGATGCGGCCGCGCGGCACCGACCGTGAGCGCGGGACCAGCGCGATCGAGTTCTCGATCATCGCCCCGGTCTTCCTGCTGCTGATCTTCACGATCATCCAGGCCGGCCTGTACTTCCACGCCCGCAACACCGCGCAGTCCGCTGCCCGCGAGGGCGTCTCCTACCTCCGCCTCGCCGGCACGAACGCCGACCCGGAGTCCTTCCGCAGCGCGGCGGAGACCCTCTCGACCGGCTACGCCGAGAAGCTCGGCCGGCTCAACGACGTCGAGGCCTACGGGACGATCGACGTGTCGACGGGCCGCGTCTCGATGATCGTCATCGGCACCGTCGTCCTGCCTCTCGGTGGCAACGTGGAGGTGCAGCAGTCCTCGACGGCGACGCTCGAGCAGTTCCGCGGCGACCTGCGGGGATCCCCGTGAGGTCGCGGTCGACCGCGCGCCGCCAGCGGGGCACGGCGAGCCTCGAGCTGGTGATCATCGCGCCGTTCCTGCTGGCCCTGATGATGCTCACGATCGCGTTCGGACGCTACGCCCAGACCGAGAACCTCGTCGACCAGGCGGCGCGCGACGCCACCCGTGCCGCGACGGCCCAGAACTCCCGCGCCGCGGTGCCCGACGTCACGAACCGTGTCGCCACCCAGGTGATGCGCGAGGCGCCCTCGTCCTGCCGCGGGTCCGCGAGCGTCGACCCGGTCCGGATGACCAACGGGGCGTTCTCGCTGCCCGACCCGAACAACCCCCTCGCGATCGACTCGGTCTCGGTCACGGTGCGCTGCACCCTCGACCTGAGCGACCTCGCGGCGCTGCCGCTGCGGTCCGTGGAGATCGAGCGCACCTTCACCAGCCCGCTCGACCGGTACCGGGGGTACCGATGAGCGCCCAGCGGACGAGCACCCCGCGGACGAGGGGGCGGCGCCGGAACGAGCGCGGGTCGATCACCCCGTTCGTGGTGATCGTGTCGCTGGGGATCATCCTGCTCGCCGGTCTCGTCGTCGACGGAGGTCGTCAGCTCAACGGCAAGGGACGGGCGATCGCGTACGCGCAGGAGGCCGCCCGGGCGGGGGCGCAAGCCGTCGACGTCACCGACCCCTCCCTCGATCTCGACCCCGGCCTGGCGCTGCGAGCGGCCCGCGACTACTGCGAGACGGCGCGCGCCGCCGACTCCCAGCTCACGCGGTGCGCCGCGAACCTGGAGACGATGAACGACTCCACAGGTTCCTACCTCGTGGTCTCGGTGACCGCCCAGGTGGAGATGGACGCCATCTTGCTCGGGATGATCGGGCGGACGTCGCTCACGTCGACCGGCACGGCCCTGGCCCGACCGCTCAGCGGGATCAGCGAGGCCAACAGCGGGCAGCTCTCCACCCTCGGCCCACCCTCGGTGGCACCGCCGGGCGACGGACCGCCCCCGACCGCCGGCCCCGTCCCGGACCCGATCGAGACCGTCGAGCCCTGCATCCCGCGCTCCGAGGCCGAGGAGGACGAGGAGGAGGACGAGGAGGACCCGCCGGAGGACGATCCCGGCGATCCCGACGAGGAGGAGCTCGAGGTCTGCCCCGACCCGCCGCCCGGCGACCGGTGAACGGACCGCCGGGTCGGGAGGGCGCCCGGTGGACAGGGACTCGGCAGGCGGGGGTCCGAGCCGGTACCATGCTGTCGTCCTGACCACTGTCTTCTGGGGGAACACATGCGTGGACACTGGCGAACCGGCGTCGTCGCGGGGCTGAGCGCCCTGCTGCTGACGATCGCCGGCTGCACCGGCGGTGGCGACACCGAGCCGACGCCAGAGCCCGAGCCCACCGAGACCACGCCCACCGGCCCGCCCCCGCAGCCCGAGGGCGCCGACGGCGTCACGTGGGAGATCCAGAACTGGGACGAGTACGCCGAGGACGAGGCCGTGCTCGCGTACAAGGAGTGGAGCGAGGCCATCTCGGCGTCCGTCAACACCGGAGAGCTGCTGCCTCGAGCGCGCGAATTGGCCTCCAGGGAGGTGCTGGACGTCTACCTCGACCAGCTCAGGTTCGCCGAGGACAACGACCTGCGTTCCCAGGCGCGAACCCTCGTGCGGATCGCGCGGTCGGAGTCCGAGGCGGGCACCTCCACTGTCGTCGCTTGCATATGGAGCAAGTCGGCTGAGCTGGTGACAGCAGACGGCGACTACTTCAGCGACGAAGAACCTCGATGGGCCCGTCAGGTCGCGAAGGTCGAGACCGATGCAGAGGCACCTGTTCTGACTGAGGTCGACTTCGACGGGAACTGCCGCGGCGAGGAGCCGCCGTCATGAGGCCGTCCGTCAAGGTCGCGGTACTGGCGAGCGCCTTCGTCCTTGCGGTCACGGTCTTCTTCGGTACGCACACCCCGCCCGCAGCCGCGTGTCTGCTGGGCAACTGTGACAGCGGAGGCGGCACCCCCGCCCCGCCCCCCGACGACGGCGTCAGCAGCTCCCCGACCCGCGTGGAGCGCGTGACGACCCCGGCCCGCACGTGCTCGGTGTACGCCAACGGCGGCGGCATGGGCTCGTACTGCGTGTCCCTCGGCGGTGGCGACGCGTTGACGCTGCGTGAGCGCTTCGGCGGGCAGCCGCTGCAGCGGTGCCGCTACAGCGAGATCCCGGCGGGCATCCAGCAGCCCTTCAACTCCCGGCCTGACGAGGGCCGCTACATGCTGATGCGCTGCCTGGGCAACATCGACTTCGACACCGTCTCCGGCGGTCGTGACCGCACGCTCGACATCTCCATCGTCTTCGTGCCGAACGGGACCGACACCGAGGACCAGCGCAACGGCATCACCGACTTCCTGTGGCGCCAGGTCGAGAGCAGCACCCAGATGCCGGTGCCGGTCATGCAGCCGCGGCCCAACCCGACCCCGCTCGTCGGCACGCCCACGTACTTCACCTTCCAGTGGGTCGACCCGTCCTCCAACGACGTCGTCGCCCAGGGCCCGTACTCCGGTCGGTCCCAGGGTGGTCCGTTCCGCCGGATCGAGACCAACGGGTTCGTCATGGAGGCCCAGGCGAGCTCCATCCGCATCGACCCCAACCAGGAGGGCATCGGCGCCGTCGAGTGCTCCCCGGACACCCCCTACACCGAGGGCGCGCGCCCGGCGGCCCAGCCGGCCGACGCGTGCACCATCACGTTCCCGCGCTCGTCGGCCTCGGCCCGCGAGCTGGCCACCGAGCCCATCCCGTCGAACATCCGCGAGGCGTTCTACGCCGACGTGGAGGTCCGCTGGGACGTCCGCTACGGCGAGGCCGGCGGCGAGATGCGTCCGCTCGGCGACGGGTTCGTCATGCGGATGAAGCAGGTCATCCCCGTCCAAGAGGTCCAAGCCGCCAACCAGCCCCCGATCGTCGTCTTCTGACGACCACGAGGTGAGACGAATGAGCATCACCACCGGTCCCGGCTCCACCAGCCGCCTGCCCACCGTCACCAAGGTGCCGAGGCGCGGTGCCGAGGTGGCCAAGGGTCTCGCCGCACTCGTCGGCACGATCGTCATCGTCGTCGGTGTCCCGGTCGCGCTGCTCGCGGGCTTCGGCGCGCCGTGGCCGAGCGAGGCCCCGTCGCTGGAGTGGCTGACCCGACCCACCACCATGGAGGCCACGCTCAGCATCCTCGCGGCCGTCGTGTGGCTGGCGTGGGCGCACTTCGTCGTCTGCCTCCTGGTCGAGGCGGTCGCCGAACGTCGTCGACGCGGCCTCGCGCCCCAGGTCCCGGGGGGTGGCATCGGCACGCAGGCACTGGCACGCCGGCTCGTCGCCACGATCGTCCTGATGGCGGGCACCGCGTCCGTCTCCATGAGCACGGCGACCGCGGCCACGGCGCCAGCAGCGGAGCAGAGCTCGTACAGCGCGTCCGTGCTGCCCGAGGCGGCCGCCTTCGGCGAGACGCCGACCGAGCAGCAGGTGGGCGTCGGCTCGGCCACCCTCCCCGAGCTCGCGGACCTGCAGGACGCGACCACCGCGGACGTCGAGGCCGGCGCCACCACCTACTACGACGTC
This sequence comes from Aeromicrobium halocynthiae, assembly GCF_039531385.1. NCBI lineage: Bacteria > Bacillati > Actinomycetota > Actinomycetes > Propionibacteriales > Nocardioidaceae > Aeromicrobium > Aeromicrobium halocynthiae. The sequence goes on along the minus strand of NZ_BAAAPY010000014.1, from coordinate 13,448 downwards.
AAGCCGCCCGAGGGCCGCCACTACGACACGCTGTGGGACATCGCCGACCGCTACCTCGGCGACGGCCTGCGCTACAAGGAGATCTGGGAGCTCAACAAGGGCGTCGAGCAGCCCGACGGTCGCGTGCTCGCCAACGCCGACCTCATCCATCCCGGCTGGGTCATGAAGATGCCGTCCGACGCCCGCGGGCCGGGACTCAAGGTCGTCGAGCACGTCGCTCCCGCGCCGGACGTCGATCCGACGGCGGCGACCGCCGAGGCAGGCACGGCCGACACCGCCGGCGACGTCGGCGCGGGCGAGTCGACGCCAGCCGGCGCCGGAGGTGGAGCCGGTCAGGCCGGTGGCGGCTCGATCATCGGGGAGCGCTGGCAGCCGTTCTTCGGCGTCGGAGCCGGACTCGCCCTCGCCGGCGCGTTCCTCGGGCTGCGTCGCCACCGGGCGACGTCCTCCGCGGCCTCCCGGTGGAGTCGACGTGGCGAGCGTCCCGACCCCACCGACCCGACCCCGACGCCACCGCCGCCGGGCGGTCGGCTGCGCGAGGAGGCCGACGTCGACGCCGTCACGTGGCTCGACAACGCCTTCCGCTCCTGGAACGACGGTCACGACGTGCCGGCGCCGGCACGTGCGTCCTACAGCGAGTCCGGACTGGTCGTCGGCTTCGAGCAGGCACCGACGCGCCCGGTCCCGGCGGGCTGGTCCGCGCCGCGTCCCACGACCTGGACAGCCGACACCGGGACGGACTTCACCCTCGGCGGGCCGGCGCCGCTGCCCGGCCTGGTCACGCTCGGTCGCCGTGACGACGGCAGCCTGCTGATGGTCGACCTCGAGTCCCAGAGCGGTCCCGTGGCCGTCGACGGCGACGCCTCCGTCGCACGGGGCATCGCGCTCAGCTGGGCGCTCGACGCCGCCACCCACCCGTGGGCCGACGACCGGCGCGTGACGCTGGTCGGCTTCGCCGACGACCTCTCGCGCGTCGCTCCCGGGGTCGTTCGCCGCACCGACGACGTCGGCCGGGTGCTGGAGTCCTTGGAGAACCTGGCCCGGCTGCACCGCCGTCGCTGTCGCGAGACCGGCCGCGAGGACGTGCGCAGCGCCCGGGCCGCGAGCCCGGACGCGGACTGGACGTTCCACCTCGTCGTGTGCTCGGGCCTGCCACGTGAGGACGAGATGGCCCAGCTCCGGGCGTTGGCCGCCGACCCCGCCGTCTCCCTCGGCGTGGTCGTCGTGGGCTCCGACCGGGAAGCGGCCCTGTCGCTGCACGCCCGCGCCGACGGTCGGATCAGCGCCCCGCACCACGGCATCGACGTCACCGCGCAGGTGCTCACCCGCGACGCCGCCCGCGCCCTCGACGTGCTCTTCGAGCCGGTCGAGGCCGGACGTCGTCCCTCGCTCGAGACCCTCGTCGACGCGCTCGAGTCCGAGGGCGAGGTGAGCCAGGCCGCCGCCGAGGCCGTCGCCACGGTCGACGTCCTCGGCCCACTGCGCATCGGCACCCAGGGTCAGGTCGATCCCGAGCGGGAGCCGCAGCTGAGCGAGCTGCTCGTCCTGCTCGCCCTGCACCCGCAGGGGGTGCACGTGAACCGACTCACCGCCGCCCTGTGGCCGCGCGGCGTCGAGCCGAGCCTGCGCGACGGAGTGATCGCTCAGCTGGGCGACTGGCTGGGGTCGACCACCGACGGCGAACCTGTCCTGCGCGAGAGCAGCGGCGTGTGGACGCTCGCGCCCGGGGCCGTCCGCCTCGACTGGGACGCGTTCCGCGAGCACCTCAACCGCGCCGCCACCGACGGCCGGCAGCGCGAGACGCACCTGCGCACGGCCCTCGAGCTGGTCCGCGGGACCGCGTTCGACGGCGCCCCCGCCGGGCGATACGCCTGGTTGGAGTCCACGACCGTCGAGTCCGACATCGCCCTCGCGATCGAGCTCACCGTGCAGGCGCTCGCTGAGGCCGCGACGTCCCGAGCGGACCTCGCGGCGGCCGAGGCCGCGCTGCGGCGAGGTCTGGAGCTGCTTCCGGCCAACGAGGAGCTCTGGCGCTCGCGCCTGTGGCTCGCGGAGTCCGAGGGCTCGGACGTCGAGGGCATCGTCGACGCCATGTACGCGGCGATCGCCGAGCACGGCTCGCCGGTCGGTGCCTCTGCGGCGACGGACGCGCTCGTCGACGAGCTCGTGCCCGGCTACCGCTCCAGCGTCGCCTGAGGGTGCCAGCGGGGTCGCGGGCGGACGTCTCGGCCGTGCCCACGCCGTCGTTGCCGGGCAGGACTACGCTGGTGCGGTCATGAACGATGCTCCCGATCGCGTCTACCTCGACCACGCGGCCACCACGCCGATGCTGGCCGAGGCGCGTGACGTGCTCACCGAGCAGCTGGGGCGCACGGGCAACGCCTCGAGCCTGCACGCCTCCGGCCGCGCCGCACGACGCACGGTCGAGGAGTCGCGCGAGATCATCGCCGAGCACCTCGGGGCCCGACCCAGCGAGATCGTCTTCTGCTCCGGCGGCACCGAGGCCAACAACCTCGCCATCAAGGGCCTGGTCTGGTCCCAGCGCAGCGCGGATCCGCGACGCACGCGGGTCGTGTTCAGCTCCATCGAGCACCACGCCCTGCTCGACCCGGTCACCTGGTTGGCCGCCCACGAGGGCGCCCGCATCGACACCACGCCCGTCGACCGTCAGGGACGCATCGACCTCGACGCGCTGCGCGAGTCCGTCGATCGCGACCCCACGGACGTCGGTGTCGTCACCACGATGTGGGCCAACAACGAGATGGGCACCGTCCAGCCGATCGACGACGTGGTCGCGATCGCCCATCGGCACGGGTTGCCGGTCCACAGCGACGCCGTGCAGGCGGCCGGGTACCTCCCGCTCGACTTCGCCGGCTCCGGCCTCGACGCGATGACGCTCACGGCACACAAGCTCGGCGGACCCGTCGGCATCGGCGCCCTGGTCCTGCGCCGCGAGGTCGAGCCCACCCCGCTGCTGCACGGAGGCGGACAGGAGCGCGACGTCCGCTCCGGCACCGTCGGCGTCGCGCTGATCGCCGCGTTCGCCAAGGCCGTCGAGGTGAACGCCGCACGTCGCCGGGAGACCGGCGAGCGACTGGAGGCACTGCGGGCGCGCCTCGTCGAGGGCATCGCCGCACGGATCCCCGACGCCGTCGTCAACGGCGATCCCGAGTCCGGCGACGACCACCGCCTGCCCAACATCGCGCACGTCACGTTCCCCGGCTGCGAGGGAGACGCGATGTTGATGCTGCTCGACGCCCAAGGCGTGGAGGTCTCCACCGGGTCGGCGTGTGCCGCGGGGGTGCCGCAACCGAGCCACGTGCTCCTCGCCATGGGCTTCGACGACCGCGCTGCACGTGGCTCGCTGCGTCTCAGCCTCGGTCACACGAGCACCGACGCCGACGTCGACCGGCTCCTCGAGGTCCTGCCCGCCGTCCACGAGCGGGCCCGCGCCGCGTCCCTCGTGCGCAGCCGATGAGCGCCCCGCTGCGCCTCGTCGCCGCGATGTCCGGGGGCGTGGACTCCGCCGTCGCCGCCGCGCGCGCCGTCGACGCCGGCCACGACGTCACCGGCGTGCACCTCGCCCTGAGCCGCAACCCACGCTCCTACCGCTCGGGAGCGCGCGGCTGCTGCTCCATCGAGGACTCCTCCGACGCCCGGCGCGCGGCCGACGTCCTCGGCATCCCGTTCTGGGTGTGGGACATGAGCGAGGAGTTCGCCGACGAGGTGGTCGACGACTTCGTCGCCGAGTACGCCGCCGGTCGCACCCCCAACCCGTGCCTGCGGTGCAACGAGAAGATCAAGTTCGCCGCCGTGCTCGACCGTGCCCTCGCGCTCGGCTTCGACGGCGTCGTCACCGGCCACTACGCGCAGCTGCGCGAGGGGCCCGACGGCCTGGAGCTGCACCGTGCGGTCGACGCCGGCAAGGACCAGTCCTACGTCCTCGGCGTGCTCACCGCCGAGCAGCTCGCACACTCGCACTTCCCGCTCGGCGGGTCCGTGAAGACCGACGTCCGCGCCGAGGCCGAGCGTCGGGGGCTGCAGGTGGCGCACAAGCCCGACAGCCACGACATCTGCTTCGTCGCCGACGGTGACAACGCCGGCTGGCTCGCCGACAAGCTCGGACGCAGGCCGGGCACGATCGTCGACGAGGACGGCACGGTGCTGCGCGAGCACGACGGTGCCTATGCGTTCACCATCGGCCAGCGCCGCGGGCTGCGGCTCGGCGTGCCCGCCGACGACGGCAAGCCGCGCTTCGTGCTCGACATCGAGCCGGTCTCCGGCACCGTCACGGTCGGCCCGCGTGAGCACCTGGCCGTCGGGGCCCTGCGCGCCGTCCGACCGCTGTGGTGCGGCGAGCCACCCGCCGACGAGCTCGACTGCACCGTCCAGCTGCGCGCACACGGCAGCGAGCACCGGGCGCGGGTCCGCCCTGTCGATGGCCCCGTCGATGGCGCCGTCGCCGATGCCGTGGAGGTCGACCTCCTGGACCCCGCCGAGGGCATCGCCCCCGGCCAGGCCGTCGTGGTCTACGACGGGACGCGCGTCGTCGGCTCCGCGACGATCACGACCACCGAGTCCGCCCGCGCCGACCGGGCCGGCACCCGGTGAGGGCCACCGGCGTCGGGTCGATGCCGGGCACGGACCTCGAGGCCAGCCTCGGCGTCGTCGCCCGCGAGCTGCACGACCTGCGCTTCGTGCCGGAGCTGCCGGCCCGTGGCGTCCAGGCCGGCATGATCGGCCGCTCCCTGACGGTGCTCGATGGACTGAGCGCCGACCTGCAGCCCGCCGCCTGGCGCCTCACCGACGCCCCCGGCGTCGACCTGCGCCGCGCCCGGTCCCTCCTGGCCCAGGACCTCGACCTCGTCGAGGAGCAGTGGAACGACCACCGCGGACTGCTCAAGCAGCAGGTCGCCGGCCCCCTCACCCTGGCCGCCACGGTCGAGCTGCCGCGCGGTGAGCGCGTGCTGTCCGACCACGGAGCCCGCCGCGACCTCGCCGAGTCGCTCGCGATCGGCATCGGCGAGCACGTCGCCGGCCTGCGTCGCCGCGTCCCGGGCGCCGAGATCGTCGTGCAGGTCGACGAGCCGATGCTGCCGGCGGTGCTCTCCGCGCAGGTCCCCACGGCGAGCGGGTTCGGCAAGTATCGAACCGTCCACCCGCCCGAGGCCGATGCACTCCTGCGCCGTGTCGTCGACGCCATCGCGGGCGCAGGGGCTCGACCGGTCGTGCACTGCTGCGCCGCGGACGTGCCCGTCGCCCTGCTCGCCGGCGCCGGGTTCGCGGCGATCGCCTTCGACGTCGGCGTCGTGTCACCGGGCGACCCGTGGGCGGAGGCGTTCGAGGCGGGCACCGACCTGTGGCCGGGCGTCCTCCCGACGCTCGAGCCGACGGGGGAGAAGGCCGTGCGCGAGCGCCTCGACGCGTTCATGGGGCGGCTCGGCTTCGACGTGCAGCAGCACGCCGAACGCCTCGTCGTCACCCCCACCTGCGGGCTCGCGGGGTCCGACGATGAGTGGTCCCGCCGTGGTCTCGCGCTGCTCGCCCGGATGGCCGCGGACCTCTCCGCCTGACGGACCCCGGCGGTCGGTGCAGGGGGCAGCTCGGACCTACGGGGTCGAGCGGCGACGCCGCGTGCCCCGCAGGCCGTAGCGGACGGCGACGATCCCGACCACGGCCAGAGCCGCGCTGCCGAGGTGCGAGGGGCGCAGCCCGGTGAGGCCGTCGGTGACGACGAACACGGCGACGCCCGCCACCACGAGCGCGACGCCGACGACGATGGTGACGATCCGGCCGGGGGAGGTCGAGGAGGTCATCCCCCCATCCTCCCAACCGTCGCCGACGTCGCAGGTCGGGCCGGTGAGCGGTGTCCGCGGGCGCCGATATCGTCGAGCCCATGGCGAAGGACGAACCCGGATCGATCGATCTCGATCTCGACCTCGACGAGGCGCGCGACGAGGCTGCCGAGCTGGCCGAGCGGATCGAGCACGCCCGGGAGGCGTACTACGGTCAGGACGCCTCGGTCGTCGACGACGCCACGTACGACGGCTGGATGCAGCGGCTGGAGTCCATCGAGCGCCGTCACCCCGAGCTGCAGGGCCAGGACTCGCCGACCTTGAGCGTCGGCGCGGCCACGAGCACCGACCTCGCGCCGGTCACGCACGCGGAGCGGATGCTGAGCCTGGACAACGTCTTCGACGCCGACGAGCTGCGCGCCTGGTGCACCAAGGCCACGGCCGCCGCGGGTCGCCCGGTCCGCTGGCTGACGGAGGCCAAGATCGACGGGCTCGCCATCTCGCTGCGCTACGAGCACGGCCGACTCGTCTCGGCCGCCACGCGCGGCGACGGGCGCATCGGGGAGGACGTCACCTTCAACGCGGTGCGCCTCGACGGCATCTCGCACGAGCTCGCCGGCGAGGGACACCCGCCGCTGGTCGAGGTCCGCGGAGAGGTGTTCATCGCCGTCGAGAAGTTTCGCCGGCTGAATGCGTTGCAGGCCGAGCTCCGCGAGCGAGTGGTCGCCGAGGCCACCGCCCGCGGCGTCACTGCCGAGCGGGCCGAGGCCAGCGCCGCCCGCCGCTTCCCGGCGTTCGCCAACCCGCGCAACGCCGCCGCCGGCGGTCTGCGCCAGCTCCTGTCCAAGAAGGACGGGCTCGAGCTGGAGGCCGGCACCGCGCGTCTGGAGTCCCTCGCGCTGTACGTGCACGGCATCGGCGCGTGGGACGACCCCCCGGTGGATGCGCAGAGCGAGGTCTACGAGCTGCTCGCGTCGTGGGGTCTGCCGGTCAGTCCGCACAGCCGGGTCTTCGACGACGTCGAGGACGTCGTGGAGCGGATCGAGCAGCTCGGCACCGGTCGCGCCGACATCGAGCACGAGATCGACGGCGTCGTCGTCAAGATCGACGAGCTCGCCCTGCACGCCGAGCTCGGCGAGACCAGCCGCGCACCCCGCTGGGCCATCGCCTACAAGTACCCGCCCGAGGAGGTGCACACCCGCCTGCTCGACATCGTCGTCTCGGTCGGGCGCACCGGCCGGGCCACTCCGTTCGCGATGATGGAGCCGGTGCACGTCGCCGGCAGCGTCGTGCGCCAGGCCACCTTGCACAACAAGGACGTCGTGCGCGAGAAGGGCGTGCTCATCGGCGACACCGTCGTGCTGCGCAAGGCCGGTGACGTCATCCCCGAGGTCCTCGGCCCGGTCGCCGAGCTGCGCGACGGCTCCGAGGTCGAGTTCGTCATGCCCACCGAGTGCCCCGAGTGCGGCACCACCCTGCGGCCCATGAAGGAGGGCGACATCGACCTGCGGTGTCCCAACGCCCGCACGTGCCCGGCGCAGGTGCGCGGCCGCGTGGAGCACGTCGGGTCCCGCGGCGCCCTCGACATCGAGGCGCTCGGCGAGGTCACCGCGGCCGCGCTCACCCAGCCGGAGGTCCCGGCCGAGCCGCCCCTGTCGACCGAGGCGGCGCTGTTCGACCTCGACGTCGACACCCTCGTGCCCATCGAGGTGGTCGTGCGTGATGCCGAGACCGGCCAGCCGCGCGTCGACCCCGAGACCGGCGAGTCCGTGCGGCGCCGGCCCTTCCAGCGCACCGAGGTCACCTACCCACCAGGGTTCGAGGACGCGAGTCCGGCCGAGCGCCGGGCCGCTGGGGTCCGCAAGGATCACCGACGGGTGCTGCCCTCGGCCCAGGCCGTCACGCTGCTGGAGGAGCTCGACAAGGCCCGTACCAAGGAGCTGTGGCGTTTCCTCGTGGCGCTCAGCATCCGTCACGTCGGTCCGGTCGCGGCGCGCGCGCTCGCCCAGCACTTCGGCTCCATGGCCGCGATCGAAGCCGCCACCGAGGAGGAGCTCGCGGTCGTCGACGGGGTCGGCCCCACGATCGCCCGGTCGATGAAGGAGTGGCTCGACGTCGACTGGCACGTGGAGATCCTGCGCCGGTGGGAGTCCGCGGGCGTCCGGCTCGCCATCCCCGACCACCCCGGCCCCGGTGCCGCCGACGCCGAGCCCGGTCCCCTGACGGGTCTGACGATCGTCGTCACCGGCTCCCTGGAGGGCTACAGCCGCGACGGCGTCAAGGACGCCATCATGAGCCGCGGAGGCAAGGCCGCCGGCTCGGTGAGCAAGAAGACCGACTACGTCGTCGTCGGGGCGAACGCCGGGTCCAAGGCCGACAAGGCCGAACAGCTCGGCGTCCCCATCCTCGACGAGGCCGGGTTCGAGAGGCTGCTCGCCGAGGGACCCCCGAAGGACGACGAGGACGCGGCGGGCGACGACTGACCGCCGTCGCGGGTCAGTCCACCGCGTCGTCGTCGGGGTCGAAGAGGTCGGCGGCGGCCCCCACGACCAGCGGGTCGGGCGTGCGGACGACGTCGTGGTCCTTGCCCGGGTAGTCGAAGCGGTGCAGCACGTGGCGCATCGCCTCCAGGCGCGCCCGCTTCTTGTCGTTGCTCTTGACCACCGTCCACGGCGACGCCTTGGTGCCGGTGCGACGGAACATCGCCTCCTTGGCGCCGGTGTAGGCGTCCCACGTGTCGAGCGAGGCGAGGTCCATCGGCGAGAGCTTCCACTGCCGCACCGGGTCGATCTGCCGGATCGTGAACCGGGTGAGCTGCTCGGACAGCGACACCGAGAACCAGAACGTGACGACGTGGATGCCGTCGTTGACCAGCATCTTCTCGAACACCGGGGCCTGCTCGAGGAACTCGGTGTACTGCTCCGGCGTGCAGAAGCCGATCACCCGCTCGACGCCGGCGGAGCCGGGGTCGGCGCCCTCACTAGGATGGGCCGGTACCGCCCACCCCCTGACTCCAGGAGACGCATGCCGTCGCCCCTCTCGCGCGAGGACGTCGCCCACTTGGCGAACCTCGCGCGCATCGACCTCAGCGAGGCCGAGCTCGAGCGCCTCGGTGCCGAGCTGCCGCAGATCCTCGACCACGTCGCCGCCGTCCAGGAGGCGGCCGCGGCCGACGTCGAGGCGATGAGCCACCCGCAGCCGATCAGCAACGTCTTCCGCGAGGACGTCGTCACGCCCGGGCTGACCCCCGACGAGGCGCTGTCGGGGGCGCCGGAGTCGGAGGAGCAGCGCTTCTCCGTGCCGCGGATCCTGGGGGAGGAGTGAGCATGCACGAGCTCAGCGCAGCCGCCCTCGCCGAGAGGCTGGTGAACGGCGAGACCACCTCCGTGGAGGTCACCCAGGCCAGCCTCGACCGCATCGACGCCGTCGACGGCGCCGTCCACGCCTTCCTGCACGTCGACGCCGAGGGCGCACTCGCGGCGGCCGCCGACGTCGACGCGCGTCGCGCTGCGGGGGAGAACCTGCCGACGCTGGCCGGCATCCCGGTCGCCGTCAAGGACGTGCTGACGACCATCGGCCAGCCCACCACGTGCGGCTCGCGGATGCTCGAGGGCTGGGTGCCGCCGTACGACGCGACCGTCGTCGCCCGGCTGCGTGCCGCAGGCCTGCCGATCCTCGGAAAGACCAACATGGACGAGTTCGCGATGGGCTCGTCCACCGAGCACTCCGCGTACGGCGCCACCCGCAACCCGTGGGACACCACGCGCATCCCCGGTGGTTCGGGTGGCGGGTCCGCCGCGGCCGTCGCCGCCTTCGAGACGCCGCTGGCGGTCGGCACCGACACTGGGGGCTCGATCCGCCAGCCCGGCGCCATGACCGGCACCGTCGGCGTCAAGCCCACCTACGGCGGCGTGAGCCGCTACGGCCTCGTCGCCATGGCCAGCAGCCTCGACCAGGCTGGACCGGTCACCCGCACCGTCCTCGACGCCGCGCTGCTGCACGAGGTCATCGCCGGTCACGACCCGCGCGACTCCACGAGCCTGAAGGCGGCGGTGCCTCCGGTGGTCGAGGCTGCGCGGACCGGCGACGTGTCGGGCCTGCGCATCGGCATCGTCACCGAGCTCGGTGGGGAGGGCTTCCAGCCCGAGGTCCGCGCCCGGTTCGACGAGGCCGTCGAGCTGCTCACCGGTGCCGGCGCCGAGGTCGTCGAGGTCTCCTGCCCGAGCTTCGTGCACGGCGTCGCCGCCTACTACCTCGTGATGCCGAGCGAGGTGTCCTCGAACCTCGCCAAGTTCGACGCCATGCGCTACGGACTGCGCGTCGCCCCCGACGGCGTCGAGGCCCCCAGCGCCGAGCAGGTCATGGCCGCCTCCCGCGACGCCGGCTTCGGCGACGAGGTCAAGCGACGCATCGTGCTCGGCACCTACGCGCTCTCCAGCGGCTACTACGACGCGTACTACGGCTCGGCGCAGAAGGTCCGCACCCTCATCGCGCGCGACTTCGCCGCTGCGTTCGAGCAGGTCGACGTCCTCGTCTCGCCCACGGCGCCCACCACGGCGTGGCCCCTGGGCGAGAAGCTCGACGACCCACTCGCCATGTACCTGGCCGACGTCGCCACGATCCCGGCGAACCTCGCCGGGGTCCCGGGCCTGTCACTGCCGGTCGGTCTCGCCGACGGACTGCCGGCCGGCTTCCAGGTGCTCGCCCCGGCCCTCGCCGACGACCGCCTGTACACCGTCGGTGCCGCCCTCGAGCGACTGCTCGAGCAGCGGTGGGGCGGCCCGTTCTCCCAGCACGCCCCCGACCTGACGGAGGTGGCCCGATGAGCCGCGTGACCCTGGTGCCCTTCGCGGAGGCCCTCACCCGCTACGAGCCGGTCATGGGCCTGGAGGTCCACGTCGAGCTCGGCACCGCCACCAAGATGTTCTGCGGCTGCCCCACGGAGTTCGGCGCCGAGCCGAACACCCAGGTCTGCCCGGTCTGCCTCGGCCTGCCAGGCGCGCTGCCGGTCGTCAACGCCAAGGCCGTCGAGTCGGCGATGCGCATCGGTCTGGCGCTCAACTGCGAGATCGCCGAGTGGTCGCGGTTCGCGCGCAAGAACTACTTCTACCCGGACATGCCGAAGAACTTCCAGACGTCGCAGTACGACGAGCCGATCGCCCACGACGGGTGGATCGACGTCGAGGTCGCGCCCGAGGAGGGGGAGGTGCAGACCTTCCGCATCGAGATCGAGCGCGCCCACATGGAGGAGGACACCGGCAAGTCGCTGCACGTCGGCGGTGCCACCGGACGCATTCACGGAGCCGACCACTCGCTGCTCGACTACAACCGCGCCGGCATCCCGCTCATCGAGATCGTCACCCGCCCCATCGAGGTGCCCGGAGAGCTCGCACCGCTCGTCGCGCGCGCCTACGTCAACCAGCTGCGCGACCTCATGGTGGCGCTCGGCGTCTCCGACGCCCGCATGGACCAGGGCTCGTTGCGTGCCGACGTCAACCTCTCGCTCAAGCCCAGCGGATCGAGCGTGCTCGGCACCCGCAGCGAGACCAAGAACGTCAACTCCTTCCGCTCGGTCGAGCGCGCGGTCCGCTACGAGGTCTCGCGGCACGCCGCCATCCTCGACGCGGGGGAGAAGGTCGTGCAGGAGACGAGGCACTTCCACGAGTCCGACGGCTCGACGTCCGCCGGTCGCGAGAAGTCCGACGCCGAGGACTACCGGTACTTCCCCGAGCCCGACCTCGCGCCCGTCGCGCCGTCGCGCGAGTGGGTCGAGGAGCTGCGGGGGACGCTGCCCGAGCCGCCCGTGGAGCGGCGCAAGCGTCTGCAGGACGAGTGGGGCTTCAGCGACCTCGACATGCGCGACACCCTCGGTGCCGGTGCCCTCGAGCTCGTCGCCGCCACGATCGAGGCCGGTGCCGCCCCGCAGGCTGCCCGCAAGTGGTGGCTCGGGGAGCTCGCCCGCCGAGCGAAGGAGTCCGGTGCCGCCCTCGCGGACCTGCCCGTGACGCCGGAGCAGGTGGCCGGCGTGCAGGCGCTCGTCGACGAGGGCCGTGTCAACGACAAGCTCGCCCGCCAGGTGCTCGACGGCGTCCTCGCCGGCGAAGGCACACCGGAGGAGGTCGTCGTGGCGCGGGGGCTGGAGGTCGTCTCCGACGACGGCGCCCTGGGCGCGGCGGTCGATGCGGCCATCGCGGCCAACCCCGACGTGGCCGAGAAGATCCGCGGCGGCAAGGTCCAGGCCGCCGGTGCGCTCATCGGCGCGGTCATGAAGGAGATGAAGGGTCAGGCCGACGCCGGCCGGGTCCGGGAGCTGATCCTCGAACGCCTGAGCTGAGCAGGTCGCTCAGCAGCGGTCGATGAGGGCGAGGAGCTCGTCCAGCACGGTCTGCGGCTGCTCGAGCGGGATGAAGTGCGATGCGTCGAGCTGCAGGAAGCGCGAGCCGGCGACCCGCTCCGCGGCGGTCCGCATGGCCGCCGATCCGGTGAGGAGGTCGCGTCGCCCCGCGATGAACGTCGTGGGCACCGAGATGCCGCTGAGCGAGACGCGCTCGTGCTCGGAGACCCCGAGGGCGAGACGGGCGTACCAGGCGGGGTGGGTGGAGAAGAACTCCGCGACCATCGCCTGGACCTCGGCGGTGTCCGCCCCCCGGCCGATCGCGCCGGTCGCCTGCAGCAGACGTGTCGTCGTGTGGGTCCACGGGATGCGGCGCGTGACGGGCGCCTCGAGGTGACCGACGACGGTGGTCGCGCGGGCCAGCGAGACCATGAAGGGCTTGGCGACGAAGGGCGGGACGCGCCACGGCGCGAGCATCGTGGAGAAGGTGTTGCCCGGAACCCCCGCCACGGCGAGGATCCCATCGACCCGTTCGGGGAACCGGTAGGCCAGCTCGAAGGCGATGGTGACCCCGGCGGACCAGGACGCCACGACAGCCGACTCGAGGCCCGCGTCGTCCATGACGGCGACGGCGTCCTCCACGAAGGCGTCGAGGTCGACCCTGCCGTCGGCGGGACGGTCGGACCCGCCGACACCGCGGTGGTTCCACGACGTGACGTTGACGCCGCAGTCCGGACTCGTCAGGGACGGCCACGACTGCGGGTTGGTCCCGAGTCCGTTGGACAGCAGCACCGCGGGACCGTCCGCGTCGTTGGTCCAGGCGCGCAACCGGGTGCCGTCGGCGGAGCGGACGTCGCGGAAGCGCACGCGGTGAGCAGTCGTCACGAGGCCACATCCTGCCACGTCGCGGGCTGCTCGGCCGGCCCGTCTGGTCTGCGTGGCCCCGGTTGCCTAGAGCTTCCGGAGCACGGGTCGGGGTGACAGGTCGGCGTCTCTGAGTCGCCTGGTTTGGTTGTCAGGCGGCAGTCTGCCGGATTCGACGTCGTAGCTGCTTCTTGACCTGGACCGGGGTGCGGCCGGCCATGTAGTCGCCGTGGTTGGGTCGGTGGTGGTTGTAGTCGACCAGCCAGGCTTGCAGGGATCGGTCGAGCAGGTCGATGTTCTCGACGCGGCCGCGGTGGAAGTGGGGCCTGTAGAACTCGCGCAGCACGGTGCCGTGGAACCGTTCGCAGACCGAGTTGTGGTTCGGCGAGCGGGGCGGGATCCGGTGATGAACCAGACCCAGGTCCTCGACGCGGGTCCTGAACGCCTTGCCGGTG
>NZ_BAAAPY010000013.1:0-65237 GCF_039531385.1 Aeromicrobium halocynthiae | reverse complement strand
CATGTCCACCCCCGAAGCCCTGCGCTGCCTCAAACGCCGTCTAGCACGTGTCGTCTTCAACCACCTCACCACCGACCACACAGCCGCCCGGGCTTGCCTTCCGGCCGCGGCTTGACATAGGAGAAACCCATGCGCATCGCGACGTGGAACGTCAACTCCATCCGTAGCCGCATCGACCGGGTCACCGCCTGGCTGGAACGCTCCGACGTCGACGTCCTGGCCATCCAGGAGACCAAGTGTCGCGAGGACCAGTTCCCCGGCCTGGAGCTGTCGTCGATGGGCTACGAGTACGCCCACGTCGGCCTCAACCAGTGGAACGGCGTCGCGCTGATCTCCCGCGTCGGGTTGGAGGACGTCGCGACGTCGTTCGCGCCCGACCAGCCGCTGTTCGGCGACCCGGAGGTGCTCGAGCCGCGGGCCGTCGGCGCCACGTGCGGTGGGGTGCGGGTCTGGAGCCTGTACGTGCCCAACGGCCGCGAGCTCGACCACGCGCACTACCACTACAAGCTCGCGTGGCTGGAGTCGTTGCGGACCCGGGCGGCGTCGTGGCTGGCCGAGGACCCCGACGCGCAGATCGCCCTGACCGGCGACTGGAACATCGCCCCCGAGGACGACGACGTGTGGGACATGGCGGTCTTCGAGGGCAAGACCCACGTCTCCGAGCCCGAGCGCCAGGCGTTCCGTGACGTGCTCGAGACGGGCTTCACCGACGTCGTCCGCCCCCACGCCCCCGGCCCGGGCGTCTACACGTACTGGGACTACCAGCAGCTGGCGTTCCCGAAGAAGCGCGGCCTGCGCATCGACTTCGTCCTCGCGTCGCAGGCCCTCGCCGCCCGCGTGGACGGTGCCTTCATCGACCGTGAGGAGCGCAAGGGCAAGGGCGCCAGCGACCACGCGCCGGTGGTCGTCGACCTCGCCTGACGCGGTTCACCGCAGGACCGGGTCATGACCAGCGGGGGCGCAGGGGCAGGTGGGCGTCGCCGTCGTGGTCGGGCTTGACGCCGACGAGCTGGTGCAGGCCGATCTCGCCGCGCTCGAACGCCAGGCGGGAGCCGGCCATGTACAGGCCCCACACCTTCGCGGTGCCGAGGCTCACCTCCTCGAGGGCCTCGTCCCAGTGCTCCTCGAGGTTGCGGCACCAGCCCTGCAGCGTCAGGACGTAGTGCTCGCGCAGGTTCTCCAGGTGCCGGACGTCGAAGCCGTGGTCATGCATCGCCGTGACGATCGTGCCGACGGGCGCCAGCTCGCCGTCGGGGAAGACGTACCGGTCGATGAACGCGCCGGCCGCCGGGGCGGTGGCGCTGTCGCGCCGGGTGATGCAGTGGTTCAGCAGCCGTCCGCCGGGGCGGAGCTTGCCGTGGAGGGTGGAGAAGTAGTCGGCGTACTGGCGCACCCCGATGTGCTCGGTGAGCCCGATGGAGCTGACCGCGTCGAACCCGGTCTCCAGCACGTCGCGGTAGTCGCAGTGGCGGACCTCGGCGAGATCCTGCAGCCCCTCGGCCTCGATGCGCGCCTGCGCCCACTCGGCCTGCTCGCGCGACAGGGTGACGCCGATGGCCTTGACGCCGTGCTCGCGTGCAGCGTGACGGACCATGCCGCCCCAACCGCAGCCCACGTCGAGCAGCCGGTCGCCGGCGGAGAGATCGAGCTTGCGCGCCACGAGGTCGTACTTCTCGTGCTGCGCCTCCTCCAGCGTCGCGTCGTCGTGCGGGTAGACCGCACACGTGTAGGTCATCGACGGCCCGAGGACGAGCTCGTAGAACCGGTTGGAGACGTCGTAGTGGTGGCTGATCGCCTCGGCGTCGCGGGTGCGGCTGTGGCGCAGTCCCTCCACGACGCGTCGCCATCGCGGCAGGTGCTCCTCCGGCGGCGGCAGTGGTGGCCGCAGCTGGGTGAAGCCCAGGCTGCGCACGATGTTCACGAGCTCCGACGGTCCGGGCACCCGCAGCCGCAGGCGGCTCTGCACGTGCACCATGAGGTCGTAGGGGTCGGCCAGGCTGACGCCGTCGAGCTCGAGGTCGCCGGCGACGAACGCCCGCGCGAACCCGAGGTCGCCCGGAGCGGTCAGCAGGTAGGCCAGGCCGCGCTCGGTGCGCAGCCGCGCCGTGAAGGGCGCCTCGTCGGCGGGCGGTCCCGCACTGCTGCCGTCGTAGGCCTCCAGCCGGAACGGCATGCCGTCGCGCATCAACCGCTCGATCGCCTCGGCGATCGTCAAGGTGCCGACCTCTGCGGTCATGAGTTGCCCACCGCCTTCTCGTAGAGGGTGCTGAGTCGTCCGTCGGGGTCGTAGCGCTCACGGACACGGTCCAGGACGTCGGTGCCGTAGAGCGCGGCGAACGTCTCCGCGTCGTAGAACGCCTCGGAGTACAGGGACTTGTGGCCGCCCAGCGCACTCACGTGCTCCTCGATGCGGCGGTTGACGCTGCCCGGCTCGGCGCCGGCCGGCACCTCGACGGTGCCCCAGAAGCCGATGTTCACGTAGGTGCGTCCCGGCTCGAGCGGATAGCTGGGCCAGACCCGTCGGGTCCGCAGCGGACACACCCAGACCGGTCGCATGCCGACCTCCGCGTCGAACCAGCGCAGGAACGCAGGCAGCCGCTCCAGCGGCACCTCGACGTCCTGGATGACGCGCTCGCGACCGGGCACCCGTCGGACCCGGTCGAGCGCCCTGCTGAGACCGACGCGCGCGTCGAGGCCCACGAGCCGGTGGTAGACGTCGCTGCGTCGCCACCGTCGCGGCCAGACGCGACGCACGAGCGGGTGCTGGGCGCCGAACGCCGCGGAGCACCAGAACCAGTCGGTGTCCCAGCGCCACAGGTAGTCGTGCATCGTCAGGCGGTCGTGGGTGCGCTCGCCGACGGAGCGGTAGTAGACCGCCGACCCGGTGTAGTCGCTCGTGGGGCCGGGCTCGTCGGTGAACGTCGCGACGGTGAGCACGACGTCGTCGGGAGTGAAGGCCGTGCCGTCGATCGCGTCGACCGGGCGACCCTCGAACGTCCCCGACCGCGCGACCTGCTCGATCGCCGCGACGGCCTCCTCGGCTCCGCACCGGGCGTGCCGCAGCTCGACGAAGGCAGGGACCCGCTCGAGCGCGATGCGCAGCCTCGTAGCGTAGCCGAGCGAGCCGTAGGAGTTCGGGAAGGCGTCGAAGAGCTCGGCGTGCTCGTTGTCCGGCGTGGCGGTGACGACGTCACCGGCTCCGGTGAGGACGTCCATCTCGAGCACGGACTCGTGCGGCAGGCCGTTGCGCAGCGACGTCGACTCGATGCCGAGGCCGGTGACGGCCCCACCGAGGGTGATCGTGCGCAGCTGGGGGACGACCTGGGGGATGAGTCCGAGCGGGAGGACGGCGTCGACGAGGTCCTCGTAGGTGCACATGCCCTGGACGTCGGCGGTCGCGGCGTCGACGTCGACGGCGATGACGGAGTCGAGGCCCGTGACGTCGAGCCCCGAACCGGCGGACGCGCGCGGCCGGAAGAGGTTCGAGGTGCGCTTGGCGAGCCGGACGCGCTCTCCCGCGGGGACGGCCCGGTAGGACTCGACCAGCCTCTCCACGGCCCGTGCGTGATCGTCCCAGCCCCTCACGCCT
Organism: Aeromicrobium halocynthiae; assembly: GCF_039531385.1. NCBI lineage: Bacteria > Bacillati > Actinomycetota > Actinomycetes > Propionibacteriales > Nocardioidaceae > Aeromicrobium > Aeromicrobium halocynthiae. The sequence goes on along the minus strand of NZ_BAAAPY010000013.1, from coordinate 61,648 downwards.
GCCACCCTAGACCCGGGTCAGGGGGCGTTGTCGAGCAGCCAGACGAGGGCCTCGCCGGAACCGTCGACCGCCCCGACGGGCTCGTCGGTGCGCAGCTCGTCCCCGACGTCCAGCCGTTCGTCGCCGACGACGATGCTCCCCCGCGTGACGTGCACGAGCGTGCGGGTCGCGGCCGGGACCTCGACGGCCGTCCCGGCGGGGCGGGCGACGAGCATCCGAGCCGGTCCCGCGACGTCCACGCCGGGCAGCAGACCGTCGCCGGCGACCTCGACGCTCGCGTAGCGCGGCTCGCGGTCGTGCGTGGAGCGCAGCACGGTCTGGACGAAGACCAACGGCTCGTCGGACGCGTTGCGCTCGGCGTGCTCGACGCCCGTGCCCGCGCTCAGCCGCTGGGCGGTGCTGGGTCGGACCTGGCCGTCGTTGCCGACCGTGTCGGCGTGGGCGAGCACCCCGTCCACGACCCACGTCACGATCTCCACGTCGGCGTGGCGGTGCCGCTCGTACCCCGCGCCCGGGGCGACGTGCTCGACGTTGATGGCCATGAGCGGGCCGAACGCGACGTTCGAGGGGTCGTAGTGGACGCCGTGGCTGAACGAGTGCCAGGTGGTGATGCCGTCGACCTCGGTCAGGAACCGGTCCCCTGCACGCCGGAGCTCACGCATAGCCGAGCTCGTGCAGGCGGGCGTCGTCGATGCCGAAGTGGTGGGCGATCTCGTGGGCCACGGTGATGTCGACCTCGCGGACCACGTCGTCCTCGGTCTCGCAGATGGCGAGGGTGGGCCGTCGGAAGACGCTGATGCGGTCGGGCAGCACGCCGCCGTAGGAGGCGTCGCGCTCGGTGAGGGCGACGCCCTCGTACAGACCCAGCAGGTGCGGGTCGTCGGCCGGCGCGTCGTCCTCGATGAACAGGACGACGTTGTCCAGCAGCGCGACGAGCTCGTCGGGCACCCGCGCGAAGGCCGCCTCGACGAGCTCGGCGAACCGTTCCTCGCTCACCTCGACCATGGGCCCATCCTGCCGCAGGGCTCCACGGGCCCGTATGCTGACCGGTGCCGCGCCCCGTTCGTCTAGCGGCCCAGGACGCCGCCCTTTCAAGGCGGTAGCGCGGGTTCGAATCCCGTACGGGGTACCACCGCCGGCGGCCTCGCGCCCGTCGCGATCGGCCGGCTCGGGCACGCCGTCGCGGCGTACCCGACCATCAGCGAGATCTGGCTCCGGCTGCTCGAGACCCTCGGCCGCGACGTCTGGCAACGACCCCGGAACGCCCTCGTACCAGCGGGCGCCGCGACCGCCCGTCCTGCATGGTTGAAACCTGGACTGACCTGCGAAAACGCACGTGACGAAGATCACCGGGGCTCGAGTTGGGACCCCAGAGGAAGCGGCCTAATCTTCAAGCGTGTTCGCTCTCTTCCTCACTCTCTTCAGCCTCGTCCTCACCATCGTCCTCGGCGCGGTCTTCCTCGTCGGGCTGCACCGCGTCGTGCAGTGGTCCGTCGCGCGGTTCGAGCAGCGTGGGCGGACCGCGGACGTCGCGTCGGAGGGTCGCGGCGACCGGGAGCTCACGGCACACTGACCGGGTGAGTGCCGGCCGCTACGCCCCGTCCCCCTCGGGCGACCTGCACGTCGGCAACCTGCGCACCGCTCTGCTCGCGTGGATCTTCGCCCGTAGCAGCGGACGCGCCTTCTGGATGCGGGTCGAGGACCTCGACCGCGAGCGCTCGCGCCCCGAGCACGAGGCACGGCAGCTCGCGGACCTCAGCTCCCTCGGCCTGGACTGGGACGGACCCGTGGTGCGCCAGAGCGAGCGCGGCGACCTGCACGCAGCGGCGATCGAGGACCTGGTCGAGCGCGGGCTGACGTTCGAGTGCTTCTGCACCCGCCGGGAGGTCCAGGAGGCGGCGTCCGCGCCGCACCTGCCCCCGGGCGCCTATCCCGGCACCTGCCGCGACCTCACCGACGCCGAGCGTCGCGAGCGTCGACGTGAACGACCGCCGGCCCTCAGGCTGCGGGCGGAGGCGTCCCGCTGGCAGGTCGAGGACGTCCTGCACGGGACCGTCGAGGGCGGCGTCGACGACCTGGTGCTGCGTCGCGGCGACGGCGTGGTCGCCTACAACCTCGCGGTCGTCGTCGACGACGCGTCCCAGGGCGTCGACCAGGTGGTCCGTGGCGACGACCTGCTCGACTCCGCGCCGCGTCAGGCCTACCTCGCTCACCTCCTGGGCCACCCGGCGCCGACGTACGCGCACGTGCCCCTCGTGCTCGACGCCGCCGGCCGGAGGCTGGCCAAGCGCGACGGCCCGGTCACCTGGCGGGACCTCTCGGCCGCCGGGCTCGACCCGCTCGCCCTCATCACCGACTCGCTCGGGTGGCCGCGAGCCGACCCGTCGGAGCTCGTGGGCCTCGTCGACCCCACCGACCTTCCCCGAGCGCCCTGGGTCTTCGAGCCGCCCGCCCCGGCGTGACAGGATCGACCCATCGACGGAGGGACGACATGGCCGAGATCGACCTCAACAGCGACCTCGCGGAGAGCTTCGGCGTGTGGCGCCTGGGCGACGACGCCGCGATGCTCGACGTCGTCACCAGCGCGAACCTGGCCTGCGGCTTCCACGCGGGCGACCCCCGCACGCTGCGACGCGCCTGCCTCGACGCCGCCGCCCGCGACGTGGCGATCGGTGCGCAGGTCTCCTACCGCGACCTCGCCGGCTTCGGACGACGCTTCATCGACGTCGATCCCGCTGACCTGAGCGCCGACGTGCTGTACCAGCTCGGCGCCCTCGACGGCCTCGCTCGGACGGCCGGCACGGCGGTGCGCTACGTCAAGCCACACGGTGCGCTGTACAACGCGATCGTCGAGCACGAGGCGCAGGCGGCCGCCGTCGTGGAGGCGGTCCTGGCGTACGACCGGACCCTGCCGGTGCTCGGCCTTCCCGGGTCGGCATGGTTGCGCCTGGCCGACGACGCGGGTCTGTCCACGGTGCCGGAGGCCTTCGCCGACCGCGCCTACACCGCCGCAGGGACCCTCGTGCCGCGCGCGGAGCCGGGGGCCGTGCTCACCGACCCCGACGAGATCGCGGCGCGCGTCGTCGCACTCGCCGAACGCGGCACGCTGCCTGCCGTCGACGGGACCGAGCTGGAGGTCCACGCGCGGTCGGTGTGCGTGCACGGGGACACTCCCGGCGCCGTGGCCGTGGCACGCGCCGTCCGCTCGGCACTGGAGGAGAACGACGTCGACGTCCGCCCGTTCGCCTCCCCCGGGCCATGAGCACGGCCCGGCGGTGGCGCGCCTTCGGTCCCACCGCCGCGCTGCTCGAGCTCGACGACCTCGACGCCGTGCTCGGTCTGCGTGCCCGCATCGAGGACGAACGCGACGCCGGGCGGCTCGTGCAGCTGCTCGAGGTGGTCCCGGCCGCCCGCACCCTCCTGCTGCGCTGCGCGACGCCACAGGACCTGGGCACCGTCGCTGCCGACGTCGACCGCCTCGAGCCGCTCGCCGCCGCCGACCGCGGCACCGGGCTCGAGCCCGTGCGGCTGGCCGTGCGCTACGACGGGCCCGACCTCGAGGACGTCGCGGACCTGCTGGGGATCGAACCGGCCGAGGTCCGGGCCCGCCACCTGCGGACCCGTTGGACGGTGGCCTTCACCGGGTTCGCGCCCGGCTTCGGCTACCTCGTCGCCGACGGCGACAGCGGCCTCGAGGTGCCCCGTCTGGAGCAGCCGCGCACCAGCGTCCCCGCCGGGGCCGTCGGTCTCGCCGGGGAGTTCTCGGGCGTCTACCCGCGCTCGTCCCCGGGAGGCTGGCGGCTCATCGGGACCTGCTCGACGCCGACGTGGGACGAGGACCGGGACCCGCCCGCTGTGCTGCGACCCGGCACCCGAGTGGTCTTCGAGGAGTCCCCATGACCCGGCTGCGGGTGCTCGAGCCCGGACCGCTCACGACGGTGCAGGACCAGGGCCGACCCGGGCACGCCGCCCTCGGCGTCGCGCTGTCCGGCGCGCTCGACCCGGCGGCCCTCCGGCTGGCCAACCGCATCGTCGGCAACCCCGAGGCGGCGGCCGGGCTCGAGCTCACCCTCGGGGGGCTGCTCGTCCACTGCGACGAGCCGTGCGTCCTCGCCGCGACCGGCGCCCCCGTCGTCGTGCGGGTCGATGCTGCGGAGCCCCGGGCCTACGGCAGCGGCTGCGCCGTCCCCGTGCCCCGCGGCGCGATCGTCCGCGTCGAGGCACCGGTGGCCGGACTGCGCAGCTGGGTGGCCGTCCGCGGCGGGCTCGACGTGCCGATGCTCCTCGGGTCCGCCGCCACCGACCTCCTCGCCGGCTTCGGCTCACCCCTCGCCGCCGGCGACGCACTCGCCGTCGGGCCCGAGCCCGCCGACCCGGTCCCTGCCCTCGACCAGGCGCCGGTGTCGGTGCCTGCAGCCGGACCGCTCGAGGTCCGCGCGGTGCTGGGTCCGCACGACGACTGGTTCGACGAGGACGCCGCCGTTCTGCTCGCAGGCGGTTGGCAGGTCGACGAGCGGAGCAACCGCGTAGGCCTGCGCCTGCACGGCGCTTCCGTGGCGCGACGACCCGAGGCTGTCGACCGTGAGCTGGCGAGTGCGGCGATGGTGCCCGGTGCGGTGCAGGTTCCGCCCGGCGGGCAGCCGGTCGTGTTCCTCGCGGACCACCCCGTCACGGGCGGGTACCCCGTGCTCGCGTGCGTGCTCGCCGACGACCTGCCGCTGCTGGCACAGGCCGTGCCCGGACAGACCGTGCGGTTCCGGTCCGTCAGCGGCCCGCCGCTGCCAGGTGCTCGCGCAGCAGGGCGGTGACCGCCTCGGGCTGCTCGACGGTGCTGGAGTGGCCGGCGTCGGCGATCACCTCCAGGCGAGCTCCGGCGATGCCGGACGCGATCGCCTCGGACTTCGCCACGGGTGTCGCGACGTCGTCGGCCCCGACCGCGACGAGCGTCGGTGCCTCGATGTTCGCGAGCTCGTCGACGACGGGCAGGCGGTCGGTGACGCCGAGGATCGCCGCCCGCATCCCCTTGCGGTCCACCGTCCGCAGCGTGGCCAACCACGGCTCGACGACCTCGTCGCGTCGCGGCGAGTCGAGCAGCGTCGGGCCGAACATGAGCGGCTCGACCCGTCCTCTGACCGGACCGAAGCCGAGCCAGCGGTAGACGGTGGCGAGGAGGCGGTACTGCGAGACCTTCTCGGGGTCCTCCGGGCCGGCGCTGGTGTCCAGGAGCGCCAGGGTGCGGACCCGCTCCGGGTGGCGCGCGGCGAGCCGCATGCCGACGAACCCACCCATCGAGAGCCCGACGTAGTGCACCGCGGGCAGCCCCAGGTGGTCGAGCAGCGCCAGGAGGTCGTCGAGCAGGGAGTCCATGTCGGCGACGTACCCGTCGCTGCCGGCGACGGGCGGTGTCCCACCCTGGCCTCGCCAGTCGACGGTGACGCACCGGTACTCCTCGCGCAGCGCCTCGACCTGCGGCTCGAACATCCAGCCGCTGAACAGCAGACCGTGCCCGAAGACGATCGTCTCCGCGTCAGGTCGGCCGGGTGGCGGTCCGGTGTCGGTGTGGTGGAAGCGGATCCCGTTGACCTCGGCGAGCGGCATGGGACCACCATGGCACGTCCGACGTGACCCCGGTCACCACCGGGTGACGAGCAGCGTCTGCGCGAGGACGGCGACGAGGACCTGCAGCAGCAGCAGCGGGCGCACCCAGCGGTCGGGCAGCAGCGCGCCGACGGCCACGACCCACACGGTGAACGGCAGCCAGATCCGCTCCACCTCGGCCTTGCTCATGCCCGAGAGGGTGGCGACCGCGACGGTGGCCAGACCGCCCGCGACGAGGGTCGTGAGCGGTTCGCGGAGGTCGTCGCGCCAGCGCCGCCACCACTCGGGCAGGGCGGCCCACGTCGCCACGCCGACCGTGCACGTCCACGCGGCGACGCTGCCCCAGACCCAGTACCAGTAGGGACGTTCGGAGGCGATGCCGGCGAAGTAGCGTTCCCGCAGGACCGGGTAGGCGTCCCACCAGGCGAACCCGAGCACGGCGAAGACCACGGCGACGCCGAGTGCCGAGAGCACCGCCCATGGCAGGGGTCGCCAGGTCCGCGCGATCCACAGGACGGTCAGGGCGAGGATGCCGAGCAGCACCAGCCCGTAGGACATGAAGACGCAGTAGCCGAGCACGACGCCCGCGCCGAGCGCCGCCGGGACGCTCCCGCGCACGGCGGACCGCGCGAGGAGGTACAGGCCCCAGGCGCCGACCGCGGCGAACATCCAGTCGGCACTCACCCCGGCCCAGACCACGAGCGGCGCGAGCGCGAGCCACGGCGCGGCGCGGCGGGCGAGGTCGCGGCCACCGAGCTCGTCGATCGTCAGGAGTACCGCGGCGACCGCCGTCGCGCCGACCGTCACCAGCACGACCGCGATCCAGAACGGGTCGGTGACGCCGAGCCGATCGAGACCGACGAACGGCAGGACGGCGCCCGGCGGGTGGCCCGCGACGTGGATCGGCCAGTTGTCGGCCGCGGAGACGGGGATCCGGGAGATGAACTCGTCGAGGAAGCCCGGGACGTCGGTGATCGTGCGTGCGGTGGCCGGGTACTCGCTGCTGCGCTCGGTGACCCGGCTCAGTCCGTAGGGACCGTCGCTGAGCGCGAGCGCCATCGTCCACGCCCAGGACGCGGCCGTCGTGCCGAGGACGGCGAGGCCCCAGCCGGCGCGACGGGCGAATCCGGGCAGCCACAGCACCAGCAGGACCGCCAGCGCGACCGCCGGGACGAGGCGGACGTCGAAGCGCGGCCCCCACACGGCGTGCAGGGGAGGCCAGTGCACGCGGACGTCGGTGGGGTGCAGGTGGGCGACCACCGCCGCCGCCACGACGAGGGCGACGGCGCCGAGACCGGCGACGAGGGCCGGTCGGACCCGGGGCGACGACATGCGCCCGACCCTAGGACACCGTGTCGACCGCCGCTGCTCGCAGCGGTCGCTCCCCCTGCGATGGCAGGGTTTTCATCTCACACGTAGGTTGGCCCGATGGACAACGGGCCCGCGACGTGCGACATCGTCATCCCCTGCCGTGACGAGGCCGCCGCCCTGCCGCTCGTCCTCGCCGACGTCCCTGACGGGTTCGCGGTCGTCGTGGTCGACAACGGCTCCACCGACGGCACCGCCGACGTCGCCCGCTCCCTCGGCGCCCGCGTCGTCCACGAGACCCGCCCCGGCTACGGCGCGGCGGTGCACGCCGGCGTCGAGGCGGCCACGGCCGAGTACGTCGCCGTCGTCGACGGCGACGACTCGATGGTCCTCAGCGACCTCCCGCCGATGCTGGCCGCGGTGCGCGACGGCCACGCGACCATGGCCGTCGGGCGCCGCCGGCCGGTGGCCCGCGGCGTGTGGCCGTGGCACGCCCGCGCCGGGACGCTCGTGCTGGCCACCTGGCTGCGCCGCTCCAGCGGCTTCGGCATCCACGACCTCGCCCCCATGCGCGTGTGTCGCCGCGACGACCTGCTCGACCTCAGCATCGAGGACCGCCGCTTCGGGTACCCGCTGGAGCTCATGGTCCGGGCCTCCGCCGCCGGATGGACCGTCGTGGAGCGCGACATCGACTACCGTCCCCGGGCCGCGGGCACGACGTCGAAGGTCTCCGGGTCCCTGCGCGGCACGACGCGCACCATCAAGGACTTCGGCCGGGTCCTGCGCGACGTCCGTGCGGAGCGCGTCCGATGAGCTCCCCCACGGTCCTCGTCGTGGCCAAGGCGCCCGTGCCCGGGCTGGCCAAGACGCGCCTCGCCGCCCACGTCGGCGACGACCGGGCCGCCGACTTCGCCGCGGCAGCCCTGCTCGACACGCTCGACGCGGCCCGCGCCACGGGGTGGCGGGTCGTCGTCTCGATGACCGGTGACCTCGACGCCGCCGCCCGCGCCGAGGAGCTGCGCGAGGCGCTGGCCGACCTCGAGGTCGTCCAGCAGCGCGGCGACGGCTTCGGTGAGCGGCTCGTCAACGCCCATGCCGACGCCGACGCCGGGCACGGGGTCGTCCAGGTCGGGATGGACACCCCGCAGGTCACCGCGGCGCAGCTGCGCGAGGCCGGCGAGCTCTTGTCCGAGCACCCTGCGGTGCTCGGTCACGCCGAGGACGGCGGCTGGTGGCTCCTGGCGCTCCGGTCGGCCGAGGACGCCCGGCCCCTCGCCGACGTTCCCATGTCGACGTCGCACACCGGTCGCGACACGGAGGCCGTGCTGCCCCTGCCCATCGCCCTCGTCCAGGAGGCACGCGATGTCGACGAGTGGCAGGATGCGTTCATGATCGCGTCGGCCTTCGTTCACCTCCGGGCGTCGGCCGTCATTCGGGAGGCGATGCCGCGATGACGGTCGAGACGGTGGTCGTGGTCTCCACGACCGACGCCATGGACGCTGCGTTCGCGGGCATCGGTTGCTGGCTCCTGCAGTCCGACGGCCGCACCAAGCCGCTGTCGGTGGACCGCTGGCAGCAACCGCCCGACCTCCACGACCACCGGCTGTTCCTCGACGACGTCCACGACGAGACCGTCGACGTCGGCTGCGGCCCGGGTCGGCTCGTCGGCGCCCTGTCCGCGCGCGGCATCCGCTCGCTCGGCATCGACATCTCCGGCGAGGCGGTCCGCCAGACCCGCGACCGAGGCGCCCGGGCCGTCCAGGGCGACATCATCGGCGGCCTGCACGGCGTCGGCCAGTGGGACCGGGCGCTGCTCGCCGACGGCAACATCGGCATCGGCGGCGACCCCGTCACGCTGCTGCACCGCGTGGCCGACCTCCTGCGCCCCGGCGGTCGGGTCGTCGTCGAGGTGGCGCGCCACGGCGTCGGTGTCGTCACCGAGCGCCTGCGCCTGCAGGTCGGGCGTGAGCTCACCCCCGACTTCTCGTGGTCCGTCGTCGGCTCCGACGCCATCGCCGGGATCGGCGACGCAGCCGGGTTCGAGGTCGAGGACGTCCGCGAGTCCGGCGGTCGTCACGCCGCCGTGCTGGTCAAGCGCCCCGCGTGAGGGCCCTGCCGCGGCGACCCGTCCACCACGCGACCACGGCGACGCCCGTCCACCACGCGGCGCTCAGGACCAGCCACCAGGCCACGTAGGGCCGGTTCAGCAGCGTCGGGTTGTCCGGGCGTCCTCCGACGTCGAGCAGGACGTTCGCCGTCGCGATCGTGACGCCGCCCCAGACGACCAGCCCGACGACGGCCGCCGGGCGAGCACGCGCCGGGAGGACCCGCGTGCCGAGGAGCAGCACCAGCAGCGTGAGCGGGGCGAGCACGAGGTCGTGCGCCACGACACCCCCGGCCAGCCACACCACCATGGAGACCAGCTGGTCGGCGTCGAAGCCGCGCATGCTCCACACCCCCACGGCGATCATCGCGAGCCCGACGGCACCGGTCGCCCACCGCGTCGCACTCATGCGAGCGTCTCCAGCCGCGTGACCCACTTCGTCTGCAGCACGCCGGGCCGGTTGGGGGCGATGATCCGGCACGGGTAGCCGTGGTCGAGGGCGAGAGTGGTCCCGTTCAGTCCGAGGGCGAGCAGGGTGCGCGGGTCGGCGCAGAACTGCGCCGGCAGGACGGACGTCGCGAACGCCCCGCGCCGTTGCAGCGACTCGACGCGCACGTCGACGCCGGACGGTGCCCCGACGAGCTCGAGCAGGTCGCGCACCCGCACCCCGGACCAGTCCGCGGAGCGGCTCCACCCCTCCACGCACGCGATCGGCAGCCGCTCCTGCGCCTGGGGCAGGGCGAGCAGGTCGTCGCGGCCGAAGCTGCGCTCCTCGCCGGCGTGGGCGACCGTCAAGCGCCACTCGGGGTCGAGCGCCGGACCCACGGCATCGGCCTCGCGGGCCGTGCGGTTGACCGGCAGGTCCTGCGGGCCCTCCCCGTCGCGCACCCCCAGCACCGAGACGCGTCGCAGGGGCGTGACGCTCTGCCCGACCGTGAGCACCGTCGTCGCGACGGAGGCGGCGAGCGTCGCGGTGACGACGGTGCGACGGCCGAGTCCGTCCGACGACGGTTCAGGGCCGGCGAGCGCCTCGCGGATCACCGGCAGCTTCACCGCGACGTGCAGGACCAGGGAGCCGGTCGCGACCCAGGCGACGGCGTAGTGGGTGGCCCGGAAGCTGAACTCCCACGGGTACCACTGGACGACGTTGAGGGACCCACTGACGAGCATGAAGATCGCCGACGCCACGAGCACCGCGATCGAGCCGCGCTCGAGCACGTGCAGCAGGAGCCGGCGCGCCCCGCGCGGCGGCCGGGCGAGCAGCCGCGGGAACACCGACCACAGCTTGGCCAGCAGCAGCGGGATCGTCGCCACGCCGGTCGCGACGTGCAGGCCCTGCGTCACGCGGTACAGCGACGCCGGCGACGTCGGCACCGTGAGCCAGCCGGGGGTGTCCTGCTGTAGGTGGCTCCAGATGCCGGTGAGGAAGCAGATGCCGAACGCCGCACCGAGCCACAGACCGAGACGCGAGGCCGTGCGGGGTCCGGTCAGCCTGGACTCGATGTCCTCGACACGCGGAAGCCTCACGGGGCACATCGTCACACTTCCTGACAGGCTGGGCACATGGACCGCCTGATGCAAGGAGCAGCGTGAACGACCGTCCCGACGTCGCCGTGATCGGCGGATCCGGCTTCTACACCTTCCTCGACGACGCGGAGACCGTCGACGTGGACACCCCGTACGGCTCGCCGTCGGCGCCGGTCGTCGTGGGCACGGTCGAGGGGCGTCGTGTCGCCTTCCTGCCGCGCCACGGGCGCCACCACGACTTCCCGGCCCATACGGTGCCGTACCGGGCGAACATGTGGGCCCTGCGCAGCCTTGGGGTCCGTCAGGTCCTCGCCCCCTGCGCCGTCGGCAGCCTGAGGCCCGAGCTGGGACCCGGCACCTTCGTGGTGCCGGACCAGCTCGTCGACCGCACCACCGGTCGCACCCAGACGTACTTCGACTCCGGCGCCTGCCACATCTCCTTCGCCGACCCGTACTGCGACCGCCTGCGCGGCGACCTGCTCGGCGGGCTCGCCGAGCACTCCCCCACCGACGGCGGCGCGATGGTGGTGATCGACGGTCCCCGCTTCTCCACCCGCGCGGAGTCGCGCTGGTACGCCGAGCAGGGTTGGTCGCTGGTGAACATGACCGGACACCCCGAGGCGGTCCTCGCCCGCGAGCTGGCGCTCTGCTACGCGGCAGTCGCGCTCGTCACCGACCACGACGCCGGCGTCGACGCGGGCGGCGCGGTCAACCAGGCCGACGTCTTCACGGTCTTCGGCGAGTACACCGAGGTCCTGCGGTCCTCGCTGCGCGGCATCGTCGCCGCTCTCGCCCCAAGCACGCCCGAGGGCCGCACGTGCTCGTGCTCCTCGGCGGTCGACGGGATGGACCTGCCGGTGACGCTGCCGTGAGGATCCTGCTCACCGGTGCCGCGGGCTTCATCGCCGGGCACGTCGCCGACGTCGCCCGCGAGCGCGGGCACGAGGTCGTCGGGCTCGACATGTGGCTCGATGCCGCTCACGGCCCCGACGCCCCCCGCGACCCCGACATCATCGACGCCGACCTCCGCACCGCCACGATCGACCCGCACCTGGAGGGCATCGACGTCGTCTGCCACCAGGCGGCCATGGTCGGCAACGGCGTCGACGCGCAGGACCTGCCCGCCTACGCCGAGCACAACGACGCCGCGACGGCCCGCCTGCTCGCCGCCATGGCCCGCGCCGGACTCGACCGGCTCGTGCTCGCGTCGTCGATGGTGGTCTACGGCGACGGACGCTACGACTGCCCCGAGCACGGCGACGTCCCCCCGGCCGTGCGACGCGAGGACGACCTCGCCGCCGGCCGCTACGACCCACGCTGTCCCGTCTGTGGCGGGGACATCACGTGGCGGCTGATCGACGAGTCCACGCCGTTCCTGCCGCGCACCAGCTACGCCGCGTCGAAGGTCGCGCAGGAGCACTTCGCGAGCGCCTGGTGCACGCTCGAGGGCGCGCGAGCCGTCGCCCTGCGCTACCACAACGTCTACGGCCCGGGGATGCCCGCGGACACCCCCTACTCGGGCGTAGCCGCGATCTTCCGCTCCGCGCTGGCGCGCGGGGAGGTGCCCCGCGTGTTCGAGGACGGGCGCCAGGTACGCGACTTCGTGCACGTGCGCGACATCGCGCTTGCCAACGTGCTGGCGATCGAGCAGGTCGCCGACCACCCACAGGGCCTCACGCCGTACAACGTCGCGTCCGGCACCCCCTTCACGATCGGCGAGATGGCGGCGACGCTCTCCGCCGCCGCGGGCGCCGGCGGGCCCGTGACGACCGGCGACTACCGGGCCTTCGACGTCCGCCACGTCGTCGCCTCCCCGCAGGCCGCGGCCGACGGTCTCGGGTTCCGCGCGCACGTCCCGCCGGCCGAAGGCATCGCCGAGCTCGCCACCGCGGCCCTGCGCACCCGGTAGCGGGACCCTGACACGATGACCCGGTGACCATCGAGACCCTGCACGACACCGGGCGGCGTGGGTTCGCCAGCGACAACCACGCGGGGGTCCACCCCGAGGTGCTCACGGCGATCGCCGCCGCGAACGGCGGGCACCAGGCGGCCTACGGGGCGGACGTCTACACCGCCCGACTGCAGGACGTCGTGCGCGAGCACCTCGGCCCGCGGGCCGAGGCGTTCGGGGTGTTCAACGGCACCGGCGCGAACGTCCTGGCGCTGGCCTCGATGACTCCGCGGTGGGGCGCCGTGGTGACGGCGTCGTCGGCGCACCTGCACAACGACGAGGGCGGCGCCCCCGAGCAGGTCGCCGGACTCAAGCTGCTCACCGTGCCGACCCCCGACGGACGGCTCACGCCCGAGCTCGTCGACGCCGAGGCGTGGGGACACGGCAACGAGCACCGGGCCCAGCCGCTCGTCGTGAGCATCACCGAGAGCACGGAGCTCGGGACCGTCTACTCGCCGGACGCGATCGGCGCCGTCGTCGAGCGGGCACACGCGCGCGGTCTCGGCGTGCACCTCGACGGGTCGCGGCTGTGGAACGCGGCGGCGGCGCTCGGCGTCCCGCTCCGCGCGCTGACGACGGACGTCGGGGTCGACGTGGTGAGTCTCGGCGGGACCAAGATCGGGGCGTTGGCGGCCGAGCTCGTCGTCGTGCTCGACCCGTCGCGGGTCGACGGGCTGCCCTACCTGCGCAAGAGGACCATGCAGCTGGCCAGCAAGATGCGGTTCGTCTCGGCGCAGGTGCTCGCGCTCCTCGAGGACGACCTGGGGCTGCGCAACGGCGCCCACGCCAACGCGATGGCGGCCCGGCTGCGTTCGGGCGTCGAAGGGCTCGGGTCGGACGCCGTCGCGTTCAGCCAGCCGACGGAGGCGAACGCCGTCCTGGCGCGGCTGCCGCGTGCGGTCGCGGAGCGCGTGCGCGAGCGGTACGCCTTCTACGACTGGGACGTCGCCCACGACGAGGTCCGGTGGATGACGGCGTGGGACACCACTCCCGAGGACGTCGACGCGTTCGTGGCGCTGCTGGGGCGAGCGCTGACCTCGGTCTGACGCCGAGGCACTCATCGGGCCGCGCGGAAACCCTCGAACGCCGTCCGACCTCGAACTGAACACGGTTGTCCCTCACTGGTCGCGGGTCGAGACCCGTCACAGGTGAGGGAGAACCGTGCCGGGTCGCTCAAATCAGACCCTTCTCCTCCAGCCACTCCTGGGCGGCGGTGGCGGGGGCGGCCTTCTCGTCGCCGTCGACGCGCTCGTTGAGGGCGAGCAGGTCCTCGGTGGTGAGCTCGGCGGAGATGCGGTCGAGGATGTCCTCGAGCTCGTCGGTGGCCTTCTCCTCGTTGATGAGCGGCACGACGTTCTGCGCGGCGATGAGGTTCTCGGGGTCCTCGAGGGTGACGAGGTCGTTGGCGACGATCGACGGGGTCGTGGAGTAGATGTTCGCGACGTCGACGTCGCCGTCGAGCAGCGCGTTGACCGTCGCCGGTCCGCCGCTGTCGCTGATGGAGACGAACTCCACGTCCTCGACGCCGTACACGTCCTGCAGGCCGGGCACGCCGTAGGAGCGGGTCTCGAACTCGGGGTTGCCGCCGACGCGGACGGTGCCGAGCTTGGCGAGGTCGCGGATCGCAGTGATGTCCTCGCTCTCGGACAGCTCGCGGGTGACGTTGTAGGAGTCCTTGTTCTCCGCGGGCGACTCCTCCAGCACCTCCAGACCCTCCGGCAGGGCGTCGTCGAGCGCCTCGTCGACCTCGTCGGCGGTGGTCGCGGTGGACTCCCCGTCGAAGAACAGCAGCAGGTTGCCCGAGTACTCCGGGATCAGGTCGATCTCGCCGTTCTCCAGCGCGGGGATGTAGGCCTCGCGCGCACCGATCTGCATCTGGCGCTGGACCGTGTACCCCTCGGCCTCGAGGGCCTGGGCGTAGATCTCGGCGATGATCTCGTTCTCGTTGAAGCCGGCCGAGCCGACCGTGATGGTGTCGCCGTCGCTCGCGGTGGGGTCGCCTCCGCAGGCGGCGAGGACGACGGCGGCCAGGGCGGCGCCGGCGACGGCGGCACGACGGCGGGTGGACACGGACATGGGTGCTCCTAGGTGGTGGGGGATGACGACGTCGAGGAAGGGGCGGTGGACCGGTGCTCGCTGGGGCGCGCCGCGCGCTGCGCGCCGGCCTGGGCGAGGGCGAAAAGACCGTCCAGGACGAGCGCAAGCGCCACCACGAGGACCGCACCGGCGGCCATCTCGGGGTAGTCGCGGCGGGCCTGGCCGTCGAAGATGTAGCGGCCGAGGCCGCCGAGACTCACGTAGGCGGCCACCGTGGCGGTGGCCACCACCTGCAAGGTGGCGCTGCGCAGACCGCCGATCATGAGCGGCAGGCCGATCGGGACCTCCACCCGGCGCAGGATCTGCCACTCCGTCATTCCCTGAGCGCGGGCGGCGTCCACGGTCTGGGGGTCGACGGACTCGACGCCGGAGTAGATGCCGGCCAGCAGCGGGGGCACCGCCAGCAGCACGAGCGCGAGGATGGGCGCGGCGAGCCCGAGGCCGAGCAGCAAGGTGAACCAGGTGAGGACGCCGAGCGTCGGCAGGGCGCGCAGCGCCCCGGTGAGCCCGATGGCCGCCGAGCGCAGACGGCCCGTGTGCCCGATGTACAGCCCGAGCGGGACGGCGACGGCCGCCGCCCCGAGCATCGTGAGACCCGTGTAGCCGAGGTGCTCGAGCACCCGGGTGGGGACGCCGCCCCCGCCGGACCAGCGGTCGGCGTCGAGGAGCCAGTCGACGGTGTCGGTGACGACGCTCACGAGCGACCTCCCGCCGCGGCGACGTCGCTCGCACGCTCGGTCCCCCGGCCGCTCAGCCGTTGCCACAGCCGTCCGACGGCCCCGGGACCGTCGACCGACCACGGCATCAGCACGCGACCCAGCAGCACGAGCAGCGCGTCGAGCAGGAGCGCGAGCAGGACGACGGCGACGACGCCGACGAGGATCTCGGTGGTGAAGTCGCGTCGGTAGCCGCTGGTGAACAGCGAGCCGAGGTTGCGCACGCCGATCAGGGCGCCCACCGTGACGAGGCTGATCGTGCTGACGCTGACGACGCGGACGCCGGCGAGCAGCACCGGGCCGGCCAGCGGCAGCTCGACGAGGAATCCACGCTGCGCCGAGGAGTACCCGGTGGCGGTCGCCGCGTCGAGCACCGCCGGCGAGACCGCCGTGAAGGCGTCGGCGGCGGTGCGCACCATGATCGCGAAGGCGTAGATGCTGAGCGCGATGATCACGTTCAGCGGGTCGAGGAAACCCGTGCCGATGATGCCCGGCAGCAGCACGAACAGCGGCAGGGAGGGGATCGTGTAGAGGATGCTGCCGCCGCTCAGCAGCACGCCGCGGAGCCGGGGGTGCCGGCTGGCGTACCAGCCGACGGGCACTGCCAGGACGAAGCCGACGACGATCGGCACGATGCTCAACCACGCGTGCACGAGGAAGAGGTCGATGACGATCGAGCGGTTGTCCCAGGCCCAGGTCACGCGGTGCCCGCCCCCCGCTCGTCGGCGAGGACGCCGGTGGGCTTGCCGGACCCGTCGAGCACGACCGTGCGCCCGTCGCGCTCCTCCAGGCGCAGCTCGCGCTGGCCCTTGTCGAGGCCGACGAAGCTGCGGACGAAGTCGTCGGCCGGGTGGGCGAGGATGTCGGCGGGGCTGCCGACCTGTGCCACCTCCCCGCCCTTCTTGAGGATGACGACCTGGTCGCCGAGCAGGAACGCCTCGTCGACGTCGTGGGTCACGAAGACGATCGTCTTGCCCAGCTCGCGCTGCAGGCGCAGGAGCTCGACCTGCAGCTCGTCGCGCACGATGGGGTCGACGGCGCCGAACGGTTCGTCCATGAGCAGGATGTTGGGGTCGGCGGCGAGCCCGCGAGCCACGCCCACCCGCTGCTGCTGGCCACCCGACAGCTGGCCGGGGTACTTGCTCGCGTGGGACTCGTCGAGACCGACGGTGTGCAGCACCTCCAGCGACCGCTCCCTGGCGGCCGCCTTGCCGGTGCCGTTGAGCCGCAGCACGGTGGCGACGTTGTCGGCGACCGTGCGGTGCGGCAGCAGCCCGGCGTGCTGCATGACGTAGCCGATGCTGCGTCGCAGCTGCACCCGGTCGCGGCCGGCGACGTCCTCGTCGTCGATGAGCACCTGTCCGGACGTCGGCTCGACCATCCGGTTGACCATCCGCAGCAGCGTGGTCTTGCCGCAGCCGGAGGACCCGACGAACACGGTCGTGGTGTGGGAGTCGATGGTGAGGTCGAAGTCGAGAACGGCCTGCGTCCCGTCGTCGAACGTCTTGGCCACCGAGCGGTACTCGATCATGGGGCTCCTCGTCGCTCCTCGGCGAGGGCGACGCCGTCGGGGGCAGGACTGGGGTGCGTCAGGGGGTCGGGCTGGACGACAGTCTCCACCGGCGTCGGCCCGGCGGCAATCGGAAGGCCGGCCCGTCGCCACGCGTGGATGCCGCCGTCGACGTCGGTGGCGTCGATGCCGAGCGAGCGCAGCGAGGCCGCGGCCAGCGACGACGTGTACCCCTCGGTGCACAGGACGATCCAGCGGTGGTGCGGACCTGCGGACGCGAGTCGGGCGTCCGAGGCGGGGTGCAGGCGCCACTCCAGGTGGTTAGCCGGTCGATCCGCGAACGGGCGTCCTCGAGCAGCTCGTCGACACTGCCGAAGCGGGGCCGGGCGTCGACGGTCACGACGCCCTCCGACGGCGTTGCCGCGCGACGCTCGCGGGCGCGTCCGCCTCGGGGTCGTCGGTCCACAGCTCGCCGAGGCGCACGAGCCGGTTCCTTCCAGCGCCGTCGTCCTCGGTGTCGTAGAAGCCCATGCGTGACAGCGGCGGGGAGTAGGCGTGGACGCTGACGGCCGTCTCGTCCGCCACGTTGCGGACGTCGTGGACGTAGTGCTCGCCGAAGACGACGGTGTCGCCCTCCCCGCGGTCGGCGTCGCGCAGGGCGGCCGGACCGGATGCCCACACGGTCTCGCGCAGCGTTACCGACACGACCGTGAAGGCGCCTCCCGATCCACCGTGGTCGTGCAGCTGGGTGCCCTGGTCCGCGGTCCAGCTGATGAGCCACAGGTCCATGTCGTCGTCACGGTAGAGACGGACGTGCCACCGCTCGTCGGGGTCGGCTCGCACGTCGTGTAGAGCCGCCCGGGGCTACAGTGGAACGTCGCCCGAACGGGGGTCGACAGGTCGAGCAGGAGGAGGGTCACGATGCGTCTGCTGGTTCTCGCTGTGGTCGGGGTGGCACTGGGCGTCGTCGTCCGTGTCGTGCTCGGGCGTCGTCCGAACGGGGACGAGACGGTGGCGCCGTTGCGCGTCGTGCCGCCCGCCGGCGCGCCGCGACCGCCCCCGACCGGGGCCTCGCCCGTCGTCGACACGACGGCGGAGACGGCCACCCGTCCCTCGCCCCTGACCGTGGTCGAGGAGCCGCGGCGTCCCGCTCCCGGCCTCGACGCCTCGGCCGGCTGGGAGGAGCTGACGGCGACCTCCATCGGCAGCCGTCCCGACCGCTGAGCCCTCCCTCCCCCGGGTGCCCCACCCGTTTTGGTGACGACGTGAGGGATGGGATACAGTTGCGGTCGCGGTTCTGAGAGCCGCGAAGCGCCCAGGCCCCGTGGCGCAGTTGGTTAGCGCGCCGCCCTGTCACGGCGGAGGTCGCGGGTTCGAGTCCCGTCGGGGTCGCTGGAGAATGCTGGAAGGGTCCGCACCGTCAGGTGCGGGCCCTTCGTGCATTCGGAAGCGGGCCCGACGGGGCGAGAACCCGCGTAGCGGTGGGGGCAGTGGGGGCACCCCCTGCATGGAGCGCTGGGGGCGTGGCGCAGACCCAAGGTTCTCGGTGGTTGAGTGGCCGGGCCTCGAGCACCGAGGACCGGACGGACCGGCGCCGCCGGGGCGTCCCAGGGGTGTGACGCAGTCGACGTCCCGACCGGAACAGCGGGAAGGACGAAGTGGTTGAACCTTCCATGACTTCTGCACTCAACACCGCGGCCTTCGTCGTCGGGGACGCCGCACTCGACACCCTCTTCCGCGAGGCCCGCACCGCGAACACCTTCACCGACGAGCCGGTCTCGATCGACCAAGTGCGCGAGATCGTCGCCCTTGCCGGACTCGGTCCGACGGCGATGAACAACCAGCCGCTGCGCGTGCTCGTCGTCACCGAGGAGTCCCGCGAGCGCCTCCTGCCGCTCATGGCGGAGGGGAACCGCGAGAAGACGGCCTCGGCTCCCTTGACGCTCGTCCTCGCTGCGGACCCGCGCTTCCACGACCGTCTGCCCGAGCACTTCCCGATCTTCCCCGGGGCTCGCGACATGTTCGAGGCGCAGCCGGAGCAGCGCGAGAAGGACGCCGAGTTCAATGCCGCTCTGCAGATCGGCTACCTCACCATCGCGATCCGCGCCGCCGGCCTCGCCGCCGGCCCGATGGGCGGCTTCGACCGCGAGGGCGTCGACCGCGAGTTCTTCGCCGAGTCCGGGTGGCGCTCCCTGGTCGTGATGAACGTCGGCCGTCCCGGCGAAGGGGCCTGGATGGAGCGGCTGCCGAGGATCGCGTTCGAGGACGCCGTCGAGGTCCTCTGACGTCTGCCACGTGCCCGGGTGGCACGCGTCGCACGCGAGGCGGTGCGATAAGGTGGGCGCCGCCCGGTGACGGGCACGGCCAGGTAGCTCAGTTGGTACGAGCGTCCGCCTGAAAAGCGGAAGGTCACCGGTTCGACCCCGGTCCTGGCCACAGTGTGAAAGTGTTGGCATTGCAGCGATGCCAACACTTTTACTTTCTTGAGCAGCACCTTCGAGATGGTCCAGGGGACCATCAGGGACCAACGGCGCCCAACGCCTCAGATGGTCGAGTTTTGGTCTGTACAACGGGACCGGCGCAGATCGGCTGTCCGTAGGCTGCATGGTGTTCCGCCTCCTTGAGGGTTCTGGCGCTCCTGGCTGCCGTGGGTGCTGTGAGGGGGCCGAGCGGGCCGGTGCCGGAGAAGGGGTGCCTCGGCCCGCTCGGCCGGTTCTAGGACGCGGCCTTGATGGTGTGGCTGCGTTGGGTGACGACTTCGATGGCGTCGGTGTTGAGCGCGTTTGCCATGACGACCGCGGCGTGGGTGGTGACGCGTGGGTCTCGTCGCAAGGCGGCGAGCACTTCGCGGACGGGGACGGCGTAGCCGTGGCCGGGGTGCAGACCCTCGTAGTGACGTAGCCATGTCTTGGTGGCTCGGCGCACGGCGCGGACGTCGGGGTCGGTCCAGGCGGGGGTTCGGCGTGCCGTCCGTCGGGGTCGGATCGCTGCCGTGCTGTAGACGGTGAGATGGGTGACGTCGTCGGGTAGGAACGGAACGGTGGTTGGGCTCTTAGGGTTCATGGCGTTGCCTTCCTCAGGGGCTGCCGGTGAACCGGGACGGGTGAGGGGTTTGTCGGCCCAACCGACGACACTCCTTGCCGTCCCGGTCACCATGGTTGATTAGGTCTGTCGTCCGTAGCGGCTCTTCTCGCCGAGGTAGTCGCTCAGGCTGGGGCGTCGCTCGGCGAGGCTGGGGTAGGTCTGGAACAGGTTCTCCATGTAGCCCACGGGGTCGGCGTGAACTTCGTCCGCGCGCTCGTGCTGGCGCTCTAGCGTGGTGTAGCGACGTTCCTCGGCCGCGACGGTGGCGCGGAGGTTGTCCATCGCCTTGATCGCATCCACCGCGCTCATGGTCCCGTCGTCGAGGGCCGCTTCGATCTCGTCGTAGCGGGCTTGCACCGAGTCCAGTCGCGGAATGAGTTCGCTGGTCTTGTGCTTGACTTCGTTCCACCAGTTGGTGGCGGTCTGGTGCGCGTGGCTGGTCATCTTGGCCCTGGCCCACGCGGGGTAGCCCTTGATCTTCTCAGCAAGCGCGTAGGTCATCGTCGGGTGCGCGAGAGCGGCTTCGATCTCGTCATCGAACGCGTCGCCCATCTCAGATCACCGTCCCGGGCCGGGCGGTGGCACCGCGCTCACGGGCGGCACGGACTTCGCCTTCCAGCGCGGCGAGGTCCTTCTCGCCTTGACGGACGGCAACGGCCTTGGCCCGTAGGCGTCGGTCCATCTGATGCAGGCTGGCAACCTTGCCACCAGCGCGCTTCAACAGCGACTTGTCACTCATGACGTCTTCTCCTCATCGTTGGGGGTGCGCCCGTCCAGGACGTCCTGCATGGCGTTCTCCACCACGGCCCGCAGGGAGCGGCCATGGTGATGCCGCCCAACTGCGCCAGTTGCTTGATGAACGCGTGCTGCATGAAGTCCAGGCGCACGTGGACGGTGGTGTCGAACTCCTTCGGCCTGCCCATGACTGCCTCCTGTGGGTTACCGGTATCGGTTACCGGCCTGACCAGTACACAGAGCTTCGGCAGGCATCTGGGCAACTTTCTTCATCGGCTCATCTCGACCGTCATTGCAGGCCAATCTCGACCTCGCACAGTCCGGCACGAAGGGCGTGGGCTCTGTGTACTGGTGGCCCTGAGGAAAGGAGCCAGCCATGGCACGCAACACCAAGCCCCGCATCATCCGAACCCCGCTCAAGCGGGCCAAGACCACCGACCCGTTCCCCGTTCTCCCCAACAGTGGAGGCGTCGGCCTCGGCGCTCTGGAGAAGATGTGGCACACCCCCGCCGCACAGATCCGCCAGTGGGTCCTCGACGGCCTCCTGGCCCAGCAGTCCAACGGCCTGTTCTCCACCAGCGAGATCAACCGCTTCAACCGCGAACACGGCAACCTCTTGCCCTGAACGCCACTCGACCCCGGACCAGTGGACGGTCCGGGGTCGAGCGCTGCCCGCCCCAACTCACCTATCCACGCGAGATGACGCAGCCGACGCCTCGCGCGCACGTGGGGCGCGAGGAGGGTTAGAGCAGGGTCGTGTCGCTAAAGCCGTACCTATCCCAGAGGACGTTGACGTCGTCAGCGTTGAGCCAGCGCAGGGAGTAGATGACGAGAGGCCGGATCGGCCCACTCGCTCGTTGATCCGGGTAGGTGAAAAGGTCGTTCTGTAGTTCCTCGGTCGACTGGCCCTCGTCATCGATGCCGTCATCGAACTCGGGGAGCGGTGCATCGTCGTTCGTGCGGGTCATCAACCACTCAATGACTTCCCACGGCTCGCTCCACTTCTTCCACCACCAACGACCGCCCAGCTCCGTCGAGAGGGCAACGACCTGAGTGGCGAGGTAGCCCACCACCCGATCGTTAAGCACGATCTCCGCCATGGCCTTGCGGAAATCATCCAGGCTCGCATCGTGCGGAGCGCGCGAGAAGTCAGGTCGACGAGGCACGGTCCGATGATCCCACCGAGCCGACGACAAAAGTTCTGAACTTCTCTGGCGATCTTCTGCAGGGTGCTCTCAACGCCGAGCACGAGAGCTTCGGCTCAACGCCGGGAGGCATACCATGACCGCGAAGACCGCCACCAAGAAGTCCGACACCGCCGCGCCGAAGACCCTCAAGGACGCCGCAGCCGCCGGAGCCGTACGCCTGTTCCGTCAGCGCAAGAACGGCACGCTCCGCAGCCTGCCCTACCTCGCACCCGGCAGCGACGAGCGTACGCAGGCCGAGGCCGTGGCCGCGCGTCGCGACAATGGCGAGACCGTCGGCAGCATCGCCGAGGACCTGAACCTCTCCGTCGCCACCGTCCGTCGCATGATCACGAACCTCCTCCTCGCCCAGCAGATCGAGAAGGGCGACTACGCCGACCGCTACACCCCGGGCGAGAAGAAGGTCGTCCTGTCGATCGTGGGCGAGGACGCCGCCTGAGAGTTCGCAACATCAAACGACCGGGCTGGCCTTTGCGGCTGGCCCGGTCGATTGACGGAACCGACGTGGAAGGATCGAGACGTGGGCAAGTGGCTAAGGGAGCCGGATCCGGATCCGGACATCGAGCGGTTCCGCGACGGCATGGTTGCGCTGTACCGCGATGGTGAGCACGCCGGATACGTCGCGACAAGCCTCAGCACGTTCATGACCCCGTTCTCTCGTCAGAAGCAGTGGTGGGTCTGGCTCGTTGTCGTGTTCAACGACGGCACTCGCCACAACAAGATCGAGGACTACCCGCCTTGGACGTACGTGCGCGAGATGTTGGACGGACACTTTGGCTGGCAGCAATCCACCACGGAGACGGGTCCATACGACGTCATGTGGTTGTCGCCAGAGGAGGCGCAGCGGCTTCGCGCTGAACTCAACATCCAGCCCGAAGACTTCTGAACCCGGCCCTTGCCCGCACGCCGACGAAGAACGCAGCGTCGGC
This sequence comes from Aeromicrobium halocynthiae, assembly GCF_039531385.1. Taxonomy (NCBI): domain Bacteria; kingdom Bacillati; phylum Actinomycetota; class Actinomycetes; order Propionibacteriales; family Nocardioidaceae; genus Aeromicrobium; species Aeromicrobium halocynthiae. The sequence continues at coordinate 38,884 of NZ_BAAAPY010000013.1, read as the reverse complement.
CCCTGGGCCGAGGGGCCACTGGTCAGCGGTTCTAGGCCGGTTTCTGTCGGTCTGGCCGGGTGAGCGCCGCGTCGGGCAACGGCAGCGGCAGCCGGATCGGGCGGGTCGTTGGTCGACCCCGTGGTCGAGTTGTGCCACTTCGAGACGTCCGAGCAGGCCATCGGGCACCCGACCCGCCACTGCGGCAGGCGAATGTCAGCCTTCGTCGTCTGGAGTCGGCGCGGTCGACTCCGTGTTGATCGTGTGGATGCTGGGCTCGCTTCCACGACGCCGGGCGCGCAACCTCGTAGCGTAGGCGAGGCCCCAAGGCGTAAGAGTCCAGTAGGACTTCGACGCCTCGCGGACGCTCCGCTTCTTCTCGCTCTTACCAACGAGACCCAGGGCATTGAGTTGAAGAACAATCACGCTGAAGGCGTCCTGGTCGATCGTCAGGTCGATCGAAGACATCGTCTCGTCACGAGCCTCCCGCTGCTCGCCTTCGAATCCCTCCAGCGCCTTCTCGAAGATTTCCTCGAAGTGGTACTCGAGCATCCAGGACTCGAGCGCCTTCTGCATGTCGGCTTCGCTGGCCTCGTTGAGCAGTTTCGGGGCGATTGATGCAAACACCTCGTCCCACGTCGCAGCGATCTCGAACCAGCGAAAGCCGTGGCTTCTCTGCTGATAGGTCGGCTTGGCCGGATCGTCCCATTGATACTTGAAGTGGATCATGAAGCCGACCAACTCATCGCCCTGAGCCAACTCGTCGGTACCGTCTGGGGCCTTGGCCGACGGCGCGGCCTTCTCTGACTCGAGTTCCGCGATCCGCAGGCGCGCCTTCGCTAGGTTGAGTTCCAGTTCTTCAGCCGTCTCAGCCGATGCCCGAGTCCAGCCCACGGCAGGATAGTCGCGGGTGAACTTGCTGAACGTCCGCGCCACGTGGCCAGCGAGGTCATCCTTGTTCTCCCAGAACTTGACGTGCTTGGCAGTCTTAACCTTCGCCCGGAAGGTCTCTAGCCGCTCGCGACCGTCGTCCGTCTTCTCGGTCTTGCCAGACGCGATATCGTCAGGGTTCTTGTGGAGGAAGGCCATCACAGGCTTCTTGATCTGCGTGGCGTAGTCGTACTCCATCTCGGTGTAGCCCACCTGCGCCTCCGACACGCTGCCGTACCGACCGCCGATGATGAGCAGGTAGTAATCGGACTCGTCAATGACCCGCTTGATGATGGTCCACGCGTCGTCGTCAGCAGCCGGGAAAAGCTCCATGCCAGCGGGGAACGCGTCGAGTTCCAGCAAGGTCGCGATGACCTCCTGGCGCTCCGCCATGAGGTCGCTGTAGGTCGAACTGACGAAGACCTGGTATCGGCGGTCATCTCTCGCGTGGGGAGGCATGCCTCAAGGCTAGAGGCCAGCCCCGACATCGAACGGTCTACTCGGACGCCTCCCGCTCTGCACGCTCGCGGGCGGAGAAGCGGAAGGCCAGCGCCTCAGACTCTTGACCGCGCGCCAAACCACGTCACGTCGATCGGCAGGGCATCGCGTAGAGGCAGGCCGGTAGGGGTCGACTGGTCCCAGACCGAGAAGCCCCACCCGCGGATCAGGCTCTCGACTCACCGCTGGCAAGAGATGAAGTTCGACACGATTGACCACCATTTGGAACGACTACTTAGCGAAGAGCGCTACTATGTGGTCATAAATCAAGAGTTGTGAGACGGTTCGGTCGGGCTCATGGCTGCAACCACAAGCCCGACCTCCCCGCTACTCAGGGGCCGCTATGGGGGCTCCACTTCGATCAGAACTGTCAGTACGCTGCTGATCTTCAAGCAGATCCGGATCACGTGGACCACCTCCTCTCACACTAGTCGCATCACTTTCCTCGCCCTCCGTGCCAGCGGAGGGCGAGGTGCTTGTGGGGACGGCGGTGTACACGCCGCGCCGAGGGTTCCCGATGACGCCGTCCTTCGCGAGTTTGCTCATCAAACTTCGGACGCTCGCCTTGCTCCACTCGTACTTCCTCTCGAGCTCCACAGCCACCTCGTTGGTCGAGAAGGCGCGAGACTCCGACGTCAGCATGTCGATGATCGCGTCCCTCATCGAAGGGGCCGGACCGCGAGCCGGTGCGGTCCCGGTGGACGCCGAGCGCGGCGTCGCCGATCCTGAAGTGGAAATAGCGTTACCGAGCATCTGATCGATCTGAGCGATGTCGTGGTCGAGTGCCTCGCGCTGCGTCACGAGTACGTCACGCGCCGCGCGCAGGTGCTGTTCCACCACTGGGTTGATTGCCACGGCTCCTCCTTCATCGAGTTCCTCATCCGAGTGTACACGAAGTCGAGGGAGTAGCGGCGATGTTAATGACAAGGTCCAGATTCGATGTGGGACCTGCGGGTTTTCGGAAACCCCTATGCGAGGTTAGCCCGCCGATGAGTTCACGACTGTGAGATGAGCGCGGTGCTCAGCGGCTCGTTGCTGGGCGTCGGCGAACATCCGCTCTACCACCTCTCGGTCACGCGGATCGTCCTCGTACGCGTGGGTGTATACGTCCATCGTGATCTTGATCGTGCTGTGCCCGGCCCATTCCATCAGCACGTTCGGCGGGACGCCCTCTCGTGCTCGCAGGCTCAAGAAGGTGTGGCGAAGCGTGTGAAAGCGGGTGCCGGGCAGTCCGGCCTCCTCACAGGCTGCACGCCACTGGCGCTTGTAAAAGTTGGAATGCCGAAAGTACTCGTTCGGTCCGGCGAAGAGGTAGTCGCTCTCGGTCAAACCCCTGGCTTCGATGTAGGTCGTCAGCGCGTCCATCACTCCTTGTGGGATCGGAACGCGTCGCCCAAGCGACTTCTGCGTCTTGGCGATGCCGGGGCGAAGGGTCCCGCCTAGGTCCTCGACGGTTTCACCCACCTGGACAGTGCTTCGATGCGAGTCGAGATTGCTGACGCGGAGCCCCGCGAGTTCACCGGCTCGAAACCCGGTCCACAAGCCGAGCAATCCGTAGAGCCGGAATCGACCAGCGGGCAGCGCTCCGATGATCGCCTCCGCCTCCTCAGCAGTCAGAGCCTTACCCTCGAACTTCCCATCGGACTGTCCACGCGGGTCTTCGCGATGGGGTTCGGCGGGATTCTTGCGAACGTAACCCTTGCGGACGGCGTACTTGAAAACACCGTTGATCGTGTTGAAGACGTGCCGCTCGGTTCCCACTGCTCGGCCCTTGCCACGCAGATGCTCGATCACGGCCCAGACGTCGGCAGGGCGGATGTCATCGATCGCTCTTTTGTCCCAGTGCGAGAGCCAGTTGTCGAGAACGTTGCGGTAGCCGCTCACCGTGCGTGCCCGCGCTCCCTTAGCCTCCTTCACGCGGAGCCATTCGTCCGAGATGTACTTCCACTTCGTCCGCAGCCGCTCGGGATCGATGTGCTCGCCGTCCATAATCTCTACGACCTTGCGAGCCTGGAACGACTCGGCCTCATCTCGCGTACGGAAGGTCTTGCATCGCAGGACCGGCTTGCCGTTGAGATCGACCCGCTCAGGGTCGCGATAGCGGACCTCGTAGCCGCGCACGGTGCCGTCTGCGCGGTAGCGCTTCCTGATCCCTTGTTTGACGACGTGCGTGCCGCGCTTCTTTCTAGACATTGCAATCTCGATTCGTTCTTGGGTGGGTCGAGCAACACATATAGATCGACCCACAGGAGTGTTACCGCTTCGAGAGCTCCATCTCGTTTCGGTTTCGTAGGCGGAGGGTCGGCGACGGCCCCACCTGCTCGGATGCTTGTTGGTGGCGAGGTTGACCACGAACTGGACCATTGAGAGGGCGTCGTCAGCCTCGGAACGGCGTGTGCCGCGTGAAGAATGCGGCGTGGCCGTGGGCTGCCCGCTCGGGTTGGTCCGCGTTCTACGGCCCGCTGTAGCCGGGCGGGTCGGGGTCGCTGAACGTGGGTGCGGCGCGCCGTGGCCGTGGGGTGTCCAAGGGCTCGCCGGTCGTCTGGCGACGCTCCATGTCCTCCCAGCGTGAGTCCGAGCCCTCGGGCACGAACACGCCCTCGGCGTTGGGCTCCATGCGGACGGGCATCTCGTCGTCGGGGATGTCGAGGAACACCTCACCCAGCGACTCTTCCCACTTCGCGAGGTTGACGGCCAGCTCGGCCTTGGCCGTCTCACCGATGCCCGCGCGGTCGAGCCAGTCACGGATCGCCGCCAGTCTCACGTTCGGCGGCATCGACTCATCAGTCGCGAGACGCTTCAACTCCGTGAGCATCTTCGGCACGCCGTTCAGGAGCCGCTCGTTTGCCTTGCGCCGGACCTGCGGAGCCGCGCCACCGTGACTCATGCAGACGGTCCCGCCCTTGATAGGTGGACGTTTGCATGGGGTCCCGTCCTTCTTCTTGGCCGTGCACTTCCGCGCCTCGACCAGCCCGTCCAACTTCTTGCGTTGTCGCATGCCCATCTCACTGTTCCTTTCTCAACCTGCTGCCCACACCAGCGACAGCACGACCTGGACTGCCAGCAGCACGACCAACGCGGGCAGGCGCACATCGCGGCTCGGGCGGGTGCGCCCGTCGGCCAGCACTAGCGCCCAGGCCACCCACTGCGCGGCCACCAACATCACGAGCGCCGCCATCACGACCCCGCTCATCACGCCCACCAATCTCGCGATGCCTCAGCGCCGCGCATGGTCTCGGCGGCGAAGCCGGGTGTCCCGGGTGTCCGGGGTTCAGCGCGATGGTGTGCTACGTATACGCGTTTGCCCCTGTTTGCCTGCTCCTGGGCTACAACACAACAAACAATTGAAGTAACCCGGGACACCCAGGACAGCACCTCGCGGGCTCCCTGCGATCGCGGGGAGGATCGCTGTCCCAGGGCACCGTTGCAACCTGGGTCAGAGCCGGGACAACCCCGGGACACTCCTCGCAAGATCGGCCCTCCGAGACACCGCCGCGCACCGTGCGGGCTCAGGCTGTCCCGGGTCGGCGTCCTGGGTTCGGGCCGGGTCAGGGCTTCCATAGCGCCTCCCTGAGTCGGATACCGCGACGCACCCAAGTCCGCTTAGTGCCAGGACCGTCCGGATAGCCCTTGCCCTTCTCATAGCCCCTGTTCGCGAGGCTGATGCCGAAACTCGGATTGCTGACGATCTCCCGCTCCGGCACCCCTTGTGTGTGAGACCAACGCGTGTACGCGTCGTAGATCTCAGCAGGCCGCACTACGTAGTCGTCGTCGAACTCGCACATCTCGGCGAAGAACCGGTCGATGTCGCTGAAGGAGAACTTGGCTTCCTCGATCGCAGCCCTTACGACCTTGGGCACTTTGCCGAGCCCTTCGTCGGCGAGATACGCGGTCAGCCCCTCCACCAACCACGCCAGCACCGCGCGGCGCGCTGACTCCGACGCGACCAGTTGCTCACGTGCCCCGTGCCTGTCGTTCTCGGGGCTGATGGTGCGTTCAAACGGCAGCACCATGAGGCGTCGGTCAAGGGCTCGATCCCGACCCTTGATCGTCGGCACAGCGTTCGTGAAGATGTACGGCGCGAACGCTGGCACCCGGATCGTGTCCGCCTTGTCCCACGGGTATCGCGCAGCCAATTTGTCGCCACCCGTGACCCGCTTGATCTGGTCGGCATGGAGATGCCAGTCCGCGCTTGCCTCGACCGTCGAGACGTATCTGCGATGAAGAATGTCCGCCACATCTGCGCGAGGCTTCTCATCCTTATTGGCGCAGAACACCGTGAGGTTGAACGGTCTGGCGTAGCCACCCATCGCGGCCATAACCGCCTCGTTCAGCGTGCTCTTGCCCGAACTGGTCCCACCGCAGACGATCACGAACAGGCGCTCAGGGTTGCCTTCCAGGAGTGCGTATCCCATGACTCGCTGCACGAACTTCTGGAGTTTGAGATCCGGCAGGAAGGTGTCTAGGTAGGAATCCCACAACGCATCGCGTGCTCCCTGTTCGTAGACCACCCCAGTGCTCACGGTTGAGAGGTGGTCGGCGGAGAACGGCAGAAGCTCCCGCGTCCTCAGGTCGAGTACGCCGTTCGCGCAGTGAAGTAACTCCGGTCGAGCGTCGAACTCCGCCACCGTGGTCTTGAGCGACCTTTTCGACTTCGCGAGTTTGAGCATGGCGTCGATACGCGCAGACGACCGCTGCTTTCTGATCCAACTGCGAAACTCTGCTCGCGCCGAGGCCTCACCCTTCGATCCCGAGCCTGCGTCAGCCGAATATGTGCCCGCCTCCTCCTTCTCCGCGCGCTCTACGACCTTGCGAACAAGACCCGCCGCGCTCTCATCGCTGCGCAGGACCCACAGGCCCGTCCGCTTCTCGTAGACGGCCCACTGCTTGATGTCGCTGACCTACTTCAACCGGTCGCCATACAGATTCACCAGACGCTGAGCGTTGCCGAAGTCGTCCCAAGTCTCGTGCGACTCAGGGTTCGCGGCTGGCTCCCGCGCCTCCTGAGAGAACGCCTGCCGGACCGACTCTCTCGCTTCGTCCTCGGTGTAGAGAGACGACTTCGGCACTATGGCGTTAGCCGTCGGTACGTACTGCTCCACGAGAACCCGCTCAACTTCCGCTCGGGGGACGCTGCTATCGCGCAACTGACAAGCGAGCCAAAAGCCGGTGTCGTTGCGACCATGCTCGACAACGCGCCCCGCCGCTCTGCCCAACAACTGCTGCGTGTCGGTGGGGTCGGAATGGGAATGGGCCGGGGACCTCTGGGTTGCTCGCTGTTCGGGCGGCCAGTCCTCTCGCTTCAACTTGCGCCACGCATCCCCATGCCCGGTCTTCAGATGCTCGTAAACGTCTTTCGAGCCTTGAGCGGGCAGTCGGATCGTGACCTTGAAGTTGTCGGCTTCCAGAGCACGGGCCGCCCGAGCCGCGCCAGCGTGGCCCTCAGAGTCGTCATCGGCGTAGATGTAGACCTCCGGAACGCCATTGAGCCCCCTGTGCCAGTCAGAGCGCCACGCCTTCGCACCGTGAGGACGAGAGGCGACAACCCAGTCGGGATGGTCCTTCGCCAAGTGCTCGGCGTCCTTCTCGCCTTCGGCGATGTGAACAGGGAGGCCGAGGCTTCGTGCCCGCTTGAGTTCATCGGCGCGATAAAGGCCAACGTCCCATTCCTTCGGGACACGCGGGGACCACACGTATTCGCCTCGCTCGTCCCAGCCAGTGACGTGCTCCCAGAGAAAGTCCTTCTCCCCGTGCTCATCCACGAACTTCTTCTTGCGCGCGAACGGGTCACCGTTCTCTTGGTATACGTAGATCGCGAGCGGTTGACGCCTCGGCTTAGCCATGGCGATCGCCCGCGATCTGCACACCCGCACTGTTCCTCTGCACCATGGTCAGTACTCCCCTCCCGCTTCCTCCGGACAGGTCGAGTCCTCAGTCCCACGCGATGGACATGCAAACCCCGCGTGGGACTGAGCGATGACGGCACTCATGAGCGCGCCTTCTTCCAGTACTCTGCGAGATGCGCGGGCACCGGGTCGGACGTGAAGCCCTGAGGGCGACGGCTGCTCGCGCCCTCCTTCACCCATCGGGTGACTTCGGAGTTGAGAACCTTGAGCGGTTGCCGCTTGCTCTCTCGCGGGGCGGGCTTTAGGTGGCCGTAGCGAATGGCGCGTCGCACCTTCGCCGATGAGAACCCGAACTGGTCCTCGATCTGTGAGAGCGACATCAAGCGGTCGTACGAGGGGGTGGTGTCTTTGCGAGCCATGAGACTTCTCCTGGTCAGGCGTCGCCGCGAGAGCCCAAGGAACGACAAAGCCGGTCAGCAAAGGCACCATCGCGACAACGGGTGGGTTGTCGTGAAGTGCCGCTGACCGGCTGCATGGCTTACGGAGGTCCGCTACCCGGAGGCCGCAGGGGCGACCCATGTTCTTCCGGACGTTAGTTCGGTGAGCGTCACACAGTCGCTGTGCGCTCCCCAGTTCGTTCTTTCGATCCTCTGGAGAAACAGCGGGTGTGATGTGAAGTTGTGGCCACCAGTCTAGTGCAAAGCGGGGTGGCCATGCGCTTAAAACCGTGACCACGTTCGCCCACCGATTTCGGCATTGAACGACACCCCAATGGTCTCTGCGATGGTCGAAACCGCTGCAGCCTCCTGCCGCCCCCGCACAGCAGTCAGGTGCGTGGACTGTAATCGCAGTCTTTTCAGTGCCGCCAGGGCACATCCAAGCACTTCTCCAAAGGCAACATGACCTCCGCCTGAAAAGCGGAAGGTCACCGGTTCGACCCCGGTCCTGGCCACCGACGACGAAGACCCCCGACGCGAAGCGAGGGGGTCTTCGTCGTTGATGGGCTGCCCCGCCACTTCGTCAGAACCTGCGCAGCGTCGGCGCGACGTGCCGACCGCCGCGCCGTCGCTACGGTTGAAAGTGCAATCACCGTCGTCGAAGGAGCGGCCACGTCGCCCGCCTGGCCTCCGAGGTCGCCAAGGGCGCCGAGGAGGGCGGAGCGTCCGTGCGCCTGCGTCGCGTCGCCGAGACCGCGCCGCGCGAGGCCATCGAGGGCAACCCGGCCTGGAAGGAGTACGTCGACACGCAGGCGAACGACGTCCCGGAGGCGAGCCTCGACGACCTCGTGGAGACGCAGGGCTACGCGTTCGGCACCCCCACCCGCTTCGGCAACGTCGCCGCGCAGTTCAAGGCGTTCATCCACACCGCCGGCGGACCGTGGTCGCAGGGCCAGCTCGCCAACAAGGCCGTCACGTCGTTCACGTCGGCGCAGAACGCCCACGGCGGCAACGAGTCCACGCTCCCGTCGCTGAACAACGTCTTCTACCACTGGGGCTCGATCATCGTCCCGTCCGGCTACACCGACGAGCTGCTGTTCGCCGCGGGTGGCAACCCGTACGGCACCTCCTTCCCGAGTGGGGGCGGCGGGGACATCCCCGACGAGGTCATCAAGGCCGCACACTTCCAGGGCAAGCGCCTGGCCGAGGTCGCCGCGAAGCTCGCCGGCTGACCCGACCCCGCCCTCGACGACGCGTCACCGCCACGGTGGCGCGTCGTCGTGCGTCCAGCCAGCGCGATCCGGGGCCGGGCTCTCAGGCGGGCGCCGGCTGGAGCCGGTGCATCGTCACGGGCAGGCCGTCGGTCGGGAACGGCAAGGAGACGTAGGACAGCGGAGCCACGTAGGCCGGGTCGACGCGCCAGGTCCTGGTGCGCAGGAGGTGCGCGACGATCGTCAGCACCTCATGGCGCGCGAACACGAGACCGAGGCACTTGTGCACTCCCCCGCCGAACGGGTCCCAGGCGTGCCGGTGCCGGGCGTCCTCGCGTCGCTCGGGCGAGAAGCGCTCGGGGTCGAAGCGGTCCGGGTCGGTCCAGATCTCGGGCATGTGGTGGGTGTGGTGCAGCATCACGGCGACGAACCGGCCCGCCGGGATCGGCACGCCGAGGACCTCGGTGTCCTTGACCGTCTCCCTGGCGACGACCGGTACCGGCGGCACGATGCGCAACGCCTCGCGCATCACGAGATCGAGGTCGACCAGGCCCTCCAGGTCCTCGAGGCTGGGCCGCTCGCCCAGGGTCATCGCCTCGGCTCGGCAGCGTTCCTGCCACTCGGGATGCTGCCCGAGCAGCTGCACCATGGTCGAGACGGTGATGGTCGACGTGTCGTGCGCGGCCATGAGCAGGAAGATCATGTGGTTGACGACGTCGGCGTCGCTGAGGACGAGCGCGCCGTCGTCGTCGGTGAGCGTGGCGAGGACGGAGAAGAGGTCGTCACCGGGCCGCTCCCGACGCGCGGCGAGCCGGGAGCCGAAGAACTCCTCGAGCCGTCGACGACCGTCCTGTGCGCGTCGCCAGCGGGTGCCGGGCAGCGGCACCCGCACGAGGGTGGTGGCAGCCTGCACGCAGTCGACGAACGCGCGATTGACCTCGGCGAGCTCGTCGGGATCGGCGTCGCTCTCCCCCATGAAGACCTCGGTGGCGACGCCGAGGGTGAGGGTCTTGAGCAGGTCGTAGACCCGCTGCGTGGAACCGGCCGGCCACTGGGCGATCGTGGTGGCCACGGGATCCTGGAGCGCATCGGTGTAGGCCGCGACGTGCGCTCGCGTGAACGCGCCCTGCAGGGCACGCCGGTGCCGGTGGTGCTCCTCGAAGTCGAGCAGCATGAGGCCGCGGTGGAAGAACGGCCCGACGAGCCGGCCCCACCCCGGACCACTCGCGAACGCCTTGTCGGCGTTGCGGAAGGCCTGCTCGCACGCGTCGGGTCCGATGAGCATCGTCCAGTCGTCGCCGAGCATCCGGGCCTCGCTGACGGGGCCGTACCTCTCGTGCTGGCGGGCCATGAAGGCCTGGGGGTCGCGGACGTACTCGGGGGTGTGTCCGATCCAGGGCAGGCCGCCGGACCGTCGCGGGGCTCTCGTGACGTGGCTCACGTCGACATCCTGGATTCTGACAGGACGCTCTGTCAAGATGTCGTCATGGCGGTCAAGCACGGCACCTACCGGGGCATGACGCTCGAGCAGCGGCGGGCCCAGCGGCGGACCCGGCTGATCGACGCCGTGGTCGGCGTCTGGGGCACCGCCGACGGGCCGCCCATCACCATGACCCGCGTCTGCTCTGCCGCCGGGCTGAGCGAGCGCTACTTCTACGAGAGCTTCGCCGACCTCGACGCTGCACTCGTCGCCACGATCGAACTGCTCGCCGACGAGGTCGCGCAGGCGTGTGCCGAGGCCGTCGACGCACACGTCGACCCGTCACGGCGGGTACGAGCGGGGCTCGCGACGCTGGTCCGGCTGCTCGTCGAGGATCCTCGGCGCGGCCACGTCTCGATGGTCGCCGCGCCGTCCCACCCGGCGACGCGCTCTCGCCGCGCCGAGCTCCTCGAGGGCCTGCGCACCTTCGTCGTCGCGGAGGCTCGGGCCGTCCACGGGGAGACCGCCCGCTCCGGCGACGACGCGTTCGTCGCCGCCTCGATGTTCCTCGGCGGCGTCGGGCAGCTGCTGACCGATCACCTGGAGGGTCGCCTCGACCTGGCTCCCGAGCAGATCGTCGACGCCGCCGGACGGCTCTGGCACGGCACGATGCTTCGCTGAGACGTCTCGGCGTCGTGCGACGGCTCGACCCGTGTGCCACGATCGGCGCCGTGACCACCCCCGCCCCCGTCGTGCGCCCGATGCAGACCCACGACGCCGAGTCCGCCGCCCGACTGCTCGGCGGGGTCTTCGCGCACGACCCGGTCTTCGCCGCGCTGCTCGGCGGCGACCCGTCCTCGCGCGTCGAGCCGGCCGTCGCCCTCTACCGCGTGGAGCTGTCCCGGGCCGACCCCGGCTCGGTCGACGTCGCCGAGGACCCTGACGGGACCTTCCTCGGCGTGGGTCTGTGGCAGTCCCCCCGCGAGCACCCTCGCCTGCTCACCGAGCTGCTCGGACTACCGCGCATCGTGGGCGCGCTCGGGCTGAGGGGCACGCTGCGCGGCGCCCGTCACGACCTCGCCGTCCGCCGCACCCGCCCACCGGGCGACCTGTGGTACCTCTCCTCCATCGCCGTGTCCGACGCGGCACGAGGGCGCGGGGTCGGCGGCCTGCTGCTCCGGACCCGCCTCGCCACCATCGACGCGCATGAGCTGCCCGCCGCCCTGGAGAGCACGACGGCCGCGAGCAGACGGCTCTACGAGCGGCACGGGTTCGAGGCGCTCGCCCGCGTCAGGAGCCTGCCGGGGACGTCGTCGACGATGATGCTGCGGCCCGCGGCCCACACGCCCTAGGGACGCCAGTCGTACGCTGTGCGCCATGACGGAGCCGAGGTCGACGGCAGCGGGTCGCGGGCTCGACGTCGTGCCGATGCTCGCCGAGCACGGCGCGGACGTGCTCGCCATCTTCGCCGACGGACTCGACGGCGGGAACGCGAGCTTCGAGAAGGCACCACCGACATGGGAGCAGTTCACGACCGCCAAGCTCGAGGAGCACCGCTTCGTCGCCCTCGACGGTGACCGCGTCGTGGGCTGGGTGGCGGCCTCGCCGACGTCGAGCCGCGAGGTCTACGCCGGGGTGGTGGAGGACGCGCTCTACGTGCGCGCGGGCGAGCAGGGCCGCGGCGTCGGCACGGCCCTCATGGCGAGGCTGCTGGAGTCCACCGACGCGGTGGGCATCTGGACGGTGTGCGCGGGGATCTTCCCCGAGAACGTCGTCTGGCTCGAGCGTCGCACGGACCGGCCGTGAGCGACCCGGTGACCGTCGGCCCGGTGGCGATCGGCCTCGACCTCGCGTGGGGCGACCGCGCCCGCACCGGGGTAGCCGTCGTCGGCGCCGGCGGCCACCTCCTGCACCTGGGCACCGTCTCCGACGACTCTTCCGTCACCGATGCGGTGGCCGGTTGGCTCGAAGGACCGTGCACGGTCGCGATCGACGCGCCGCTCGTCGTCACCAACGCCACCGGACGCCGGCCCTGCGAGGCGGCCCTCGCGGCGGACTTCGCCCGGTTCGACGCCGGCCCGCACCCGTCGAACCTCTCGCGTCCGTACTTCGTGCCCGAGCCGCGCGGCGGACGGTTGGCCCGCGCGTGGGGTCTCGACCTCGACCCGGGTGCCGACGCGTCGCGACGGGCCATCGAGGTCTACCCCCATGCGGCGACGATCGCCCTGTTCGGTCTCGGGCGGATCCTGCGCTACAAGCACAAGCAGGGCCGCGACCTGCCCCTGCTGCGGAGCGAGCTGACCCGCCTGCTCGACCTGCTCGAGGGCCTCGCCGACGACGACGTCCCGCTCGTCCTCGACCACCCTGGGTGGCGACGCGTGCGCGAGACCGTCCGCACGGCCACCACGAAGGCCGCGCTGCGTCGCGTCGAGGACGAGGTGGACGCCGTCGTCTGCGCCTACGTCGCGCACCTCGAGCAGCACGCTCCCGACCGCCTGACCCGCTACGGCGACGCCGCCACGGGCGTCATCGTCACCCCGACCCTTCCGGAGGGCCTGGTCCCGTCGCCGCGGTGAGCGAGCCCCGCGGCGCTCAGCGCCGTGGCAGGACGGGGTCCGGCTCGCGCTGGTCCTGCGGCGCCCACCCCGGCGGTCCGAACACGTAGCCGAGCTTGTCGCGCAACCGGCGTGCCCCACGGACGTCGCGCACCATCTGGACGTAGTCGCCGTACTGCAGGCGGAGCAGGTTGTACGTCTCGACCTTGTAGGTGAGCCCGTAGGTGGGACGCTGACGCTCCTCGGTGAACGTGCCGAAGATCCGGTCCCAGAGGATGAAGATGCCCGCGTAGTTCTTGTCGAGGTACTCGGGGTCGCTGCCGTGGTGGACGCGGTGGTGCGACGGCGTGTTGACGACGTACTCGATCGGTCGGGGCAGCTTGCCCACGAGCTCGGTGTGCACGAAGAACTGAAAGATGAGGTTGAACCCGAACGCGACGTACAGCGTCCACGGCGAGAACCCGAGCAGCGGCAGCGGCAACCAGAAGAGGAACTCGAACCACGGGTTCCACTTCTGCCGCAGCGCGGTGCCGAAGTTCATGTACTCGCTGGAGTGGTGTGCCTGGTGGCCGGCCCAGCCGATCCGCACGCGATGGCTGAACCGGTGGTGGAAGTAGTACCCGAGGTCGACGCCGAGGATGACGAGGACCCAGTACCACCACGTGTCGACGGGCAGGTGGAACGGCGCCAGGTAGGTGTAGACGGCGATGAAGCCGAAGAACGAGAGCACCTTGAACAGGGTGAGGAACGCCAGCGAGCCGACGCCCATGGAGATCGAGGTCCGTGCGTCCTTGAGGGCGTACCCGGTGACGTTGTCGTCGTGGTCGAGCCAGCGCAGCGCCGCGAGCTCGATGAGGATGACCAGCACGAAGAAGGGTGCCGCGTACGTGACCGGGTTCTTCAGGGGGTCCAACAGCTCCTGCACGGTGCCTCCTCGACACTCGCCCGCGATATGACTCTTGGGTAAGTTACCACGCGTTCACGCCCCTGGATAGGGTCGGTGCATGAGTTCTCCCGCCCCGTCGAGCACCGCCGGGACCAAGGGGGTCCCTCGCGCGGAGCGCGAGCGGCAGATCGTCGAGGTCGCCTCGGTGGCCTTCGGCACCGACGGGTTCGCCGCCACCAACGTCGCCTCCGTCGCCCGCACTGCCGGGATCAGCAAGCCGCTGGTCTACCAGTACTTCGGCTCCAAGGAAGGTCTGTACGCCGCCTGCCTGGATGCTGCCGGCGAGCTCCTGGGCGACGAGATCGAGCGGATCGCCGGGTCCGGTGCCGTCGGCATCGAGCGCGGCGTGCGCACCCTCGACGGCATGTTCGCGGTGCTGGAGGACCGTCGTCACGTGTGGCGCCTGCTGCACGACGCGACCGCGCCGTCGACCGGGGAGGTGGACCGCATCCGCCGCTCCCACACCGATCGCATCGAGGCGCTCGCCCACGAGGGCGTCTCGGAGCTCCTGGCCCTGGCCGGCCTGGAGGACCCGATGGACGTCTCGGCGATGACCGCGACATGGCTCGGCATCGTCGACTCGCTCATGGACTGGTGGGTCGCCCATCCGCAGGAGTCCGCCGAGCAGATGGTCCAGCGGGTCGGGAGGCTCGTCGTGGCGCTGTTCGTCGAAGCCCAGGGGCAGCGGTGAGCCGGCGTCCGGGCGTCGCCGTGATCACCGGCGCGTCGAGCGGCATCGGCGCGGAGGCCGCCGTCCAGCTCGGCGCCCGCGGGTGGACCGTCTGCCTGCTGGCACGGCGCGCCGACGAGCTGGCCGACGTCGCCGAGCGGGTCCGCGCCGCTGGCGGCACGGCGTCGACCCACCCGGTCGACCTCACCGACGACGACGCCACGACCGCGGTGGTCGCGACGCTCCTGGAGGCTCACCCCGTCATCGACGTGCTGGTGAACAACGCCGCGCGATCGATCCGCAGGCCGATCCGGGAGTCGGTCGACCGCCTGCACGACTACGAGCGCACCATGGCGATCAACTACCTCGCCGCGGTCAGGCTCACCCTCGCCCTCCTGCCCCGCTTCCTCGAGCAGGCCGCCGACGGCCGCGGCGGCGGGCACGTCGTGTTCTCCTCGACGATGTCGTCGCAGCTGCCGATCCCCCTGTTCTCGGCCTACCTGGCCAGCAAGGCGGCGGTGGAGTCCTTCGCCCGCTCGCTGCGTGCCGAGCACGGTCATGCCGGGGTGACGACGACGGTGGTGTACTTCCCGATGGTGCGCACGGAGATGTCCGGGGCCACCGCCATCTACGCCGCGATGCCGATGATGAGTCCCCGCAAGGCCGGCGGGTGGCTCGTGAAGGCCGCCGTCGACCGTCCCACCCGCGTCACCAGCCTGGCCGGCGCCGCCAGCGAGGCCGGCATGTCCATCCTGCCCGGCGTCCTGACCAAGGTCATCACCCCCCAGCTGCGTCGCATGGACCGCCGCCTCGCCCGCCGCACCCGCTGACCCTCTCCCCTCGCCCCGCCGCCCCATCGCCCGCGAGTGGCGCAAACCGGGGGAAGTGAGACGGCGTGTCGCACCACGTTGCGCCACTCGCAGAGGAGTTTCCGCCAGTCGTTCTCGCTTGTGCGCCACTCGGGTGAGCGCTCGCCGGACAGTCGACGGTTGCCCTCCCACTAGGCTGCGGCCATGGACGGCGTCTGGGCCCACCCGTGGCTGCGGCTCTTCGACCGCCTGCTCGAGCGCCCCTTGCTCTCCCGCGCCGCCTTCGTCATGGGCATCTTCCTCGTCGGACAGATCCCCACCGCCGCGCTGAGCCTGTGGGCCGTCGACCGTTCCGACCAGATCGCGATGCGGCCCTTCACCGCGCTCGTCGTCGGCGGCACCGCGGTCGTCGCGCTCAGCGCACTGGCACTGAGCCTCGTGGCCCGCCGCGACCCCCACGGCCGCGGACCGCTGGCCCAGGGCGTGCTCCTGGTCTCGGCCAGCACCTACGCCTGCTTCGGCGTCGCGATCGCGCACCTGCTCGGCTTCTGGTCGTCACCGTTCGCCCTGTTCCCAGCCGTCGCCGTGCTCATCATCGGCATCCTGTTCGGCCGCCTCCACGGCTGGACCGCTCTCATCGTCTCCGTCAGCCTGGCAGCCACCCTCGAGGGCCTGCGCCTGCTGGGCTTCATCGGGTACGCGCCCGCGCTCGTCGTCCGGGAGGTCGACGGCGCCGGCGAGCTCACCCGCGTGATCGGCACCAGCGTGCCCCTGGTCGCGTTCACCGCCGTCGCGGTGAGCCTGGCGTTCGGGCTGCTGTCGCTCAGCGACCGTCAACGTCGCGACATCGCCCGCAGCCACGACGTCATCCGCCGCTACGTCCCCGCGCAGGTGGCCGACGCCGTGCTCGACGGCCAGGACCCGACCGCGCTGGCGCGACGCAAGCTCACCATCTTCTTCTCCGACGTCGTCGGGTTCACCGAGCTCACCGAACGCCTGGAGCCGGAGGAGCTCGCGCGCGTGCTGGACGACTACTTCTCGGAGATGACCCGCATCGCCGAGCACTACGACGGGACGATCGACGAGCTCATCGGCGACGCCGTCCTCATCTTCTTCGGCGCCCCCACCGCCACCGACGACCACGACCACGCACTGCGCGCGGTGCGCATGGCCGTGGACATGCAGGCCGCCGTCGTCGGGCTCAACCGTCGGTGGGAGTCCGACGGCATCGACGCCGCCCTGTCCGTCCGCGTGGGCATCAACACCGGCATCGTGATGGTCGGCAACGTCGGCTCCGGCGAGCGGCGCAAGTATGCAGCGCTGGGACGGGGAGTCAACCTCGCGGCCCGCCTGCAGAACCACTGCACCCCTGGCCGGGTGCTGCTCAGCCACGCCACCTGGCTGCTGGTGCGCGACGAGGTCGACTGCGCCGAGCGCGGCGAGGTCGAGCTCAAGGGCGTCGGGCGACCGACCCGGATCCACGAGGTCTTGCCCCCGGCGACCCTCTGAGGTCGCCGGTCGCCCTCAGAGGCTGATCCCGAACACCGCCCCGGCGATCGTCATCACGGCGGCCGTGATGGCGACGAGCGCGACGAGGTTGATCCAGATGCCGCCGCGCATCATGTCGCCGATCGAGACGTAGCCGGAGCCGAACGCGATGGCGTTCGGGGGCGTGGCCACCGGGAGCATGAAGGCGCAGGTCGCGGCCAGTGCCACGGGGATCGCGAGCAGCAGCGGGTCGATGCCGAGCCCGAGGGCGAGGCCACCGGCCAGCGGCAGGAAGGTCGCCGCGGTGGCGGTGTTGCTGGTGAGCTCGGTCAGCATCACCACACCGGCGGTGACGATGACCACCAGCAGCACCACGGGGATGCCGCCGAAGCCCTCGGCCTTCTCGCCGATCCACTCGGTCAGGCCGCTCTCGCTGAACTGGGCGCTCAGGGCCAGCCCGCCGCCGAACAACAGCAGCACACCCCACGGCAGCCGGGCCGCGTACTCCCAGTCCAGCAGGCGAATGCCTCGGCCGGTCCCGGCGGGCAGCAGGAACAGCAGCAGCGCGATCGCCATGGCGATGCCGGCGTCGGAGACGACCGGTTCGTCCTGGACGAGCGGGAAGGTCACCCAGCTGACCGCGGCAAGCAGGAAGATCGCCGCCACCATCTTCTCCGGGCGGGTCACGGGGCCGAGCTTGGCGACCTCGGCGTCCATCAGCTCCCGGCCGCCCGGCAGGTCGTCCATCTCGGCGGGGAACACCAGCCGGGTCAGGATGAACCAGCACGCCAGGAGCAGGACGACCGCCAGCGGAAGGCCGAGGAGCATCCACTGCCCGAAGCCGATCTGCACGTCGTGGGCGGTGCTCATGTAGCCCACGAGCAAGGTGTTCGGCGGCGTGCCGATGATGGTCCCGAGCGAGCCGATCGACGCCGCGTAGGCGATGCCGAGCATGAGCGCCGTGCCGAAGTTGGTACGCAGGGCCCGCGTGGTCTCCCCGGTCTTCGCCTCGTCCGCCGACGCGCCGTCCGGCTCGGCCTCGCCGGAGAGCCGGTTCACCAGCATCAGCACCGACAACCCGATCGGCAGCATCATGACGGCCGTCGCGGTGTTCGAGACCCACATGCTGAGGAACGCGGTGGCCAGCATGAACCCGCCGATGACCATGTGCGGCTTGGTGCCCATTGCGCGAACGGTGACGAGCGCGATGCGACGGTGCAGGTTCCAGCGCTGCATCGCCAGGGCGAGCATGAACCCACCCATGAACAGGAAGATGATGTTGTTGCCGTAGGAGGCGCCGACCTCGTCGACCGACACGTCCCCGAGCACCGGGAACGCCAGGAGGGGGATCAGCGCGGTGGCGGGGATCGGGATGGCCTCGGTCATCCACCACGTCGCCATGAGGATGGCGATGGCGGCGGTGAGGGCGCCGGCGTGGCCGAGGTCGTCGGGCAGCACGAGGTACAGCAGCACCGCCAGCACCGGCCCGGCGACGAGCCCGATCATCCGGCGCCGGAAGGTCCCCGGCGGGTCGGACGTGGCCTGCATCCCCTCGGAGGTCTCTCGTTCCTCGTCGGTCATGCGATCTGGCTGCGTCATGCCGTCCCCTCCGTCGGATGTGCGCCACATCATACGGTCGTGCCGGCGGGGTCCCGGAATCGTCGGCACCGGCGTAGCATCGGGCGCGACGTCCACCACCTCGCGACGTCGTCGACCGACCGGCCACCCGCACCGGTCCCACCCGCAGGAGTGCCACCATGAACCAGCCCGCACCGACGCCGTCCGGCGTCTTCGACCACGCCCACGAGCAGGTCGTCCACTGCCACGACGAGACCAGCGGCCTCAAGGCCATCATCGGCCTGTACTCGACCGCCCTCGGCCCGGGGCTCGGGGGCACGCGGTTCCATCCCTACGCCACGGAGGCGGAGGCACTCACCGACGTCCTCGCGCTGAGCCGAGGCATGGCCTACAAGAACGCGCTCGCCGGGCTCGACCTCGGCGGCGGCAAGGCCGTCATCATCGGCGACCCTCGACGCGACAAGTCCGAAGCTCTCCTGCGCGCCTACGGCCGGTTCGTCGAGAGCCTCGCGGGCCGCTACTACACCGCCTGCGACGTCGGCACCTTCAGCCCCGACATGGACGTCATCGCGCGCGAGACCTCCTACGTCACCGGTCGTACGGTCGAGCACGGCGGCGCCGGCGACTCGTCGGTGCTGACGGCGTTCGGCGTCTACCAGGGCATGCGTGCCAGCGCTGCCCACCTGTGGGGCTCCCCCGATCTCGCGGGCCGGCGGGTCGGCGTCGCCGGGGTCGGCAAGGTCGGCAAGCACCTCGTCGACCACCTCGTCGAGGAGGACGCGACGGTGGTCGTCACCGACGTCGACGCCACCGCCCTCGACGCCGTCACCTCGCGCCACCCCGGTGTGCGGGTCGTCGCCTCGACCGACGCGCTCGTCGACGAGACGCTCGACGTGTACGCGCCGTGCGCCCTGGGCAACGCTCTCACCGACGACGTCGTCGCGCGCCTGAGCGCCACGGTCGTCTGCGGTGGTGCCAACAACCAGCTCGCGCACGACGGCGTCGCCAAGCTCCTCACCGAGCGCGGCATCACCTACGCGCCCGACTACTGCGTCAACGCCGGAGGCGTCATCCAGGTCTCCGACGAGCTCGACCCGCGCGGCTTCGACTTCGAGCGCGCCAAGGCCCGCGCGACGGGCATCTTCGACTCCACGCTCGCGGTGCTCGAGCGCGCTGCCGCCGACGGGCTCACCACCGCCGAGGCCGCCGACCGGGAGACCGAGCAGCGGATCCGGACGATCGGCCGACTCGGCCAGGTGCACCTGCCGCGGCGCTGAGCGACCCCGCGCTCATCAGTCGACGACGTCGACCGGCACTGACAGCGCCTGCGTCAGGCGACGCAGGCGGACCCCGTCGACGCGACCGGCCACGAGGTCGGGGTCCGGGAGGAACCGCACGGACGTGCCGGTCGTGCCGTCCTGGTCCACCCGTCGGGTGGGTCCGGACGGCCGGCCGGCCGGCCTCGTACCGGCGCATCCACGCCCCCGTGGCACGACGGTTGACGTGCTCGAGCCAGGTGGAGACGGCGCACACCGTCGACAGTCCCGAGCGGGGCTCCCCGTCGACGAGGACGGGCGCGTCGTCCTGCTGGTGGAAGCGGAGGTCGGGCGTGGCCATGACCGGCTTGATGACGGCCTGGCCCGCCGCGTCGGGACGCGTGTCCGTTCCCCGACCGTCGTCGGTGACGCTGACCGACCCGTCGTCGTGCAGCTCGACCCAGACGTGGCGACCGGTGCCCTCGAGGGCCTCGTCGACCGCGTAGGCGAGCACCTCGAGCACGAGGTGGGTCGGGTCGACCGGCGCCCGGCCGGCGCGGTCGCGCACGGCCACCACGTGGGCCTCGTCGAGCACCGACGACCAGTCGTGCGTCGTCCGTAGACCGGGCAGACCCGGTTCGGCGGCGTCAGTGGCCACGGACGCGTCCGTCAACTGGCGGAGCGGTCCTCACTGAACTCCTCGGCGAGGTCGGCGTACTGATCCGGGATCGGATCGCCGGACTCGCCGTGCAGCTCACGCTGCAGGTCGTCGAAGTCCGGATCGAAAGTACGGTACTTGAGGTTGCGTGCAACCTTCGTCTGCTTCGCCTTAGCACGGCCGCGCCCCATGGGTCCGACCCCCTCGCACAAAAGTAGTCAGTATGTCGTGGGAGCAACCCTACCGAAGATCGCCCACCTTTTCGCAGCGGGGCGACACATCGCGGCGAGTCGAGCCTCACACCGATGTCCCGAGCACCCGCGTCAGCACCACGGAGTGGTCCGCGGCGTGCCACGTCACCGCCGGCGAACCGGCGTCGACGGCCACGTTCGCGGGGAGGTCGAGCCCGACGGCCGGGGCCGAGACCAGTGGGACGGTGTGCTGGGTGCCGTCCTCGGCCACGTAGCTCACCGAGCCCTCGATCCGACGACGGCCGACACCTTCGACCGTCGTGACGTGCAGCTCGCAGGTCACGGCGCGCCGCGGCGACTCCGCCAGCCTGGCGAAGGCGTCGTTCCACGCCAGGACGAGCCGACGGGTGGTCGTCAACCCTCGCTGGAACTGCGCGAGGCACACCTGGAGGATGATCAGGACCGCGCCGACCGCGAGGACCGCCGGGAACGGCAGGGGCACCTGCGGCAGCACGATGGCCAGGAGGGCGCTGGCCGCGATCGGCGCCGCCACCCAGCGCGGGTCGACGTCGCCGCCGCGCCGGGTCACGACGACGCAGAGCACCCCGGAGACCACCGCGGCGGCCACGGCACGGTCCCAGCCCTCACCGCCGATGGTGAGCGCCGTCGCGAGCACGCTCCACAGGAAGGTCCCCAGGGCCACGCCGATCGCCGCGGACCGACGTCGGACCGACCACGGCACGGGGCGGAGCGTGTGCTCCTCGCCGAGGTCGGACGGACTCGGCGGTCGGTCCAGCTCGGTCCCGTCCTCGACGACGCCCGTCATGGACTGCACCACGGGTGGGGCGTCAGCCATGACTTCCGGTGAGGGTGACGCTGCCTCCAGGACCGTGGACGCCTGCATCGGCGACGTCGCCGGCGACCCAGGCGTCGATGCCGTGCTCGCGAAGGAGTCGGACGGCGGCATCGGCGTCGTCGGGCGCCACGAGGGCCACCATGCCGACGCCGATGTTGAGCGCCTCCTCCAGCTGCGCCTGTGCGACGTCGCCGACGTCGGCCACGACGTCGAAGACCGCCGGGCGGGTCCAGCTGGACCGGTCGACGCGCACGGAGACCGACTCCGGGACGACGCGCGCGAGGTTCGCGGCCAGGCCACCACCGGTGACGTGCGACATCGCGTGGACGTCGAGCCGCTCGGCCAGGGCCAGGCAGGGCAACGTGTACAAGCGCGTGGGGGTCAGGAGCGTCTCGCCGAGGCGGCCCCCGAGCTCGGGCACCTCCCGGTCCAGGCTCCAGCCGGGACCGCCCTGGTCGGCCGGGCGCAGCAGGACGTGGCGGACCAGCGAGTAGCCGTTGGAGTGCAGCCCCGAGGAGGCCATCGCGATCACGGCGTCGCCGGGCAGCACGAGGTCGGCGCCGAGCAGGCGGTCGGCCTCGACGACGCCGGTGGTCGAGCCGGCGACGTCGTACTCGTCGGGGTCGAGCAGGCCGGGGTGCTCGGCCGTCTCCCCACCCAGCAGGGCCGTTCCCGCCTCGGCGCACGCCGCGGCGATCCCCTTGACGATGCCGGCGATCCGCTCGGGGACCACCTGCCCGCAGGCGATGTAGTCGGTGAGGAAGAGCGGTTCGGCGCCGCAGACCACGAGGTCGTCGACGAGCATCCCGACGAGGTCGTAGCCGATCGTGTCGTGCACGTCCATGGCCTGCGCGATGGCGACCTTCGTGCCGACACCGTCCGCGGAGGTGGCGAGCAGGGGCCGCTCGAAGCGCTTGAGCGCGGAGGCGTCGAACAGCCCGGCGAAGCCGCCGATGCCCCCGACGACCTCGGGGCGACGGGCCTTCTCGACCCACTCCTTCATGAGCTCGACGGCACGGTCGCCGGCCTCGATCGAGACGCCCGCCGCGGCGTAGGAGGCGCCACCCGCGGTCGTCACTGGATCACCTTCAGCGGCGTCGCGTCGGTCTCCAGGAGGTGCTTGCCGAGAAGGTCGTCCTCCGGCAGTGCCACCGGGTAGATGCCGTCGAAGCAGGCCCGGCAGAGCCGGTCCTTCGGGACGCCGGTCGCCTCGACCAGCTCGTCGAGCTCGACGTAGGCGAGAGAGTCGGCGCCGATGGACCGACAAATCTCCTCCACGCCGATGCCGTTGGCGATCAGCTCGGCACGGGACGCGAAGTCGATGCCGTAGAAGCACGGCCACTTCACCGGCGGGCTGGAGATGCGCACGTGCACCTCGGCAGCACCGAACTCGCGCAGCATCCGCACCAGGGCGCGCTGGGTGTTGCCGCGCACGATGGAGTCGTCGACGACGACGAGGCGCTTGCCCGCGATGACGTCGCGCAGCGGGTTGAGCTTGAGCCTGATGCCCAGCTGGCGGATGGTCTGCGAGGGCTGGATGAAGGTGCGACCGACGTAGGAGTTCTTGACCAGGCCGTGCCCGAACGGGATGCCGGACTCCTCGGCGTAGCCGATCGCCGCCGGCGTGCCCGACTCCGGGACCGGGATGACCAGATCGGCTTCGACCGGATTCTCGCGCGCGAGGCGTCGGCCGATCTCGGCGCGCACCGAGAACACGCGCTGGTCCGAGATCGTGGTGTCGGGCCGGGCGAGGTAGACGTACTCGAAGATGCAGCCCTTGGGCGCGGCCTCGGCGAAGCGCTCGGTGCGCAGTCCGTTGGCGTCGACGGCGATGAACTCCCCGGGCTCCACCTCCCGCACGAGGGAGGCGCCGACGATGTCGAGCGCGGCGGTCTCGCTGGCCACGACCCACCCGCGGTCGAGCCGTCCGAGCACGAGCGGGCGGATCCCCTGCGGGTCGCGCGCGGCGTAGAGCGTCGTCTCGTCCATGAAGACGAGCGAGAACGCACCGCGCAGCCGCGGCAGGATCTCCAGCGCGGCCTCCTCGACCGAGCGGTCCGGGTACGACGACAGCAGGCTCGCCATGACCCCGGTGTCGGACGTGGCCGTCTCGCCCTTGGCACCGGGCCCGGCCGTGTCCTCGGTGCGTCGGCGCAGCAGCTCGACGAGCTCGGAGGTGTTGGTCAGGTTGCCGTTGTGACCGAGTGCGACGGACCCGTCGTTCGTGGGTCGGAAGGTCGGTTGGGCGTTCTGCCACACGCTCGCGCCGGTGGTGCTGTAGCGGGCGTGGCCGATCGCGACCTCTCCGCGCAGGGACTCCAGCGTCGCCTCGTCGAAGACCTGCGACACGAGACCCATGTCCTTGTACACGAGGATCTGCCGGCCGTTGCTCACCGCGATGCCCGCGGACTCCTGCCCGCGGTGCTGCAGGGCGTAGAGCCCGTAGTACGTGAGCTTGGCGACCTCCTCACCCGGCGCCCACACCCCGAAGACGCCGCACGCGTCCTGGGGTCCGACGTCCTGAGGATCGATGTCGTGGGTCAGTCGACCGTCTCCGCGAGGCACGTCCTCAGTGTAGGGGCTCCGCCAGGACCACCCGACACGTCGATGAGCACCGGACGGTTCCCGATGCCGAGCGGGCCGCCGTCGACACGCCTACGGTGGTCGGCATGGACGGAGACACCCTCAGCGTCGAACGCACCATCGCCGCCCCGCCGGAGCGGATCTTCGCGCTGCTGGCCGACGCAGGCAAGCACGCGAGCTTCGACGGCAGCGGCACCGTCAAGGGCACCCGTGAGCCGAGCCAGCCGCTCCAGCGTGGCTCGGTCTTCGGCATGTCGATGAAGATGGGCGCACCGTACTCGACCAAGAACACCGTGGTGGAGTTCGAGCAGGACCGCCGCATCGCGTGGAGGACGACCGGGCTGTTCGGGCTCGTCGGGGGACGGACCTGGCGCTACGAGCTCGAGCCCGTCGCCGGCGGCACCCTCGTCCGCGAGACGTGGGACCTCTCGCAGGACAAGCAGGCGATGCTCCTCAAGCGCACGAAGATGCCGGCGGCGACCAAGAAGAACATGCGTCGCACGCTCGACCGGCTCGCGGAGGCCGTCGGGGGCTGACGGCCCACCACCTACCCTGGAGTGACCCACCTCCGAGGAGCTCATCGCCTTCGCCAGGGAGAAGCTCGCCGGCTACAAGGTCCCCCGCTCGATCGACGTCGTGGAGATGCTCCCACGCAACCTGTCGGGCACGATCCTCAAGCGCGAGCTGCGCAAGCCCTACTGGGCGGACCGACGCCAGGTCTGAGACGGCGCGAAGCCTGCGGTTCGAGGCAAGAAAGCGCGGCCCCGACCCTCCAGGGGTGTGGGTCGAGGCCGCTGCGAATCAGCATACAGATCCCCCCAAGGGGTCACCGGGCAACCAGACCGGTCCTCGCGATGACCGCGGCCCGGGCCCCCGAGCGGCGAGCTCCTGGCGCCACGTGTCGGATGGCGGGGGTCAGGCGAGGGGGAGGTGGGGCGAGAGGTCGGAGCGTTCGCCGGAGGCGTGGACGCGCGGGGCGGCGTCGGACCAGGAGAGGGTGCCGCGGGCGAGGGCGATCCACGTCTCGGCGTCGGTCTCGACCACGGCCGGCGGGGTGCCACGGGTGTGCGTGGCTCCCTCGATGCACTGCGCGGCCGCGAACGGCGGCACCCGCACCTCGACGCTGCGTCCGGGCGCCTTGTCCACGAGCGCGGACAGGAAGTGCTTGGTCAACGGCTTGAGGACCTCGCGCGAGGTGTCGCCCTCGTCGAGCCGGTCGAGCAGGCCCTGCACCACCTCGGGGGTGAGTGCCGTCATCGCTCGTGCCATCAGGGCACCGGGTGCTCGCTGTCGATGCCGACGGTGTGACCCAGCACGCCCGGGAGGGTCGCGGACCACGCGGCACGGATCTCGGCGATCGGCAGGCGGAACTGCCCGGCGACCTCGACCGCGTCCCCGCCGGTGCGGCCGATCGAGGCGACCTCGACCCCGTGCTCCTCCGCCAGGGACACGAACGCCCCGTGGTGCTCGGGCGCGACACTCACCACGGCCCGCGCAGCGGACTCGCTGAACAGGGTCACGAACGGGTCGTCGTCGAGCTCGACGTGCACGCCGACGCCGTTGCGGATCGAGGCCTCGGTCAGCGCCACCGCGAGGCCACCGTCGGAGAGGTCGTGGGCGCTGGAGACGAGCCCGTCGGCGACCGCCGCGCGCATGAGCCCCGCGAGCGCCTGCTCGGCGGCGAGGTCGACGGCCGGTGGCAGACCGCCCAGGTGGCCGTGCACGACGTGCGCCCACGACGAGCCGGACAGCTCCTCGCGCGTCTCGCCCAGCAGCAGCACGTGCTCGCCCTCGGCAGCGAAGCCCTGACGGACCCGGCGCCGGACGTCGTCGACGACACCGAGCACGCCGACGACGGGCGTGGGCAGGATCGGGACGTCGCCGGTCTGGTTGTAGAACGACACGTTGCCGCCGGTCACCGGGATGCCGAGCACCTCGCAGGCGTCCTTGAGCCCGTGCGTGGCCTGCTCGAACTGCCACATGACGTCGGGGTTCTCGGGGGAGCCGAAGTTCAGGCAGTCGGTGACGGCCAGCGGCAGCGCTCCCCCCACCGCGACGTTGCGGTAGGACTCGGCGAGCGCGAGCTGCGCACCGGCGTACGGGTCGAGCTTGGCGAAGCGGCCGTTGCAGTCCGTGGAGACGGCGACCCCGAGGTGGGAGTCCTCGTCGACGCGCACGACGCCGGAGTCCTCCGGCTGCGCGAGCACCGTGTTGCCGCGGACGTAGCGGTCGTACTGGTCGGTGACCCACGACGTGTCGGCCAGGTTGGGCGAGGCCATCAGCCGCAGGAGTGTGTCGCCGAGCTCGTCACCGCTGCTCGGGCGGGGCAGGTCCTCGGCGCGGTCGGCCTGCAGCGCGTCCTGCCAGTCCGGGCGGGCGTAGGGGCGCTGGTAGGTGGGGCCGTCGTGGGCGACCGAGCGGGGCGGCACGTCGACGACGGTCTCGCCGTGCCAGTCGATGACGAGCCGGCCGGAGTCGGTCACCTCGCCGACGACGACCGCCTCGACGTCCCACTTGTCACAGATCGCCATGAACGCGTCGAGGTGCTCGGGCTCGACGACGGCCATCATGCGCTCCTGGCTCTCGCTCATGAGGATCTCCTCCGGCGAGAGCGTCGAGTCGCGCAGCGGGACGGTGTCGAGCTCGACGTGCATGCCGCCGTCGCCGGCCGACGCGAGCTCGCTGGTGGCGCACGACAGCCCGGCGCCGCCGAGGTCCTGGATGCCGTTGACGACCTTGGCCGCGAACAGCTCGAGGGTGCACTCGATGAGCAGCTTCTCCATGAACGGGTCGCCGACCTGCACGCTCGGGCGCTTGGCCGGGCCGTCCTCGCTGAACGTCTCCGACGCGAGCACCGACACGCCCCCGATGCCGTCACCACCGGTGCGGGCGCCGTAGAGCACGACCTTGTTGCCGACGCCCGACGCGTGCGCGAGGTGCAGGTCCTCGTGGCGCAGCACGCCGACGCACAGGGCATTGACGAGCGGGTTGCCGAGGTAGGTCTCGTCGAAGACCACCTCGCCGCCGATGTTCGGCAGACCGAGGCAGTTGCCGTACCCGCCGACGCCCGCGACGATGCCCGGCAGCACCCGCTTGGTGTCCTCGGCCTCCAGCGGGCCGAAGCGCAGCGGGTCCATCACGGCGACCGGACGGGCACCCATCGCGAGGATGTCGCGGACGATGCCGCCGACGCCGGTCGCCGCACCCTGGTACGGCTCGACGTAGCTGGGGTGGTTGTGCGACTCCACCTTGAAGGTGACGGCGTAGCCCTGGCCGATGTCGATGACGCCGGCGTTCTCGCCGATGCCGGCGAGGGTCTTGCCGAGCGGTGTCTCCTGGGCGAGCTCGCCGAACTTCTTGAGGTGCACCTTGGAGGACTTGTAGGAGCAGTGCTCGCTCCACATGACCGAGTACATGGCCAGCTCCGCGCCGGTGGGGCGTCGGCCGAGGATCTCGCGGATCCGCTCGTACTCCTCGGCGCGCAGCCCGAGCTCGGCCCACGGGAGCTCGCGCTCCGGCGTGGCCGTGGCGTGGGAGACGGTGTCCAGGGTGGGCTTCGCGGGAGCGTCGGTCACGACGCGATCCTAACGGCGCGGGTCAGCGCCACACGCCCCGCAGGTACTGCGGTGGCACGCGGACAGCGTCGGGCTCGCCCAGCTCGTGCGCGGCGCGCTGCGGCCACGACGGCTCGCGCAGCGCCGCGCGGGCCAGCATGACGACGTCGGCGTCGCCGGACTCGACGATCTGCGCCGCCTGCTCGGGCTCGGTGATGAGCCCGACCGCGCTGACCGCGACGTCGACCGTCTCGCGCACCTGCGCGGCGAACGGCACCTGGTAGCCGGGCCCGACCGTGATGCGCTGTTCCGGCACCGCACCCGCGGACGAGACGTCGACGAGGTCGACCCCGCGCTCGACGACCAGCGCGGCGAGGCGCGTCGTCTGCTCGACGTCCCACCCGCCGTCGGCCCAGTCGGTGGCGGAGAAGCGGATGAGCACGGGCTTGTCCTCGGGCAGGGCGGCGCGCACGGCGTCGACCACCTCCAGCACGACGCGGGTCCGGTTCTCGAAGGCGCCGCCGTACTCGTCGTCGCGGTCGTTGACGAGCGGTGAGAGGAACTGGTGCAGCAGGTAGCCGTGCGCGGCGTGGATCTCGACAGCGTCGAAGCCCGCGTCGTGGGCCCGGCGCGTGGCGGCGGCGAACTCGCCGGCCACGGCACGCACCTCCTCGGTCGTCATGCGTCGGGGCGCGGCGAGTCCCTCGTAGGCGCGGTCGGTGGGGGCGACGGTGACCCAGCCGCCGTCGGACTGCGGCACCGATCCGAACTCCTCGGCGAACGGTGCCCACGTCGCGGCCTTGCGGCCCGCGTGCGCCAGCTGGACCGCGATCGGGACGTCCTGGTCGTGCACGACGTCGACGACGCGACGCCACGCAGCGGCCTGGTCGTCGTTCCACAGGCCGACGTCCTGCGGGCTGATCCGTCCCTCCGGCACGACCGCGGCCGCCTCGGTGACGATCAGTCCGAACCCACCCGCTGCTCGGGCGCCGAGGTGCGCGAGGTGCCAGTCGGTGGGGACGCCGTCCTGCGCCTCGCAGCTGTACTGGCACATCGGCGCGAGCCAGATGCGGTGGGGTGCGGTGAGGCCGCGCAGGGTCAGGGGCTCGAGCAGGGTGGGCACGTCCGGTCGCAACGACCGGGCGGGACGGGATGTTCCCGCGCACGGCGGTTCAGGGGAGCGCGTGCCTCAGCAGGAAGTCGCGTTCGGGGTCGCGACCACCCTGCGGGTCGGCCACGGGCCGCGCGTCGTGCTCGGCGACGGTGTCCTCGAGCGCGACACCCTCCGGCAGCGCACCGAAGCGCCGCCGCCCGGCCTCGCGGGCCCGGGCGACAGCCCCCTCGACGGCGTCGTCGACAGCACCCTCGACGTCCTCGGCGACGGCCTCCTCGACGTCGTCAGCCCTTCGAGCCACCGGCCACCTCCGCGAGCGGCACGTCGGGGTCGACCAGCCGCTCGCGCTCCACGGTACGACCCACGAGGGCACGGATGTCGTCGTTGACGTCCCAGACGTTGACGTTCATGCCGGCGGTGACGCGGTCGCCGTCGAGCCAGAACGCGATGAACTCGCCGGAGGCCTGGTCGCCGCGCACGACGGTCTCGTCGTCGCCGCTGCCGTGACCGACGTACTCCATGCCGAGGTCGTACTGGTCGGTGAAGAAGAACGGCAACCAGTCGTAGGCGGCGTCCTCGCCCAGCAGCACCTTCGCGGCGAGCTCGCCCTGACGGGAGGCGTTGTCCCAGTGCTCGACGCGCAGCGCCGTGCCGAGCGTGGGGTTGAAGGACCGGGCGACGTCGCCGATCGCGAGGACGTCGGGATCGCTGGTGACGAGGTGCTCGTCGGTCATGACGCCGTCGTCGACGAGGATGCCGGCCGCCTCCGCGAGCTCCGTGGCGGGCGCAGCGCCCACGGCCACGACGACGAGGTCGGTCTCGAGGACGTCGCCACCGATCGTGACCGCGAAGGGCCCGTCCCCGGTCACGGCGCCGACGCTGACGCCCGTGCGCAGGTCGACGTCGTGGCCGCGGTGCAGCCGGGCGAAGTGCTCTCCCATGTCGCGGCCGAGCGCCTTCTCCAGCGGCACGTCGGAGTGCTCGAGGACGGTGGTGCGCAGGCCGGCGGCCCGTGCTGCCGCGGCGGCCTCCAGTCCGATCCAGCCGGCCCCGACGATGACGACGGACTCGGCGTCCTCGAACGCCGAGCGCATGGCCTCGGCGTCCTCGACGCGGCGCAGACGCAGAGCGTGGTCGGCGCCGGGCAGGTCGAGGGAGCGGGGCGTGGCGCCGGTGGCGAGGACGAGCTTGTCGTACGTCAGCGCCTCGCCTCCTTCGAGGTGCACGCGGTGCTCGGCGGTGTCGATGCGCTCGGCGCGGGCTCCGGTGACGAGGCGGACGTCGTTCTCCTCGTACCAGGCGGCGTCCTGCACGAGCGCGTCCTCCAGGCTCGACTCCCCCTGCAGCAGGTCCTTCGAGAGCGGCGGGCGCTCGTAGGGGGCGTGCGGCTCCTCGCCGACCACGGTGATGCTGCCGTCGTGACCCTTCTCGCGGAGGGTCGCTGCGGTCTTGGCGGCGGCCAGGCCGGCCCCGATGATGACGATGTCCATACCGACGATCCTGAGGCCGCGGCGCGGGTCGGCAAGTCGGCCGCGGGTCCACCGGCCGATCGGGGAGGGTCAGTCGAGCGGCACGTCGCCGGGTGGACGCTCGGTGCCGGCGGTGAGCCCGCGGCGACGGCTCCCCGGGAACCGGTTGGCGAGGCTGCCGAGCGGCTCGACCGCGCCGCTGAGGACGGCGACGGCGTTGTTGAGGTTCGGGATCGCGTTCCCGAGGGCCTCCAGGCGCGGCACGATCGCGTCGAACGTGTGCCCGAGGTGGACGAGCTGCTCCAGGGTGCCGCCAGGACCGAGGAGGGTCTCGAGGATGCCCTCCTCCTCGAGCAACTGCTCCAGGAGGCCCCCGGGCTCGAGGACGTGCTCGAGGGCGCCGTCCTCGGCGAGCAGCCGGTCGAGGGTGCCGCCGGGCTCGAGGATCCGCTCCAGGGGTCCGCCCTCGGCGGTGAGTCGCTCGAGGGGTCCGTTGGGCGCGAGCAGCCGGTCGAGCGCGCCGCCGGGCGCGAGGAAGCGGTAGAGCGGACCGTCCTCCGCCAGCGCACGGTCGAGCGGTCCGTCGGCCTCCAGGAGACGTACGAAGGGTCCGTCCTCCGACGCCATCCGGTCCACGAGCCCGTCGCGGGCGAGCGCCCGCCCGATGGGGCGGTCCTCGGCCGTGATGTCGGCGATCAGGTTGCCGAGCGCGACGACGCCGCGCTCGTCGGCGAGCAGCCTCGCGAGCTGCTCGAGGAGCCCGTCCTCGCCGATGAGGACGGCCACGCGGTCGGCGTACCCGCCCTGGCGGAGCAGGGGCCCGTCGGGCGAGGCGAGCTGTCCGAGGGCGAGGGTCGTGCGGGTGGCGGCCACCGTCACCCGGACCGGGAGGGTGGCGAGCCCGACGAGGTTCATGGGCACAGACTAGGACCGTGACATCGACGGTGTCACGTATCGCCCGCCGCGACCCGTCCCTCCGGCGGAGATCTGGTTTCGACACACCACCACCAAGGACTGGCCGACCCTCGGTGGTCTGGGGGCGCCCCCTGCACGGAGTGCTTGGGGGCGTGGTGGGGACCGCGACGAAGGAGCAGGTCCCCGCGCATCGAGACCACACCCCGAGTCCGAGGACCGTCCTCAGGCCCGCACGTAGCGCGCGCGTCGGGCGGCGCGGCGCAAGGTGGCGAGGATCGCCGGGCCGAGGACCACGATCGCGACGGTGTTCGTGATCGCTCGGCCGGCGTCCCACCCCGCGGTGGACGTGAGCAGCGTGTAGACGGCGAAGGACTGCAGGTTCTCCAGGACCGGGGCGCCCGGGACGTAGGCGAGTGACGTCGACGCGTGCCCCGGGACCTCGATGCCGAGCGTGAAGGGCCACGACCAGAGGTTCATGAGCGCGCCGAACAGGTACGCGGCCACGATGCCCCACGTGGCCAGCATGACGATCTCAGCCCTCCCCGAGACCCGACGCGGCAGGAGCCCCGCGATCATCCCGATCCAGGCCGCGCACAGCATCTGGAACGGGAGCCACGGCCCGACGGCACCGGTCAGCAGCGCCGAGGCGAACATGGAGGTGCACCCGAGCACGAAGCCGAACCCGGGCCCGAAGACCCGACCCGCGAGGATCAGCAGGAAGAACACCAGCTCGAGCCCGGCGACCCCCGCACCCACCGACCGCAGGGCGCCGTTGACCGCCGTCAGGACCCCCAGCATCGCGAGGGCCTTGGCGTCCATCCCGCCCTCGGACAGCTCGGCGACGACGACGAGGATCACCAGCGGCAGGAGCAGGAGGAAGACGAACGGCGGGTCGACCCTGTCCGCACCCTGCGCCGGTACCAGCACAAGCGGCCACGCGAACATCAGCAGCCCGACCGTGCTCGCGAGCGCCATGGTCACCGCGGAGCGGGCCCCGACGCGCACCGCGGTCGAGGCGGGCCTCGCGGACGAGGTCGTCGTCGGGCTCACGCGAGGGCCGCCTGGACCTCGTCGACCGTGAGCCACCCGTCGCCCAGGATCTTCCACACCTGCGGGGCGAAGGCCGGGGACTCCGGCAGCACCTGCTCGGGCGTCCCGGCGGACACCACCTCGCCCTGCGCCATGACCATGACGGTGTCCGCGACCTGCGCGACGAACTCGACGTCGTGGGTGGCGACGAGCACGCCGTGGCCGTCGTCGGCGAGGTCGCGCAGGATGCGTCGCAGCTCGACCTTGGCGCCGTAGTCGAGACCCCGGGTCGGTTCGTCCAGGGCGATGACGTGCGGACGAGCGGTGAGCACGATGGCGAGCACGAGCGAGAGGCGCTGACCCTCGGAGAGGTCACGGGGGTGGTGGGCGTCGGCGATGCCGGGGGCGAGCCGGTCGAGCAGGGTCCGGCAGGTGCCCGGTACGGCGTCGGCCTGCTGGTCGGCGGCCGCGCACTCCAGCGCGACGGTCTCGAGGTAGAGCAGGTCACCCGCGGTCTGCGGCACCAGGCCGACGAGGGTCCGTGCTCGATCCGCCTTGACGGTCGCCGGGTCCTCGCCGCGCACGTCGAGCGACCCGGCCCGACGCTTCCCGGCACCCTGCAGGGCCCACAACAGCGAGGACTTCCCCGCACCGTTGCGGCCCATGACCGTCACGATCTCGCCTCGCCGCACGCGCACCGACACGTCGCGGACCGCGACGAGGTCGCCGTGGGCGACGGTCACACCCCGGGCGACGAGCTGGTCCTCGCCCGCGATCGTGACGGCGCGGGACCGACGGTCCGAGAGTCGCTCCCGCAGGGCGTCACGCCGACGTCGCGCCGCCCGCACCGACAGCGGCAGCGGGTCCCACCCCGCCAAGCGGCCCAGCTCGATCACCGGCGGCGCCACGCTCGACGTGCGCAGCAGCTCGGCCGGCTCACCGGCCCGGACGCGGGTGTCGTCGACGAGCACGAGACGGTCGGCGAACGGGATGACGCGCTCCATCCGGTGCTCGGCCACGACGACGGTGAGCCCGAGGTCGTCGACGAGGCGCGCGAGGGTCGCCAGGACGTCCTCGGCAGCGGTGGGGTCGAGCGCCGACGTGGGCTCGTCGAGCACGAGGACCCGGGGGTGCATGGTCAGCACCGAACCGATGGCGACGCGCTGCTGCTGACCGCCGGAGAGCGTGCGCAGCGCTCGGTCGCGAAGGTCCTCGATGCCGAGGAGGTCGAGCGTCTCCTCGACGCGGCGCCGCATCGTGCCGGGATCGATGCCCAGCTGCTCCATCCCGTAGGCGAGCTCCTCCTCCACGGTGTCGGTGACGAAACCGGCGAGCGGGTCCTGCGGCACGTGACCGACGACGTGCGCGAGGTCGCGCGGTGCGACGCCGACGATCGAGGAGCCGTCGACGAGGACGTCGCCGGCCAGCTCGCCGCCGCTGAAGCGCGGGACGAGACCGTTGAGGAGCCTCAGGAGGGTGCTCTTGCCGGTTCCGGTGCGACCGGCGACCAGCACGAGCTCGCCCTCCTCCAGACGTAAGTCGACGTCGCGCAGCACCGGGTGGTCCGCGTCGTCGTAGCCGAAGGTGACGTCCCTGAGCTCGATCACGTCGCCACCTCCTGCGGCGTCCGTGAGGCGGGCGCGGCCGCAGGTGGTTCCGGGATCAGCGCGGCCGGCAGCAGCCCCAGCAGGACGATGGCGACCGCCAGCGGCGTGACCGTCGGGAAGGCACCGAGCGGAGGGTTCGCCACGAGGGGCTGCCACACGGGCAGCTGCACCGCCAGGACCGCGGCGCCGAGGCCGCTCGCGATGGCCACCAGCTCGCCGCGCGCCCACGGGTCCGGGCGGTAGCGGACGCGTTGGACCCGGCGACCCGCGGCGGCCAGCCCGGCGACCGAGAGCACGGTCCCGGTCACGAGCATCGGGACGGCGAGCACCCGCGGTGCGGAGGAGTCCAGGAATGCGTAGACGCCGACGGCGAGCCCCACGAGACCACCGAGCAGCAGCGAACCGGTCACGGCGCGCTGCCGCGGTGTCGCCGTGCCGCTGCGGCCGTAGCCACGTGCGTCCATCCCGGCGGCCAGCGTCATGGAGCGCTCGAGGGCGTCCTCCAGCACCGGGACGACGACGCGTCGCAGGGCACCCACCCCACGACCGGCGTCCCCGCGCAGTCGACGGGCCCGGCGCACCCGACGCAGGCTGTCGGCGAGCTGGGGGAAGACCGACAGGGCCACGACGACGGCGGTGCCGACCTCGTAGAGGGCCGGTGGGAGCGAGGCGAGCAGGCGCTTGGGGTTGGCCAGGGCGTTGGCGGCACCCACGCACACCACGATGGTGGCCAGCCGCATCCCGTCGTAGAGGCCGGCGAGCACCGACTCCAGGGCGACGGGGCCGAGCAGCCGCACCCCGCGGGCGACGTCCGGCAGCGGCACCTCGGGGAGCACGACCAGGACCGTGCCGCCGCTGTCACCACCGAGCATCACCCGCAGCAGGACCCGCACGACGACGATGAACAGCGCGAACCACAGGTAGAGGCGGAAGCTCAGTGCCCACGGGGCGTCGGTCCGGCGCGCCACCACCACGATGCTCACCACGAGGACGACGAGCACGAGCATCCAGGGGTTCGTCACGACACTGGCCGTCGCCGCCAGGCCCAGCGCCCACACCCACCACGCGACGGGGTGGAGGGTCCGTGACGCGTCGGCCCGGCGGCCGAGGCCGTTGAGCGAAGCCCGCGTCATGATGGTCCTCATCTCGCTGCAGCAGGAGGACCGTGGTCCACCTGCGGTCCGCGACAGCGTGGAGTGGGTGTCCCCGGGCAGGTGGTCCGGCTCGCCGCAGGACGGCTCACGGTTGCGGGTCAGCGCCGGACTCGCACCGGCTTCCCCCGCGTCGGGGAACTGTGGAAGGGGCCGGGTACGACCGGCCCGCCCACGGTATCAGCGGGCGCGAGGAGATCAGCTGGGACGACGACGCAGGACGACCGCGAGCACGGCGCCGAGCACCACGACCGCGCCGACGCCCAGGGCGATCGCCCCCCACGGCAGTCCGTCCGACGGACTCTGCGGACGACCCGCCTCGTCGACCGGCTGGGCCTGCTCGGTCGCCTCGGCCGGGGACAGCGCGGGCTGACGCTCGTCGGGCCCTTCCTGGAAGGCGAGCGCGACGACGTCACCACCGGCGACCGGCTGGGAGTCGACGGCCTCCTGCGCGAAGCCCCAGGCGTCGTCGGCGCCGATCCAGGCGCCCCAGTAGGCGTCGGCAGCGGGCATGGAGCGGCAGGTCTCGCGGCTCTCGCTCGGGAACCCGTCGACGCGACACACGACCGACGAGCCGAACTCCGCCGTGCCCTCGACGACGAAGCCCGCGTCCTCGACGGCGCTGAGCATCGTGCCGTCCTGCGGCACGGGGACGCAGCGGGCCTCGACGTCGCCACCCAGCATCTCGGCGTCGACGACGACCACCACGTCATCGGGACCGCACGCGAGGTCGTCGTCGGCGGCGACGGCGGGCCCGGCCAGTCCGGTGAGGGCCAGCAGGGCGGTGGCGGCGAGGGCGCGGGGCGTACGCATGCGCCAGACCGTAGCAATCTGCCGACGTCCGATCCCTGCGGGGCGGGCGCCGACGGCGCGGTGTGACCCTCGTCGAACGCCGCGCGAGGCCCTGGGGCCACGAGTATCGTTGGGCCATGAGTCTCTCCGACGAAGTCCGCATCGCCCTCGACGGCAAGTGGCGGCACGTGCGCGAGCAGTCGCGGGTCGAGCTGGCCGAGCTGGACCTCGCCTTCGACCACGACCTCGGTCTCGACGACGCCCGGGAGCGCACCTTCCGTCAGCTCAAGGAGCTCGTCCCCACGGGCGTCCCGGCAGCCGGCTTCAAGACCGAGCACGGCGGCGGTGGTGATCCCGGCATGGCGGTCACCGGCATCGAGATGCTGGCCCAGTTCGACATGTCGCTCATGGTCAAGGCCGGCGTGCAGTGGGGCCTGTTCGGCGGCGCCATCGAGAACCTCGGCACCGAGCGCCACCACGCGCTCATCCCGCAGATCATCGACCTCGACCTCGTCGGTTGCTACGCCATGACCGAGACCGGTCACGGCAGCAACGTCCAGGCCCTGGAGACGACGGCGACGTTCGACCCGTCGACCGGTGAGTTCGTCATCGAGACGCCGACCAGGAGTGCCCGCAAGGACTACATCGGCAACGCCGCCAAGCACGCGAGCGTCGCCACGGTGTTCGCGCAGCTGATCACCCGCGGCGAGAGCCACGGCGTGCACTGCTTCCTCGTCCCGATCCGCGACGAGCACGGCCAGCCGCTGCCGGGGGTCATCATCTCCGACAACGGCCACAAGGGCGGCCTGCGCGGCGTCGACAACGGTCGCCTGGAATTCCACGGCGTCCGCATCCCGCGCGAGAACCTGCTCAACCGCTACGGCAACGTCGACGAGGGCGGCGCCTACTCCTCCCCCATCGAGAACACGAACCGTCGCTTCTTCACGATGCTCGGCACGCTCATCCGCGGCCGCGTCAGCGTCGGCGGGTCGGCTCTCGCGGCCTCGGAGGTGGCGCTCAGCATCGCCGGCCGGTACGCGCTGAAGCGTCGTCAGTTCGGCCCCGACGACACCCCCGAGGTGCTGCTGGCCGACTACCGCATGCACCAGCGTCGCCTGCTGCCGCTCATCGCCAAGGGCTACGCGTACCGCTTCGCGCAGAACCAGCAGGTGGCGCGCATGCACAGGCTGCAGAGCAACGCCGAGCCCGACGCCGGGCAGCAGCGCGAGCTCGAGGGTCGCGCCGCGGGCCTCAAGGCGATGATGACGTGGCACGCGTCGCGAGCCATCCAGGAGTCCCGCGAGATGTGCGGCGGCGCCGGCTACCTCGCCGAGAACCGCATCGCGCTGCTGCGCGACGACGTCGACGTCTTCACGACGTTCGAGGGCGACAACCACGTCCTGCTGCAGCTCGTGGCCAAGGAGATGCTCACCGCGTACGCGCAGGAGGTCGGCGGGCTCGACCCGGTCGGCATGGTGCGCTTCGCGGCCAGCACGGTCACCGACATCGTCCGCGAGCGGACGGCGGCCTCGCAGCTGATCCAACGCCTCATCGACGCCCGCCCCGGCGGCGACGAGCACGACCTGCTCGACCGCGGCACCCAGCTGGAGCTGTTCGAGGACCGCGAGCAGCACGTCATCGAGACCGCCGCCCGACGTCTGCAGCGCGCCGCGAGCGCCGACGCGGACGAGGCGTTCCGGATCTTCAACAACGCGCAGGACCACGTCATCCGCGCCGGCCGGGTCCACATCGAGCGGATCGTGCTGGAGGCGTTCACCGCCGGCATCGCCCGCTGCGAGGACGAGGAGGCCGCCGACCTCCTGCGCGACGTCTGCAGCCTGTACGCGCTGACGACGATCGAGGACGACCTCGCCTGGTTCATGGGTCACAACCGGCTCTCGGACCAGCGCGCGAAGGTCATCACCGCGGAGATCAACACCCTGCTCGACAAGCTGCGTCCGCACCTGCTGACGCTCATCGAGGGGTTCGGCATCCCCGAGCACACCCTCGACGCCGAGATCCTCAGGGACTGATCGGGTGCGACTGACGGCACTGTCCGCGGTCCTGGGCGCCGGCATCGTGCTCGGCGCCTGCGGTCCGGCACCGGACCGGGTCAACCCCGAGCGCGACCGCCTCGCGGCCGACGACGTCGCCCGGACGGTGCTGGTCGAGACCGGCGCCGTCCTCGGCGTCCCCCGCGAGGAGCGAAGTGCCCTCGCCGACGCGCGCCGGTGCCCGGACCGGCACCTCGCGCGGCACCACGTGGAGGCGGACTTCGAGCAGCCCGTCGTCGACGTCGAGTCCACCGCGACCGAGCTGCAGGAGCGCCTCGGCGAAGCGGGCCTGGACCCGCAGCGCACGGACGAGGACGGTGCCGTCGCGCTGACCGGCGAGCAGGACCGCGTCACCTGGTCGGTGAACCTCGCCCCCGACGCTCAGGACCTGCTGGTGCAGAGCGTCTGCCTCGACGTCGGCCGCGTCCAGGCGGTCGAGATCAGCTTCGCCGAGAGGTACCGGGTCCGCCCCGACGAGCCGTCCCCGGAGCGGTGATCAGGGCCCGTCTCGACACGATGCGGCGCGCCGGCGCTCCCACGATCAGGACGATCCGAGAGCACCCTCTACTCGAGTAGTTGCAGTGCGTCGCGGCGGGTGACCCGATCCATGGTGCGTGCGTCGTACGGATCGGTCTTGGATCAGCGACGTCGGCGTTGCTGACGCCTCTGGAAGGCGAAGGCCCGCCGCAAGAAGGCAAAGACGACGCCAAGGAACAAGAGAGTGGAGACCACGGCCAGGCAGGTACCCAACCATGCTGGCGACGCGTACCGCACCGAGAGGCTCAACGCCTGCAGAAGGGCCCAGGCGGCAAGCAGGGAGGCCGGCACAGCGACCCATGGGCTGAGCGGCCGTCTCTGCATGGCAGGAGAGTGGAGGAACAGGCGCGGCTCATCTGGAATCCCGCCGCTCTCGGCGACCTGCGGTGGTCATCTTGAACAACACCGTCCGCGCCGGACGTCGCTGTCCAATGCTCTCGGAGGACTGTCAGTGGTCGCACGTATGTTTGATTCATGGACATCGAGTCGGCTCCCGGCACCGCGTCGCTGGACGCGTTGGCGCGGGCGCAGGCGATGTCGGAGGCAGCTGCGCTCGCGGGGATGGTGCGGTACCGGGACATCGAGCAGGCGAGGATCGACGCTGATCCCTCTCCCATCAAGCGCCTGCTGGAGCGGGGGATGATCTCGCTGGAGATCGGGCAGGCCATGGGTCTGTCGGAGCAGCAGGTCAACGCCCGTCTGGCGATGGCGGATCGGATGATCGAACGGGCACCTGGCTGTTGGGCGGCGT
>NZ_BAAAPY010000012.1:0-69757 GCF_039531385.1 Aeromicrobium halocynthiae | reverse complement strand
TCTTTGGGAAGCAGCGCCGAAAGGCCGTACTGCTCGGCCTTGTCCAACCAGCCGTAGTAGGTGTTGCGCGAGACGCCGAACACCCGGCAGGCCTCGGCCACGTTACCGATCCTGGCCGCGTGCTCGAGCAACCGGACACGACGGTCGTACACAATGTCTTCGTGGGTCACGGGATGGCTTCCTGTTCTCTAGATCTCGACAATCCAGAGACTGCCTCCCGTGACCCACACCTGCGTGGAGGCTGGCCGGGTCAGGTGTCATCCCAACCCGTAATCCCTGAGCTCTAGAGGCTTTGAGTCTGGACCGTACTAATCCTGTGGCAGCCGCATGCCATGCAGGATGCGGAGCTGGCGTTGGCGTTGAGTTAGCCTGAGATTTAGCCTAGTCATCTGAAAGAAGTTGAGCCCACCGGTCCGTATCTGAAGGTGCAAGTTTCAGTTCTTGGCTTCCACGCACGATCTTTGAGTGAAGAGCCGAGAGCTTTGGGTGAAGCGATCCGTCGCCGATCCAGCAGACCGCGACCTGTGGTGTGTAGGCCTTGAAGGTGAACCGGTGATCGAACCCTTTGGCGGCTTTACGGTAAGCACGGTGCTCGAAGTCGTGAATCGCGACCAGTCCTCGCGGCTTCTCTGAAAGCACCGCTCGTATCGTCTGACTTCTCTCAGCGAAGGTCCTTGAGTCATCGATGAAAATAAGGTCGAACTGATCCAGGCCGTTCGGCACCGAAGTGCAAACCTTTTGAACAAGTCGCAAATCGAGCCGAGGGTCGGAACCAGTGCTCTCGGCCACAGTGGAAAGCCAGTCAGCGTCATCTTCCAGCGAAGTCAGTGCGGCCAAGGCAGGGAATACGCGGCGGTCCAGGAACTGTGGGGTGCTGAAGGCGCCTGATCCCAGTTCAAGGACGGATGAGATGTGCGCGACGCGAGCGAGCCCGGCCAAGACGGGTAGGTGCGAAGAGTATGGGTCGTCGACAGTTTGCCTGATTCCGAGCGCAGTTCGCCTCGCTTTAGAGGCCATCCTTCTCGAGACAGACGGCATGACTGAACTCCTAGGTAATCGTGTGACGTTGGCAGTCTTCAAACTAGGGGGCGGATTTTGCGCGAAGCGCGAGCGTCTGGCGCGCCTTCCGAACGAGAATGCACGAAAGAATAATGTTAGACCATAGAACCGCGACGGCCGCCCCGATCGCTCCAGCGACGTAGGCGCCCACAGCAACCAGTAAGAGGGTCGCCAAGCACTGGAACATCACCGCTTGAGCTGCGAATCGCTCCTGATTCCAACCCTGCAGAAGGGTGACCGAGATGCGCGTCACGACGATAACCGCCGCGTTCGCCAAATAGATTTGGATTGCGGGGATTGCTCCCTCGAAAGGACTCCCGAAAGCCCTCGGAACCCAGAGTGGCGCAAGCAGTGCGAGCGACACGAGACCAAAACCGAAGACTGACAAGACTGCAGCACCTCGGCTGCCGAGCCTGAGGGACTCCCAACTCGTGATTGACGCAGCGACCGGCAACAGCGCTGTTGCAGCAGCAGTTGTTAGCAAACTGAGAGGAGACGTCAGGCGAGACGCTACGGCGAAGAACCCCGCCTGCGTCTCAGAGGCAAACAATCCGACTACTAGGACGTCTAGGAGGAGGATCGATGGGCCTAAGGACGCCCAGCCGAAGTTCGCGGACCTCCGATACTGCCGCCAAACTTCTTGGAATCCTGACCAGGAAGAGCCCGGCTTGTGGACAACTAGGACCGAGATCAGCATAATCACCCCCGCCATGCCAGCTGCTACCGGAACAGTGTGCACCGTCAGCGATTCTGTGAATGACGCGGAAGCAACGATGAGCAGAAAGATTCCCTTTTCGCCGCCGAGAATGACTGTTGCGGCTCGGTAGTTCCTGCGCGCGTAAGCATGTGCCGTTGACAGTAGGCTCGCAGACGAACCGGCCGCAGCAAACAACACAAGCGCCAAGAAGTTGGCGCCAGCAGCTAGCAAAATCACTCCAGCAAGAATCAGCAGGAGGAGTAGAAGCAGACGTGCAGCGACGACGGATCCGAACGCTTGACTTGCTTCAGCCTCGCTCATGCCCGCCAACGAGCGAATGCGCTCAGTCGATACACCGAAGTTCACCAAGCCGCCGAAGAATTGACCGGCCGCCCATGCCGCAGCTGAGAAACCCCAGACTTCGGGACCCAATCCTCGGGTTGCGATCACCAGCGCTCCGACGGTCATCAGCGACCCCAGGCCGTTCGCAGTCGAGACCCCGATAATGCCACGGGTAAGGCCCAGAGCCTTCACGGAGCAAGCAGTCTTGAAGCGAAGCGGTCATCTGGCATCGGCAGAATCTCCGGCGGCGGGGATTGCAGGGCGCGATTCATTGCATCCACCAGCGACGCTAGCTCAAGATCAACGACAATTCCACGTTCGGTGAGCTGAGCAAACAACTGGTACTGGCTCGAGCCGGCGGCTACGAATCGAGTGCCAATGCATGCGGCCTTCCAGGCCGTCGAATTTGGCGCATGAGTGGAGTAGGCCATGACGACACAGTCGAGCTGTGAAATCACGGCGTTCATTTCCGAGTTGCTCAAGATGCGGTCCCTTGAGATGAATTCAACACTGGTCTCGGCAAGTAGATCGCGTGCGTCCGACTCTAGGCCAGCGAGCTCCGCAGAGATCGGACCGATGAAGGCTAGGCCAATTCTCCGGCTAGTTGATGCCGCAAGTACGCGGAGAGCGGTGGCAACCAGCATTGGGTTCTTGTGAGGAGAAATTCCGCCGACGATGCCAAACCAAAAAGTCTCAACTCCGAGATGGAGATCTGCAATCGAAATTGTGGTGTCCAATTCTGAGATCAACACTGGATCTGGCACAACCTTGACCGAAGTACTCGTGGGAGGACCCAACTTTCTGAGGGTGACAGACGGGCGGCGACCAAGAAGCATAATGAACAGTTGCTTCAAGCGCAGACGCAAACCACGTAAGAGCGCTGTTTGGGCTGTCCTCGCCTCCCACTGGGGATCCTGCATCACAAGCAGGTTCATCTTGATTTTCTTGAAGGAGATGAAGAGAAGGTAGTGAAGCAGGGGGTCCGCGTGAGGGACAATCAGAGTTGTGATTCCTTCGCGTCGAAGGAGTGATAGGAGATTCCGCTGGCCAGAAATAGATATGGCCCTGGCCTGCGAATCGTCAGAGTCGAAATGTCTTTGGTAAGCCTCGCTGCCGAGCGCATCGCGCGACAGAGCCACACTGAGGTCGAGCCCCTGTTCGATCGCATAATCAACCAGCCGGCGACAGTAAACCAGGAGATGGCCATTTTCGCCGGGTTCCCAGACCAAGTACTTCTCAGTTTGCATGTTGACCAAGTCCCGATCTTCCAGCCAGTGCCACAGAATTGCCAATGATCAAGGCCAGAGCCACCCAGAGCAGACGATTTCCCACAATGTCACTAGAAAACATGGAATTGATAAAAGCAAAAACAAACACACAAAATACTGGTAAGTGCAGAGGACGTTGCTCAACTGGCGCATTGTAGACGACCTTAACGCAAGAAATAATCAGCCAACAAATGCCGATCAAGCCGATCAGTCCTGCTTCGACAGCGAACTCAAGAAATAGGTTATGCGGGTACAATCCAGCCTCGACGCCGACTGGATAGAGGGGTAGGTATTCGCCGAGTTGCCCCCATCCAATGCCCAGCGGATTTGCCCAGACGACTCGGATTGTGTCGATCGCAAGGGCTGTGCGGCCGCTGTCAGAAAGCGAAAGCATCCGCTCGGTTCCTAGCTGCACCGAGGTCGATGAGAAGAACGCCACGCCTAGCGACGAAGCAGCGACTGTCAGGCTGATGCGGTTGGTTCTGGACTTCCCGGGCGCCGTGAGCAAGACGGCAAGTCCACACAGCAGCGCTACCGCAGGACCCCGGCTTCCTGTGGCCCACAGGACTGAGAGGTTGATGAGGATGATGAGAACCAAGGTCGTTCGACCCGCCAACCCCTGCACGGCGCGGATCTGGAGCAGGCACGCGCTTAGAAGAATTCCAAGTGCGGCGAGCCGTGCAGCTGATATTGGATTCTGGCCGTCTGCTGAAAGTCTAGTCATCTCAGCAGTTCCATCAGACAGGAAGACGAAGAGTGTGCCTATCGAGGAAATGGCAAGCAATGCCCAGATGAACTGGAGCATCATTCGAGGACGTTCTTGGAAGCGCGCAGCAACGACTACTAAGACAATTACAAAAAGGACTGAGAATGCCTTCTGGATGGCGTAGGCTGAATATGAAGTTATAAAGCCAGCGCCTATTAGGAAAATGAAATACCAAGGTGTTTTCACCCGAAATGATGAAGCAGCTACTGTCGTGAATGCGATCATTGAAAGTAGCGCGATGACGACCAAGAGATACATCTCTTGGAATGGTCCAAGAAGCGCAGGGGGTAGTAGATTTCCTGTGCCGTACATCACAAGACAGGCAATAGTCACAACGCCCTGGAGACGTCGGCGGTTTGGGTGCCGTCGCCCGCTCACTCGCGAAGAATTCGACCGAACTGAGCCGTCATTCATCATTAGCCGAGTGTCGTTGAAGGACTGTTTCGAGGGCCTGATGAATCAGGCGAGCTTGAACTTCCGGATTCCAGTGGGCCGCCACTTCGTCAAGACAGTTCTGTTGATCGCGTTCCCGCTGGGACAAGTCTCGCAGGAGCCAGAACCGCACAGCAGAGACCAGACCTTCACTGCTAGGAGAGACTGTGCTGCCCGTCACCCCTTGCCTGATGCTCTCCCATTCTGGCATCTGGTCTTCTGGGTCGTTGTGGCTGACGACTGGAGTGCCGTGTTGCAGGCTCTGAATCGCGGTAAGACCGACGTTCCTCGGAACAACGGTGACGTCGAGATGTCGGTACACATCAGCCAGTCGCTCGCGACTATACGCGGCACCTGGAATGTAGAGCGGTACCGAGAACCGTTCGGCCAGTGCTCGCAA
Organism: Aeromicrobium halocynthiae; assembly: GCF_039531385.1. Lineage (NCBI taxonomy): Bacteria > Bacillati > Actinomycetota > Actinomycetes > Propionibacteriales > Nocardioidaceae > Aeromicrobium > Aeromicrobium halocynthiae. The sequence continues at coordinate 64,793 of NZ_BAAAPY010000012.1, read as the reverse complement.
GGAGCTTTCCATTGGTCCGCGGCCTACTAGGAGAACCGCAACATCAAGGCCTTCAGACCGCAACGAGGCTGCCGTACTGATCAGCTTGTCGAGGCCCTTGTTCTCACTTAAACGAATCACGGCTCCGATGCAATACTGGTGCGGGATCCGGAGATCCTGAAAATCGTCAGAATGTCGCACGGAGGAATTTTCGATGGAGTTTCGAATTACCGAAAGCTGCGACTCTTGGAAGCCCTCGCTCTTTGCGATCTGTTTGGCGTGTTCGCCGTAAAGAAGAAGATGGTCAGCCCGGCGGTAGAACCATCTTCGAAGCACATCTCGGGCGCCCTTCGGTCGCCTGTGCCAACCAATGGTCCACAGTGCTGTGGGTGTGCGAGTTAACCGCGCGACAATAAGAGCGGCCCATGTGCTCATATAGTGAGCATCGCCCGAGAATATGACCACGTCGTATCGTCGAGAGAGAATCAAGCTTACTACCCGCCGCTGCCATAATAGGGGGCCCGCCCATGTGTTTCGAATTTCAATCGTTTGCTCGAACTGATCGAAGGACGCGCTTTCGATATTACCGAAGTTTTCTGGAGATGCTGCAAATGTGAATTGAAAAAACGGCAGTCCTTCTAATGCCTGAAACACGCCGCGGCGATAGTGAGGGATTGTGGAGTAGATGACCAGCGCGCGTACATCCTTTTTCCGAGAGCATGCATCCTCAGACATGGCCTGTCGCCTTCGGTCGGATTCCGAACCAGGTGTCATTTCGTGAAGCGGTCGAGAGGACGAAGCGCGATGCTCTGAGAGAAGTGTCGCGAATCTCGTAACCAGTAGGCAATGTCACCATCGAATCATGATCACCAATTGCCAGAGTCACTGAGTCCACCAGATCATCTTGATCGAGGTCGGTCATCACGATTGCCCCAGCGTCGAGTGCTTCCGGTCGCTCGATGGATCCTCGAAGCGTGATGGCGGGGAATCCCAGCAGCGAGGATTCCTCTGAGATGGTCCCGGAGTCCGACAGCACGCACCGCGCACCCAGCTGAAGCCGGTTGTAGTCGTGGAAGCCGAACGGCTCGTGGAGTCGGATGTCGCCCTCGAAAGTCAGTTCGCCCGCCTCGATCCGCTTGCGCGTCCGGGGGTGGGTCGACACCAGGACCGGGATCTCCCACTCCTGCCAGACTCGTTCGAGGCAGTCGAGGAGCATCCGAAGGCGTTCGGGGGAGTCGACGTTCTCCTCGCGGTGGGCGCTGACGAGGAAGTAGCCCTGCTCCTCGAGACCTAGACGCTCGAGGACGTCAGAGGCGTCGATCTGCGGACGGTAACGCTCGAGCACTTCTCGCATCGGAGAACCGGTCAGCAGGATCCGTCGAGGATGCAGGCCCTCGGCGAGGAGGTTGCGACGGGCGTGCTCGGTGTAGACGAGGTTGAAGTCGGCCACGTGGTCGACGAGACGACGATTCGTCTCCTCGGGGACGTTCTCGTCGAAGCAGCGGTTGCCGGCCTCCATGTGGTAGGTCGGGATCCGCATCCGCTTGGCCATGATGGTCGCGATGCAGGAGTTCGTGTCGCCGAGGACGAGCACCGCGTCCGGCTTCTCTGCAAGCAAGACCTTCTCGGTCTCGATGAGCACTCCGCCGAGGACAGCTCCGAGGCTGGAAGTGTCGACGCCGAGGTAGTGGTCAGGCGCGCGAAGTCCGAGGTCGTCGAAGAAGACCTGGTTGAGATTGTGGTCGTAGTTCTGTCCCGTGTGAACGAGGATGTGGTCGAAGACCTCGTCGAACCTCTGAATGACACAAGCGAGCCGGATGATCTCAGGGCGGGTGCCGACGATCGTCATGACCTTCATGAAGAAGCCTCCACGGGCTCAGGGTGGGTGTCGGGGTTCTCGGGATCGAATACCGTGTCGGTCCAGAACAACGTGTACAGCTCATCATCACCGGTGTTGGTGATGTTGTGCGGCCAGAAGGTCGGCATGTCGATGGCCACCGGCTCGTCCCCGGAGACGTCGAAGTCGAGCACCTCGTCGGTGAACAGGCGTCGAAGCTGGATGCGGGCCCGGCCCCCGATGACGACGAATCGTTCGATCTTGCGCTCGTGGTAGTGCTCGCCGCGGGTGATGCCGGGGACGGTCGTGGAGAAGAATGTCTGCCCCCCGCCGCCGTGAACTTTCACCGTCTCGACAAGACTGCCGCGGGGGTCGGTCCGCTTCTCGAAGCGGATCGGCCCGCGCTGCTCGAAGGCGGCCGTCCGGTAGGTGTTGAAGAGGTCAGTGGTGAAGTCGTCGACCAGGGCGGGGATCTCACCGACGCGGTAGAGCGCGTCGAAGCCTTCCAGCATGCTCAGCACCTCGACGACACCACGGTGCTGGCCGCGCGGACGCTCCGTCCGGGTCTCCCCGACGAGTCCGTCCATCAGAGCCTGGGCCGCCGCCTGGACGTGCAGGAGCTCCACCTGGTTGTCGCTCACTTCCGGCTGGCGCCCTGAGACGACCTCGTGCACGAACGTAGCGACGAAGGAGTTGTACCCGGGTCGACCATGCTCTCCGAAGAGGTTCGGCAGCAGCACGTCGACGAAGGGAACGCCCGCGTCGGCAGCCGCGGCTCCGAGCACCTCAGCGGCGCGGCGCTTCCCAACCCCGTAGGGGTTGTCGCGTTCGGCCTGGATGCTGTTCGCGAAGATGAGCCGCGGAGGGGCCGCAGCATCGCGAGCGGCCGCAGCCACCGTCTTGGCAAGCTGGGCGTTGCCGGCGTCGACCTCCTCGTCGGTCCCGCGGTTGATGCCGGCCACGTGGATGATGGCGTCCGCATCGCGTGCCAGCGCCGACAGGCCGGAGAAGGTGTCGCGGTCGACGGCGACGACGTCGTGGTCGGTGTAGGTGGCGAGGCGGCAGCGCAGGTGCCAGCCGAGGAACCCGCCGGCACCGGTGACGAGGATCCTCATGTGTGCCTCTCCAGCTCGGCGCGGACCTCTGGCAGCGTCAGCAACAGGGATTTGACGCCCTCGATGTCGAGCTGCTCGGTGTTGTGGGAGTTGTAATCCTCGACCTCGATGTTCTCGCCGCTGCCCTCCTCCACGAAGAGCTCGTATTCCAAGCCGCGGGCGTCCAGGGGAACGCGGTAGTAGTCACCTCGGTCCTCGGACTTGGCCCGCTCCTCGCGGCCAAGAAGTGACTCATAGAGCTTCTCGCCGTGCCGCGCGCCGAGGACACGGATCTCCGGGTCGTCGTTGCCGAACAGGCTGGCCACGGCGCGGGCCAGGACATCGACCGTGCAGGCCGGTGCCTTGCGAACGAACAGGTCGCCGGGCTTGGCGTTCTCGAAGGCGTAGTGCACCAGGGAGACGGAATCGACGAGAGACATCAGGAACCGCGTCATGTGTGGGTCGGTGACGGTGATCGGCTTGTTCGAGATGATCTGCTCGACGAAGACAGGAATGACCGATCCTCGGGAGTACATGACGTTGCCGTAGCGCGTGATCGAGACGGTAGTGCCCGAATCCGGGCTGTTGCGGGCGTACGCTTGCGCGACCTTCTCCATCATCGCTTTCGACGTGCCCATCGCGTTGATCGGATAGACGGCCTTGTCCGTGCTCAAGCAGACGACCGACGAGACGCCTGCGTCCTCTGCGGCACTGATGACGTTGCTGCTGCCCATCACGTTCGTCTGCACCGCCTGGAGCGGGAAGAACTCACAGCTCGGCACCTGCTTGAGGGCGGCAGCGTGGAAGACGTGATCGACCCCGCGCACCGCGTCGCGGACGCTCATCGGGTCTCGTACGTCGCCGAGGAAGAAGCGGAGGCGGTCGTCGTTGAGCGACCGGCGCATCGCGTCCTGCTTCGTCTCGTCGCGGCTCAGGATGCGGATCTGGTCGACGTCGTCGCGAGAGAGAAGGTCACGGACCATCGTGGTGCCGAACGACCCCGTGCCTCCGGTGACCAGCGTGATGCTCATCGCGTGCTTCCTTCCCGGGCTGCTGCTCTTCTGAGCAACTGGTCCAACGCCTGGGAGCCGATCTCTCGGCTCATGTGCGTCTGGTAGTAGTCCTGTGCCGCCTTCTCGCGAGCGAGAGCCGCTTGAGGCGGTTCCAAGGTTGCCAGGCGTATCACGGCTGCGACGGCCTCAGGGTCGCCTGGTGGCGCGGTCCAGCCGGCTCCCGAAGCCTCGGCAACGTGTGCCGCGTCGCCACGGCCGATGACCAGAAGACGAGAGCCGCTCTCGAGGATCGCCTGGACCTTGCTCGGCATCGTGACAGCGAACAACGGATCATCCGCCAGACTCACGACCTGCAAGTCGGAGGCCGCCCGCAGGGCCGGCATCTGCTCGGCGGGCAGACGGCCAAGGAAACGCACGTTCTTCATGCCGCGGTCGGCGACGAGAGACTGTAGCCGGGACAGATCGACGCCGTCACCCGCCACGACGACGGTCACCTCGAGGTCCTCGAGATGCCTTGCCGCGAGAACGAGTGTGTCCAAGGCCTGCGCGGTGCCGACGTTGCCCGCGTACGTCACGATGAAGCCGTCGAGAGGTAGCGACAGTTCGCGCCGTGCCTCGCGAGGGCGATCACCGTCTGCCGACTGTCGCTCCGCGGTCCAGTTGTAGACCAAGGTGATCTTTTCGGGGGAGACGCCGCGCTCGACCAGGACTTTCCGCATGCCCGGTGAGATGACGACAACCTCGGCTGCCGACCGGTAGGTCCAGTTGCTGAACGCGCGAAGGATGCGGTCCGCAAGCCGCGACACGAAGCCCTTGCCGATCATTCCCGACGACAGGACACTCTCCGGCCAGAGGTCCTGGACGATCAACACGTAGGGAGTGCGCATCGCCCTGCGCCAGAGGGCGGGCGCCAGGGCAGCTGTGGCAGGTGAGGAGTAGACCAGGGCGACGTCCGATCGGCGGAGCACAGACCAGCCCAACGCGGTGGAGGACGCGGCCCAGGTCAGGTAGTTGACGATCCGTCGTGCTGCCGACTGGTCGTGAGAGGGGAACAGGGGGTACCGGTGAACCTCCAGCCCGTCGAGTGTCTCGCGCGACCGTCGCCATGACGTGTGGCCAGCGTGAGCGACACCGTCGGGATAGTTCGGGATGCCGGTGGCAACGACGACGTCGTGATCGAGATCCGTCAGGGCGAGCGCGATCGAGCGCGGAACCTCGACCGGCTCAGGGGGATACCACTGAGTGACGAAGGCTGTACGGACGCTCATCGGGCGGGAACACCCCTGACAGTCGCGCCCTCGGGCACGTCCCGAGTAACGCAGGCTGACGCACCGATGAGTGCGTGGTCGGAGATGCGCCGCCCCGGAAGAATGGTGGCGCTGGTGCCGATCCGCACTCCGGTCCCCACCTCGCAGTCGCCGGAGACGACAGCAGACGGGTGGACGGTCGTGAAGTCACCCAAGAGACTGTCGTGCCCCACCTGAGCGGCACGATCGATGTGGACGTAACGACCGATCTCGACATTGGTGGTGATCTGTGCGCTCGCACCGACGACCACCCCAGCACCGAGCCGGACGTCCCTTCCGATGACGGCGCGCGGATCCACCAGCGTGGCGGCACGGTCATCGCGATTGATCCGATCCGCGAGCGATCGACGAACCGCTGGGTCACCGACGGCCACAGCGAACTTGCCTTCGCCGTCCTCCAACAGAGAGGAAAGATGCTCGATCCCTCCAAGAACGGGTAGATCGATCGCCTGCGCGCGTTCCAGATTCTCCCGACTCGGCCGGTCGTCGACGAACCCAACAAGGTTCCACGAAGCGCCGGAGGCATTGATGGCGTCAACGATGGTCACTACTTCGCGGCCGAACCCGCCACAGCCCACGAGGACCAAGTCCGTAGTCATCGATTGGTCCCTTTGAACTCGTGCATCGTCTCGTGACCGGCGGCGTTGACGCCTCGGCGGCCGATCACGGGAAGGACGGTCGCTGCCAGGACCCGCAGATCCATCATCAGGGTTCGGCGGTCCACGTACTCCACATCGAGCCGCAGACGGTCTTCCCAATCGACCGCATTGCGGCCCGCCACCTGCGCCAGACCGGTGATGCCTGGCCTGACTTCGTGTCGCCTCGCTTGCTCAGGGGTGTACCTGTCCAGGTACTCGACCAGCAACGGCCGCGGGCCGACGAGGGACATGTCGCCTCGAACGACGTTCATCAGGGAGGGCAACTCGTCGAGGCTGGTGGCGCGCAACGTCCGACCGAGCCGGGTGAGGCGGTAGGCGTCGCTCTCCACGCCCTCCCCAGGGGACGCATCACGCATGGTCCGGAACTTCACGAGGGTGAAGATCTGACCATGGCGTCCAGGGCGCCGCTGTCGGAAGAGCACCGGGGATCCAAGGTCACGCTTGATCAACAGAGCGACGACGAGCTGGATTGGGGCAGTCAACACCAACAGAGCGCCGGCGATCAGCAGGTCGAAGATTCGCTTGAGAGCAGCGTCGAACCTCAACGGATCTGATCCCTGAACGTGACGAGCCGGTCGAACACGGCCTCGCTGCTCGGCGGCCCCATCGCCGAACCACTCGGCAGGGAGAGCCCGGTCTTGAAGAGGCGCTCTGACGCACCGGTGAGATACGCCGGCTGCTCGGCGTGGATCGGCTGCAGGTGCATCGGCTTCCACAGCGGACGACTCTCGATGTCATCCTTCGCGAGTGCCTCGAGCAGGTCGGTGGTCGACCACCCTGCGACGTCAGGGTCGACGAGAATCGCGGTGAGCCAGCAGTTGTCCTGGGTGTCGCCGTCCCTGCCGAAGATGTCGACGCCTGGGACTTCGGCGAACAGTTCCGCGTACGTCTCCCGCAGCCGTCGCCGTCGTCCGATCATCTCGTCCAGCCGCTCCAGCTGAGCTCGCCCGAGCGCAGCGAGGATGTTTGAAAGTCGGTAGTTGTAGCCCACCTCGCGATGCTCGTAGTGCACCGCCGGCTCGCGAGCCTGAGTGGAGAGAAAGCGGACATGGTCGGCCAGGCGCTCGTCATCGGTGAGCAGCATCCCACCGCCGGAGGTGGTCATGATCTTGTTGCCGTTGAACGAGAGCACCGCTGCGTCGCCCCAGCCACCGGCCTGCACCCCCCGCCGTGAGGCGCCGAGCGACTCCGCGGCGTCGGACAGGATGCGGACCTCGTGACGAGCGGCGACGGCGCTGATGGTTTCGTAGTCCGCACACTTGCCGAGCAGGTCCACCGGCACCACCGCCGGCACGCTCTTGCCCTGGCGGCGAAGGTCGACGATCGCTTCCTCCAGCAGTGCGGGGTCGATGTTGCCGGTCGCCGGATCGCAGTCGACGAACACCGGGGTGGCGCCGGTGTAGATGATCGCGTTGGCCGTGGCGGCGAACGTCATGGTGGCCGTGGGCACATGGTCACCCGGACCGACGCCCCAGGAGACGAGCGCCAGGTGCAGAGCAGCGGTGCCCGACGACAGCGCCACCGCGTGCTTAGCGCCGACCCGGTCAGCCATCTCCGCCTCGAACGCGTCGACGTGCGGGCCGAGCGGTGCCACCCAGCCGGAGCGCACGGCGTCGAGAACGTACCGCTCCTCCAGCTCGCCGACGTCGGGGGAGGAGAGGTAGATCCGGCTCATGGGCGCGCCTCCACATCGCGCTGGACCAGAGAGGTGCACGCCCTTCGCATGGCCGTCATCGTGGCATCCGCCGTCCCCGACGTGCTCACCCCGTCGAGTGCACCCACAGCCTGGGGCACCGAGACATGCGAGATGAGCGGGTGGATCGGTCGCTCCCCGGTTTCCTCGAGCCCGAACAGCACCTCGTGCAGCTTCTCGCCCGGCTTGAGCCCGGTGATCTCGATCGCGATGTCCTCACCCGACATCTCGATCATCTGCTCGGCGACGTCGATGATGCGCACGGGCGTGCCCATGTCGAGCACGAGCGCCTCGCCGTCGGAGCCGATCACCGCCGCCTGCAGCACCAGCTGCACCGCCTCGTCGACCGTCATGAAGAAGCGCGTCACCTCCGGGTCCGTCACAGTGACCGGTCCGCCGGCGGCGATCTGGGCGGCGAAGGTGGTGAGCACCGAGCCACGCGTGCCGAGCACGTTGCCGAACCGCACGCTCAGGTAGGTGCCCTGGGCGGTGCTGCCGCGCTCGGCGGTCAGGCCCTCGGCCAGCCGCTTGGAGTAGCCCAGCGCGTTCTCCGGCGCAGCCGCCTTGTCCGTCGAGATGTTGACGAACCGGCCCACTCCCGCGGCCTCCGCCGCGTCGAGGACGTTGCGGGTGCCGAGCACGTTCGTCTTGAGCGCCTCGGCCGGGTACTGCTCGAGCATGTTCACGTGCTTGAGGGCCGCGGCGTGGAAGACGATGTCCGGCCGATGGTGGTCGAAGACCTCGCGCAGCCGTTCGGCGTCGCGGATGTCGGCCAGCACGACGTCGGGCGACTCCAGGTCCGCACGGCCGTAGAGGCTCAAGGTGAGCGAGTGCAGGGCTGACTCGTCCCGGTCGAGCATGACGAGACGCTCTGGATCGAACTGCACGATCTGACGGCACAGCTCCGAGCCGATGGACCCTCCAGCCCCGGTGACCAGCACCCGACGAGCCGTCAGGAAGTCGGCGATGCCACTGACGTCGGTCTCCACCTGATGGCGACCCAGCAGGTCGAGAGGGGAGATGTCGCGGACGTCGGTGTGCGAGACGCGGCCGTCGAGCAGCTCGTGCACACCGGGCAACACCTTGACCTCGAGGTCGGCAGCGCGCGCGAGGTCGTAGATGCGGGTGATCGACGTCGAGTCGGCGCTGGGCATGGCGATCACGAGAGCTCTCGCGCGAGTGGTCGCCACGATCCGTTCGAGGTCGCGAGTCGTGCCCCGCACCGCAACGCCACGGTGTCGGAAGTGCTTCTTGCGCACGTCGTCATCGACGTAAGCCACCGGGTCCCAATGCTGGTGGGCGTCCCTCTGCATGCTGCGCACCAGCTCGCGACCGGCTTCACCGGCACCGGCGACGATGATGGGCACCATCGAACCGCCGGCGGGTGCGGGACGAGCCTGCGCCACCGTGGTTCGCCACAGCGCGCGGGGCCAGGCGCAGAAGACGAATGCGATGACGGTGCCGGAGATCACCGCGGTGCGAGGCACCATGAGCACCGCGAATCCGTTGACCATCGCCGCCACGACGCCAGCGCCGACGACGACGGCTCCGAGCGCGACCATCTCCTCGAACCCGCCGATGGCGTTGCGCCCCTGGTGCAGCTTCAGCACCCAGGCGAATGCCAGGTGGGCGATCGAGGCGACCGCACCGACCGCGAGAACCCCGAGGATGGGCACGCGCGCATCGGCGCCGGACATCGTCGGCGTCCACGCCAGCACGACGGTGTCCAGTCGCAAGGCGACGGCGAGATAGAGCGCTCCACACCAGGCGAGGACGTCGAGGACACTCAGGGCCGCGACCCGGTTGCGCCGCAGCAGCACGATGATCGTCGCTCGCACGTCACTCCCCTGAAATCCCCGACCCTGGAGGTACACACCGGTAATCGCGTCACACTGTACGCCGTCGGGGACCAAGTGTGGCCGGTCCGTCTCGTCCCGGAGCGTCGGACGGTTTGCGAGCACGGACGCGCCGGCCGGTGGTCAGGAGCAGTGGCGGCCCTCGACGAGCCTCGACCATACACGGGCGCAGGGATGGCTCGCGGGTTGCACGGCGTGCCCTAGCATGGCCGCACCGACGCTGGGAGGACGAGGATCCGCATGAAGAGGTCGTGGGGTCTGGCGCTCGTGGGTGTCCTTGCCGTGGCGAACATCGTCCTGATCGCCGCGCTGCTCCGGGCCGAGGTCGCGCCCAGCAGGCCGACGGCCGCCTCGCCCGCTCCCTCCGCCACGACGACCTCGCCCGCCGCTCGAGGCGACGTGGCAGCGCCCGGCGTGCTCCACCTCGCCGACGACGGCACGATCGTGCAGACCTGGCGGGGCACCTGTGCCGAACCCGGCACCACACGGCTCGAGGTCTCGACCGACGGGGGAGCCACCTTCGAGGAGCTGAGCCTGCCGCTCGTGGAGACCGCCGGGGACGAGACGTTCGCCCTGCGCACCATCCTCGACGTCACCGCGGCCTCCGCCGACGGCATCACACTCGTGGGGAACGACGACCAGTGCGGACAACAGGTCTGGAGCACCGACGACGGGGGCAGCACCTGGGACCGGACCGATGGCTACGGGCAGTGGTTCGTGCCTGCATCCGAGGACGAGGTCGTCACACCGCTCGGCGTCACCAGGCCGGGCTGCGCCGTCCGAGACGTCGACGCCATCAGCGAGGTGAACGCCAAGGTCCTGTGCCGCGACGGTCAGCTGCTCGGCACCAACGACGTCGGTGAGACGTGGATCCTGCTCGGCGCGCTCGACGGTGCCAGCGACATCGCCTTCACCACGATCAGCGAGGGCGTTGCCCTCGCTCCGGCCGAGGGCTGCGAGTCCGCCGTCCACGGCTCCGTGGACGGCGGCGAGACCTGGGAGGTGCGGGGGTGCGCCGACGAGTCCGTCGCCGCCGGGAGCCTGCTGCGTCGCGGGGCACTATTGCTGCTGAGCCTCGAGGCAGGCGGCATCGTCGTCAGCGACGACGACGGCCGGACGTGGGACGTCGCCGGAGCCGAAGAAGCCACGTCCGGCGACGAGGACTCCTAGCGGTCGCTTCTTGCTGCCGTCAGACGTCTCGGCGACGACGGGTGCGCGGCGTACCTGCCGGCACCTGCCGGTTGCGCTGGACGGGCGACGATCCGGTGTCGTCACTCGAGGTGTCACGTGGATGACTCGGGACCTCGTCGACGGGCTGCGCCCGCAACGGTGCCCGGCGAAGCGCGCGGGACCGGTCATCTGAGGACTGCGGGTCCCGTCCGCCTCGACCGGTGGAGTGGCCCGCGGGTTCGTCCACCGGCGGGACGCGCTCGCCGGTCGGGCGAGCTCCGTCCTCCGGTACATCGTCAGTCTCGGTCAGCTGGTCCCACTCAGGCGCCGCCGCGGGCGTGCGACGCGAGCGTCGGCCCCCAGGCGTCACAGCTCCCCGCGCCTCCAGCAGGTTCGCACCCGAGCCCGAGCCCGACCCGTAGCCGTACCCGTACCCGTACCCGTAGCGCGACCCCTTCTTCGCCGGCGGCGTCATCGTCGTGATGGTTCCGAGCAGAGCCGCGCCCACGGAGGCGAGGCGATCTGCCGATCCACGCACCTGGTCGGTCGTGGTGCTGTTGTGCCGGACCGTCAGCAACGCACCGTCGGCCTGCGCTGCCAGCAAGGCGGCGTCCGCCACCGGCAACAGCGGCGGAGCGTCGATCAGGACGATGTCGTAGGCCTGGCGCACGTCGGCCAGCAGCGTCGACATCGCCTCGGACTGCAGCAGCTCGGCGGGGTTGGGCGGGGTGGCGCCCGCCGCGAGGACGTCGCAGCCCCAGGGGGTCTGCTGCACCGCGTCACGCCAGGTGATCTTGCGCAGCAGGACGGTGGTGACGCCCACGGTGCCCACGACGTCGAGGTAGGAGCTGGCCTTGGGCTTGCGAAGGTCGGCCTCGATGAGCAAGGTCCGGTAGCCGGCGTTCGCGAGCGAGACCGCCAGGTTGGCCGCCGTCACCGACTTTCCCTCGGACGGCATCGAGCTGGTGACGACGAGGACGCGGCTCTCGGCGTCGACGTTCACGTACTGCACGTTCGTACGCAGGACGCGGTAGGACTCCGCGCGCGCCGAGTGCGTGTCGTCGGCGGGCGCGATCGGCTGGCCGGACACCTTCTTGTCGAACTCCGTGTGTCCGAGGGCAGGCGCTCCACCGGCGGCCTCCGCGAGGTCGGCCGGAGTCTTGATGCGGGTGTCGAGGACGTCGCGCAGGACCGCCAGACCGACGCCGAGCAGCAGACCGAGCACGAGCGCCAAGCCGACGTTGCGCACCGGTTGCGGTGAGACCGGGGAGGTGGAGACGGTCGCCGGGTCGGTGATGGAGGCCTTGACCGGAGCAGCGGTGCGTCCCGGGGGGGTCTCGAGCTCTGCGATGTACTCGGTGAACACCTCGGCGGTGGTCTGCGCGATCTGTTGCGCCCGTTCCGGAGACGGATCGGTCGCCGAGACCGCGAGCACCACGGTCTCCGGCTCCACCGTCGCGCTGATCTGCTCGGCCAGAGACCGCGCGCCGGAGCCGGGCTCGCCCAGCTCGTCCAGGACCCGCCGGGCCATCTCCTCACCGGTGATGAGACTCGCGTACGACGTCACGCGCTGCTGTGTGAACAACCCGCCCTGGTAGGCGTCGGAGCTGTTGGACTCCGGCGTCGAGATGAACATCCGCGCCGTGCTCTGGTACTGCGGGGTGCTCGTCAGCGTGAGCGCAGTCGCCGCGCCGAGGGCGACGAGCGCGACGGCGGTGATGAGGATCCAGCGCTGTCGCAGGATCCTCAGGTAGTCGCTCAGCTCCATGGTGGTGCCCTCGATTCATCGGTGTGGCGTCGGGTCAGCGTAGAACAACGGTGCCGCAGTCGTGGGGCACCGCTGGACCGGCGGGTCAGTCGACCTGGTCCGAGGGAGGCAGCAGCACGTCCGGGTTGTCGGCCAGGAACGCCGACAGGTTGCCTGCCGCCACTGCGTCGTACAGGCGCTGCCCCTCGACGTCGTCGAGCCGCACGATGCTCCCGGCGGTCGGATCGGTGTCGGTGCCGATGACCGGCACGGTCATGAACGTGATGTCCGACGGACGGATCGACCGCATCGAGAACGCCAAGGAGCGGATCTCTCCGTTCGACCACTCCTCGTCGACCGCGACGCTCTCGCTCACCGCGTCCACCGTGCTGCGCAGCTTCAACGGGTTGGACAGGGTGCCGCGACTCAACGTCTGCGCGACGATCGCGCGGAGGAAGTTCTGCTGGCGCTGGATGCGGCCGAAGTCGCCACCGGCGACGGAGTAACGCTCCCGGACGTAGTCGAGCGCCTCGTCGCCGTCGAGGGTGCTCGTTCCCTCCGGTGTCGGCACCGTGACGCCGCCAAGGGCGTCGGTGATGTCGCGGAACCCGTCCCAGTCGAGCATCGTGACGTGGTCGACCCGAAGGCCCGTCAGGTTCTCCACCGTGGAGACGGCGCCCGACGGCCCATGCAGGGACAGGGCGGCGTTGATCTTGTCCGGCCCCGTCAGGTCGCCGCGCTCGTCGTAGATCGGGACGTAGCTGTCGCGCGGGATCGACATCACCACGGCACCGTCGCGGTCGGCCGGCACGTGCACCAGCATCGTCGTGTCGCTGCGGTACTTGCCTGTCGGCCAGTCGCCCGACGCCGCGTCCTCGAGGATGCCGCGGCCGTCGGAGTTGCGCTCGCTGCCGGCGTCCGTACCCAGCAGCAGGATGTTCAGGTCCTCGCCCTGGCCGGCCGGCGGGCGGTCCTGCTCGTCGAGCGTCACCTGCAGGCGGTCGATGTTGCCCAGGCTGCTGTTCAGCCACAGGGCGAACGCGAGCACCACCACCAGCAGGAGCAGGAACAGCCCCATCACCGATGACAGCGCCGGATGGCGGCGCACGAACCCCCGGCGCTCGTCGTCGGTGGGGGCGACGTCGCGTCGACTCATGTCACTCTTCTCCTGGCCGACGGTGACGGGTTCGGGGACGAGCTCGGCCTGGCCGCCCCGGTCGATGGTACGTGGGCGTGGCGCGACGCGGTTGCCGCTCCGCCCGGTTGCGGCCCCGTCTCATCAATTGGGACGGGTGTCCATGCAGCGAGACACATCCGGTCGTGCCGCGCTCGCCGAACTACGGTGAGCACGTGCTCATGACGACGCATCTGACGCGACGCCGCGCGGTGGACCACTGCCGCACGCGATCGTCGCTGTGTCCGGCTCCCTGAGCCGACCGTCCGCGCCGCCCGGCGCCATCCCCAGGAGCCCTCGCATGTCCCAGCCCGACCGCGTCGACCCGCGCGCCCTGCGCTTCAACGCCGCCCTCACGTCCGTCGTGCTCGCCGCTGCCCTCCTGGCGCCCGAGCCGGTGGCGCTCACGCTGCTGACCGCCCAGGCGCTGGTCTTCGCGCTCTCGGCGTTCGTCGACCTGCGACTCTCGCCGTACTCCCTGCTGTTCCGCGCCCTCGTGGCCCGGCGCCTGGATGCGCCGGCCGAGCTCGAGGACTCCCGGCCGCCGCGCTTCGCGCAGGTCGTCGGACTCGTCTTCGCCGTCGCGGGTCTTGTCGGCCTGCTCGCCGGCGTCGGCGCCCTGTTCTACGTGGCGACGGCGTTCGCGCTCGTCGCCGCCCTGCTCAACGCGACCGTCGGCCTGTGCCTCGGTTGCGAGATGTACCTGCTCGTCCGGCGTCTCCAGCCGGCACGCAGCTGAACCACCCACCCACCCACCGCCCCCTCGGGGGCTGATCACGGAGGTCACCCATGAGCCGCGAATCCGCGCTCGTCACCGCAGACTGGGTCGAGGAGCACCTCGACGACCCGTCGGTCGTCCTCGTCGAGGTCGACGAGGACACCGAGGCCTACGACCGGGGCCACATCCCCGGCGCCATCACGCTCGACTGGAAGAAGGACCTCCAGGACGGCGTCCGTTACGACTTCGTCACCAAGGAGCAGCTCGAGAAGCTGCTCGGTGACAAGGGCGTCGGCAACGACGACACCCTCGTCTTCTACGGCGGCAACAACAACTGGTTCGCCGCCTACGCGTACTGGTACCTCAAGTACTACGGCCACCAGAACCTGCGCCTGCTCGACGGCGGCCGCAAGAAGTGGGAGCTCGACGCCCGCGAGCTGACCTCCGAGGTCCCCTCGCGCGAGGCCACCACCTACACCGCGTCGGAGCCCGACGACTCCATCCGCGCCTTCCGCGACGAGGTCGTCGAGGCCATCGGCGTCAAGAACCTCATCGACGTGCGCAGCCCCGACGAGTACGCCGGTCGCCTTCTCGCCCCGGCGCACCTGCCGCAGGAGGCCGCGCAGATCGCCGGTCACATCCCCACCGCCGGCAACGTGCCGTGGAGCAAGGCCGCCAACGACGACGGCACCTTCCGCTCCGACGACGAGCTCAAGGAGCTCTACGCAGAGGTCGGCTACGACGAGGCCAAGGACACCATCGCCTACTGCCGCATCGGTGAGCGCAGCTCGCACACGTGGTTCGTCCTGCACGAGATCCTCGGACACCAGAACGTCAAGAACTACGACGGCTCCTGGAGCGAGTACGGGTCGCTGCGCGGCGTCCCGGTCGCTTTGGGCGACGAGCGCGGGGAGGCCTGACATGTGCGGAGCGATCAAGGGAGGCCCGAGCCTCGAGGGCGTCGACGTCGCCCACCAGGCCGTCATCCAGGGCGTCGTCGTCCGCGGTGACGACCCCGTGCCCAACGCCTACGTGCGCCTGCTGGACCGCAACGGTGAGTTCACCGCCGAGGTCCCGACGTCGGCCACCGGCCAGTTCCGGTTCTTCGCCGGAGCGGGGGAGTGGACGCTGCGCACCCTCGCGCCGCGCTCGGAGGCCGTCGACACCACCGTGACGGCAGCCATCGGAGTCGTCGCGGAGGCCGTCGTCGACCTGCAGAAGGTCAGCGTCCACGCCTGAGCGTCGACCACAGCAGGGGCCCGCCGGAGGATCGGCGGGCCCCTGCTGCGTCCGCGACGACCCCGTGGCACCGTCGCCCAGATTCCTCGCCGTCGGGCCATGGCCTTTGCCGGGCACACCCGTTGGAATGGATGACACGGGTGGTCCGCCGACCGCGCAGACCGCCAGGTCGACAGCAGCGTGCGGACACGGTCCGCGATCACGATCAGGAGCTCGGACATGAAGAAGCACACCCTGGGGGTCGTCTCCGCCCTCCTCGCCGCCATGGTGGTGCTCCTGCCGGGCCACGGTGCCCACGCCGCCCAGGATCCGTACCAGGACGCCATCTGCTCCGTCGGCCTCAGCGCACCCCGCGTCGTCAGCGGGCAGAGCTTCACCGTCACCGTCACGGCCGACCGGCCGGCCGACCTGAGCGTCACCTTCAGGGGCGAGACGCGCAGCCGGGCGAACGCCGCGCCGGGGCAGGACGGGCGTCCGGTGCTGACGACGACCCCCGGGATCGCACCGGCCGTCAACGACGTCCGCTCGCCCAGCGCGTGCCGGTGAGCGGTCGGCGGTCAGCCGATCTGGTCCTCGTCGGCCAGGGTGTCCTCGGGATACCGCTCGATGTAGTCGCGCACGCGATCGCGCGCGACCGCCTCGAACAGCTCCGCCGACCGGGCCTCGTCCAGCCGGACGACGTTGCCCAGCCCCGGGACGTCCTCCGTCGCCGCGACCGGTGCCGTGAGGAACGAGACGTCCTCGGCGCGCGTGCCGCGCAGCGCGAGCGCGAGGGCGCGCATGTCGGCGGTGCTCCAGTCCTGGTCGACCGTGAGGTTGCGCGTCACGGCGCCCAGGGTGCGCGTGAGACGGACGGGATTGCTCGTCGTGCCGCTGGCGAGCATCTCGTTCATGAGCGAGCGCATGAAGTTCTGCTGGCGGGCGATGCGGTCGATGTCGCCGCGCAGCAGGCCGTACCGCGTGCGGACGTAGGCGAGGGCCTGCTCACCCTCGAGCACCTGCTCCCCGGCCTCCCAGCTGACGCCCTGCTGCGGGTCGCGGAACGACTCGGGGATGGTGACCGGGACGCCCCCCACGGCCGAGGACAGGTCCTTGAACCCGTCCCAGTCGATGATCGCCAGGTGTGCCATGTCCAGGCCGGTCAGTGCCTCGACGGTCGTGATGGCGCCGTTCGGCCCGTACTCGGAGAAGGCGGCGTTGACCTTCTGCTCCGAGGTCGGCTCGCCGTTCTCGTCGTAGATCATCGTGAGCGTGTCCCGCGGGATCGAGACGATCTGCACGCTGCGACGGTCGGCGGCGACGTGGACGACCATGATCGTGTCGCTGCGGTACTTGCCGCTCGGCCACTCCGCGGCGGCGGTGTCCTCGGCGATGCTGGTGCCGCGCTGGTCCCGCGACTGCGGCTCGCCCGCGTCGGAACCGAGCAGGAGGATGTTGATCGCCTCGCCGGCGTCAGGATCCGGCCGGTCCAGCAGCGATCCGGTGTCGACCCTGTCGACGTCGCCGAGCTGGGAGTTCAACCAGTACGCGTAGCCGGTCACGACGGCCAGGAGCAGGGCGAGCGTCGTCCCGACGGTGACGACGGCGCGGCGGTGCCGACGGTGGAAGGGCGGACCACCGGCACGGCGCTTGCCCGCGACCTGCCGGTGCGCGCGTGACGGTCGCGCCATGGATCTCCCGATGGTGAAGGGCGTCTCCGCCGTAACCCACCCATCGTAGGGCGAGAACCTGAGGGCCCGTCTCAGGTCTCGACGATCAGCGTGACGGGCCCGTCGTTGACCAGGTGCACCGCCATGTCGGCCCCGAAGACCCCTTCCGCCACCTCGACGCCCTCGCCGCGCAGGGCCGCGCAGAAGGTGTCGTAGAGCGGCTCGGCGACCGGGCCGGGGGCCGCGGCACCCCACGACGGTCGCCGTCCCTTGCGGGTGTCGCCGTAGAGCGTGAACTGGCTGACGACGAGCACCGCGGCCCCGGTCGTCGCGACCGATGCCTCGTCCCGCAGGATGCGCAGGCCGTGGATCTTCGCGGCCAGCGCCCGGGCACGGGCCTCGGTGTCGTCGTGCGTGACGCCGAGCAGCACGACGAGCCCGACATCGATCGAGCCGACCGTCTGCTGCTCCGCCTCGACGCGAGCACTGCTGACTCGTTGGACCACGGCGCGCACTGCCGCAGCCTACTGGTCGGCGCGGCTTCGGCCTGTGGATACGATCGAGTCCATGGCCTTCGAGATCCCCGACGACCTCCACCCGGACGCTCGTCCGCTGGCCTGGCTGCTCGGCACGTGGCACGGCAGCGGCCGCGGCGAGTACCCGACGATCGAGGCCTTCTCCTACGAGCAGGACGTCGCCATCGCGCACGACGGCCGGCCCTTCCTGCACTACTTCAGCCAGACCTGGATCACCGGCGACGACGGAGAGCGTCTGCGTCCGGGGGCTCTCGAGACCGGGTTCCTGCGCCCCGCCGGAGACCCGCCGGAGGGAGAGGGCACGGCCGTCGAGCTCGTCCTCGCCCATGCCACCGGCTACGCCGAGATCTGGTACGGCGTCGTGGACGGGCCCCGGCTCACCCTCGCGACCGACATCATCGCTCGCACCGAGACGGCCAAGGAGTACACCGCGGGCCAGCGGATGTACGGGTTGGTCGAGGGGCACCTGATGTACGCCTACGACATGGCCGCGGAAGGTCAACCGATGCAGTCGCACCTGTGGGGGAAGCTCGCCCGTGCCTGATGATGTGAGCGCTGCATGGCGCAGCCCCCTGCTCGACCTCGACGGCGCGGTCGAGGCCGATCCGCCCGACGCCGGCGTCGCCGCGCACTACGGTGGCATCGCCCGCGAGCAGCGACGCCTCGAGGCGGGGGAAGGCTTCGTCGACCTCTCCCACCGCGACGTCGTCACGATCCACGGTCCCGACCGTCTCACGTGGCTGCACTCGCTCACCACGCAGCACCTCGTCGACCTCGCCCCTGGCGTGCCCACCGAGGTCCTGCTGCTGAGCCCGCAGGGACGCATCGAGCACGGGTTCGCCGGGATCGACGACGGTGAGACCTTCCGCGCGCACACCGAGCCCGGTGCCGGAGCAGCGCTCGTGGCCTTCCTGGACTCGATGCGGTTCATGATGCGGGTCGAGGTGGCCCTCGCCCCAGATCTGGCAGTCGTCGGCCTGCCCGGCCTGCAGTGGCGTCTCGTCGAGCGCGACGCCCTCGGGGGTCTCGTGGACGAGCTCGGCGCCCCCTCGGGAACCTGGGCCTGGGAGGCCTTGCGGATCGCCGACGGACGCGCTCGCGTCGGCCTCGACACCGACGACCGCACCATCCCGAACGAGGCGGGCCTGCTCGAGCGCGCCGTGCACCTCGACAAGGGGTGCTACCGCGGTCAGGAGACCGTCGCGCGCGTCCACACCCTGGGCCGTCCGCCGCGACGCCTCGTGCTCCTGCACCTCGACGGCTCGGCCGAGCACCTGCCGTCCGCGGGCACGGAGGTGTTGCTCGGTGAGAAGGTCGTGGGGTCCGTCGGCAGCTCGGCTCGCCACCACGAGCTCGGACCGATCGCGTTGGCGCTGGTCAAGCGCAACGTCGACGTCGCCGCGACGCTCCTGGCCGACGGGGTCGCCGCGAGCCAGGAGCCCGTCGTGGACCCCGAGGTCGGGTTGCACGTGCGTGCGCGGTTGGACGGATGAGGCAGCGCTTCGCGATCCTCGTGGTCTGCACCGCCAACATCTGCCGCTCGCCCCTCGCCGAGCTGCTCCTCACCGACCGGCTCGACCCACGACGCTTCGAGGTCGCGAGTGCCGGGGTCCGCGGGTGGCGGGATCACCCGATGGACGACGCGGTCCAGCAGGAGGCGCGTCGTCTCGGGCTCGACCCCACCGAGTTCCGGTCGCGCCCGCTGCGGGCCGAGCACATCGCCTCGGCCGACCTCGTGCTCACCGCCACCAAGGAGCACCGCGCGGGTGTCCTCGAGCTCGTCCCCACGGCGCTGCGCCGGACGTACACGCTGCGGGAGTTCGCCGCCGTCGGGTGCGAGGTGCCCGTCGCGGCGCCCGAGGAGGTCGTCGCAGCCGTCTCGCGCAACCGCAGCCATGCCGGACCCGACATCGACGTCCCCGACCCCTTCCGGGGTGACGCCGCCGCCCACCGGCTGGCCGCCGACCTCATCGACGCGGCCACCGACGGCGTCGTGGAGGCGTTGGACGGGTGACCTCGTCGCCGTAACCTTCGCCCCGGCCTCCCGTTGGTCCCAGCAGACCCTCGCAGGGTCCGAAGGGAGCACGAGGTGAGCCAAGGACTGGGCGACCGGGCACCGGTCCAGGCCGCGCGCGCCCCCTCACCCTTGCCCCACGAGATCGAGCGGCTGCCACGGAGGCCACGCGTGCTCCCCGCGCTGGAGCTCCCCGACCCGTCCGTCCCGGCTCCGCCGCCACGCACCGTGACGGGCGGACGGCGACGCTGGCAGCGCAAGCTGGCGCGTTCGATGGCCGTGACCGACGCCCTGTCGGTCCTCGTCGCGGTCTCGACGGCTTTCGTGGTCGTGATCCTGCCGCAGGCAGGCACGGTCGTCCCGCCCGCGGGCGACTACGTTCTGATCAGCATCGGCCTGGTCGCGGCCTGGTTGCTCGCCACGTCGCTGTACCGGACGCGCGACCACAAGCTTCTCGGCGCCGGCCCCGCCGAGTACCAGGCGCTCGCACGAGCCACCTTCTTGGTCTTCGGGTGGACGGCGATCGCCTCGCTCGTCTTCACGTGGAGCCTCTCGCGCGGCTTCCTGGTCATCGCCCTCGGGCTCGGCTTCGCGCTGTTGCTCCTGACCCGCAAGGCGTGGCGGCTGTGGCTGCGGTCGCGGCGCAGCCACCACCGCCTCGTTGCCCGCACCCTCGTCATCGGCGGCGTCCGCAGCGCCCGCACGATGGCGTCGCGGTTCTCCGCCGACCCTGCGAACGAGTTCGCGGTCGTCGGCCTCTGGGTCCCGGACCGCACCGCCGTCCCCGGTGAGGCCATCCACGTCGAGGAGACCGAGATCCCGGTCCAGGGCATGGAGACCCCTCTGCCGGCCATCCTCGACTGCGGTGGCGTCGACACCGTCGTCGTCACCGACACCGAGCACCTCGGCAGCGACGGCATCAGCGAGCTCGCCTGGGAGCTCGAGGGTCGCGACATCGACCTGCTCGTCGCTCCGAACATCGCCGACGTCGCCGGTCCTCGCATCCACGTCGACGCCCACAGTGCGATGCCGCTGATCTACCTCTCCCGGCCCACCTACTCCGCCGCAAGGACGCTGCGCAAGGCCGCCTTCGACCGTGCGATCGCCCTCGGCGTCCTCCTGGTCAGCCTGCCGGTGCTCGTCGTCGCCGCCCTGGCCGTGCGGCTGTCCGGAGCGGGCCCGATCTTCTACCGGTCCGAGCGCATCGGCGCCGGCGGTGTGCCCTTCCAGATGATGAAGCTGCGCACCATGGTCGACGGTGCGGACCGCATGCGCGCCGCGCTCGAGGTGGACCACGACGGTGCCGGTCCGCTCTTCAAGAAGGTCGACGACCCCCGGGTCACGCCCGTCGGACGGTTCCTGCGTCGCTACAGCATCGACGAGCTGCCCCAGTTCATCAACGTGCTGCGCGGGGAGATGAGCGTCGTCGGGCCGCGTCCGCCGCTGCGCTCGGAGGTCGACCTCTACGACGACACCGTTCGTCGTCGGCTCCTCGTCAAGCAGGGCATCACCGGCCTGTGGCCGGTCAGCGGCCGCTCGGACCTGTCGTGGGAGGACTCGGTGCGGCTCGACCTCACCTACGTCGAGAACTGGTCCATGCTGCGCGACCTGCACAT
Organism: Aeromicrobium halocynthiae; assembly: GCF_039531385.1. Classification (NCBI taxonomy): domain Bacteria; kingdom Bacillati; phylum Actinomycetota; class Actinomycetes; order Propionibacteriales; family Nocardioidaceae; genus Aeromicrobium; species Aeromicrobium halocynthiae. The sequence goes on along the minus strand of NZ_BAAAPY010000012.1, from coordinate 43,492 downwards.
CATGGCCAGGACGGCGAAGGCCGTGCTGTTCGCGCGCGGCGCCTACTGACCGAGCGCGGCACCCGTCCCCACCGGTGGGCCGGTCGGGACGATGGGCGAGAATGGGCGTGGCTCGTCGACCTCGCGAGTGCCGAGCACAGGAGTGAACCGACCATGACCTCATCCGACGACGCCCCCCACCAGCCGGAGGACACGGCGCAGCCCGAGGGTCCCGACTTCGCCGGTCTCGGCCTGTCCGAGGACATCGTCCGCGTCCTCGGGTCGCTGGGCTACGAGCGCCCCACCCCGATCCAGGCGGCGGCGGTGCCCGTCCTGCTCGAGGGTCGCGACGTCGTCGGACTCGCCCAGACCGGCACCGGGAAGACCGCAGCGTTCGCCCTTCCGATGCTGCAGCGCCTCGACGTCTCACGGCGCTCCACCCAGGCCCTGGTGCTCGCCCCGACGCGTGAGCTCGCGCTGCAGGTCTGCGACGCGCTGACCTCCTACGCAGCCGCCCTCCCGGGCCTCCGGGTGCTTCCCGTCTACGGTGGCCAGGGCTACGGTGCCCAGCTCGCCGGCCTGGAGCGCGGCGCGCACGTCGTCGTCGGCACGCCGGGCCGTGTCATCGACCACCTCGAGCGCGGCAGCCTCGACCTCACCGGTCTCGACGTCCTCGTGCTGGACGAGGCCGACGAGATGCTCGCCATGGGCTTCGCCGAGGACGTCGAGCGGATCCTGCGCGACACGCCCGAGTACAAGCAGGTCGCCCTGTTCTCGGCCACGATGCCGGCGCAGATCCGCCGGCTCGCCAAGCGGTACCTGCACGAGCCGGCGGACATCTCCACCCCGGCCGCGACCACGACCACCTCGACGGTCCGCCAGCGGTGGATCCAGGTCTCCCACCACGCCAAGCTCGACTGCCTGACGCGCGTGCTGGAGGTCGAGTCCGGTGGAGCGATGATCGTGTTCGTCCGGACCAAGCAGGCCACCGAGGAGGTCGCTGCGTCGCTGCGGTCGCGCGGATTCGCTGCCGCGGCCATCAACGGCGACCTCGTGCAGGCCCAGCGTGAACGCACCATCGGCGCCCTGCGCTCCGGCGAGCTCGACCTGCTCGTCGCCACCGACGTCGCCGCGCGAGGGCTGGACGTCGAGCGCATCACCCACGTCGTCAACTACGACATCCCGCACGACACCGAGGCCTACGTCCACCGCATCGGCCGCACCGGTCGCGCGGGCCGCAGCGGCGAGGCCATCTTGTTCGTCACGCCGCGGGAGCGTCGCATGCTCTCGGCGATCGAGAAGACGTCCGGCCGTCCGATCGAGCAGATGCCGGTACCCACGGTCGACGAGGTCAACGCGCGCCGCACCGAACGGTTCGCCACCGCGATCACCGAGGCCATGGGGTCCTCGCAGTTCCACGTCTTCCGCGGCCTGATCGATGAGTACGCCTTCACGCACGACGTCCCGATGATCGACGTCGCCGCGGCACTCGCAGTGATGGGCAACGACGACAAGGAGTTCTTCCTGCGACCGGACCCGCCGCGACGCGAGCGGCGAGAGCGTCCCGAGCGCCAGGGCGGGGGCGGCCGTCCCGATGGCGGTGGTCGGTCGCGGCACTCCTCGGAGGGGATGGCGCCGTACCGCATCGCGGTCGGCAAGCGGCACAAGATCGGTCCGTCGGCCATCGTCGGCGCCCTCGCCAACGAGGGCGGCCTGCGCCGCGCGGACTTCGGCAAGATCACGATCGGTGGAGCCCACTCGGTCGTCGAGCTGCCCGCCGACCTGCCGCAGAGCGTGTTCGACGCCCTGCGCGACACGCGGATCTCCGGTCGTCGCATCGACCTGCAGCCCGACGACGGACCCCCCGCTGCGCACCGCAAGGGTGGCAGGCCCCATGCGAAGCCGAGTGGCAAGGGCGCACCTCAGCGCGCGGCCCGCAAGCCACGCCACTAGCTCCCAAGGCGTCGTAGGCTGACGCCGTGGAGAGCACCGCATGAGGCGCCTGCAGAACCCTCGCCGCAGCTACGACTGGGGATCGCTCCTGGCGATCCCGCGCTTCCTCGGCGAACCGATCTCCGCCGACTCCGTCGCCGAGATCTGGATGGGCACCCACCCGATCGCTCCGTCGCGCGTGGACGACGACAGCACGCTGCGCGAGCTGGTCGGCGACCTGCCCTTCATGCTGAAGATCCTCGCCGCCGACCGGCCCCTGTCGCTGCAGGTCCATCCGGACGCCAAGCTCGCCGAGGTGGGGTACGCCGAGGAGGAGCGCGCGGGCGTGCCGCTCGATGCTCCGCACCGCGTCTTCAAGGACCCCCGACCCAAGCCGGAGATGGTGCTCGCCCTGACCACCTTCGACACGCTCGTCGGCTTCCGGCCCACTGCCGAGATCCTGCGCATCCTCGGCGCGCTGCCGACGGACCTGACGCGCTCGCTCGCCGAGCAGCTCCGCGCGAGGCCGGGCTTCGCGGGCATCGTCGCCCTCGTCGAGCGGCTCGTCACCGACCCGCCCGCCGCCGAGCAGGTCGCGGAGGTCGTGCGCTGGTGCATCGTCGGGCTCGACCAGCGGCTCGACGTGAAGCGCGCCTACCAGACCGCCGTGGAGGTCAACGAGCACCATCGCGGGGACGTCGGCGTCATCGTCTCCCTGCTGCTGAACCGCCTCACCCTGCAACCGGGGGAGGCGGCCTACCTCGCGACGGGCATCATCCACGCCCACCTGCGAGGGATGTGCCTGGAGGTGATGGTCTCCTCCGACAACGTCCTGCGGGCCGGCCTGACGAGCAAGCACCTCGATCCGCAGGGCCTCATCCGGTGCCTGTCGGAGGGCATGTCCAAGGTGGCACGGGTCGAGCCGGTCCAGTTCGGGGAGTCGACCGACCTGTTCGTCCCCGGTCTTCGGGAGTTCGCGCTGGCGATGACGCAGGTCTCGGCCGCCGAGACCGACGGCGTCGTCCTGCCCGACGAGGGGCGTCGCATCCTCGTGTGCACCGGGGGCGAGGTCGAGCTGGTGAACGACGACGGCGAGCGCGTACTGCTGCACCGCGGCGACGCGGTCTTCGCCGACGCGGGTGACGGCACGATCCGCGCCGTCGGGACCGGCGAGGTGGCGCAGGCCTACACGCCCACGGCGGCGGACCGCGCGACCCCGCTCGTCCCGCTCGTCTGAGCGAGACGCGATGTCCCTCAGAGCAGGTCGGGCCGGCCGCGCTCGACCCAGGCGGCCGGTGCCTTCTTGACGTCCTGCGCGTCCTCGATCGAGGTGACGAGCACCGCGTCGGCGGTGTGCACCACGACGACGTCGCGCAGCCCGACCACGGTGATCGCGGTGCCCTCGGTGCTGACCGCGAAGCCGTCGGCGTCGATCCACACGGAGTCGTCGTCGGGCTCCCGGAGGCCGGCCAGGGCGGCGAAGTCGCCGACGTCGTCCCAGTCGAACGTGCCGGGCACGACGGCGATGCCACCCTGCAGCGAGACCGGCTCGGCGACGGCGTGGTCGATGGCGATCCTGGTCAGCGTCGGCCAGGTCTCGCGCAGCACCTGCTCCCGCTCGTCCGCCGGCGCGGCCGCGATCCGGCGCAGGCCGTCGTGGAGGGAGGGCTGCAGGAGGGCGAGATGGTCGAGCAGGACGTCGGCGCGGGTCACGAACATGCCGGCGTTCCAGCTGAAGGACCCGTCCTCGACGTACTCGCGGGCCGTCACCTCGTCGGGCTTCTCGACGAACCTCAGCACGCTGCGGGCGTCGGGGGCCTCGGGCACGCCGAGGCCCTCGCCGGCCTGGACGTAGCCGAACGCGGTCGAGGCCGACCGGGGCGTGATGCCGATCGTCACGACCTTGCCGGTCCGCGCGGCGCCGACGGCCTGGCGCACGCTGGCGCCGAACGCCCGCTCGTCGGCGATCACGTGGTCCGCGGCGAAGGAGGCGACGACCGCGTCCGGGTGCTGCTCGGCGACGACGGCGGTTGCGAGACCGATCGCGGGCATGGAGTCCCGTGGGGACGGCTCGACGTGCAGGTGCCGCAGCTGTGGCAGCTGGTCGGCGACGGCTGCGGCATGGGCCGGGCCGGTGACGACGTGGACCCGTTCGCCGGGGACGAGGGCCGCGAGGCGGTCCCACGTCTGCTGGAGCAGGGTGCGGCCCGAGCCCGTCAGGTCGAGCAGGAACTTCGGGTGGGACGCGCGCGACAGCGGCCACAGCCGGGTCCCGGCTCCACCGGCGGGGATCACGACGTGCAGGTCGTCCAGGTCCATCGAGGATCCTTCAGGTCGGCGTCCGGGCTTCCCCGGATCCTAGTCGCGCTCGACCGGAGCCGCGGCGATCCGCGGCTCGCTGCCGACGCGTCGACGACGGTCCTAGGGTGGGCGTCATGGACGTCGTGGTGGAGGTCGTGCGGTCCGGTCTGGTGGAGAGCGAGCACCGGGGGAGCGCGGTGCTCGTCGATCCCGGGGGCCGGCCGCTCTGGACGATCGGCGACCCGTCGCGGGTGATCTTCCCGCGGTCGGCGAACAAGCCGTTCCAGGCCGTGGGGATGGTGCGCGCCGGACTTCCGCTCGAGAGCCGGCTGCTCGCGCTGGCGGCCGCGAGCCACTCGGCCGAACCGGTGCACCTGGCCGGCGTCCGCGAGATCCTGGCTGGCGTCGGTCTGGACGAGAGCGCTCTGCAGACTCCGGCCTCGTACCCGCTGGACCCGCACGAGCACGCCGCCGTGATCCGCGCCGGAGAGGGCCGAGCGCCCATCCGCATGGACTGCTCCGGCAAGCATGCCGCGATGCTCGCCACGTGCGTGCATCGCGGCTGGGACGTCACCTCCTACCTCCGAGCGGACCACCCGCTGCAGGTGCAGGTGCGCGAGACGTTCGCCGAGCTCGTCGGCGAACCGGTGGTGACGGGCGTCGACGGATGCGGTGCACCGCTGTTCTCGGCGCGGCTGACCGATCTCGCCCGCGCAGTGGCACGCTTGACGTCCGCTGCCGCGGGCAGTGCCGAGCGTCGGGTCGTCGAGGCGATGGTGGCCCACCCCGAGCTCGTCAGCGGCACGCGCCGTGACGACCTCGCGCTCGCGCGTGCGGTCCCCGGCAGCCTCGTGAAGTCCGGGGCCGAGGGCGTCCTCGTGGTGGGTCTGCCGGACGGTCGAGCCCTCGGAGTCAAGGTCGACGACGGTTCCGAGCGAGCGCTCTTCGTCGTCGCCCGCAGGGCGCTCGAGCTGGCCGGCCTCGACGACCCGTGGCTGCACGAGCGGCCGGCCGTCCTGGGCGGCGGGGAGCGCGTGGGCGAGATCCGCCCGGCGTTCTGACGCCGGCGGACGCATCGGCGGGATGTGAGCGACCTCGCATGCTCGCCTGCTTGCAGATGCTTGCAAGAGCAAGCATGATGGAGACATGGCCAAGCTGAACGTCCAGGACACCATGGGGAACCTCGGTGACTACCTGCGCGAGCAGCGACGCCAGGCGCAGATGTCCTTGCGACAGCTGGCCGAGGTCTCGGAGGTCTCCAACCCCTACCTCAGCCAGATCGAGCGAGGCGTGCGTCGTCCCTCGGCAGAGGTCCTCGGGCAGATCGCCCGGGCATTGCGCATCTCCGCCGAGTCGCTCTACGTCAGGGCCGGGATCCTCGACATCGACGAGACCGGCACCCGGATGGTCGAGGATGCGATTGCTCTCGACACTCGCCTGACCGAGCGGCAGAAGACCGCTCTGCTGGACATCTACCGCTCGTTCGTCGGTCCCGAGCACGTGGCGGACGACCAGCTCGCCACCACGGTCACCGAAGCCAACCAGGAGGAGAACTCATGAGCATCACCGATCAGATCAACGCCCAGGTCAAGTCCCTGGTCGACGAGGTCAAGAACCTCGCCGACACCCTCAAGGGCCTCGACGTCGACGAGCTGCGCACGCAGGCCAACGACGCCGTCGCCACCTCGAGCACCGTCGCCAAGGCCCGCTACGAGGAGCTCATCGCCAAGGGCGAGGAGCTCGTCGCCGAGGCTCGCTCCCTGCGGCTCGAGGACGTCCAGAAGCGCGCCGAGAAGTTCGTCGAGAGCCTGCGCAAGGACGCCTCCAAGAACATCAAGGACGTCCGCAAGGCCGCGGAGGAGACCGCCGCCGACGTCCAGAAGCGTGCCGAGGACATCGTGTCCGAGGCGCAGGCGACCGTGTCCAAGGTGACCGGCCGCGGTACCTCGAAGGCTTCCTCGGCCGCCAAGAGCGCCCCGGCCAAGACCAGCGCCGCTGCGCGCTCCGTCGCCGACTCGGCGTCGAAGACCGCCGACACCGCGGCCAAGAAGGCCCCGGCGAAGAAGAGCACCGCCAAGAAGTCCAGCTCCTCGACCGCGGCCAAGAAGAGCCCGACGAAGAAGAGCACCGCCACCAAGAGCACCGCCAAGAAGAGCACGGCCAAGAAGAGCGCCTCGTCCTCGAGCAGCGCGTCGACGGCCAAGAAGAGCCCGGCGAAGAAGACCACCGCCAAGAAGTCCAGCTCCTCGACCGCGGCCAAGACGACCACCGCCACGAAGGCGCCGGCCAAGAAGAGCACGTCCTCCGGATCCTGATCCCCGCGACCAGCGCCGGACCGCAGGGCCCCTCCCGCTCGGGAGGGGCCCTGCGGCGTGCTGGGCGACCGGTAGCCTTGCCGCGTGCTCGAGATCCAGTCCGCCCTGTCCCTGGCCATCACCGTCGGGCTGTTCGTCGTCAAGGTCTTCGCGCTGATCGACTGCGTCCGTCGGCCGCGGATCGACTTCGAGATCCGTCAGACGCTGGAGAAGAACGCCTGGCTGGTCATCCTGGGGCTCACGGTCGCCGCGCACCTCATCTTCTGGTCCCCGCTCGGCCTGCTCAACCTCATCGGCACCGTCGCCGCCCTGGTCTACCTGGCGCAGCTGCGCAGCCCCGCTGCCTGAGCCCCCGGGAGGGTTCAGAGCGCCTCGCGCAGCCCTGTCTCCAGCGGGTCGACAGGGTCGAGCCGGCCCGGGTGCAGCCAGCGCGTCACGATGACGCGCAGGGTGCTGAGCGTGTCGTCGGAGCGTGACTCCGCCGGCTGCAGGGCGTGCAGGCTGTGCACGAGAGTCGCGAGCCACCGCCCGCAGTCGGCCGGGTCCAGCTCACGGTCGGCCATGCCGTCGGCCATCGCCGCGGCGACCCGCGCGGTGAGCTCCTCGGCCAGGTCCGCCGAGAGCGGCTCCGGCGAGCAGGCCAGGTCGTCCAGTCGGTCCAGCAGACGGTCCCAGGGGCTCACGACGAGGAGTCTCCCACGCCGGCGTCGTCCGGTTCCTCCGGTGGGTCCTCGCGGGCCCGGATCTGGGTGGGGTCGATCCATGGATCACGTGATCGACGTCCAGGGTCTGGTGAAGCGCTTCGGTGCCACCACCGCGCTCGACGGGCTCGACCTGGAGGTCCGGACCGGTGAGGTGCACGGGTTCCTCGGCCCGAACGGATCGGGCAAGTCCACGACCATCAGCATCCTCCTCGGTCTCATGCGCGCCGACGGTGGTCGCGCGAGGCTGTTCGGTGAGGACCCCTGGCGCGACGCCGTCCGATGCTCGCGACCGTCCCGGTGGAGCCGGTCGCGGTCGTGCCCGTCGCGTCCCTGCTGGCCGTCGCCGCCGGACTCGTCGCAGCCGCGGCGTGGCGGTTCGAGCGACGCGACCTCGCCACGACCTGATGCGATAGAACATGCGTTCGACATCGCGTACGATCGGGACATGTACTTCCAGGGCTCGCTGCTCGACGGTGGTGCCGGCGCCACCGTCGGTCCGCTCGATCGCGGGTTGCAGCGGCGCGAGCTCGCCGGCGGCGCCTGGGTCGACGTGCGGCCCGGATGGGTCGGCGGGGCCGATGGGCTGTTCCTGAGGCTCCAGACCGAGCTGCCGTGGCGGGCCGAGCGGCGCGAGATGTACGACAGCACGGTCGACGTCCCGCGCCTGCTGTGCTCGTACGGCGTCCGCGACCCGTTGCCGGACCCTGTCCTCCAGGTCGCCCGGGACGCCCTCGACGACCACTACGGACCCGACCTCGGGGAGCCCTTCGTCACCGCCGGGCTGTGCCTGTACCGCGACGGTCGCGACAGCGTCGCCTGGCACGGGGACCGCATCGGCCGGGGTCGCAGCCAGGACACGATGGTCGCGATCGTCTCGCTCGGCGCTCCACGCCGGCTGAGCCTGCGTCCGCGTCCGGGCGGCCCGGCCGACGTGCCGGGGGAGCGGTCCATCGGTTTCGTCGTCGGTCATGGCGACCTCCTCGTCATGGGCGGCTCGTGCCAGCGCACGTGGGACCACGCCGTCCTCAAGACCACCAAGCCCGTGGGTCCACGCATCAGCGTGCAGTTCCGGCCGGCGGGGGTGCTGTGAGGCCTGCGACCCCCGTTCCGCGCGTAGGCTCGGTGAGGTGAGCAGGATCTTCACGATGCCGGTCGCATCGGTCTACCCCCTCTACGTCGCCAAGCTCGAGCGCAAGGGGCGGACGCGCGAGGAGCTCGACGAGGTCATCGCCTGGCTCACCGGCTTCGACGACGCCGAGATCGCCCAGCACCTGGAGTCCGAGGCGACGTTCGAGGAGTTCTTCGCCGCCGCGCGTCTCAACCCGGCCGTCTCGCAGATCACCGGCGTCGTCTGCGGGGTGCGGGTCGAGGACGTCGAGGACCCGCTCATGCAGCGGATCCGCTACCTCGACAAGCTCGTCGACGAGCTCGCCCGCGGCAAGGCGATGGAGAAGGTCCTGCGGTCCTGACGCTGGATCCGCGGGTGTGATCTGCGCCGGATGCCCTGCGCGGCGACGGCCTCGGTTCGACCATGGACTCGTGAGCACGTCGCTGGATCCCCACGGACCGCCCCTGGTGGGTCCGCGGCTCATGCGGCAGACGTGGTCGGACCTGACCTTCCTGCACTGGGCGGTCGAGCCCGAGCGCGTGGCGCCGCTGCTACCACGAGGTGTGCGACCCGACGTCCACGACGGCGCGACCTACGTCGGGCTGATCCCGTTCGCGATGCGCCGGGCCGGGTTCGGGCGCGGTCCCGCGATCCCGTTCGTCGGCGACTTCCTCGAGACGAACGTGCGCCTGTACTCCGTCGACGACGAGGGCCGCCACGGCGTCGTCTTCCGGTCGTTGGAGTCCGACCGCCTGGCCGTGAGCCTCGGCGCACGCCTCGCGTTCGCGACGCCCTACACGTGGGCGCGGATGTCGATGCGTCACGACGGCGACGTCTGGGACTACGCGACGCGCCGCCGCTGGCCGTCGCCTCGCGGTGCCGGGGGCCGGATCGTCGTGCGCAAGGGTGCGCCGCTCGCCGAGCCCGACGACCTCTCGGTCTTCCTCACCGCCCGGTTCGGCCTGCACACCCGCCACCTCGGCCGCACCTGGTGGGTGCCGAACACGCACGTACCGTGGGGTCTGAACGCCGGTGAGCTCCTGCACCTCGAGGACGACCTCGTCGCGGCAGCCGGCCTGCCGGGCGTCGTCGACGAGCCACCCGTCTCGGTCCTCGTCGCCGATCCGGTCCACACGACCTTCGGTCTCCCGACGCTCCTCGGGGGTGCGTGATGGGGCCTGAGCAGGCACTGCTGGTCGTCACGGCAGCCCACCTCGGGTTCCAGCTGACCGTCTCGGCCGTTGTGTACCCGGCGCTGGCCGACGTCGCCGACGACCTCTGGCCGCGAGCACACGCCGCGCACTCGCGAAGGATCGCAGCGCTCGTGGTGCTCGTCTACGGCGCGCTGCTGCTGGTGCTCGGGTGGGCGCTGGTCGTCCTGCCGCTCGGCACGGGGCTGGTGCTCGCGGTCTGCGGCAGTGGATCGTCGCTGCTGACGACGGTCGCGGTCGCGGCTCCGACGCACGGCCGGCTCGGCGGGGGACGGACCCCGGAGCTCGTCCGGCGTCTCCTGCGGGCCGACAGGGTCCGCACCGTCGGAGCGACGGTGGCGCTCGTCGGCGCGCTCCTCGTGTGAGGGAGGAGAGCTCAGGGCTGCCCGGCGACGATGGCGAGCCCGGTGGCGTCCGAGGCCTGCTGGAGGCCGCCGGCATCCGTGAGGTCGGTGAACCCGAGTCCCTCCATGCGCTCCACGGCGTCGGCCGAACGGATCCCGCTGCGGCAGTAGACGACGACCTGGGCGTCGGTGTCGAGCTGCGTGACCCTCTCGTCGAAGTCGTCGGCGCTCACGTCGATGTTCTGCGCGCCCGCCAGGTGCCCCTCGACGAACTCCTCGGGCGTGCGGACGTCGAGGATCACGGTCTCGTCGGTGACGTCGACGGACTCCCCCGAGCACGCCGTGAGTGCCCCGACGGCCACGAGCGTGGCGAGGACGAGGACCACGGGTCGACGAAGGACGGGACGGGGCGAACGGTTCGGCACGGTCAGGCTCCTCGGGACGTCGTCTCGACGGGTCGGGCACCAGCCTAGGCAACCGCACCACGAGCGGACCGGTGGACACCTAGACTGCGGGCGTCGTCGGCGAGGCCGGCAGGAGGAGGGGCGCCGTGGGCGGCTACGTGGTGACCGGGGCAGCAGGGTTCATCGGACGGACGCTCGTGGCGCGCCTGCGGGCTGCGGGGCACGACGTCCGGGGAGTCGACGTCCGCGCCGACGTCGCCCTCGGGGTCGAGGCCGGCGACATCACCGACCCGGGGTCGTGGGCGCACCTGATCCGCAGCGGTGACGTCGTCGTGCACACCGCAGCACTCGTCTCCAACCTGCCGACGCTGGAGGAGGCGTGGCGGGTCAACACCCTCGGCACGCGTCGGGTGATCGAGGCGGCGATGGCGGCAGGGGCGTCGAGGGTGGTCTACCTGTCGTCCGTGCGCGCCTTCTCCGACACGGGCTTTCCCGACGGGGTCAGCGAGGACCACCCGGTCCGCCCCGACGGGAACCCGTACGTCGACACCCGGATCGCGGCGGAGCAGGTGACGCTCGCTGCGCACGCGTCGGGACAGATGGAGACCGTCGTCGTCCGCCCGGGCGACGTCTACGGTCCCGGGTCGCGGCCGTGGACCGTGCTTCCGGTGCAGATGATGCAGGCGCGGCAGTTCCTCCTGCCCGCGTTCGGGCGCGGTGTCTTCAGCCCGGTGTACGTCGACGACCTCGTCGAGGGTCTCGTGCTCGCCGCGGACCGTCCGGAGGCGGCTGGCCAGGTATTCACGCTCGCGGGCGGTGTCGGGGTCTCGTGTCGGGAGTTCTTCGGTCACTACCAGCGGATGGTGGGGCGTCGAGCGGTGCTGCTGCCGACGTGGGTCGCACTCGGTCTCGCCTGGGCCAAGAGCGTCCTGGTCCGCGTCCGCGGGCTCGACGACGAGACCAACACGACCGCCGTGCGCTACCTGTGCCGTACCGGCACGTACTCCATCGAGAAGGCCCGCCGGATGCTCGGCTACGAACCGCAGGTGGGGCTCGAGGAGGGGATGCGGCGGACCGCAGAGTGGCTGCGTGAGGAGGAGCTGGTGTGTCGACCACCGGGGACCTGCACGTGAGCGACGCCGAGATCCACGTGTGGGCGGCTGACCCCTCGAGCGCTCCCGACACGTAGTCAGTGCGGTCCCACAGGGCCGTCATCGCTGCCTCATTCAACCCCGCCAGCGCGCTCAGTGGGCTGTCGGTGGTCGCACGTATGTTTGATTCATGGAGATCGGGGAAAGCACGAGCGACGAGGCCATGGTCTCCGCGACTCGTGCTGTGGCGCGGGCCGAGGCGGCTCAATTCTCGGCGATGCTCGCGTTCCGCGACGCCGAAGAGGCGCGCATCAGTCGGCTCGACGGCTCGATGCGTCAGCTCGTGGAGCGGTCGGCGATCCCGATGTCGATCGGGCAGGCGATGGGCCTGTCGGAAAATCAGGTCTGGTCCCGCCTCGCGACCGCGGACCGGATGGTCGCCCACGCACCTGCCTGCTGGGCCGCGTTCACCGAGGGCCTGATCGACGCCGCCCGCGTCCGGGAGATCTCTGCGGGGCTGGACCGGCTCGAGCGGGAGTCCTCGTGGGCGCTGCTCGACTCCAAGGCCCTCGCCTACGCCACCACCCACACCACCGCTGAGCTCCGCTCGTGGATCAAGCGATTCGTCACCCGCATCGAGCCCGACGAGGCCCTCGATCGGGCCGAGAAGGCCCGCGAGCAGCGGCACGTGTCCCTGCACCACCTCGAGGACGGCATGTCCTGGCTCTCGGCCTACCTGCCGTCCCACCAGGCAGCCGCGGTGATGAAGCGCCTCGACCGCGCAGCCCGCCAGCCTGTCAACGATTCCGACGACCGGACGCTGCCGCAGCGCACCGCCGACCTGTACGTCTCCTGGCTCACCCACGGCCAGACCACCGACCTCCCGACCGTGACCGGTGACGTCGCCGTCACCATCGAGGCCGACGTCCTCACCGGACTCACCGACGGACACGCCGAGTCCAGTGATGGCGAATGGTCCGTCCCCGCCTCGTGGATCCTGACCGACGTCGACGCAGATGACACCTTCTGGCACCGCATCATCACCGACCCGGTGAGCGACAACATCCTGGCTCACGACTACGTCGGACGCTTCGCCCCCGAGACCCTCGCCAAGGCCATCAGATTCAGAGACGCCGTCTGCCGAGCACCCGGATGCCGGGTACCTGCCGAACGGTGCGACCTCGACCACCGAGAACCCTGGCCCACCGGGGCGACCAACGGATCGAACATGTGGGCACTGTGCAGGAGACACCACTCCATGAAGGGCCACGACGTCCTGCGATGGATCCTGCCCACTGGACGCGAGGTCCCCATCGAAGCCGCCCTCACCGGCTGATCCTCATCTACCCCTGCACTCGCGCAGACGTCGACACCGAGGGATGTTCGGTTGAGCGGGCCGTTCCTGCGGGCGATCAGCGACGCTGCTTGGCGGCCCGCATGCGCTCGGAGGCGTTGAGGATGACCTTGCGGATCCGCACGTGGTTCGGGGTCACCTCGACGCACTCGTCCTCGCGGCAGAACTCCAGGCACTGCTCGAGCGAGAGCTTCTTCGGGGGGATGACCTTCTCGAAGTTGTCCGACGTCGCCGAGCGGATGTTGGTCTGCTTCTTCTCCTTGGTGATGTTGACGTCCATGTCGTCGTCACGGGAGTTCTCGCCGACGATCATGCCCTCGTAGACCTCGGTGGAGGGCTCGACGAACAGCACGCCGCGCTCCTGCAGGTTGGTCATCGCGAACGACGTGACGGCACCGGAGCGGTCGGCCACGAGAGAGCCTGACGGGCGGGTCGAGATCTCGCCGAACCACGGCTCGTAGCCCTCGGAGATGTGGTGGGCGATGCCGGTGCCGCGCGTGTCGGTGAGGAACTCGGTGCGGAAGCCGATCAGCCCGCGGGCCGGCACCAGGAACTCCATGCGCACCCAGCCGGTGCCGTGGTTGACCATCTGCTCCATGCGACCCTTGCGGACGGCGAGCAGCTGGGTGATGGTGCCGAGGTACTCCTCGGGCGCGTCGATCGTGAGGCGCTCGACGGGCTCGTGGACCTTCCCGTCGATCTCCTTGGTGACCACCTGCGGCTTGCCGACGGTCAGCTCGTACCCCTCGCGGCGCATCTGCTCGACGAGGATGGCCAGGGCCAGCTCGCCACGTCCCTGGACCTCCCACGCGTCGGGGCGGTCGGTGGGCAGGACGCGGATCGAGACGTTGCCGATGAGCTCGGCGTCGAGACGGTCCTTGACCAGGCGCGCCGTCACCTTGGTGCCCTTCTCGCGACCCGCGAGGGGGGACGTGTTCGTGCCGATCGTCATGGAGATCGCCGGCTCGTCGACGTGGATGAGCGGCAGGGCCACCGGGTTCTCCGGGTCGGCGAGGGTCTCGCCGATGTTGATGCTCGCCATGCCCGCGATGGCGACGATGTCGCCCGGGCCGGCGGACTCGCCGGGCTTGCGCTCGAGCGCCTCGGTCACGAGCAGCTCGGTGACCTTGACCCGCTCGACGGACCCGTCGCGCTTCATCCACGCGACCTGCTGGCCCTTCTTGAGGGTGCCCTCCTTGACGCGCACGAGCGCGAGGCGTCCGAGGAAGGGGGACGAGTCGAGGTTCGTGACGTGCGCCTGCAGGGGTGCGCCCTCGGTGTACTCGGGGGCGGGGACCGTGTCGAGGATGGTCTGGAACAGCGGGACGAGGTCCTCGTTGTCGGGCAGGCCGCCGTCGGCCGGCTTCTCCAGCGACGCGCGACCGGCCTTGGCCGAGGCGTAGACGACCGGGAAGTCGAGGGCGTCGTCGCCGGCGTCCTCGGGCAGCAGGTCCATGAACAGCTCGTAGGACTCGTCGACGACCTCGGCGATGCGCGAGTCCGGACGGTCGACCTTGTTGACCACGAGGATGACCGGCATCTTGGCCGCGAGGGCCTTGCGCAGGACGAAGCGCGTCTGGGGCAGCGGTCCCTCGGAGGCGTCGACGAGCAGCACGACGGCGTCGACCATGGACAGGCCGCGCTCGACCTCGCCACCGAAGTCCGCGTGGCCGGGGGTGTCGATGATGTTGATGGTGACGCCGCCCTCGGGAGCACCGGGTCCGGCGTAGCGGACGGCGGTGTTCTTGGCGAGGATCGTGATGCCCTTCTCGCGCTCGAGGTCGCCGGAGTCCATGACCCGGTCGGTGACCTCCTGGTGCTCGGCGTACGCACCCTGCTGCTGCAGCATGGCGTCGACGAGGGTGGTCTTTCCGTGGTCGACGTGGGCGACGATCGCGACGTTGCGCAGATCGGAACGGGTGGGCATGCCAGGATTCCTTGCTTCGAGAGACGGGGCGGCAGCAGGCGGATCGGCCCGGCAGCCTCTCGCAGTGTAGTGCCGCCCGGCGAGATTCCCGACCGCGCGGGGGCGCTCGCGTCCCGATCCGGTGTGACCTTGCGAACAGTTCTTGCCTGCAACAGTTGCACTGGCGTTAGTATCTGGTTGTGGACAGCAACCGAACCAGCCTGCACGAGAGACTGGAGCTCTTCGTCCAGCTGCTCATGAGCCGCGTCCACGCGCAGGGACTCGACCAGCTCGTCGACCTCGACCTGTCCCTGTCCCAGGCGCGCACCCTGTTCGCCGTCGCCCAGCAGGCGCGTCCGCTGCCCATCGCCGAGGTCGCCGCGGCCATCGGCCTCTCGCCGGCAGCGGCGGGCCGCACCGTCGACTCCCTCGTTCGGCTCGGCGCCCTCGAACGTCGGGAGAGCTCGGACGACCGCAGGGTGAAGCTCGTCCAGGTCACCCCTCGCGGGTTCGACTTCGTCGACGCGCAGTTCGAGCACAAGCGACGCGCCCTGCGTGACGTCGCCGACCGCCTCAGTCCCTCCGACGCCGAACGCCTCGACGAGGTGCTCGGCCACATCCTCGCCGGCGACGCGCTGGCCGTGCCCCACCACCAGGAAGAGCAGTCATGACCGACTCCACCCCACCGGCGGCGACCACCGACGTCACCGCCCCCGTCCCCGACGACGACCGCATCACCGCCGACATCCTCAAGGTCGCCGGCGTGGTCGTGCTCGGTGCCATCATGTCGATCCTCGACGTCACGGTCGTGAACGTCGCGCTGCCGACCTTCCAGACCGAGCTCGCCTCGGGCAACGAGCCGCTGGCCTACTCGACCGTCGCCTGGACCGCGACCGCTTACATGCTCGCGCTCGCCGCCGTCATCCCGCTCACCGGCTGGGCCGCGGACCGGTTCGGCACGAAGCGTCTCTACATGACGGCGATCGGCCTGTTCACCCTCGGCTCGGTGCTGTGCGCCGTGGCCTGGAACATCGAGACGCTCATCGCCTTCCGCGTGGTGCAGGGGCTCGGTGGCGGCATGCTGATGCCGCTCGGCATGACGATCATGACCCGCGCCGCCGGCCCGCACCGCATGGGCCGGCTCATGGCGATCCTCGGCATCCCGATGCTGCTCGGCCCGATCATGGGCCCCATCCTCGGAGGCGTCATCATCGACTCCGCATCCTGGCACTGGATCTTCCTGATCAACCTGCCGATCGGTCTCGCGGCGCTCGTCTACGCCGGCCGCGTCCTGCCGCGCGACCACGCCGAGCCCAGCGAGCGGCTCGACGTCCGCGGCATGCTGATGATGTCGCCGGGCCTGGCGCTCCTGCTGTTCGGCGTCTCGAGCATCCCCGAGACCGGCACCGTGGCGGCCGTCCGGGTGCTGGTTCCCGGCATCTGCGGCGTGCTGCTGATCGTCGCGTTCGTGCTCTACTCCTTCCGCCCGGAGCACCCGCTGCTCGACCTCCGCCTGTTCGCGAACCGCAACCTGGCCGTCGCCACGATCACGATGTTCCTGTTCGCGGGGGCGTTCTTCGGTGCCCTGCTGCTCGTGCCCACCTACTTCCAGCAGGTGCGCGGGGAGAGCGTCCTGATGGCCGGCCTCCTCGTCGCGCCGCAGGGGCTCGGCGCGATGCTGACGATGCCGATCGCCGGCACCCTCGTCGACCGGATGCCGGTCGGACGGATCGTGCCGTTCGGACTGTCCGGCATCCTCGTCGGGCTCGGCGGCCTGTCGCTCAGCACCGACCCGTCGACCTCGTACTGGCAGATCTGCGGGTTCCTGTTCGTCATGGGTCTCGGCATGGGTGCCACGATGATGCCCATCTTCACGTCGGCCCTGAAGACGCTGCGCGCACCGGACGTCGCCCGCGGCTCGACGCTCATCAACGTCGTGCAGCAGGTGGCGAGCGCGACCGGCATCGCGACGATCTCGGTCGTGCTCACGAACGCGATGCGCTCCGGGGCGGTCCTGCCCGGCTCCGAGCAGCTGCCTGGCGTCGACGGCGGACTCACCGCCGCCCAGCTCGCAGCCAGCGCCCAGACCAGCCAGGGCGAGCAGCTCGTGGCGGCGCTGCGGGTGCCGGCCGAGGTGCTGCAGCAGGGCGTCGTCGACCTCGCCGACGCCTTCCAGCGCTCGTTCTGGGTCGCGCTCGCCGTCCTCGTGGTCACGATCGTGCCGGTCGCGTTCCTGCCCCGCCGACGCGAGGCCGCGCGCCTCGCCGAGGACGAGGGACGCCCGCCGGTCGTCGTGCACTGAGGAACGAGAGACGCCCCGGTCGACGACCTCTCGGTCGTCGGCCGGGGCGCGCTCGTGGTGGGCGCTAGCCGCGGTCTCCCCAGCGCTTGCCGCCCTTGCCCCTGCCGTTCTTCAGGGCGTGGTCGATCCGCTCGTCGACGGGGTCGGCCAGGTGCTCCTCGAAGTTGTCGACGAGCTCCTCGGCGACCTGCCCGGACAGCTCACGCTGCCACTCGCGCTCGCGGGCTCGTCGCGCCAGGCGCACGATCTCGCGGTGCTCGTGGCTCAGGGCACGGTAGGTCGCAATCGCCATGAGGATCATCACGACGCTGAACGGCACCGCCGTGAGGATCGCTCCCGTCTGCAGGGCCTGCAGACCACCGGCCAGGAGGAGGCCGATGGCGACCGCGCCGGTGAGCACGGCCCACATGATGCGGCTCCAGCGCGGCGGGTCCTGGCGGCCGCCGGAGGCGAGCATGTCGACCACGAGCGAGCCGGAGTCGGCCGAGGTGATGAAGAAGATCGTCACCAGGATGATCGCGATGCCGGCGAGCAGCTCGCTCGCGGGCAACGTGTACAGGAGGTCGAACAGCACGTTCTCGCTCGTGATCGAGCCGTCGTCGTTGAGCAGGTCTGCGTCGCTCATCTGGCGCATGATGGCCGTGCCACCGAGGACGGTGAACCACAGTGCGGTCACGAGGGTGGGCACCAGCAGCACGCCGGCGACGAACTCGCGGATGGTCCGCCCGCGCGAGATGCGGGCGATGAAGACGCCGACGAACGGCGCCCAGCTCATCCACCAGCCCCAGTAGAACGTGGTCCAGAAGCCCTGCCACTCGACGCCCTCCGGCCCCTGGAGGGCGGAGGTGTTGAAGCTCAGCGAGACGATCGACGCCAGGTAGTTGCCGATGTTCTGGACGAAGTCGCGCAGCAGGAACAGCGTCGGACCGAGCGCGAGGACCAGGACCAGGAACACGCCCGCGAGAATGAGGTTGGCGTTCGACAGCCACTTGATGCCGCGCGCGACGCCGGAGACGGCCGAGACGATCACGATCACGGTGATGGCGACGATCACGCCGACGCGCAGGCCGTCCGTCGGCTGGTCGACGACCCCGATGCGTGCGAGACCGGCGGTGATCTGCTGGACGCCGAGCCCGAGGGACGTGGCCACGCCCGCGACGGTGCCGACGACGGCGATGACGTCGACGGCGTCACCGAGCCGGCCCTTGGCCCGTTCGCCGACGAGCGGCTCGATCGTCCAGCGCAGCGAGACCGAACGTCCCTTGCGGTGGATGGCGTAGGCCATGGCGAGTCCGACGACCACGTAGATCGACCAGGCGTGGAAGCCCCAGTGCAGGAAGACCTGCGTCATGGCGCTGTTGGCGAGCTCGGCGCTGTCGCCGGTGGTCCCGGGCTTGGGATCGACGAAGAAGGTCAGCGGCTCGGCCGCGCCCCAGAACACCAGGCCGATGCCCATGCCGGCGGCGAACAGCATCGCGAACCAGGCGGGGAGGCTGAACTCCGGCTTCTCGTCGTCCTTGCCCAGGGTGATGTCGCCGAAGCGGCTCAGCCCCATGATGATCGCGAAGACCACGAACCCGCTCACGAGCAGGACGTAGTACCAGCCGATCCCCGCGATGACCGAGCCCTGTGCCGCGTCGAGGGCGTTCTGGGTGGCCTGCGGAGCGGCGATCGAGACGATGACGACCGCCGCGATGATGACGACGGACGGGACGAACACGGCCGGCGCGATCGTGGAGAAGAAGGGTTTCTTGCCGCCTTCGGTCTCGGCTGGTCGCTCCTGGGTCGTGGACATGACGGGTCCTTCCGAACGGCAAAGGGGGGCGACATGACCATTCCAGCGGTCTGTTGACCTGTCAAACGCTGCGGCGGGCCACCTTGTGCGGAGCGGCCTGGTCGAGGGGCTTGACGACCACCAGGTCGACGTTGACGTGGGGTGGCCGCGTCGCGGTCCAACAGATGACGTCGGCGACGTCCTCGGCCGTCAAGGGCGTCACGCCCTCGTACACCGCCTCCGCGCGCTCGGCGTCGCCGCGGAAGCGCGTGAGCGAGAACTCCTCGGTCCGCACCATGCCGGGCGCCACCTCGCACACCCGGACCGGGCGGCCGTTGAGCTCCAGGCGCAGGGTCTCGGTCATGACGGCGAGGGCGTGCTTGGCCGCGGTGTACCCGCCGCCGCCCTCGTAGGCCAACCGGCCCGCGATCGACCCGACGTTCACGACCGTGCCCCCGCCGTCGGCCTCCAGCGCGGGCAGCAGGGCGCGCGTCGTCTGCAACGTGGCGACGACGTTGACCTCGAACATGCGGCGCCAGTCGTCGGGGTCGCCGTGCTCGACCGGCTCGAGCCCGATGGCGCCTCCGGCGTTGTTGACCAGGAGGTCGAGCCGGTCGCCGACCGCGCCGGCCATGCGGGCCACCGCGTCGGCGTCGGTCAGGTCGCACGTGACGGCGCGTCCGTCGATCTCGCGGGCGAGGGACTCGATGCGGTCGGTGCGCCGCGCCACGCACACCACCTCGTGGCCCGCGGCGGCGAGCGACCGGGCGGTGGCGGCACCGATCCCCGAGCTCGCTCCGGTCACGACGGCGAGAGGACGAGAGGTCATGACGTCATCGTGGCAGAGCACGCGTGCCGGGCCCACGTCCCAGGCCCACGTCATGGGGGAGACGTGCGCTCTCGGAGCAGCCTGAGACGATGGAGGTCCGTGTTCGTGAGGGAGATGTCGATGACCCAGCAGGTCGGACCGCTGTCCGGACCCCGTCGCGTGGCCCTGCTGTCCGCCCACACCTCGCCGCTCGAGCAGCCGGGGACCGGCGACGCCGGCGGGATGAACGTCTACGTCCTCGAGCTGTCGCGCCGACTGGCCGAGCGCGGGGTCGCGGTCGACGTGTTCACCCGGTCCACGTCGCGCCACCAGCCCGAGCGGATCGACGCGGCGCCGGGCGTCACCGTCCACCACGTCTCCGCGGGACCGTTCGACGGCCTCGGCAAGGAGGACCTGCCGGCGCAGCTGTGCGGGTTCGTGCGCGACGTCCTGCGCGAGGAGGTCGAGCGCGGCCCGGGTCGGTTCGACCTCGTGCATAGCCACTACTGGCTCTCGGGGCAGGTCGGCACCGTCGCCGCCGAGCGCTGGGACGTCCCGCTCGTGCACTCGATGCACACCATGGCCAAGGTCAAGAACGCGCGCCTCGCCGAGGGTGACCGGGCCGAGCCCGCGGGTCGCATCGCGGGGGAGGAGGAGATCGTCCGCCTCGCCGACACCCTCGTCGCGAACACCGAGGACGAACGGTCCGAGCTCATTCACCTCTACGGGGCACGCCCCGACCAGGTCGAGGTCGTGCACCCCGGTGTCGACGTCGAGGTGTTCCGGCCCGGACGACGCGAGGAGGCCAGGGCCCGGCTCGGGGTCGCCCCGGCCGCCCACGTGCTGCTCTTCGCCGGCCGCATCCAGCCGCTCAAGGCCCCCGACGTCCTGGTCGAGGCGGCGGCGGAGCTGCTCGCTCGCGACCCCGCCCAGCGCGACCGTCTCGAGGTCGTCATCGTCGGGGGAGCGTCCGGCTCCGGTCTGGAACGACCGTCGGCGCTGCAGGACCTCGTCGAGCGCCGCGGCCTGGGCGACGTCGTGCGGTTCGTGCCGCCGGTCGACCAGGCCACCTTGGCCGACTGGTACGCGGCCGCCACGGTGGTCTGCGTGCCGTCGTACAACGAGTCCTTCGGTCTCGTCGCCCTCGAGGCGCAGGCGTGCGGCACGCCGGTGGTCGCCTCGCGTGTCGGGGGTCTCGTGACGGCGGTCGCCGACGGGGTGACGGGCCTGCTCGTCGACGGCCACGACCCGCGCGACTACGCCGAGACGTTCGGTCGGCTGCTGCGCGACGAGCAGCTGCGCGCCGACCTCGGCGCGAAGGCCGTCGCGCACGCTGCCGCGTTCGGCTGGGACGTGACCGCCGAACGGACGCTCGAGACCTACCGCCGCGCCATGCACCGGCACGGTGCGCGGACCACCACCCCAGGGAGGCCGTGATGTCGACAGCCCGCGAGACGATCCTCGAGACCCTCTCCGCAGCGGAGCTGGAGTTCACCGAGCACCGGCCCGGCGTCTTCGACGTCGACCTCCCGGGGGAGCGCAAGCTCAAGACGACCGTTCGTCTCGAGGTCGGCCAGCACTCCCTCGGGGTCCACGCGTTCGTGGCGCGCAAGCCCGACGAGAACCACGAGGCCGTGTACCGATGGCTCCTGGAGAAGAACCTCAAGCTGTTCGGGGTCGCCTTCGCCGTCGACGCCGCCGGCGACATCTACCTCGACGGTCGCCTGCCGTTGTCGTCGGTCACCCCCGACGAGCTCGACCGCCTCCTGGGGTCGGTGCTCTCCTACGCCGACGAGTCGTTCAACTCGATCCTCGAGCTCGGCTTCGCGTCGTCCATCCGCAAGGAGTGGCAGTGGCGAGAGCTGCGCGGAGAGCCGACCCACAACCTCGAGGCGTTCCGGCACCTGCGCCCGAAGGACTGAGGCGGGCTCAGACCACCCGTGCGCCGTTGGCGGCGAGGACCTGGGCGAGCTCGCGTGCGTACGTCGGTTCGCGCAGGGACTTGAGGGTGTTGCGGGAGTACCTGTTGACGTGCTCGCGGCTGACGGTCATCCGTAGCTCGCCTGCTGGCGTCCAGAGAGTGACCGTCGCACGGCTGTGCGCCCCGTGGGTGCGGACGGCGACGTCGGCACATCGGTAGGACCAGGCGGGCATGATGGCGCCGTCCTGGAGCAGGCTGAGCGAGCCGTGCTCGACGACCACGACGCCGCCGGTGGACCCGAGCGTCCCACCGAGGACGGCCAGCGGGCCGTCGAGGAGCAGCGCGTTCCACCGTCCCTCGGTGGCGGAGCGGGGTCCGAGGCCGGGCTGCGGGCGGGCCCGTCCGGCCAGCACGATGATGCCGATCACGAGTGCGAACACGGCAGGGACGCCGATCATCAGGCCGACGGCGATGACCAGCGTCGTCTGGTCGACGCTCTCGAGCATGGCTCGACACTAGGGGACCCGTAGCGTGGAGCCATGCAGGTCTCCGTCTTCTGCGACGTCACCGATCCCTGGTCCTACGTCGGGGTCACCCGGTTGAACCGCGGGGCAGCGGTCTTCACGCTCATGACCGGCGAACCCGTCGTGGTCTCGCTGCGCGCCCACCTGCTCGCCCCCGACGAGCCGAACGACGCGCGACCCCTCCTCGAGGCCAAGGCCGACGAGCTGGGCGGGCTGGACCGGGCGCACACGTTCTTCGAGCAGGTGACGGCGGCCGCGAAGATCACGGGCATCGAGCTGAACCTCACCGACGCGGTCCGGGCGAGCTCCTTCGACGCCTGGCGGCTGCTGTCGTGGGCCGAGGAGCAGGGGCCCGGCGTGCAGCAGGACCTCGCCCAGCAGCTGTGGCGCGGGCACTTCCTCGAGGGCGCGGACATCGGCGACCCGATGGCGCTCGCGTCGCGGGCGGCGCTCGTCGGTCTCGACCTGGAGCGGGCCGACGCGATCCTCGCCGGCGACGACTACGTCGACGTCGTGCGGACCCAGCACGAGACGGCGGAGGCGCTGCACGTCACCCAGCACCCGTTCGTCGTGGCGGAGTCACGCTGGACGCTGGCCGGACCGCAGTCCCAGGACGACTACGTGCAGGGCCTGCAGCAGATGTACGCCCAGTGGCGCGACGAGCTCGGCTCGTCCTGAGCACCGTTAGGCTCGACCCATGACCTACACCCTCGTCCTGCTGCGCCACGGGCACAGCGAGTGGAACGCCAAGAACCTGTTCACCGGCTGGGTCGACGTCGACCTCAACGAGCAGGGCGTGGAGGAGGCCGGACGCGGTGCGCAGCTGTTGTCCGAGGCCGGTATCACGCCCGACGTCTCGCACACGTCGCTGCTGCGTCGTGCCATCCGCACGTCGCAGATCGTGCTCGACGGCATCGACCGGCACTGGATCCCGGTCAAGCGCTCCTGGCGTCTCAACGAGCGCCACTACGGCGCCCTGCAGGGCAAGGACAAGAAGGCCACCCTCGAGGAGTTCGGCGAGGAGCAGTTCATGACCTGGCGCCGCTCCTACGACACCCCGCCCCCGGCACTCGCCGACGACGCGGAGTTCAGCCAGGCCGCCGACCCGCGCTACGCCGACCTGCCCGACGAGCTGCTGCCGCGCACCGAGTGCCTGGCCGACGTGCTCGACCGGATGCTGCCCTACTGGTACGACGCGATCGTGCCGGACCTGCTCGGTGGCAAGACGGTGCTCGTCACCGCGCACGGCAACTCCCTGCGCGCCCTGGTCAAGCACCTCGACGGACTCGGTGAGGACGAGGTCGTCGGTCTCAACATCCCCACCGGCATCCCGCTGGTCTACGAGCTCGACGCCGACCTGCGCCCGGTAACGAACGGCGGGCAGTACCTGGACCCCGACGCCGCGGCCGATGCGATCGCGGCCGTGGCGAACCAAGGTCGCTGAATTCGCCGAACCAAGGACGGGGCGGGCCTCGGCGGACGACGATGGGGGCGTGAGCAAGCGACCCCCGGTGAAGCCTCGTCGGCCCGGCGTTGTTCGGCGCAAGCCGGGACGCGTGGCCCGGGGCGCTGCGCTCGGCACGCTGGCGGTCTCGCCGATCGTGCTGGGCGCGATCGCCCTCTCGGCGATCTTCGGCGGGCGACCGGTGGCCGGTCGCACGTCGGTGGAGCTGCGGGCGTTCGCCCGTGACGCGAGTGGCGCGACGGGCTTCCCCGCCGAGGGCGCCGCGGTCCGGAGCACGTCGGTCGTGACCGTCGACGTCGACGACGGCCGCATCGACGCCGCCTACCACCTCGGTTCGAACCTGGTGCACGGGCTGGCCGCGCTGCTGGTCGTCCTCGCCGTCGTCACGGCCGTCGGGGTGCTGCGACGTCGTCCGGTGGGCCTGGCGAGCGTCGTCGTCGCCGGCTTCATCGCGGCGTACTGCGCCGTTGCTGCGTTCGCCGTCCCGTGGGCGCGTGGCTGGGCGGTCGACCGGGTCATCGCGGACTACGGGCTGCCGGTGTCCGTCGAGCAGGCCCAGGCGCTCGGCGTCGGCTTCCACGTCGCCGCGCCGCAGGTCAGCTCGTTCGCGTGGACGGCGGGTCTGCTCGGATGCGCCGTCGTCGCGCTCGGCGCGGTGCTGTGGGCCCTGCACCTGCGGCGGCTGCTCGGCCGACGCTGAGCGGACCTCTCAGGCGTCGAGCTTGTAGCCCAGGCCCCGGACGGTCGTGAGGGTGATCGGGTTGCCCGGGTCGGGCTCGATCTTGGCGCGCAGGCGCTTGACGTGGACGTCGAGGGTCTTGGTGTCGCCCACGTAGTCCGCGCCCCACACGCGGTCGATCAGCTGGCCGCGGGTGAGGACACGCCCGGGGTTGCGCAGGAAGAACTCGAGCAGCTCGAACTCCTTCAGCGGCAGGCGCACCGTCTCCCCGCCGACGGAGACCAGGTGGCGCTCGACGTCCATCCGGACCCGACCGGCCTCGAGCACCGCGTCCTCGTCGACCTCCTCGGTGACACCGCGGCGCAGCACCGCCCGGATGCGGGCCACCAGCTCGCGGGGGGAGTACGGCTTGGTGACGTAGTCGTCGGCGCCGAGCTCCAGGCCGACGACCTTGTCGACCTCGGTGTCCTTCGCGCTGACCATGATGATCGGCACCTGCGAGGACTGCCGCAGCTGGCGGCACACCTCGGTGCCGGGCAGGCCGGGGAGCATGAGGTCGAGCAGCACGATGTCGGCGCCCCCGCGCTCGAACTCGTCGAGCGCGTCGGGACCGGTCTCCGCGACGACGACGTCGAAGCCCTCCTTGCGGAGCACGTACGACAACGCCTCGCTGTAGGACGTCTCGTCCTCGACCACCAGAACGCGTGTCACGCGATCTCCTCTTCCATGTCGAGCCGGTGCTGCGGCAGCACCAGCGTGAAGGTGGACCCGGCGCCCGGCTCGCTCCAGACCTCGACGCTGCCGTTGTTGCTGGCCGCGACGTGCTTGACGATGGACAGTCCGAGGCCGGTCCCCCCGGTGGCGCGGGCCCGGGCGGGGTCCACGCGGTAGAACCGCTCGAAGATGCGCTCCAGCTCGGTCTCGGGGATCCCGATGCCGTTGTCGGCGACGGTGATCCGCACCGCGCCGTCGCCGAGGCGGGCCGTCACGGCCACGCGCGAGCCCTCCGGGCTGTACGCGACGGCGTTCTCGACGAGGTTGCTGACGGCGGCGTGCAGCTGACCGCGGTCGCCGTGGACGAGCAGGTCCGGCTCGACGTCGCGCACGATCGCGATGCCCTTGCTCTCGGACTCGGTCAACGAGTGCTCGCACGCCTCGGAGACCAGCTCGTCGACCTTGACGACGACGGCGTTCTCGCTGATCTGGTCGTTCTGGAGTCGGGCGAGGTCGATGATCTGCTGCACGAGCCGGTTGAGCCGCTCGCTCTCGCTCTGCATGCGTGCGGCGAAGCGGACGACCGCCTCGGGCTCGTCGCGTGCCTCCGAGACCGCCTCGGCGAGCAGGTTGATCGCGCCGACCGGCGTCTTCAGCTCGTGGCTGACGTTCGCGACGAAGTCGCGGCGGATCGCCTCCACCTGACGCTCGCGGGTCTGGTCGAGCGCGAGGATGAGCATGAAGCGCGACGTCAGTGGCCCGATGCGCACCCGCACGTGGGCGGTGGAGCCACGTCGGGGCTGCAGGTCGAGGTCGAGCTCGCGGACCTGCCCGTCGCGGCGCACCCGCCGGACGAGGTCGAGGATCTCGGCGTTCTCCACCCGCCCGTCGTGCACGATGCCGAGTGCGACGGCGGGGGCCGATGCCTTGACGACCTCCTCGGAGGAGTCGAGGACGACGGCCGAGGACGACAGCACCGACAGGACGGCGTCGACGCCGTCCGGCACCGCCGGGGCGGGCGGCGCGGCCGGCACGGGCTCCTCCTGGCGCCGGCCCCTCCAGGCGAGGGTCGCGACCACGCCGAGCAGGACGCCGACCAGCACGGCGGCGAGCAGACCAACGGCGTTCTCCACGCCTGTGATGGTACGACCCCCGAGCGGGTGGACCCGGCCGCGAAGCCCGTCCAGGCCTGTCCTTTCGGGCGCTGTTCACCGCTGGTTCACCGTGGGTCGCGCCCCGTTCACCGATTCGGCATAGGTTGGGGTCCATGCGCGATCAGTACTACGAACAGCTCGACTCCATCGTCGACGACCTCGTGACCCTCACCGGAACCGTCCGCAAGGCCGTCGCTGCGGCCACCGCGGCCCTGCTGAACGCCGACGGCCCGCTGGCCGAGTCGGTGATCGCCGGCGATCGGGAGGTCGAGGAGACCGTGGAGGCGATCGAGGAGCGCACGCTGCTGCTGCTCGCCACGCAGCAGCCGGTCGCCAGCGACCTGCGCCAGCTCGTCGCGACGCTGCGCATGCTCACCGACCTGCAGCGCATGGGTGCCCTGTCGGTGCACGTGGCCAAGGTCGCGCGGCTGCGCATCCCCGACGTCGCGGTGCCCACGGCCATGCAGCCGACCATCATGGCGATGGCGTCCACGGCCGACCAGATGATCCACGCCGCCTCGCGCATCGTCGCCGAGCGCGACGTCGACGCCGCGACGCGCCTGGAGGACACCGACGACGAGATGGACCGCCTGCGCAAGCAGCTGTTCCGCACCCTGCTCGGCGGGAACTGGGAGCACGGCATCGAGCCGGCCATCGACCTCGCGCTGCTGGGCCGTTACTACGAGCGCCTCGGCGACCACGCCGTCTCGATGGCGCGGCGGGTCGTCTACCTCGTCACCGGCGAGATGCAGTCCTCCTGACCTGACGCCGAACGACGAGGCCCCCGACCGGACCGGTCGGGGGCCTCGTCGTTCGGCGGGGGACCGTCAGGGCACTGGGACGAGCTCGGCCTGCTCGTCCTCGCTCGGCTCGACCTCCAGCGGGGCCTCGTCCTCGGGGGAGGACTCGGGAATCTCGGCGTAGCGGGCCGCGCGGTTCACGACCGGGGCGTTGATGACGACGTCGCCGACGCCGTCGAACGTCAGCGTGATGGTGGCGAACCGGCCCTCGCCGAGGCCGTCGACCTCGAAGCCGGCGAACTCGCCCGCGGGACCGAGCGTGTACAGGCCACCGGCCGGCACGGAGACGTCCACGGCCGGCTCGAGCTCGGACAGGGCGCCCTCCTCCGACAGCGGGACGAAGGTCGCTCCCGTGAGCTCCTGGTCAGTGTCGGTGGTGTTGACGATGCCGACGCTCAGGGAGAAGGTCCCGTCGGTGTTCTGCACCAGCAGCGTGTTGTAGAGGCGGACGTCGCCCTCGCGCTGGTTCGTGCCGACAGCGGGCTGGTACTGCTGGCTCGTGGCGGCGTCGAAGCCGGTGCCGCAGGCGGCCAGCCCGAGGGATGCGGCGAGAAGGATGGAGGCGGCCGCAAGGCGGCGGGGACGGTCCGTGGTCACCGGATTCCTGCTTCCCGTCGAGGAGGGGCGTGAACGCGCACATCGTATCGGAGGGCGGCGCTGGACAGGTGACCGGCCGGGTGCTATGGGCGCTCTGCCCACTGATCGCAGGAAATTGCCGTCCGACGCCCGTGTTAAACTGGTCACCTAGGAAAGGTGCGCCTTATATGACTTTCACTGTCGGAGAGACGGTTGTGTACCCCAACCACGGGGCCGCAGTCATCGAAGACATCGAGACCAGGACCATCAAGGGGGAGGAGCGCGAGTACCTCGTTCTCCGGATCGTCGCACAGAACGATCTGGTCGTCCGCGTCCCAGCGTGCAACGTCGATCTGGTCGGTGTCCGCGACGTCGTGGACCAGGCCGGGCTCGAGAAGGTGTTCGGGGTCCTGCGGGCCGAGCACGTCGAGGAACCGACCAACTGGTCGCGTCGCTACAAGGCCAACCTGGAGAAGCTGCACTCCGGCGACGTGCTCAAGGTGGCCGAGGTCGTCCGTGACCTCTGGCGCCGCGACCACGAGCGCGGCCTGTCGGCCGGTGAGAAGCGGATGCTGGCGAAGGCTCGCCAGATCCTCGTCTCCGAGCTGGCGCTGGCCGAGAAGACCAACGAGGACAAGGCCGAGATCCGTCTCGACGAGGTCCTCGCCTCCTGAGAACGCCTTCAGCCCCTCGACGACCCCGGTCGTCGAGGGGCTGAGTCGTTCCCGGGGTGGCCTCAGGGCGCGGTGAGCAGGGCGGTCGCCACCGCGGCCACGCCCTCGCCGCGTCCGGTGAGGCCGAGACCGTCGGTCGTCGTCGCCGAGACCGACACGGGGGCGCCCAGCACGTCGCTCAGCACCGCCGCGGCCTCGTCGCGTCGTGGACCGAGGCGCGGGGCGTTGCCGATGACCTGCACGGCGACGTTCGCGACCTCCCAGCCGTCCGCGCGCACGAGGCGTGTGGTCTCGGCGAGGAACTCCGTCCCCGCGGCGCCGGACCACCGCGGGTCGGCCGTCCCGAACCGCGAGCCGATGTCACCGAGGCCGGCGGCCGACAGCAGGGCGTCGACGATCGCGTGGCAGGCCGCGTCGCCGTCGGAGTGTCCCTCCAGGCCCGCCGGCTCGTCGGGCCAGTGCAGGCCCGCCAGGTGCATCGGCCTGCCGGCCACGAGGCGGTGGACGTCGGTGCCGATCCCGGTACGCAGGCGCATGCCCTCATCCTGCCGGAACGGTGTGGCCTACCAGCGCAGCGTGTCCGCGGGCAGGGCCGTGCCGGGGGCCCTCACGACGTAGGTGATGCCACCGCTGCCGCGCAACCACGCACGTTCGAGCTGGGCACGGTCGTAGGCGCGTCGGACCGCGGAGTTCGTCGCCCCGGCCGGGTCGTTGGCGATGACCCGGCCGTCCTTGGTGAAGCCGCGGATGACGAGCAGGTGCCCGTTCGTCGAGGAGATCGGCGCGCCGGAGAGCTCGCCGCGACCGAACCGCACCGAGACCACCAGCGGGATGCCGGCCCTGATGAACGCCTCGGCGTCGCGCAGGTCGCTCAGGCGCGTCACGAAGGCGTCGGCACCGTGGTGCGCGGCGTAGGCCGTCGAGAAGCCCCAGTTGCCGGTGCCGCGATAGCGGTGGTCGTAGGAGTAGCGGGCCGCGTGGTCGACCTGGCCGTCGGTGCCGGCCCACTGGTACTTCGAGGCTGCGGGACCACGGCCCGCGTAGCGCAGGACCATCGCGATCGATGTCGGGGAGCACCACGCCTCCCCGCCGCCACCCCACTGCGGGAAGTGGCCGCGGTGGGTCATCTGCGAGAACGACGGGACCCGGAGCTCCCGGGTCGCGGTCATGGTCGTGCGGCTCGTCGCGACCGAGCGGGTGCCGTAGGAGGACACGGCCGCGCTCACCGAGCGCAGGCGCGGCGTCGCGCTCGATCCTGGCTTGCGCAGCAGCTCGACCCGCACCTGCCACGAGGAGAAGCGCTTGTTCGGGTTGGCGCGCACGGTGTCGACGGCGACCTTGGCGAGGTCGTCGGTCTGGGCGAGGCCGGAGGCGCGGTTGATGCTGTTCGGTCCGTACGCCCACTCCCCGACGACGTCCCAGCTGCCGGTGCTGGAGCCTCGCTTGACGCGCACCAGCACGCGCAGCCAGGTGCCGTGCGGCATCGTCGCGCCCCACGACGGCACCAGGTGGTTGGCCTGGGTGCCGGAGGAGGTCCATGGCGAGGTCCACGACCCGTAGCTCCAGCGCACCGGCTTCTTCGCCCCGAAGGGGTCGGTGTGGGTACGCGTCCGCGTGGGGGAGGACAGGACGACGGCGTTGCCGTCGAGCCGGACGCCGTCGAACGCACCGGCGGCGAGCCGGGCGGGGGTCTCCCACCGGACGGTGCGGGTGTGGTCGGCGACCGCCTGGGCGGAGGAGACCGTGAGCAGGGGCATGAGCAGGACCGCGGCCACCAGCCAGACCGCGAGCCGGGGAAGGCGGCACATGCGGTCATCGTAGGGCTTTTCGGGCCGGTAGGGTTGCGGAGTGAGTCTTCGCCTGTACGACACCGCGACGCGCCAGGTGCGCGAGCTCGACCCGGTCGTCCCCGGGCACGTCGGCATCTACCACTGCGGGCTCACCGTGCAGGGGCCGCCGCACATCGGACACATCCGCAAGGAGGTCGTCTTCGACGTCCTGCGTCGCTGGCTCGAGCGCGACGGCTACGACGTCACCGTCGTCGCCAACGTCACCGACATCGACGACAAGATCCTCACCAAGGCGCTCGAGCAGGACCGTCCGTGGTTCGCCGTCGCCTACGAGAACGAGCGCGCCCTGCACGCGGCCTACGAGGTGCTCGGGTGCCGACCGCCCACGTACGAGCCTCGTGCCACGGGCGTCGTGCCGGAGATGATCGAGATGATGGCCGAGCTCATCGAGCGTGGCCACGCCTACCCGGCCACCGACGACTCCGGCGACGTGTACTTCGACGTGCGCTCGTGGCCGCAGTACGGCGAGCTCAGCAACCAGCGCGTCGAGGACATGCAGGACGCGCCCGACGCGCCGCCGGACGGCAAGCGCGACCCACGCGACTTCGCGCTGTGGAAGGGCAGCAAGGCCGACGACCCCGAGTCGGCGTCCTGGCCCACCCCCTGGGGTCGTGGTCGGCCCGGCTGGCACCTGGAGTGCTCGGCGATGGCCGGCAAGTACCTGGGCGCGGAGTTCGACATCCACGGCGGGGGTCTCGACCTGCGCTTCCCGCACCACGAGAACGAGCTCGCGCAGTCCCGTGCCGCAGGGCGGCCGTTCGCGCGGCTGTGGATGCACAACGCGATGCTCAACCTCAGCGGCGCCAAGATGTCCAAGAGCGTCGGCAACACACTCATGGTCAGCGAGGTCGTCAAGCGGGTCCCGGCCATCGCGCTGCGCTACTACCTCGTCGCGTCGCACTACCGCTCGATCGTGGAGTTCACCGAGGAGTCGCTCGCCGAGGCGGCCGTGGCGTTCGAGCGCATCGAGGGGTTCGTGCGGCGCGCGGCCCAGCGGGTCGGTGCCGGCGAGCCGGGCGACGTGACCCCGGCGTTCGTGGCGGCGATGGACGACGACCTGGCGGTCCCGGCGGCGCTCGCGGAGGTCCAACGCGTCATCAGCGCGGGCAACAGCGCGCTCTCCGGCGACGACGACGCCACGACCGGCGAGGCCCTGGCGCAGGTGCGGGCGATGCTCGACGTCCTCGGCGTCGACCCGCTCGCCGAGCAGTGGCAGGCGCAGGGTGCCGACGACAGCTCCCGACGTGCGCTGGAGCCGCTCGTGCAGGGTCTGCTCGAGCAGCGCCAGGAGGCGCGCGCGACCAAGGACTTCGCCACCGCCGACCGCGTGCGCGACCAGCTGGCCGCGGCCGGCATCGAGATCGAGGACACGCCGCACGGCCCGCGGTGGTCCGTGAGGAGCAGCTGATGGCCGGCAACAGCAACCGTCGAGGCGCGATCAAGAAGTCCGGCAAGGGCAACCCGACCGCCGGGTCGGGAGGGCGCCGACGCAAGGGGCTGGAGGGCAAGGGGCCCACGCCCCGCGCCGAGGAGCGCCCGAACCACAAGGCCTACAAGATGGCGCGTGCGGCCGACAAGCGCGAGGCCGCGCGACCCAAGCGCAAGAGCGACGGCGGGCCCGAGTGGGTGGCCGGGCGCAACAGTGTCCTCGAGCTGCTGCGGGCCACGGTCCCGGTCATGGGGTTGTACATCGCCGAGGGCCTCGACCGCGACGACCGGGTCCGCGAGATCTTCAAGCTCGCCGCCGAGCAGCACGTCTCGCTGCTGGAGGTGGGCCGGGTCGAGCTCGACAAGCTCACCGGCGGCGCCGTGCACCAGGGTGTGGCCGCCAAGCTCGACGCCTACGACTACGCCGACGCCGACGCCGTCGTCGCCCAGGCGATCGCCGACGGGGAGGTGCCGCTCATGGTGGTCCTCGACGGCATCACCGACCCCCGCAACCTCGGTGCCATCGTCCGGTCCGCGTCCGGGTTCGGCGCGCACGGCGTCGTCGTGCCCGAGCGTCGCGCCGCGCAGATGACGGCTGCTGCGTGGAAGACCTCCGCCGGTGCCGCCGCTCGCGTCCCGGTGTGCCGGGCGACGAACCTGACCCGGCAGATCACGTCGTTCAAGAAGGCCGGGCTCATGGTGGTCGGGCTCGCCGCCGACGGCGACGTCGACCTGCCCGACCTCGACCTCGCCGACGGGCCGCTCGCCATCGTCATCGGCTCGGAGGGCAAGGGCATCTCCCGCCTCGTGGGGGAGAACTGCGACGCGACGGTGTCCATCCCGATGGCGTCGGGACTGGAGTCGCTCAACGCCGGCGTCGCCGCCGGCATCTCCCTCTACGCGGTCGCTCAACGCCGCCGCTGAACGCCCCGGTCGGGCTGGGCCTCGGTGGTTGAGTAGAGACGAGGGCGACGGAGGAGCGTCTCGGCTCGTATCGAAACCACGGCTGGGGGTCGTGGGTCGGCTGTATCGCGGGTGGTGGGCCTGGTCTCGATATGCGGGGTCCTGCTCCTTCGTCGCGGTCCCCGCTACTCGACCACCGAGAGATGGTCCAGTTCTCGGTGGTTGAGTGGAGACGAGGGTGACGGAGGAGCGCCTCGGCTCGTATCGAAACCACGCCCCGCCCCGACGCCTGCTCAGCCGTCGTAGCCGTTCGGGTTCTGCGACTGCCACCTCCAGGTGTCGCGGCACATGTCGTCGACCGAGCGGGTGGTCGTCCAGCCGAGCTCACGCTCGGCCTTGCCCGGGTCGGCCCAGAAGGCGGGGAGGTCGCCGTCGCGTCGCTCGACGACGTCGTAGGGGATCGCGCGGCCGCTGGCCCGCTCGAACGCGCCGATCATCTCCAGCACGGACGTTCCGGTGCCGCTGCCGAGGTTCCAGGCGTGCACGCCGGCCTCCCCGGCCGCGATGGCGTCGAGGGCCACGACGTGCCCGTCGGCGACGTCCTGCACGTGGATGTAGTCGCGCTCGCAGGTGCCGTCGGACGTCGGGTAGTCACCCCCGAAGACCGAGAGCCGCTCGCGCCGGCCGACCGCGACCTGGGCGATGAAGGGGACGAGGTTGTTCGGGACGCCCCGGGGGTCCTCGCCGATGCGCCCGGACGGGTGCGCACCGACCGGGTTGAAGTACCGCAGCAGCGCGATGCGCCAGGTGGGATCGGCTGCGGCGACGTCGGTGAGGATGCGTTCGGTCATCACCTTGGTCTGGCCGTAGGTGCTGGCGGAGTCCAGTGGCTCGAAGTCCTCCACGTACGGGACCGGGGCGGCCGCGCCGTAGACGGTGGCCGAGGAGGAGAAGACGATCGTCGTCACACCCGCGTCGCGCATCGCCGCGAGCAGGGTGAGCGTCGCCCCCATGTTGTTGGCGTAGTACTCCAGCGGCTTCTGCGTGCTCTCCCCGACGGCCTTGAGGGCAGCGAAGTGGATGACGGCGTCGAAGCGGCCCTCCTCGAGCACGCGCCGGGTCGCTGCGTCGTTGCGCAGGTCGACGACGTGGAGCGGGACCGACGTGCCGGTGAGCTCCTCGACCCGTCGGACGGCCTCGGCCTTGCCGTTGACGAGGTTGTCGACCACCTCGACCTCGTGCCCGGACTCGACGAGCCGCACGACGGTGTGGGATCCGATGTAGCCGGCTCCGCCGGTGACCAGGACGCGCATGGCGCCACTCTAGGCAAGGATGGACCCATGGCATGGTTCGAGGCGAGCAGGGAGTCGACGGCGGTGGTCGACGCGACCCCCCAGCAGGTGTGGGAAATGCTCGCCGATCCCGACCAGGTCGTCGCGATGACGCCGTTCCTGCAGCGCATCACCGAGGACGGCGACCACTGGCACTGGGAGATGATCTCGATGTCGCGCATGGGGATGTCGTTCAGCCCGGCGTTCACCGTGCGGATGCACCTCGACGAGCCGCGCTGCATCGAGTTCGAGCACGACCCGCCGGACGGGGTGCGCGAGCGGGCGGGCGCCGACGGCTGGTACCGACTGCGCGAGGTCGACGCCGGGACGGAGCTGTCGATCGCGTTGACGGTCAAGGTCGACCTGCCGCTGCCGCGTCACGCGAAGCCGGCGGTGCGCACGGCGATGAAGGGCGTGCTGGCCGAGATGGGACGCCGCTTCGGGGCGAACCTCGAGACGCACCTCGCGGCCCAGAGGTAGGTGCAGCGGTAGACCGGGTCAGCGGCCGAACAGGCGGCTCATGAAGCCCGGCTTCGGTGCCTCAGGGTGCTTCCCGTCGCACCAGTTGGACGCGGGCACCATCGACCTGACCTGGGCGACGTGCTGGCCGCAGCCGGCCCAGGTGGTCTTGCCGCAGGTCCTGCAGGTGGTGGGTCGACACATGGTGGTCCTCCGTGGTCAGGCCGGCTGCTCGCCGGCGTCGTGGGCGTCGGCGAACTCGCAGAACGCGTCGTAGGCGCGGGGGCCGTGGATGGTGGCCGGTCCGCCCTTCATGAGGAAGGTGACGCCGATGGCCTCGGCGGCCTCCTGGCGCGTGGCGCCGGCGCGGACGGCGGCCTGGGCGTGGGAGGCGATGCAGCCGTCGCACCCCTCGGCGACGCCGAGGGCCAGGGCGATGAGCTCCTTGGTGCGGACGTCGAGGGCGCCGTCGGCGAAGGCGGCGGAGTGCAGCTCGCCGAACCCGCGGTAGACGTCGGGGACGGCCTTGCGGAGGCGGCGGTGTTGGGGGGACAGCTCGGTCAGGACGGACTTTCCGTGCGACATGAGACTCCTTTCGATTATCCCCCGGGGGGGATCGAGGTCGACGCTACCACAGAACCCCCTGGGGGGATATGATGTGGTGATGCACCTGGAACCTGAGGACACCGCCGCGATCACCCGTCGCATGAAGCGCGCGCACGGCCACCTGGCCAGCGTCATCCGCATGCTGGAGGAGGGTGCGGACTGCGAGGCCGCCCTCACCCAGCTCGCCGCCGTGAACAAGGCGATCAGCCGCAGCGGCTATGCCCTCGTCTCCACCGGTCTGCAGAAGTGCCTCGTCGAGGGCGACGAGGTCGACCAGGCCAAGCTGGAAAAGGTGTTCCTGGCGCTGGCCTGAGGGCCCGCGGGGGCGGCTACTCCCCGACCTGGCCGTCGATGGCCTCGCGCAGGAGATCGGCGTGGCCGTTGTGGCGGCTGTACTCCTCGACCATGTGCACGACGATCCAGCGCAGATTCAGGTCGCCCTCGACCCGGCGCGGAGGTCGGACCGCTCGGGTGTCGAGACCCTCGCCCGCCGAGGTCAGCGCGTCGTCGGAGCGAGCGATGGCGTCCTGCCAGAGTGCCAGGACGTCCTCGACGCTCTCGTCGGCAGCCGAGCGCCAGTCCCAGTCCGGGTCGCCGGACCAGTCCACGTCGGCCCACGGCTGAAGACTCACGCCGCGAAGGACCTCGCCGAACCAGTAGTCCTCCACGTAGGCGAGGTGCTTGACCATGCCGAGCAGCGTCATCGTCGACGGCGGGTGGGTGCGCAGGAGCGCGTCGCGGTCGAGTCCGGAGATCTTCCACATCAGCGTCTGGCGGTGGAACTCGAGGAACCCGCGCAGCACGTCGAGCTCGCTCCCGCTCGTCGGGGGGGTTGCGCCTGCCCTGCTCGTCGAGGTCGTGGTCGCTCGGTTCCATGACCTGACTATGGCACCACCGGCCGGAAGTCCGCCGCGAGAGGCGCATTGTCGACATCCAGTGGCGCACAGTGACTCGCGAGTGGCGCAAACTGGGGCGACACGCCGTCTCAGAAGCCCCGGTTCGCGCCACTCGCGGGTGGGTTCGCGCCACTCGCGGGTGGGTTCGCGCCACTCGCGGGTGGGTTCGCGCCACTCGCGGGTGGGTTCGCGCCACTCGCGGACGCGGCTGCCGTGGTCAGGGACCGAGGACGCGCTGCAGGTAGGGGTTGGCGAACGTGCGGTGCGGGTCGGCGTCCTCGCGGACGGCGAGGAAGTCCTCGAACCTCGGGTACCGCTCGGCCAGGTACGACGCGTCGAGGGTGTGCATCTTGCCCCAGTGCGGTCGGCCCTCGTGCGCGGTGAAGATGTCCTGCGTGGCCGCGAAGTAGGCCGTCGGGTCCGTGCGGTGGTACTGGTGCACCGCGACGTAGGCGCTGTCGCGATCGTGCGCGGTCGACAGCCAGACGTCGTCGTCGGCGGCGAACCGCACCTCGATCGGGAAGGAGACCCGCTCGTCGGTCCGGGAGAACCAGCGCTGCAGCGCGGCGATGAGGTCGGGCAGCGCCTCGCGCGGCACGGCGAACTCGCTCTCGACGAACCGCACCCGGCGCGGAGAGACGAACACGGCGTGGGAGTGGTCGACGTACTCGCGTGCGCCGAGCAGCGACCCGGACAGCTCGTTGGCGCGCGGGATGACCGACGGCCGCAGCCGGACGGCGCGGTTCAGCAGCTCGAAGGCGCCGTTGCTGAGCAGCTCGTCGTCGAGGAGGTGGCGGACCCGCCCGACCGGGCGACGTTCGGTGCCCTCGGGCACGCGGTCGTTGCGCTTGAGCAGGGCGCGGTCGGTGTGCGGGAACCAGTAGAACTCCATGTGGTCGTGG
Organism: Aeromicrobium halocynthiae; assembly: GCF_039531385.1. Classification (NCBI taxonomy): domain Bacteria; kingdom Bacillati; phylum Actinomycetota; class Actinomycetes; order Propionibacteriales; family Nocardioidaceae; genus Aeromicrobium; species Aeromicrobium halocynthiae. The sequence goes on along the minus strand of NZ_BAAAPY010000012.1, from coordinate 7,077 downwards.
GCCTCGACCAGCTCGGGCAGGGCCGCGAGGAGGGCCGGCAGGCGCGCCGGTTCCTCGCGGGCGCGCAGCAGGAACGCGGGCACGCACTGCAGCGTGACCTCGGTGAGGACGCCCAGCGCGCCGAGACCGACGCGCACCGCCCCGAACCAGGGGTGCTGCTCGTCGACGTCGACCACGTCGCCCGTGCCGGTCACCAGGCGTGCACCCACGACGGCGGCCGCGATCCCGCGCAGCCGCGCGCCGGTGCCGTGAGTCCCGGTGGAGACGGCGCCGGCGACGGACTGCGGGTCGACGTCGCCGAGGTTGGGCAGGGCGAGCCCGAGACCGTCCAGCACACGGTTGAGCGCATGCAGGGAGATGCCGGCCTGCACGGTGACGCGTCCGGTGGCGACGTCGTGGTGCAGCAGCCGGTCGAGGTGGCGCAGGCTCGCCAGGATGCCGTCGGTGGCGGCGATGGGCGTGAAGGAGTGGCCGGCGCCGACGGCCTTGACGACCAGCCCGGCCTCGGCGCCGGCGCGGACGACGGCGGCGACCTCGTCGCTCGACCGGGGCTCGACGACGCGCGTCGGGTGGGAGCGGACGTTGCGGCCCCAGTTCTGCCACGTGCTGCTCTGCCAGGTGGTGCTCATCCGAAGGCCTTCCCCTCGCCGCGGTAGGTGGGCAGCTGCTCGACGGTGCCGTCGCCGCGCACGAGGGCGACGGTGTCGAACCGCTCGCACATCTCGCCGGCCTTGGCGTAGCGCAGGAGCACGCGGTCGCCGACGGACAGGTGGCGGGCATTGCTGCCGGTGACGGGGGTCTGCACCTCTCCGGCGCCCTCGGTGCCGAGCAGGCTGAGCCCGGTCGGCCACACCGGCGTCGGCAGGCGGGAGTCCGACGCCGGCCCCGACGCGACGTACCCGCCGGCGTGCAGGGTGGCGACGGATCGGCTCGGGCATCGCGTCACCGACAACGCGAAGTAGGCGGCGGGCCGGGCCTCGAAGGCGTCGTAGCCGTCGAACAGCGTGGGGCAGAAGAGCCCGGAGCCGGCGGTCAGCTCGGTGACGACGGGGTCGGCGCCGGTGGTCTCGAGGCTGCCGGTGCCGCCGGCGTTGACGAGGGTGAGGTGCGCGTGCTGGCTCACGGCGTCGACGACGGCGCGGCGGCGTCGGTGCAGCTCTGCGTTGGAGGCCTTCTTGACGAGCCGGACGGCGGGGGAGGTGTCCGGGAGCCCGGCGATCTGCGCGTCGTAGAACATCAGTCCGACGAGCTCGAAGCCCGCGCGGGCCTCGATGGTGCGCGCCATCGCCCTGGCCTGGCGCGCGGTGTGCACGGGGGAGCGTCGCACCCCGAGGTGCGCGGCGAGCCCGGGCGGACCGATGCGCAGGGACGCGTCGACGTCGAGACACAGCCGCAGCGTCGGGTGACCGCTGCCGAGGGCGGCGTCGATGACGTCGAGGTGCTCGATCGAGTCGACCATGAGGGTGATCGCCGCGCGACCGGCGTCGTCGGCGGCGAGCGCGCGCAGGGCGTCGGGGTCGACGCTGGGGTAGGCCAGGAGGACGTCGTCGACGCCGTGCTCGACGAGCCACAGGCTCTCGGGGAGGCTGTAGGACATCACGCCGGCGAAGCCCTCGCGCGCGAGCGTCTGCTCGACGATCTCGCGCACCCGGACGGACTTGGTGGCGACACGGATCGGGGTGCCGGCCGCGCGCTCGACGAGGTCGTCGGCGTTCGCCCACAGGGCTTGCTCGTCGAGGATCGCCAGGGGCGTCGGGAGGTGCGACGTGGCGGCCAGGAGGGCGTCGGCGGGAGTGGGCACGCGCTCAGTATGCCCGCGCCCGCGCCTCGACGGTGTAGTTCTTGGTCAAATGTCCAAGAAGGTGTGGCGGGTGCCGGCTCAGGCCGAGCGGGTGAGGGCCGCGACGTGGTCGGCGGCGAGGTCGAGCACGGCGGCGGCGGTGGTGTCGTCGCCGAGCAGCAGCCAGTTGAGGGTGAGGCCGTCGAGGACGCTCAGCAGGTAGCGCGACAGGCTGGCAACCGGCACAGTGAAGGTGACGCCCAGGCGGTCGGCGGTCGTGACCATCGCCTCGGTGTTGGTGTGCAGGTAGAGCTCGTACTGAGCGCGCGCCACCCCGGCGAGGGCGGGATCGTGCAGGGCGGCCTGGGTGACCTCGTAGGTGAGGCGGTGCTCGTCGCGGTGGGTGATGACGTGCTGCCAGTAGGTCTCGAGCGTCGCGCGGACGACGTCGCGGACCGATCCGGTGGTCGGGGGCGTGGCGAGGACGCGTTCGACGGAGCGTTCGTGCAGGGTCGCGACGACCCGCTCGAGCAGAGCCGCCTTGGAGTCGAAGCAGTAGTGGAACACCCCGAGCGGCACGCCCGCCTCGGCGACGATCGCGCGCGTCGTCGCCTTGGCGAGGCCGTCGCGGGTCATCACGGCGATGGCCGCCTCGACCAGCTGCGCTCGACGTTCGTCGGCCGACATGCGAGCCACAGGTGCCGCCTCTCCACGGTGATGCTGCTCGGACCCGCGTCAGCGTAGTGGTCGTCCCCGCTGACCCGGCGACGCCTCGCTACGATGGCCGAGCGGTCCGCCGCACGCCTCCGTAGCTCAGTTGGTAGAGCGCCTCACTTGTAATGAGGATGTCGCGGGTTCGACTCCTGTCGGAGGCTCAGAAAGTGACTCTGACCTGCGGTGATGTGAAGGCTGGTCTCCGAGCCGGAGGGCTCGTCACACGAATGGTCACGCGGATGAACTGTCTACGACGAAGTCGAGCTCGTCATTGCGCCCATTGGAGCGAGTTGCCGAGGACGATCGTCACTGATCTGCTCCACGCTGCCGAATTTTACGGTTGTGAACGCGCCGTTCAAGGGTGGATCAGCTGAGCGCCTGTAGCGTTCGAGCATGGACTCTGTGCGACGGTCGTCCTCGCCTCGCGTCCCTCCCCGCACTGGGACCAGTCGGCTCGTATGAGGATGTGCGACTCCCACCGCCTTAAGGGTTGGTGGTTCCTTCCCAACGCACCCGAGGTGCGACGACCGGGTTTCTTAATGTGGAATCCCCAGAGCGGTGCCGAACTGGAGCTCATTGGTGGTCTTCAAGGACCCGGCTGTGACAACGCCGATGCAGGGCTCGCCGGCGGAGAGGCAGCCGAATTTGGCGAGGGCACGGTCTACGGTGAGATCGATGGCGGCAAACGGGTCACGCTATGGGATGCCGAGCGCCGTAGGTACACAACCGATCTTGTCGGAGAGTTGCGGGAGGAATATTGGTGCAGCTCCTGGGTGTGTGTCGGCGCGCATATTTCCTCTGCAGATCAGCAGTCCCTTTCCAACTTCAGGGTGGTGGTGGACGATCTCTATTATCTGACCAACGACAGTCGCTTTGCCGCACCCCGCTGGGCCAAGATTGAGGGTGTGGAGGATGCCGGCGAGCATAAGCCGGACGGATCGTTCCTGGCCCCTTATGTTTTGCCCGTAGTCGGTGGCGTAAGAGCTGATGTCGCTACTGGGGCGACTTCATCGGCGAGTTACAGTGTGTTCACGAACGTGACTCGCCCGTGGATCAGCGAGGCGACTGAAGCTATGCCTGATCTCAAGCTCGATTTCATGATCCGCCGCACCCGCGCGGGTCCAAGCATCACGATCGGAGTCGACACATGGACGCGAATCGAGCCCACTTCATCTCCAGCTAGTGCTCGAGACCTACTCGGAGAAGCGCAGCCGCTTCTCGCGCTGATGCGGCTGTCGACGTACGGCGTCTGTGGCGCCGCCTCCATGTCGGCGGTATGCGACGGAAACGAAGTGTCGCTCCTTTCCCACCTCGGAAGCCCCAGCTCTCCTGAATCGCCCGCAACGGCGAATGTGATTTTCACCTTTGCTGACGTGAGTCTCGAGTCCTTCATGCGGACATGGGAACGGCTTGGTCACACGCCGCAGGCGCGCTACGCGAGGGACATGACCGTGGGTCAGATCGGCCACTCCCCTGTGATGGTTGAGGAGCACATCAGCCAGGTCCTGGGATCTGCGGAAGGGTTCCAGCGATGGTGCCTGGGAGGAGGCAAGGGCCCGAGTCTGAACCAACGTCTCCTGGACCTACTAGATCGACTCTCAGTGCCGATACAGACCCAAATCGGTCTAGACGAAAGAGCAGAGAAGTGGGCGACCTGGGCGGTGTGGGCCCGCAACAACGTGGACCATGGCGGAGCGGAAAAACATCGACCGGTCGCTGACTTCTACCACTTCAAGGTGATTGCCGATTCCGTAAGGCTGGTCACTTACCTCGTTGCGTTGACAGAGTTCGGCGTCGACAACGAGACGATCGAGGAGGCTCTCCGCAACCACCCCAGGCTCAGCGTCATCGCGAAGCGATGTTCCCAGATCGCTGATCTTCCGAGCGTGTAGTCACGCTGAACAGGGACGTTTGCGAGCCATCGTTTGGAACCCAAGACGAGGCGCGTACCCGACACCGCGGTAGGTGCTAACTGGAAGGCTGACGATGGATCTCGCAACGGCAATTCTGGCCGGGGTGCTCGCTATCTGCACTATATGGATGGCGAATCGAACTCAGAGGGCGGCGAGGGTGACGCGCGCCGCGGTGGAGAGCGCAGAACGTCGGGCAGAAGAAATTCGTCAGCCATCCATGCTTGCGGACGTTCGGTCTGATAGAGGTCAGGGCACTCTGTTGCACTTCACGATCGGCAACGCTGGACCCACCATCGCCCGTACCGTTCGAGTCAGCGGCGAGCCACCGCTGCCCGTCGAAGGATCTGTCGCCGAACATACCGAGAAGGCGATGGCACGAATCGCTAAAGGCATGGACTACCTCGCTCCCGGCGTAGAACATAGTTGGTCACTCGGACGAGGGTCCAAGTTGCTGGAGCACGACTTGCCGATGCGGCACGAGGTGACGATAATGGCGGATGGGCCATATGGGCCGATTGATTCGCCCAGGTCCCACATCAACCTGGCCGACTTCTGCTAGTCGCAGGACCGCCCTTCCGGCAATCTTCACTACCTTCGACAGGTGATCGAGGACCTAGCGCAGAGGTTCTCGAAGGAAGGGACCATGAGGGTCGAGCTCGAGAAGTCCGAACGCGACTCCCTGACTGAGCAGATCACCCGTGATCCGGCGGGTTCTAGCTCATTCCTACCGCCCCCCACACGTTGCCAGGCGCCGGACTGCTCTCGACGTTGGCAGCGGTTCGTCGACGTTCCCGCCCTCTGAAGGCGAGGCACGCTCAGACATTGTGAATACTGGAGCTCGGAGCTTCGTGCTCACGGGATCGGGCGATTACGAACGGAGCAACAATGATCTGGGTTCCTCTTGGCCAGCGATCGACGAGGTGGCTGATGATCGCCGCATCCTTGCTCGCAACAGCGCTCGCGTCCCTCCTGGGCTATTTCTACTGGGCTCTTGATGGCCCATCCTGGATGAATGCGTTGGGCTTTGGCTTTACGCTGTCGGGCGTCGCTCTTTCTGTAGGCATTTTCACCTGGTCTGCCCAGACCGCGGCAAGGCGGGTGCAGGGCCCGGTCGCTGAAGACACCTTCTCCGCCTTGGCGTTGACGGAACTCGAGTCGGCGCACCCGACGAACGAACATCTAACCGCGATCGCGGAACGCCGCGGACTGGGAGAAACGGCCGACGCCCTGCGGGGGTTATTGGTGGACGTTTGGCGACCAAAGGGGGCCGGGCGCGCCGCGCGGGCGTACCTCCTTGAAGGCCCCGACTTGTGGTTCGTCAACTCACAGGCACAGCGGCACAAGCCGGACGCGGGACTGCGTGTTGAACGGACTCCTACCGGCGACAAATGGAAACAGCACACCAAGGGTTAACGGGCCTCCCGCGCGGGTCGGCGTGGGTAGCTTTCGGCGATCGGCGCAGGATCAGCTCTCAACGGGCATCGTGACACCACGTGTCACAGAGGCTTCGTGCCCACCGCTCTTCGAAGTTCTATCCCTAATGCGTTGGGCTATCCGCGAGATCGACGGATTCGATCTGGTGTCGAGACTGAGTGATATCACGGCAGCCCCGTCCGCCCGGGTTTTTCCACCGCACTGGTGTCAGCGAGTAATCGATGTTTCGGTCCCGATCGCCTTGTCGTGCGGGCCTATGCTGGTCTGTGAATCCCGGTATCTCGAGGACAACATCGGGACTGCTGCACGGATAGGTGACATCTGATCTGTGGTGCTGAGAGGTGCTGCAGGAGAGGATGTGCAGCATGCCTAAGCCCTATCCCCGTGAGTTCCGCGATGACGTGGTCAAGGTCGCCCGGAACCGTGAGCCGGGTGTGTTGTTGAAGCAGATCGCGACCGATTTCGGGATCAGTGAGTCGTGCCTGACGAACTGGCTGAAGACAGCGGATGTCGAGGACGGTCTCAAGCCCGGGACGAGCGCTGTGGACCATGCGGAGCTGCGTGAGGCCAAGAAGCGCATCCGTCTGCTGGAGCAGGAAAACGAAGTCTTGCGGCGAGCGGCGGCTTACCTGTCTCAGGCGAACCTGCCGGGAAAAGGCTCTTCCCACTCGTGAGGGACCTGGCCGCCGACGGGATCGCCGTCGCAGTCAGTGCTCGGGTGCTCGGGCTGTGCCGTCAGCAGTACTACCGCTGGTGCGCGTGTCCGGTCACCGACTCCGAGTGGGACGAGGCTCTGCTGACGGACGCGATCTTCAACGCCCATCGCGACGATCCGGAGTTCGGATACCGCTTCATCGTCGATGAGGTCCGCGCTGGTGGCTTCGACGTCGCCGAGCGGACCGTCTGGCGGATCTGCTCGGCCAACCGTTGGTGGTCCAGCTTCGGCAAGAAGCGCAGCAAGCATGGCAAGAAGCCGGGCCCGCCGGTCCATGACGACCGCTGCGCGAGCACCGATGAGCACGGCGTGATCCGTCACAAGTTCGCCGCGGGACGGCCCAACGAGTTGTGGGTCGGTGACATCACCGAGCACCCGACCGAGGAGGGAAAGCGGCTCTTCACAGATGACGGTGTAGCGGCTGGGGTGGGGGCAGTGACCGGGTAGACGTCGAGGTCTCCCGATGATGGAAGTTCTGACGCTCGCCATCTGGAAGACCTCGACTTGTCTCACGCTACCTT
>NZ_BAAAPY010000011.1:0-72982 GCF_039531385.1 Aeromicrobium halocynthiae | reverse complement strand
GGCATCGGTTGAACCGGGGCGGCCATCGCCAGGCCAACGCTGCGCTCTACCGGGTCGTGATCGTGCGGATGCAACACCACGAACCGACCAAGGCCTACGTCGCTCGGCGGACGTCGGAGGGCAAGACCAAAGCCGAGATCATCCGCTGCCTCAAGCGACTCCTCGCACGCGAACTCTGGGCCGCCATGCGACCCATCCGCGATGCACGAATCGAGTCCCAGATCGCCGCTTGACGGATATAGGAGCATCAACGCCCTGGCCGAATCCACCATCGGACTGTTCAAGACCGAACTGATCCGACCCGAAGGACCATGGCGAGGCGTCGAGCACGTCGAACTCGAGACGCTGGGCTGGGTCGACTGGTTCAACCACGAGCGTCCCCACGAGGCCATCGACGACCTGACACCCGTCCGAGCCGAGGAAGTTCACTACGCTGCAAGAAACCGACTCACGCCAACCGGCTGAGCCACCAAACCGGGCCTCCGGACATCCCGGGGCGGTTCACCTTGACGCGGGACAGAGATCTTCGGGGTGCCGGTTGATGCCCTTGTCCTGGGTTGGGGATCTCGGTGACGGGCGTGGGGGGTTCTGTGGGGTGCCATCGGGGCGGCCAGGCGGGGTGCAGTCGTGCTGCGGGACGGGGAACTTCCATCGATTTTCTCTGCCTCCGCTAGGAAGTTGTCTGGCCACAGAGCTGGAACAGCTGCTGTGAGCCTTTCCGCGGACTCTAACTTCCGGGATGGAAGTTATGACGTCCCATCAGTCGTGTCACCCCACACCGCTCTAATCAGTGTCGTGATCACGAACGGGTTGGGCATCCAGGCTCAGGGCCTAGTCGGCGTTGGCTTTGACGGTTGGACGGTCGGCCCACAGGATGTAGCAGAGCAACTACCGAAGGCGAAGGAGGCGCGCCGCGTACAGATGTGAGTGGGGCGACCCGGCTGGCACCGGATCGCCCCACCTGAACCCCGAAGGGCCACGAGGCCCGAACCGACGTCCAGGTCGGTCCAGAAGTTCCACCAGATGAAGGAGAAACACTCATGAAGTACCTCGTTGCATCCAGTATGCGCCCCAGTGGCGACAACCGTCCGTCCGTGTTCGGACGGCAGACAGGTGGCCTGCGGTGAACGCCGCCGAGCGCCACGCGCGTCTCATGTCGTATCAGCCTCAGCTTCCTGCTGCGGAGGCGAACGCTCTTCGTGAGCAGGTCGTGGACCTGGTGACTGAGGTCGACTTCACGTCGATCGCTACGGACTCGGTGATGATCTCGTCGCTGTTCCGGCTGGCGGCGGTCATGTGCCGCGAGTACGGGTCGTTCATGCCGGGTATCCACCTGAGCGAGCCGGCACTCGCGTCCTACGCGCAGCGGCATCTGCAGCATGTGACGGTGACATCGCGTGCTTCGACGCTGGCGGCGTTGCGCCGGATCCGGAACCGTCGTCCGCTGGTGAACACCAACGCTCGGGCGATCGCCGGTGCACCGTACTCACCGGGGGAGTGGGACCTGATCACCGAGGCCGCGCTGACGTGCGGTGAGTGGAAGTCGCAGGCGCTGTTGATGTTGACGCTCGCTGAGCATGCGGCGCTCCGCTCGGAGGAGGTCGCGCACGCGGAGGCGTCGTGGGTGGTCCGTGAGCACGGCCGGGTGTGCATCCGCGTGCCTCGGGCGACTGGCGAGTTCCGTCGGGTCCCGCTCGCGGGTGAGCATGCGGATCGTGCGCTCGCTGCCCGCCGTGATGGCTCCTACCTGCTGCGGCCGACGTTCGTGAAGCGCTCGGATGCGGCGTCGAGTCTGAAGGCGCTGGTGGTGAAGAACAGGAAGGACTTCTCGTTCTTCTCGATCCCGCGGGCACGGAACACCAGGATCGTGGAACTGATGAAGGTGCCCGCGCCGTGGCCGGTCATCTCGACGTTCGCCGGGTTGACGAAGGGTCAGACGCACTACATCGGCGATCTGGTGCGACACGTGGGCGTCGCGTCGGAGGCGGAGATGTTGTCCTGGATGGACCAGTTCGAAGGCGGTGCGGCATGAGCATCAGCCCGGCCCACAGGGCCCACTCCGCAGACATCGCCCGCAACTTCCAGATCGCGCTCGCCTGGGTCGAACAGTCCGGAATCCTGGACCTGATCGAGAACAGTCCCGCAGCGCAGGCACGGAACCCAAAGGGTGCCGGACGTCCCCCGAAACTCACGCCATACCCGTTGAAGGCGCTGCTGGTCACACTCACCGAGATGGCACTCGCAGGACAGGTCATGTCGATCCGCACCGTCGTGCACCGGCTGAACTTCGTCTACACGCCGGACCTGATCGAAGCCCTCGACACCGGCTTCTTCCAAGACCGTGCGCGGATCGCCGCGATGCGGGTGGTCAGCGAACTCGACCCGGATGGCCGACCCGAACTCCCCGAAGAAGAACGAGCCGCGTTCAAGATGTGGAAGTCGGAGTACCAACGCTGCTGGAAGGCCCTCGACGACCAACTCATGCCCCTCGACGACAACGTCCTGGGAGCGGGGAAGGCGCGAACCGTCGACGAACTCGACAAGGCTGCCAAACGTGGCGGGAAGAAGTCGCAGACCGACCTGCGCGAACGCATCGCGAACCGGATCGTCGCGTCGTCCGTGGAGTACAAGAACGGTGAGTTCTTCACCCACCTGGAGCCGACCGACCTGCACAACGGTGTCCTGCGCGATCACTGCGGCGACCTCGCTGTCGACCTCACACCGATCGACGTGAACATCAGCCGCCACCAAGGCAAGGTGCCGAAGGGCAAGCGCAGCTCCTCCGCCAACCAGATGGCGGCGTTCTCCCCGAAGAACCGTCGCATGAGATGGCCCGCCGTGGTCGGCCTCACGCTCGGCATCATCGTCGGACGCGTTGGTTCGCCTCGGGTGCCGAACGTTGCCCTCTCCATCGGCTTGAGCAAACCGTCACCCGCAGACCGCAGAGCCACGATCCTGTGCCTCGACGCGATCGAGGAGGCAGGACACCGGCCACCTCTGGCGGGCAGGGCCCACCAGTACCTCATCGGTGACATCGCCTACCAGGACATGCGCCACCTCAACGAGTACCTGATCGACAACAAGTACTCCGCGATGTTCAAGTACGCGAAGAACGAGAACACCATCCTCGAACTACGTGCAACCGACCCCGACCAGACAGGCCAGGACCAGTACGTCGGCTACCTCTACAACGGATGCCCCATGTGTCCCCTCGCCGACCACGCCACCTTGTCCCAACGGCCAGCGTTGGAGGTCCCCGCCTACGACGTCGTCAACGGACAACCCACCTACAACATCGACGAACTGGAACAACATGAACGGGACGTCCAGTGGTTCGAGAGCCGGCGGGCCGCCCTGCACGGCAAACCCCAACGTCGAGCCCGCCGCCGCGTCGGCCGACCCACCAGAGGCGAGAGCGAACAGAAGCAAGAGGTCAGTATCCGCATCGGATGCCCAGCAGCCGCCGGGCGAATCCGCTGCCCACTGCGCAAAGACCTCCCGTCCTGGAAGGACCCGAACCTCGACATCGGGATCAACCCTCCCGCGAGACCAACGCCCCTGTGCAAAGCCAAGAGCGTCACGGTCTGGCTCACCGACCGACAGGTGAAGCACATCCAACCGAACCTCATCGGAACCTGGGAACACGAAGAGAACTACAAGGCCAACCGGGCACTCAACGAAGCCTTCCACTCCCAACTGATCTCACCGAACGTCGGCGGACTACGCCGCGGACAGATCCTGTTCCGCAAGAACGCGCAGTTCACCATCGCCGTCGCCCTCCTCGTCGGCGTCGCCAACATCAAAGCCCTCGACAAATGGCGAGAGAACCTCGACCGCCACGGACAGAGCCCCCTGATGGCAGCCACCGAACGACGACGAATCCGAGACCTCATCCTCAGGAACAGAAGGCCCGCCGCCTAACTCCCAAGTTGCTTGTTCCCCCCGACCGGAACCCGGCCGGGGGAACAAGCATGCCCAGCCCATCCCGAAACCCTGGAGCAAGATCGGAGCCATTCTGAGAATCGCCGTCAGACCGTCCAACCCGAACCAGACGACACCCCCAGCTCTAGGCACCCCACCGTCCATCAGGCGCCCAGCCACGCCCTGGCGCAACCCCTCAGATACCCTGCAGCAAAAGAGCGGAAACCCAGGAAAGACTGCGATTGCAGTGTATTCTCACCTGCATCTTTGAACCACTCACCCAACGCAGGTCATGCAGAGCGGCCCGTCGTGGGCGGTCGCTGCACACGACACTTCACGGGCGGGTCGACATGGTGCAAGCACAGTCGCCGGGCGCTCAGCCGGAGGTGTGGCGGCACTCCAAGCCGTGGTTCTGGACGGGTGCAGATGCAGTCGTCGTCCTCATCGGCTTCACGGGCATGGTGGTGTCCTCGGTCGTGAACTTTCTGGAACGCCACGTCATTCCGTTCACCGACCTCGTCGGTCCGGTCCACACGAAGCGGGAGGTCGTCTTCGAGGTCGCGGGGAGACGCGACGTGACGGTTGCGGCGGTGGCCTACGGCTACTGGCTCAAGGACCTTCGCGGCGAGGACACCGAGACACGGGGCGACCGCTTCATCCGTGCGGTCATGGAGGCCAAGGCGGCGCGATGATCGAGTCTCCCTTGATGGATCCGGATGGTCTGAGGCGTTTCATCACCGGCCTCCTCGGAGAAGCGCGACAGACGTACGACCTCCGGGCGATGCGGATCGCGGACGGTGTGTCGCTCGACATCAGAACACGGCCGCCACTCTCGGTGCGTGGAGCTGACGAGCGGACGGCTCGGTTGCAGATCGTCGGAGCGGCGACGGTGCGCATCGTCCTCGATGGTCGTTTCGAGAGCGACGAGGTCTGCGACGACCCGCAAGGCTGGGCCGACATCCTCGAGGAGTTCCTTGGTTTCGCTCGCGCATACCTTGCCGACGACGGTGACTGGCGGTCGGTGAGGCCAGGGTTCGGCGTCCACGAGGCACTGGCCTTCGACTCCCGCGAGGAATCTCGTCTCTTCACCCGGGGCTGACGGGCGACCTGGTCGTCAACGGCGGTCGACGGCGGCCGTATGCTGGCCGCGTGCAGATGCAGCAGCGATTTCTTGACCCCCGGCCGGGACATGGCCGCGGGGTCGTCGTCGCGCGCTCGTAGCGCCGCAGGTCTCCGCAGGCACGGCCGGGGGAGTGTCCCTCCTTTCGCCGCTCTGCTCACACCCTTGGAGACCACCTCATGTCGCACACCGCATACCTCACCCCTGACCAGCTCTGCCGCGCACTGAGCCTGCGCGACCTCACCGATCCCGCCCAGGGGCCGCACGCCGTCCACGTCCTGCTCGACGAGGTCGTGGGGCGCCTCCGGTCCCAGTGGGACACCCCTGTCCGCACCGTGCGCAGCTCGCCGATCGTGCCGGTGCGGGAGAACTACGACCGCCTCGGCTACGCCCCGGGCGACGTCACGCGCGCCCGCCGCTACACCCGCTACGTCAGTCCGACGGTGATGCTGCGCAGCCACACCAGCGCCGACCTCCCGACCGCGTTGGAGGACTACGCGGGACGGGACGAGGTCGACGAGCTGATCGTGGTCCCCGGGCTCGTCTACCGGCGCGACGCCGTCGACCGCAGCCACGTGGGCGAACCGCACCAGGTCGACCTGTGGCGGATCCGCAGCACAACGGACACGAGCGACGCGGACATGCTCACGATGATCGGCTGCCTGGTCCAGGCCGTGCTCCCGGGCGCGCAGTGGAGGACCACCGACGTGACGCATCCGTACACGGTGGGTGGCCGGCAGATCGACGTGCTCCACGAGGGGGAGTGGCTCGAGCTGGCAGAGTGCGGGCGCATCCATCCCGACGTGCTGCGCGGGTCCGGCCTCGACCCCGAGCGGTGGTCCGGCCTGGCCCTCGGCATGGGACTGGAGCGGGCGTTGATGCTCCGCAAGGGCATCCCCGACATCCGCTACCTGCGCGCCGAGGACCCCCGCATCGCCGAACAGATGCTCACGCTGGACCCGTGGCAGCACGTCTCGCCGTTGCCTGCGGCCCGGCGGGACATCTCGGTGGTCGTCGATGCTGCCGAGGACGAGGAGACGCTCGGCGACCGCATCCGCGACGCGCTGGGCGACGACGCGGACGTCGTCGAGTCCGTCGACGTGCTCGGACGCACGACGCACGAGGAGCTGCCCGAAGGCGCGCGTGCTCGGCTCGGCACGCGGGCCGATCAGGTCAACCTCCTGCTGAGGATCGTGCTGCGCCCCATCGACCGCACCCTCACCTCGGAGGAGGCCAACGCCATCCGCAATGCGATCTATCGGGCTGTGCACGAGGGACCGGTGCTCGAGCTGATCTGAAGTCGTGGCGGGACTGACCCTCGCGGCTGGATACCGTCGTCAGGTGAGTGCCTCGAAGGTGGTGCAGGCCGGGGGTGCCGCCGTGCTGGGCGTGTATCTCCTCGCGACGGCGGGTGGTGACCGCGGGGCACTTGGTTCGTCTGCACGCATCCTGTTGGCGCTCGGATGCGCCGCGCTCGCCGGGCTGTTGCTGCTGCGGGACGACATGCGTTGCGCGACAAAGGCCTTCGCATTGGCGGGCGCGATCCTCGGGATTGCGGGCGTCGTGCTCGGCTGGATCGCCGCGTTCGGCTGACTGACGTGGCCAGTGCGGGCGTGGTCGTCGAGACGTCAGGCGGCGACTTCGCGGCCGGTGGGCAGGATCCATCGCAGGACGTCGTGTCCCTTCATGGAGTGATGCCGTCTGCACAGTGCCCACATGTTGTCCCCGTTGGTGGGTCCGGTGGGCCAGGGTTCTCGGTGGTCGAGGTCGCATCTGTCTGCTGGGACTCTGCATCCTGGTGCTCGGCAGACCCCGTCGCGGAATCTGATGGCCTTGGCGAGGGTCTCGGGGGCGAAGCGTCCGACGTAGTCGTGAGCCAACGTGTTCCCGTGGACGGGATCGGTGATGATCCGGTGCCAGAACGTCTCGTCGGGGTCGAGATCCTCGAGGATCCACGACGCCGGGACGGACCATTCACCATCGGATGACTCGGCGTGGCCGTGGACGAGCCCGGTGAGGACGTCGGCCTCGATCGTCACCGCGACATCGCCTGTGACGGTGGGTTCGGCGGTGGTCTCGCCGTGGGTGAGCCAGGAGACGTACAGGTCGGCCGTGCGCTGAGGGAGAGTCCGCTGGTCGTCCTCGTCGACGGGGACGCGTGCTGCGCGGTCGAGGCGCTTCATCACCGCAGCGGCTTGGTGGGAGGGCAGGTAGGCGCTCAGCCAGGACATGCCGTCCTCGAGATGGTGCAGCGACACGTACCGCTGGTCTCGGGCCTTCTCTGCCCGGTCGAGGGCCTCGTCGGGCTCGATCCGGGTGACGAACCGCTTGACCCAGGCCCGCAGCTCGGCCGTGGTGTGGGTGGTGGCGTAGGCGAGGGCCTTCTCGTCCAGCAGCGCCCACGAGGACTCCCGTTCGAGGCGGTCCAGGCCGGTGGAGATCTCGCGAACGCGGGCGGCGTCGATGATGCCGTCGCGGAACGCGGCCCAGCAGGAGGGCGCGTGGGCGACCATCCGGTCCGCGATGGCCAACCTCGACCAGACCTGGTTCTCCGAGAGGCCCATGGCCTGCCCGATGGACATCGGGATCGCCGATCGCTCCACCAGCTGCCGCATCGAGCCGTCGAGCCGGCTGATGCGAGCCTCCTCCGCGTCACGGAACGCGAGCATCGAGCAGTACTGAGCTGCCTCGGCCCGCGCCACCGCGCGGGTGGCCGAGGTCATGGCCTCCTCGCTCGTGCTCTCCCCGACGTCCATGAATCAAACATACGTGCGACCACTGACAGTCTTGAATGTCCGCGTGCGGCAGGTTTGGCTCCCTGGCTGGGAACGTGGTTTCGATACGCGGTCGCAGGCTCCTTCGTCGCTGCGACCGCTACTCAACCACCGAGGGAGCACCGATCGTGCGGGTTCCTGGGTGGCTGTGGCCGACTCGCCCCGAGCACTCACTCCGGCCGGGTCACCCCCTGAACCAGCGAGCTCAGTCGTCGAGCGCGTCGAGTTCCTCCAACGCCTCCCGGGCCCGCGCGACGCGCACCTCCTCCTCGTCCTCCCACCACCTCGGCCCGCGTTCGCCGAGGCCGTGCTTGGCGAGGTCGACGCGTCGCCGGGACGCGCGGACGGCGTCGTCGTCCCCGGCGTTCTTCGCCACCCGGACGCCGGAGCGTCCGCGGCCCAGGTGGGAGGTGAGGCGCTCCACGACGTCGTCCGGGAGGCATGGGTCGGTGCGCCGCCAGCGGCGGCCGTTCACGACGAAGAAGTGCTCGTCCTCCACGGGGTCGTCGGCCACCGCACCAGCAGACGACGAACCCGACGGGCTCGCACGTCGAGCACGAGGACGCTGCGACGATGACTCCATGCGAGCGATGGTGGTCGACGAGGTCAGGGGACGCCCCGAGGTCCGGGAGGTGCCCGACCCGCAGGCGCCCGACGGGGGAGTGGTGGTGCAGGTGCAGGCCACCGGGCTGTGCCGCAGCGACTGGCACGCGTGGGCCGGCCACGACGACATCGCCTTCCCGCACGTGCCCGGCCACGAGCTCGCCGGGATCGTGACGTCCGTCGGGGCCGGGGTGGAGCGGTGGCGCGGCGGCGAGCGGGTCACGGTGCCGTTCGTGTGCGGCTGCGGCCGGTGCCGCTGGTGCGCGCAGGGCGACGCGCAGGTCTGTCCCGACCAGCAGCAGCCAGGATTCACCCACTGGGGATCGTTCGCCGAGAAGGTGGCCTTGCACGCTGCCGACACCAACCTCGTCGCCCTGCCCGACGCCGTCGACGACGCGACCGCGGCGAGCCTCGGCTGCCGGTTCGCCACCGCCTACCGCGCCCTCCTCGCCCGTGCCGGGTTGCGCGAGGACGAGTGGGTGGCGGTCGTCGGTGCCGGGGGAGTGGGGCTCAGCGCCGTGATGATCGCCAAGGCCCGCGGGGCCCGGGTGGTCGCCGTCGACCGCAACGCTGGTGCCCTCGAGGCGGCCACCGCCCTCGGTGCCGACCACGTCCTGACCGCCGGCCCCGAGGTCGTCGACGCGATCCACGACATCACCAGCGGCGGCGCACACGTCGCCGTCGACGCCGTCGGCAGCGAGCAGACCTGTGCTGCCGCGATCCACGCGCTCGCGCGGCGCGGCCGCCTCGCCCAGGTGGGCCTGCTGCCGCCCGTCGACGGCCACCCCCGCGTCCCCATGGACCGCGTCATCGGCTGGGAGCTCGACGTGCTCGGCAGCCACGGCATGGCCGCCGCCGACTACCCCCAGCTGATGGACCTCGTGACGAGCGGGGCGCTGCGACCCGGTGACCTCGTGGCCCGCACCGTCGGCCTCGACGAGGCGGCCGCGCTGCTGCCGACGGTCGACGTCAGCGACCTCGCCGGTGTCACGATGATCGACCCGCAGCGCTGAGCATCCACCGACCACGGATCATCGTCGAGTGATCCTCCTGCTCCGCCTCGCCCTCCTCGCCCTCTTCGGGGTGCTGGTCGTGCTCCAGGTGCTGTCCCTGTCCGGCCGAGCGTCGGGGAGTTCGCCGACCGCCTGACGCCCGCGAACGTCGCCGTGCTGAAGAACGGACGCGCCAACGCCGTGCGCTTCACGACGCCCGAGGCGATGTGCCGGATGCTCGAGTGCCAGCCGGTCGACCTCCCGGAGTGGGTCCCCGACGACGAGGAGGAGCGGTGAGCGGGCACCCGGCCGGCCCCACCCTCCTGGTGGCGCCGACGACTCCCCCGCCCGCAGGGCCTCGGGTTCCTCGTCGTGGTGACGTCGCTCGTGCTCCTCGCGCGCCTCGGGCGACGTGCCCCAGGTGGGACCCGGTCGTAGCGTGGACGCGTGAGCACCATGCGAGCCATGACCTACGCCGACTACGGCGACGACGACGTCCTCGAGATGACCGAGCAGCCGCAGCCGAAGGTCGGCCCCGGCGAGCTCCTCGTGCGGGTGCGCGCCGCCTCCGTGAACCCCGTCGACTGGAAGCTGATGGGCGGCGGTCTCGACGCGATGATGGACGTCCGGTTCCCGGTCGTGCCGGACTGGGACGTCGCCGGCGTCGTCGAGGCGGTCGGCGTCGACACCCCGGAGTTCTCCGTCGGCGACGAGGTTGTCGCCTACAACCGCAAGGACTACGTCCACGGCGGCACGTTCGCCGAGTACACGTGCGTCCCCGTCCGTTCCGCCGCGCGCAGGTCCGCCGGCACCACGTGGGAGGAGGCTGCGTCGCTCCCGCTGGCAGGTCTCACCGCGTTCCAGGCGCTCGAGCGGATGCAGGTCGGGCCCGAGGACACCGTGCTGGTCCATGGTGCCGGTGGCGGCGTCGGGTCCTTCGCCGTGCAGCTCGCCGCGCGTGCCTTCCGGGCCCGGGTGATCGGCACCGCCTCGCTCGAGCAGCACGACCGAATCCGCGACCTCGGCGCCGAGCCGGTGGAGTACGGCGACGGTCTCGTCGATGCCGTGCAGAGCCTCGCTCCCGACGGCGTCTCCGTCGTGCTCGACCTCGTCGGCGGCGTCCTCGAGCAGACGCTCGCCGTGCTCGAGGACGACGGGCGCCACGTGTCCATCGCCGACGACGCCGTGCTCGAGGAGGGTGGCACCTGGCTGTGGGTCCGCCCCGATGCCGACGACCTCGGCCGCCTCGTCGGACTCGTCGAGGACGGCACGGTACGCATCGAGGTGGAGGACACCTACGAGCTCGAGGACCTCCCGAAGGCGTTCGCGCGCAGCCGCGGGGGCCACGTGCGGGGCAAGATCGCCGTGACCGTCTCCGGCGACTGAGGACCCGGCCGGGGCGTGCCGCGGCCCCAGCAGGGCCACCGGCCCCCGGCGCCGAGGACCGTTCCGTCTGATCCGCCCGGCACGAAGAACGGCCCGCCCTCGAGGAGGGCGGGCCGGTCGGATGGGAAGCGCTCAGCCCTGCTGGCGCTCCTGCTTCCTGGTGTCGACGAGGTCGTCGAGGCGGTCCGCATCGGCGCGAGCCCTCTCGGCCTTTCGCTCGGTCGTGCGAGCCTCGTCCTTCTCGGTTGTCGCCTTGCTCCGGGCAGTCTTCTTCTTGGCGGCTGCGGCGGAGTCGGCGCGCTTCTTCTTCTGCTCGACCGTCTCGACCTTGCTCCCAGCACGCTGGTCGGCGGCCTTCTTCTTGGTGGCGGCGGTCTTGGCGGCTGTCTTCTTGGCCTCCTGCTTCCCGCGCTCCTCGGCCGCATCGGCCTCCTCAAGGCCCTTCGCGGCGCGCTCCTGCGCGGCCGTGCGCTTCCGGGCGGCCTCCGTCCGGGCGTTCTTCGCAGCCTGGCGGGCCTGCTCGCGGGCCTGCTCGGCCTGCTGCTCGAGATTGCTGGCGGCGACGGTCGTCGCGGAGCGTTCGACGCGCTCGGCACCGCGCTCGGCGATGGTGCGGCTGCGCAGGACGACGCCCGCGACACGATCGGCGGACCCGAGGACCCGGTCGACGGCGACACGGGGGAAGGAGGCTTCGGGCAAGCGGCTCGTCAGCTTCGCGTCGACGGCGGCGAGCGGCGTGCGGGCGATCTCGTACGGAAGGGCGATGACGGTCTTGATCATGGTGGTCCTCACTTCTCGGTCTGGGTGCGCAGCTTCGCGGCCTCGACGTCTGCGGCGACGGCCTCGCGCTCGAGGCGGGCCTGCTCGGTCTCGCCCTGCTGCTCGGTGGCGTCGGCCTCGGCCTCGAGGGCCTCGGCGTCCCGCAGGCGGGTCTCGGCGAGCGCGTCGGCCCGCTGCTCGGCGGCCTGACTGCCCTGCGCGGCCCGTCGCTGGGCCTCCTGCTCGGCGGCGGCGCGCTCGGTGGCGCGCTCCTGCTCGACGCGGACCTGCTCCTGCTGCGCCTGCGCGCGGGCGGCGTCCTGCTGGCGGGCGGCCTCGGTGGTGGTCTCACGGACCTCCTGCTCCGCGTCCTCGCGCTTGGCGTCGGCGACGGCCTCGTCGGCGACGGCCTGCTTGCGGCGGTCGGCCTCGGCCTGCTGGAGCTCACCCTCCTCGACCAGGTCGTCCTTGCCGGTCACGCCTCCGGCGACCTCCTTGGCCTTGCCGGCCAGGCCGTCGAAGAGTCCTTCGCGGGCTTGTGCTGCCTTGTCGTTGCTCATGCTCTCACCGTGCCCGTGTGAACCGGTCTCACACCTTTTGATCCTGTGACCGCGGTCATGGACCAGAGGAAACCACTGCAACGACGGCTCCGACGGGACGGTCGCCGATCGCGCGCAGGCCTTCTTCTCGCGCAGGGCGAGAACGGAGTCCGGAACGGGCACGACCTCGGTATCCGCTGCGTTGTCGGACTGGGTCGCCGGCTTGGTCTTCGCTCATGACCCGCCGCGGTGGGAGCTTCCGTCGTCTGCCCGGCCCCGCCCTCGCCGTGCTGGGAGTGCAACGGTGCGGACCCGGCGCTAGCGTCGGGACATGTCCTCTACCGTGCAGCCGTCGACCTCGGCCAAGCTCCTCTACCGTCCCGTGGGGCTGGTCAGCTCCATCGTCGGCGGACTCATCGCCAGCATGATCTTCAAGCAGATCTGGAAGCGGGTGAGCCCGTCGGTCGACGCCGACCACGCTGACCCTCCCGGCCCGTTGGAGAGCGAGTACCCGATGAAGGAGATCCTGCTCGCGGCCCTGCTGCAGGGCGCGATCTACTCCGTCGTCAAGGTGCTCGTCGACCGCCAGGGCGCCAAGGCGTTCCAGAAGGCCACCGGAGAGTGGCCGGGTTCCTGAGCCGAGCCCACCCACGACGACGCCCCCGCACCGACCGGTGCGGGGGCGTCGTCGTTCGCTCGTGCGTGCTCAGCGGCCGCCGACGACCTCGACGAGCTTGTCGTTGAAGGCCGGCAGGTCGTCGGGGTTGCGCGACGTGATGAGGTCCCACCCGTTGGCCGGGCAGTGGAAGACCTCGTGGTCCTCCCACGTGCCCCCGGCGTTGCGGATGTCGGTCTGCAGCGACGGGAACGAGGTGAGGGTCTTGCCCGGCAGCACGCCCGCCTCGACGAGTGCCCACGGCCCGTGGCAGATCGACGCGACGGGCTTGCCCGCGTCGACGAAGGCCTTCACGATCGCGACCGAGGCGTCGTCGGCGCGCACCTGGTCGGCGTTCACCGTGCCACCGGGCAGGACGAGGGCGTCGTACCGGTCGACGTCGACGTCGGCGACCGCGACCGTCGCCTCGAAGGTCTCGTCCTTGTCGACGTCGCCCACCATCGACTGCACCGAGCCCGCCTCGGGGGCGATGTGCTCGGGCGTGCCGCCGGCGTTCTCCACGGCGGCCCACGGGTCGGTGAGCTCGGGCTTCTCGACGCCGGTCTGCGCGGTGAGGAAGGCGATGGTCTTTCCGGTGAGGCTGCTCATGGCTGCTCCTTCGGGATCGGGGGAGCGGTCGCGACGACCGTTCCACTCCCGACGCTAGGTGCGTCGCGGAGCCTCAGCACCTCGGGACGGCGCCTGGGCGGCGTGAACCTTTGCACAACCTCTCGTTGCCGATTTCGGACTGCATACCCTGTGACACCACCTAGCGTTCGCAATGGAGTACTTTCTACTGCCCGGAGGTGAGCGGTGAAGGATCGTCCTGACACCCAGACCCGGGTCTCCATCCCGTCGAACCCGGTCGACGCTTCCCAGTCGAGCCCTGACACGGGCGACGACGACGGCCCCGGCTCCGACCTCACCTGGAGCGTCGGCGCCGTCTCCTCGCGCCTGGACATCACGCCGTCGACCCTGCGCACGTGGGAGCGTCGCTACGACGTGGGTCCGAGCCACCGCACGCAGGGCGGGCACCGCCGCTACACCGAGCGAGACATCGAGCGCGTCGAGCTGGTGCGTCGTCTCGTCGGGCGCGGCGTGTCGGCCCAGGACGCTGCGCGCGTCGCCCGGAACCTCGACCACGACGAGCTCCTCAGCGCCCTCGCCGACGAGACGCAGGACCGTCCGACCCTCGGGCGAGCGGCTCTGGTCGACGCCCTCCTGGCGGCCAGCACCAGCGGCGACGGCACGCGCCTGCGCGACGTGGTCGGGTCGGTCCTCGACCGCAACGGTTTCCTGGACGCGTGGACGAACCTCCTCGCCCCCAGCCTGCTGCGGATGTCCTACGAGTCGGCTACCGGCGCTCTCCCCGTGGAGGCCGAGCGGCTCGCCACCGAGGTCATCCTGGAGACCATGCTGGAGATCCGTTCCCGGGGGACTCGAGGTCCTCGACCTCAGGTGCTGCTCGCGAGCGGTGTCGACGACACCTCCTGCCTGCCGCTCGTCGCCCTCGGAGCGGCACTCGTGGACGCCGACATCGCGTGTCGCTCGGTCGGACCGGAGACCGACCCTTGGACCGTCGCCGACCTCGTCGAGAAGCTCCGCCCCCAGGTGCTCATCTGGTGGGAGCAGCCGGCAGGCACCGAGGAGATGCTCAGGCGTCAGCTCGATCGCACCGGCATGAACACCTTCCTGTTGCGCGGTGCGCCGTGCTGGCCGAAGGAGGTCGGCCTGCGGTTCGGTTTCGAGAACCCGGTCGTCGCCACCGACGTCGCCGGGGCCGTCCGCCACGTGCTCGACCGCGTCACCTGAGCGCACGCGCCGTGCACCGGTCCGCTCGGCGTATCCTCACGTCATGACCGAACACCACGTCCTGACGAGCATCGAGGGACCCGTCGCCCACGTCCGGCTCAACCGCCCGGACAAGCTCAACGGCGTCACCCTCGACATGCTCCAGGGGCTGCTCGACGCCGCCGCCGAGATCCGTGCCGACCGCTCGGTACGCGTCGTCGTGCTGGAGGGGGCCGGTGACTCCTTCTGCGCCGGACTCGACTTCGCCGAGGCGGGCAAGGACCGTGCCCGCGTCGTCCGGTTCTTCCTCACGCCCCCGTGGCGCAGGACCAACACGTTCCAGCAGGCGCTGTGGGTCTGGCGCGAGCTGCCCGTCCCGGTCATCGCCGTCACCCGCGGCCACGTCCTCGGCGCCGGCATCCAGCTGGCGCTCGCCGCGGACTTCCGGTTCACGACACCGGACTGCCGGTGGTCGGTGCTCGAGGCCAAGTGGGGCCTGGTGCCGGACATGAGCGGCACCGTCCCGCTCAGCGAGGTCGTCCGGGCCGATGTCGCCAAGCGTCTGGTCCTCACCGGCGAGGTGCTGTCGGGCGCCGAGGCGGCAGAGGTCGGTCTTGCCACCGACGTGGCCGACGACCCCATGAAGCCCGCGCAGGAATTGATCGACGCGCTGCTCGAGCGGTCCCCCGACTCCGTGGCCGCGAGCAAGCGACTGCTGAACGCGCTGCCCCTCGGGTCCCTGGCCGGCGCGTTCCGTCGCGAGCGCCTCTACCAGCTGCGGATGTTCCGCTCGCCGAACACGCGCATCGCCCGCAAGGCCGGCATGACCAAGCAGGAGCCGGAGTTCGGGCCCCGGACGTTCGGGCGCTGAACCTTCGGGCACTGAACCTTCGGGCACTGGGCCGTCTCGACCCGTTGCTAGGCTGTGCCGGTGACTGACGACAAGCCCTCCAAGAAGGTCGCGGACCAGTACGACCGCGGGTACGACTACACCACGTACTGGGACGACAGGGACTACGAGCACGCAGCCGAGGAGGCAGCGATCCGTCGTCTGCTCGAGGGCCGGACGTTCGCCCGCGCGGCCGACGTCGGCGGTGGCTTCGGTCGCCTCTGCCTGCTCCTGCGCCAGTACGCCGACCACGTCACCCTCGCCGAGCCGAGCCGCACCCAGCTCGAGGCCGCCGAGGAGGTCCTCGCGGGCACCGACATCGAGAAGGTCCAGACCCAGGCCGACGACCTCGCCTTCGAGGACGCGTCGCTCGACCTCATCACGATGGTGCGCGTGATGCATCACATCCCCGAGCCGTCGAAGGAGTTCGCCGAGCTCGCCCGCGTCCTGCGTCCCGGTGGCACCGCGCTCATCGAGGTCGCCAACTACGGCCACTACAAGAACCGTCGCCAGTTCAAGAAGCAGGGCAAGGCGCTGCCCACCGAGCCGGTCAGCATCCGCACCGTCTCGGCCGACGAGCCCGACGCGATCGCGTTCGTCAACCACAACGTCGACACCGTGGTCGGCCAGCTCGCCGGTGCCGGCCTCGTGCTGCAGCGCAAGCTGTCGGTCTCGAACCTGCGCAGCCAGACCCTCAAGAAGGTCCTCCCCACCGGCCTCATGGTCGGCATCGAGAAGGCCCTGCAGGAGCGCCTGGCGAGCAAGGACTTCGGTCCGAGCATCTTCCTGGAGCTGCGCCGCTCCTGAGCGACGTCGACGGCTGCGGCCTCGGCACCCACCCGGTGGTCGTGTCGGGACCTCAGGTCCCCGCCGTCAGCGAGCCGGGACCGGCCGCAGGGAGCGGTGGGCCTTGCGGGCCTTGACGGCGGTGTCGGGGAAGTCGGCGAACACCGCGTCGACGCCGGCGTCGAAGAAGGCGAACAGCTCGGCGCGGACGTCGCCTTGCTCGGCGGGGTTGGCGCTGCTGCGCAGCTCCGTCGGCAGGAACTGGTTCTCGTTGCGGACGGTGTAGACGCTCACCCTCAGCCCCGCGCGATGGGCGTCGCGGACGACCGGCGACGGTGACGTGAGTCGGCCCTGGGCGTCGCGCGGGATGATCGAGTTCTTCTCCGGACCGACCCAGTCGGCGTAGCGAGCCACCTCGCGCAGGCCCTTCGGGCTCATGATGTCGGCGTACGTGGTGGGGTCGCCGGCCTTCACGAGGTCGTACGGTGCGCCGGTCGCCGACGTCAGCTGCAGCAGCGGAACGCGGGAGATGCGCGACAGCTCGCGCAGGTTCGTCGTCTCGAAGGACTGCACGAGGACGGGCGAGCGGGGGTGGTCCCAGCCGACGCGGCGCAGGCTGCGCAGCAAGGGCGGCGTGAGGTCGAGCCCGATCTCCGTGAAGTACGTCGGGTGCTTGGTCTCCGGCGCGATGCCGATCGTCCGTCCCTTGCGGCGCGACTCCGAGCGGGCGAGCTCGATGATCTCGTCGAACGTCGGCACCTGGAAGCGACCGTCGTAGAGCGTGTTGCCAGGCCGGAGCTCGGGCAGACGCTCGACGGCGCGCAGGGTGCGCAGCTCGACGAGGGTGAAGTCCTCGGTGAACCAGCCGGTGACCGGACGGCCGTCGATGGTCTTGGTGGTGCGGCGGTCGGCGAACTCGGGCCGGTCGGCGACGTCGGTGGTTCCGCTGATCTCGTTCTCGTGGCGGGCGACGAGAACGCCGTCGCTGGTGCTGACGAGGTCGGGCTCGATGACGTCGGCGCCCTGCTCGATGGCCAGCTGGTAGGCCGCCAGGGTGTGCTCGGGACGGTAGCCGGAGGCGCCGCGGTGGGCGATGACGGTGACCTGGCGGGTCGGCTTCTTGAGCGCCTTCTTCAGGACCGGCGAGACGACCTTCTTCAGCGTCGGACGCTCGGGGGCCTGCGGGGCGGGGGTGGTGCCGGCGGCCATCGACGGCGTGGCGACCATGACGGCGAGGACGATCCCGAGCGTGAAGATCCGCATGCCTCCACGGAACGGGCGCATGGTGAACGCCAGGTGACGTCCTGGGGCCCGTCCGGTGATCAGTGCGTGAGGATGTCAGGCGTCGTTCTCAGGCGACGCTCACGCGTCGAGCGCGCCGAGCCTTCCGAGCACGTCGCGGACGTGGCGCAGGGCGTCGCGGTCGGCCAGGCCGGTGGTGTCGTCGAAGTACAGGCCGTCACCGATGAGCTGGACGGTGCGGGCGAGGGACTCGTCGCCGAGGTGCTCGCGCAGCACGGCGAACCAGCCCTCGCGCAGGTCGGCGAGGGCGGCCGATGCGCGGTCGTCGTTCTCCTGGGCGATGCGGGCGGCAGCGATGAGGGCGCGGTCGAAGTCGCTGCCGGAGTCGACCGACGTCTGCAGGTAGAAGTCGACCGGACCCGCGGTGGCGGTCCGCATCTTCTCGACGTCGGCCTCGCCCTGGGCGCGGAGCCGTTCGAGCATCCCCTCGACGAGCTCGTCCTTGCTGTGGAAGTGATAGAGCAGCCCACCCTTGGAGACCTCGGCCGCGGCGGCGACGGCGTCGAGGGTGGCGCCGCGGCTGCCGGCCCCCACGAGCAGCGACTCGAACGCGTCGAGGAGCCGGTCGCGGGTCGTGCGCTCGGTGGCCGGCATGGACCGATCCTAGTGGGCGACGGACGTCACACCTCCCCGCCACGACGACTGTACCGTCCAGACGGTACAGTTCTTCGGGTGTCGGTCACTGCCGGCGCACCACCGACGACGGTCCACCGACCGAGAGGAGGCCTCATCATGAGCACCACCGCACCCCAGCAGGTACCCGACGACACCCGCCGCGCCGGCGCCCGTGAGTGGGTCGCCCTCGCGGTCCTGATGCTCGCGGTCCTGATGGTCTCCACCGACAACACCGTCCTGAGCTTCGCGCTGCCGGAGATCAGCACCGACCTGCGCCCCACCGGCAACCAGCTGCTGTGGATCGTCGACGTCTACGCCCTCATGCTCGCCGGCCTGCTCATCGCCATGGGCAGCCTCGGCGACCGGCTCGGTCGGCGTCGCCTGCTCGTCATCGGCGCGCTCGGCTTCTCCGCGGCATCGTTCCTCGGCGCCTACGCCACGAGCCCGGAGATGCTGCTCGTCGCGCGCATGCTGCTCGGCCTCTTCGGCGCGACCCTCATGCCGTCGACGCTGTCGCTGATCCGCAACATCTTCCACGACGCCCGTGACCGCCGGATCGCCGTCGCCACGTGGGCTGCGATGTTCTCCGGTGGCGCCGCGCTCGGCCCGATCATGGGCGGCTGGCTGCTCGAGCACTTCTGGTGGGGATCGGTCTTCCTCATCAACGTCCCGATGGTGGCGCTGCTCGTGCCGCTCGTGCTGCTGCTCGTGCCGGAGTCGAAGGACCCG
Organism: Aeromicrobium halocynthiae; assembly: GCF_039531385.1. Lineage (NCBI taxonomy): Bacteria > Bacillati > Actinomycetota > Actinomycetes > Propionibacteriales > Nocardioidaceae > Aeromicrobium > Aeromicrobium halocynthiae. The sequence goes on along the minus strand of NZ_BAAAPY010000011.1, from coordinate 54,121 downwards.
TCGCCGGGGCCGCTCGACCCCGCCTCGATCGCGCTGTCGATGCTGGCGATGTTCCCCCTCGTCTACGCGATCAAGCACGGCGCGAAGGCCGGGCTCGACGACGTCACCGTCGCCGCGCTCGCGTTGAGCGTCGCCGCCGGCGTCATGTTCGTGCGTCGCCAGCAGCGCAGCCGCACGCCGATGCTCGACCTCCAGCTGTTCCGCAACCCGGTCTTCAGCGGTGCCGTCGTCGCGAACCTGCTGAGCCTCATGGCGTTGACGGGCTTCCTGTTCTTCGCCGCCCAGCTGCTGCAGCTCGTGCTCGGCCTGTCGCCGATGGACTCGGCGATGGTGCTCCTGCCCGGCTTGCTGGTGACGGTGCTGTTCGGGTTCCTGGCCGTGCGCCTCGTGCGGCACGCCCCGGTGCGCACCCTCGTGAGCATCAGCTTCGTCGCGTCGTCGCTCGGGTACGCCCTCGCGGCGTTCACCGGGACGGCTCCGACCGTGCTCAGCGTGCTCGTCGCGTTCGCGATCATGGGCGTCGGCATCGGCATGGCCGAGACGATCACCAACGACCTCGTCATCGCGGCCGTCCCGGCGCACAAGGCCGGCGCGGCCTCGGCGATCTCCGAGACGGCCTACGAGATCGGCGCCGTGCTCGGCACGGCGGTGCTCGGCAGCATCGTCATGTCGACCTACCGCTCGAACCTGGTGGTGCCGGAGGTCGTGCAGCGTCCGGCCGGCGACAGCTCCTTCGAGACGCTCGGCAGCACGATGGCCGTCGCGGAGCGGTACCCGAACGTGCTCGGCGAGCGGCTCGTGGAGTCCGCACACCTGGCCTTCGACCTCGGCGTCCAGCGGGCCTCCGGCGTCGCGATCGGCATCGCGCTGCTCGCGGCGTGGGTCTCGTGGTTCGCGCTGCGCTCAGCCCCGGCACCCACTCGCTCCGGTCACTGACACGGCGGCGGTCCGGGCGGTCCCTTAGATCTCCCGAGCGATCGTTTCGAGCTCGGCCTGCAGGTGTCGGCGGGCCGGGTTGCTGGTGGCCGAGCGTCGCCAGATGAGCTGGACCTTCCGCTGCGGCGTGGGATCGACGACCGGCACCACCACGACGTCCGGGGGGAGCGGAGTCCGGCCCAGTCGTGGCACCAGGGCCACGGCGACGCCCGCGGCGACCATCGCCAGGTGTGTCGCGTAGTCGTTGTCGACGTAGGGCAGTCGTGGTCGCACGTCGTGCACGGCGAACATGTGCAGCAGCCAGTCGTGACAGATCGTGCCCGCAGGCGTGCACACCCACGGGTCCTCCAGGAGGTCCCTCGGGGAGAGCATGTCGGCTTCGGCCAGACGGTGGTCACGGTGCAGGACCACGTCGGCGGTGTCGACGAGCAACGTGGTGCTCTCGACCCCATCGGGGAGGTCCAGGCGCATCGACGTCCAGTCGTGCACCAGGCCGGCGTCGGCCTGCCCCCGCGCCACGAGCGAGACGATGTCGCGCGGGTCGCCCTCGTGCACGGTGGCGTCGAGCGCGGGGGTCGTGGTGGCCAGCCGCGCGAGCAACGGTGCGACCAGTCCGCGGTTCGCGGTGGAGAACGTCGCCAGGTGGAACGGCCCGGCCACCACGTCGTCACCGGCCAGGACCAGGTGCTCCAGCTCCTCCAGCTGGTCGAGCAGGAGTGAACCTCGTTCGGCGAGAAGTCGTCCACGGTCGGTCAGCACGACGCCGCGCCCGACGCGTTCCAGCATCGGAAGGCGGTTGCCGTGCTCCAGTCGCTTGATCTGTTGTGACACCGCGGACGGGGTGAAGTCCAGCGCATCGGCAGCGGCGACGACGCTGCCGTGGTCCCGCACGGCGATGAGCGAGCGGACTGCGGCGAGGTCGATCATAAAGCAATCGTACGTTGTTCTGAGTGGAATGTATCGCGGGTACTTCATCCAGGATCGCGGCAGGCTGGGGACATGTCCCTGCGTCACAGCCTGCTCGCCGTGCTCGTGATGCTCGCCTGGGGTGGCAACTTCGTCGTCATCGACCAAGGCCTGGACGACGTCCCTCCTCTGCTCTTCCTCGCCGTGCGCTTCGTCCTCGTGGCGTTCCCCCTCGTGCTGTTCCTGCCTCGGCCCGAGGGTCGTTGGCAGGACGTCGTCGCCGTCGGGACCTTCATGAGCCTCGGTCAGTTCAGCCTGCTCTACCTGGCCCTGGACCTCGGCATGCCCGCCGGGCTGGCCTCCCTCGTCCTCCAGGCCCAGGTGATCTTCACGATCGTCATCGCCGCCGTGGCGTTGAAGGAAGTCCCTGGTCGACAGCAGGCGCTCGGTGCGGTGGTCGGCACCGTCGGGCTCGTGGTCGTGATCGTCTCCCACGGCGTCACCTCGCCGGTGGTCCCGGCGCTCGTGATGCTCGGCGCGGCGATGTCGTGGGCGATCGGCAACGTCGTCGGTCGACGTGCGGGGATCGCATCGGGCCTCTCGCTCGTCGTGTGGTCCGCACTCGTCGTGCCGGTGCCGGCCCTGGCGCTCTCACTCGCCGTCGACGGCCGCGCCGAGGTCGTCCGCGCCCTCACGGAGCTCTCGGGCACAGCGGTCCTCAGCACGGCCTACACGGTGTTCGGGGCCTCGCTGCTCGGGTACGGCATCTGGAACACCCTGCTGGCCCGCTACCCCGCCGGTGCCGTGGTGCCCTTCGTGCTGCTGGTCCCGCCCGTCGGCATCGTGACGGCGTGGGTCGTCCAGGGCGAGGTGCCGACAAGCTCGGAGGTCGCCGGTGGCGTCGTGATGCTGCTCGGTGTCTCGCTCGCGACCGTGCGGTTCAGTCGAGCAAGGCGGCTCGCGCCATCCGCGCCAGCCGGCTCCGCAGGCGTTCCTCGCTGATCCGGGCACTGTGCGGCGTCGAGTTGAGCAGCCCGAAGGTCGCCTGGACCGCGGCGCGCGCCTCGGAGCGGTCGATCTGGGGCTTCAGCTCCAGCAGCACGTCGACCCACAGGTCGACGTACGCGAGCTGCAGCCGACGCACGGACGCGCGGGCGTCGGCGTCGAGGCGCGACCACTCCCGCTCCTGCACGACGATGTACGCGGGATGGGTGACGGCGAAGTCGATGTGCCAGGCGATGAGCGCGTCGAGGGCAGCATCCGGGACCGTCTCTGCCGCCGCGCGCTCGCGCCCGGTCTCGAGCAGCTCGGTGCTGATGTCGACGAGGGCGTGGGCGAGCACCTCCTCCTTGCCGGAGAAGTGCTTGTAGATCGCCGGGCCGGAGATGCCGGAGGCCGCGCCGACGTCGCCGACGCTGACGCCGTGGAACCCACGGTCGGCGAACAGCTCGACCGCACGGGTCGCGATGTCACGCCGTCGAGAGCTCACCCGTCGAACGATAGTGCCCCCGTGGCCCCGTCATCGCTGCGTCATCGTGCGGCGAGCCACCGGCCCAGCTGTTCGAGGGCGAGGCGGTGGCCGTTGCGGTGGCCGTCGATGATGCCCGCTCCGGCGAACGACGCCACCTGGTCGACGATCTCGACGCGCGTGAGCCCGTCCTGCTCGGCGAAGGTCCACGTCAGCAGGGCCGTGGTGAGCACCTCGTCGCCGGAGCGGATGGTGTCGGTGTGCACGAGGAGCTCGCCCGGTGCGACGGCGAGGTAGGCCACCTCGCCGGCGACGTCGAGCGAGCCGGGCGGGCCGCACCGGTAGGAGCCCGTGCCCCCGGGCCGGAGGTCGTCGTGGTCGATGACCATCTGCTCGCCCGCCGGGACGCTCCATCCGGCTCGCGCCCCGGGGTCGGCGACGGCGGACCAGACGTCCTCGATCGGCGCCGCCAGCACGGCGGCGAACGTCAGCGTCTCGTGCAGCACCATGATCGCGCCTCTCCCTCCGGGGCCTCGGGGCATTGTCGCACGGGCCGGGTGCTGGCCCGAGGTCGATGGATCGGTAGGTTAATGGGTGTTAACCTCAGGTCCATGAGCACGATGCGCGAGCTGGTCGACGAGCTGCACGAGCGCCTGGCCATGGTCCGCCTCGGCGGCAGCGAGGCCTCGCGCGAACGTCACGTCGCACGCGGCAAGCTGCTGCCGCGCGACCGCGTCGACCGGCTGCTCGACGCCGGGTCGCCGTTCCTGGAGGTCGCCCCCCTGGCCGCGTACGGCATGTACGGCGACGAGCACGCGGTCCCGAGCGCGTCGATCGTCACCGGCATCGGGCGGGTCGCCGGACGCGAGGTGATGGTCGTCGCGAACGACGCCACCGTCAAGGGCGGCACCTACTACCCGCTGACCGTCAAGAAGCACCTGCGTGCGCAGAGGATCGCGCGCGAGAACCGCCTCCCGTGCGTCTACCTCGTCGACTCCGGCGGCGCGTTCCTGCCCATGCAGGACGAGGTGTTCCCCGACCGCGAGCACTTCGGACGCATCTTCTTCAACCAGGCCCAGCTGTCCGCTCAGGGGATCGCGCAGGTCGCCGCCGTCATGGGCTCATGCACCGCCGGCGGCGCCTACGTGCCGGCGATGAGCGACGAGACCGTCATCGTCAAGGAGCAGGGCACGATCTTCCTCGGGGGCCCGCCGCTCGTGAAGGCCGCGACCGGGGAGGTCGTGACCGCGGAGGACCTCGGCGGCGGCGACGTCCACGCCCGCACCTCCGGCGTCGTCGACCACCTCGCCGACGACGACGCGCACGCCCTCGACATCGTCCGCTCGATCGTCGGCACCCTCGGCCCGGCCCGGCACCACCTGGAGCCGCAGGCGGCCCTGCCGCCCCGGGAGGACCCCGAGACCCTGCTCGACGTCGTCCCCGTCGACGGCCGCACCCCCTACGACGTCCGCGACGTCATCCGCCGCGTCGTCGACGACTCCCGGCTGCACGAGTTCAAGCCGCTGTACGGGGAGACGCTCGTGTGCGGGTTCGCGCACGTCGAGGGGTACCCCGTCGCGATCGTCGCCAACAACGGGATCCTCTTCAGCGAGTCGGCCATGAAGGGCGCGCACTTCATCGAGCTGGCCAACCAGCGCGGCATCCCGCTGCTGTTCCTGCAGAACATCACCGGCTTCATGGTCGGGCGCGACTACGAGAACCGCGGCATCGCCAAGGACGGTGCCAAGCTCGTCACCGCCGTCGCCTCCAGCGTCGTGCCCAAGCTGACCGTCGTCATCGGCGGCTCGTTCGGCGCCGGGAACTACGGCATGTGCGGCCGCGCCTACGACCCGCGCTTCCTCTGGACCTGGCCCAACGCCCGCATCTCCGTGATGGGCGGTGAGCAGGCGGCGTCGGTGCTGGCCACCGTGCGTCGGGACGGCATCGAGAGCAAGGGCGGCGACTGGTCCGCCGAGGACGAGGAGGCGTTCAAGGCGCCGATCCGCGAGCAGTACGAGCAGCAGGGCAACCCCTACTACGCCACCGCCCGGCTCTGGGACGACGGCGTCATCGATCCCCGCGAGACCCGACGCGTGCTGGGGCTGGCGCTGCAGGCGTGCGGCAACGCCCCCGTCCCGTCCTTCGCCGACCGTGACGCCGCCGGGTTCGGCATCTTCCGGATGTGAGGACCGTGACCATCGAGACCGTCCTGATCGCGAACCGCGGCGAGATCGCCCGCCGCATCGTCCGCGGGTGCCGACGCGCGGGCCTGCGCAGCGTCGCCGTCCACTCCGACGCCGACGCGCGGGCGCCGCACGTCCTCGAGGCCGACGTCGCGGTGCACCTCGGCCCGACGCCCGCGTCCGAGTCGTACCTGAGCATCGAGAAGGTCGTGGCCGCCGCGCTCGACAGCGGTGCCGACGCCGTGCACCCCGGCTACGGGTTCCTGTCCGAGAACGCCGCGTTCGCGCGGGCCGTCGCCGAGGCCGGGCTCGTCTTCGTCGGGCCGAGCGCCGACGTCATCGACCTCATGGGACGCAAGGACCGCGCCCGCGACGTCGCGGTGCGCGCCGGGGTCCCCGTCACGCCGCGGCACGAGACCGACGACATCCCCGAGGACGCGTACCCGGTGCTCGTCAAGGCCGCGGCCGGTGGCGGCGGCAAGGGCATGCACGTCGTCCGCCGTCCGCAGGACCTCGCGGTCGCCGTCGCGACGGCACGACGCGAGGCTGCGTCGGCGTTCGGCGACGACACGCTGCTCGTCGAGGCGTACGTCGAGGGCGGCAGGCACGTCGAGGTGCAGGTCTTCGGCGACACCCACGGCAACGTCGTCCACCTCTTCGAGCGGGACTGCTCCGCCCAACGGCGCCACCAGAAGGTCGTCGAGGAGGCACCGGCACCCGGTCTCGACGCCGACGTCCGGCAGCGGCTGCTGGACTCCTCGGTCGCCCTGGCCCGCGAGGTCGGCTACGTCGGCGCCGGCACGGTGGAGTTCCTCGTCGCCGGCGAGCCCGGGCACCAGGAGGCGTACTTCCTGGAGATGAACACCCGCCTGCAGGTCGAGCACCCCGTCACCGAGAAGGTCACCGGCGTCGACCTCGTGCAGTGGCAGCTCGACGTCGCCGCGGGACGTCCGCTGCCGCTGACCCAGGACGAGATCGCGTGCACCGGGCACGCCGTCGAGGTCCGGGTGTACGCCGAGGACCCCTACGCCGGGTTCCTGCCGCAGTCCGGCGAGGTGCTCGAGGTCGCGTGGCCCGACGGACCGCTGTTCGACGGCGAGGGTCGCGTGCACGCCGCCCTCGAGCCGAGCGCCGACGGCGTGCCGACGACCGTCAGCGCCGCCTATGACCCGATGCTCGCGAAGCTGGTCGGTCACGGTGACGACCGTGACGCCGCGATCGCCGACGTCCTCGACGTCATCGACGGCTCCCGGGTCGTCGGCCTCACCACGAACCTCGGATGGGTGCGGCGGCTCGTCGACTCCGCGGCGTTCCGCGACGGTGAGGTCCACACGGGCTGGCTCGACGGCTACGACGGACCCCTGCTCGAACGCCCGGGCGTGCTGCGGGAGGTGCTCGTCGCGGCCGCTGCAGAGCTCCACGGGGTCCGCGACGCCGGGGACGGTCCGTTCGGACGCCGCGACGGCTGGCGCTCGGCCGGCCCGTCGGCGCCCGTGGTCATCCGACTCGTCGACGAGCGCGGCCTCGCCCACGACGTCGAGGTGGTGCTGCCCCATGACGATGTCGACGTCCTGCGGTGCGGGTCGCAGGTCCACGCGACGTGGCACGGACAGACGTGGACCCTGGGGGAGGCCGACGCGATGCGCCGCCAGGGTGCGGCGGTGGCCTCGGCGGCCGACGTCGTCGCGCCGATGCCGGGGACGGTCGTCGCCCTCGCGGTGGCCGAGGGGGACCGCGTGTCGGCCGGCGACGCCCTCGGCGCGGTGGAGGCGATGAAGATGGAGTTCGCGCTCACCGCCCCGCACGACGGCACCGTCACCCACGTCGGGGCGGTCGTCGGGCAGCAGGTCGCGATGGACCACGTCGTCGTGCACGTCGAGGCGGATGCATGACGCCGAGTGGCGGATTCCCGGTCGCGAGTGGCGCAGAGTCGGTCGCGAGTGGCGCAGTCTGGGGCGACACGCCGTCTCACTTCCCTCAGATTGCGCCACTCGCGGGAGTGGGGGAGGACGCGTGAGGGGACTGCCGATGGTCGTGCGGGACGCGCGGATGCCCGAGCGGGTGACGATCTACGAGGTGGGGCCGCGCGACGGGCTGCAGAACGAGCCGGAGGTGGTGCCGCTCGAGGTCAAGGCCGAGCTGGTCCGCCGCCTCGTCGCCGCCGGGCTCCCGGTCGTCGAGGCCACGAGCTTCGTCCACCCCCGGTGGGTGCCGCAGCTGGCCGACGCCGCCGAGCTCGTCGAGCTGCTCCGCGGTGAGGACGAGAGCCTCGAGCATCCCGTTCTCGTCCCGAACGAGCGCGGCCTCGACCGTGCCCTGGCCGCCGGCTGCACCCACGTCGCGGTCTTCGCCAGCGCCACCGAGACCTTCGCCGCCAAGAACCTCAACAGCACCGTGGCCGACCAGATGACGATGTTCGGGCCCGTCGTGGAGCGCGCGCTGGCTGCGGGAGCGACCGTGCGCGCCTACGTGTCCATGTGCTTCGGCGACCCGTGGGAGGGTCCGGTCGACCCCGACGTCGTGGTCCGCGTGGGACGCCGGCTGCTCGACCTCGGTGCCACCCAGTTGTCCCTCGGCGACACCATCGGCGTCGCCACCCCGGCCCAGGTGGGCGACCTCGTCGCGCGGTTCGCCGCAGCGGGCATCGACGTCGACCGGCTCGCGATGCACTTCCACGACACCTACGGCCAGGCGCTCGCCAACGTGCACGCCGCCCTGCTCGCCGGCGTGACGACGTTCGACGCGTCCGCCGGTGGACTCGGCGGCTGCCCCTACGCCGAGAGCGCCACCGGCAACCTCGCCACCGAGGACCTCGTCTGGATGCTCACCGGGCTCGGCATCGAGCACGGGGTCGACCTCGACGCCGTCGTCGCCACCACCGCCTGGATGGCCGAGCAGCTCGGCAAGCCCCCGGCGAGCGCCGTCGCCCGCGCGCTCATCGGCTAGCGCGCGACCTCTCGATCGCTGCCGCGACGGCGGGCCTCCAGCACGATGTCGCGCACCACGACGCCGGGCCCGTGGCCGGTGCCCACGCGGTCGACGACGTCGGTCTCGACCTCCCAGTCACCGTCGGCGGACCGCACCGCGTCGACGAGCTCGGGCGCCGGGAAGCCGTCCGGCCCGGGCGCGCCGAGCACGTCGTCGGGGTGGTGGAGGACGACGAGGAGGGTGCCCCCCGGGGCCACCGCCGCGGTCAGGCGACGGACCGCGTCGGCCATCGCGTCGTCGGCGAGGTGCAGGTAGTGCGAGACCACGAGGTCCCACGTGCCGTCCGGCTCCCACGACCGGACGTCCTCCTGGCGCCAGTGGGTGCGATCCTCGACCCCGGCCTCGACGGCGTGCAGGGCCGCTCGCTCGAGCCCGACGGCCGAGAAGTCCATCCCCGTGGCGTCCCAGCCCTGCTCGGCGAGCCACAGGACGTCGGCCCCCTCGCCGCAGCCGACGTCCAGCGCGCGACCGGGTGCGAGGGAGGAGACCCGCTCGGGCAGCCGTGGGTTGACGTTGCCGCTCCAGACGTGGTCGGCGTAGCGCTCGTCCCACGGGCCCGGCTCGTTCTGCTCCGCGCGCCAGGCCTGCACGGCGAGGGCGGTGTCCTCCTCCACGAGCTCGGCGTTGACCATCGCGCCGACCTGCGTGCCGTTGGCCGCCGCGGCGATGGTGGTGCCCATCGGGTTGGCGGCGTTCCCGACGACGAACACCCCTGGCACCGTCGTCGAGCCCGTCATCGCGTCGGCGGTGAGGGCTCGCGCCATCACGAGCTCGCCGCGGCTCATGTCGTGGGTGGGCACGCCGAGCGCCTCGGCGACCGGGTGGCCGGCGTCGGGGAACGAGGCGACGACCACCGCGTCGAGCGCGAGGCGCTGGTCGCCGACGGTGACGCCGACGAGGGCGTCGTCCTCGGTGTGCACCGCGGTGACGGGGCCCTCGACCACCGGGACGCTCGTCGCCCGCAGCCGAGCGCGGTCACGGTGGCTCAGCTCGACGTCCTGGGCGAGCAGGCACACCTGGTCGCTGAGCTGGCGGAACAGGCCCACCTGGTGCAGCGCGGCGGCGTTCGTGGCGAGGATCCCGATGCGCTGGTCCCGCACCTCCCAGCCGTGGCAGTAGGGGCAGTGCAGGACGTCGCGTCCCCACCGCTCGGCGAGGCCGGGGACGCCCGGCAGCTGGTCACGCACGCCCGTGGCGAGGACGACCCGTCGGGCCGAGAACGCGCTGCCGTCGTCGAGCCTCACGTCGAACCGGGGTCCGGGTCCGTCGTCCGTCGCGACCGCCTCGACCACGCTGCCGTCGACGACCCGTGCGCCGTAGCCCTGCACCTCCTCGCGTCCGATCGCGGTCAGCTCGCCCGGCGAGGTGCCCTCGCGACCCAGGTAGTTGTGCACGGCGTCGGCCGGTGCGTTGCGCGGCTCGCCGGCGTCGACGAGCACGACGTCGCGGCGCGACCGGGCGAGGACGAGCGCGGCGGCGAGGCCACCGGCGCCACCGCCGATCACGAGGACGTCGACGGGGGAGGGAGCGGAGGAGTCGGTCATGCCACCAGCGTGGGGCCGCGACGACGTATCAGCAAGTTCTCTTGCCGATGTGGCAAGATGAGGTCATGAGCACCGACGAGGTCCTGCGCGGCGTCGGACCCCGCCTGCGCCAGCTGCGGCTGCAGCGCGAGGCGACGCTCGCCGACCTCGCCGAGGAGACCGGCATCAGCATCAGCACCCTCTCGCGGCTCGAGTCCGGGCAGCGCAAGGCCACCCTCGAGCTGCTGCTCCCGCTCGCCCGCGCCCACCGCGTCGCCCTCGACGACCTCGTCGACGCCCCCGAGACCGGCGACCCGCGAGTGCGCGCCAAGCCCGTCGTGCGCCACGGCCGGACCTTCGTGCCGATGACGAGGCGACCCGGCGGGCTGCAGTCCTTCAAGATCGTCGTCCCGCCGGAGCCCGACGCCGTGCCCACCCCGCAGACGCACGACGGCTACGAGTGGATGTACGTGCTGTCCGGGCGCATCCGGCTCGTCCTCGGCACCCGTGACCTCGTGCTGGAGCCCGGTGAGGTGGTGGAGTTCGACACCCGCACACCGCACTGGATGGCCAACCCCGGCACGTTCCCCGCCGAGGTCCTCGCCATCTTCGGCCCCCAGGGCGAGCGCATGCACGTGCGCACCTGACGACGCGGCCGGCTACGGCGTCGTCGGGACGTTGCGGTCCTTCAGCTCGCGGGCCGCGTACTGGCCGATCTGCCACGTCGCCCAGCCGTCCGTGCCGCCGCCGACGACACCGCCGATGACCGGGACCCGCCGGCCCACCAGGGTCACCGCCCGCTTGCCGGCCGTGCGCGCGACGAGCTCGCTGGTGACCTCGCGGGCAATGAGCCGGTCGAGCTCGGGGTCGTGCACCGGGGACGTGGCCAGGGCCATCGGCGACGACGGCAGCGAGCCCCGCTTCACCAGGTCCTTCACCGCGTCCTCGCCGAGCATGCACGCGAGGATCGCGTTGCGCACGCGCGGATCCTGCAGGTCCCAGCCACGCAGGTGGGCGATCCCCGCCACGAGGTGGCACTGCACGAGGGTCACGCCGACCACGTTCGCCGGGATGGCGGCCGCTGCCGTCGCGATGCCACCCAGGTTCGTCACGAAGCCCTGGGTCCCCGCCAGGCCCGTGTGCCGGCGCACGCTCGCCGCGATCGCCGCCTCGACGTCACCGTCGGCGTCGACCCGGCGACGGTTCGCCGACTCCGCGGCCGAGGGCAGCGGGCCGACACCGTCGATCGCCTTGTCGAGCAGGCGGCGCACGAACCCGGACGCGACCTTGGGTGCCGCCTTGCCGCCCGCCGTCGCCGCTGCCTTGCTGCCGATGCCCATGGCGACATCCTAGGGATCGCGGTCGAATCCACCCGCCGAGCGCCGGGACCCCTAGGCTCAGGCCATGCAAGAGGCCTTCTCGGACTCCGTGACGGCCACGTCCTGGCTCCGGGACGCCCACGACTGGATCCACCGCAGGGCCGAGGACGCGGGCCTGCGCCTCGCCGGTCCGATCGACCAGCGCCGGGTCCGACCCTGGTCCACCCAGCTCGTCGCACCCACCGACCGTGGACCGATCTGGTTCAAGGCGAACTGCCCGTCGATGCGCTTCGAGGCCGCGCTGCACCGCCGGCTCGCCGCCCTGAGCCCGGCCGACGTCCCGCCGCCGCTGGCCGTCGACGAGGACCGCGGGTGGATCCTCACCGCCGACCGGGGCGCCACCCTCGGCGACGACCATCCGCCGACCGTCGAGGACTGGAGCGGCGTCGTGGGACGCGTGGCGGGCCTGCAGCGCCTCGTCGCCGACGACGGCGAGGCGATGCTGGCGACCGGCCTGCCGGACTGCTCGCCAGCGAGCGTCGCCGACCGGTTCGAGCAGATGGTCGAGCGCCTGTCGGACCTGGCCGACGACCATCCCGCGCACCTCACCGCGTCGCAGCGGCGCGCCCTGCTCGAGCGCGCTTCGCAGGTCGAGGACGCCGCCGACACGCTGGCCGCCTCGACCCTGCCCGTCACGCTGCAGCACGGCGACGTGCATCCGTGGAACGCCTTCCTCGACGGACGCCTGCTCGACTTCGGCGATGCGCAGTGGGCACACGCCGTGGAGGTGCTCGACGTCCCCTACGGATGGGTCGTCAGCAACTCCGACCTCCCCTGGGAGCGGATCCTGCAGGCATGGGGCGCCGTGTGGTCCGACGTCGTCGGCCCGCGCGAGCTGCGCACCCTGTTCGAGGCGAGCCAGTACACCCACGCCGTGAACCGGTCGGCCACGTGGTGGGGGTGCCTCCTGCACGCGACCTCGGCGGAGTGGCAGGAGTGGGGCGAGGCGCCGCGGCACCACCTGATGAGGATCATCGAGGCATGAGTCCGGTCCCCCTCCCACCGTCGCCGTGGGACTTCGATCCCACCGGCTGGCCCGACGACGACGACTGCGTCGGAGCCGGTGCCGACCTCGCACCGGCCACGGTGCTGAGCGCCTACCGGGCCGGCGCCTTCCCGATGCCGCACGACGGCTCCCTGCTGTGGTGGTCGCCGCAGCGTCGCGGGGTCCTCGTGCCCGGCGACCTGCGCGTCAGCCGCTCGTTGCGGCGGTCCCTGCGCGGCTTCACCACGACCGTCGACCAGGACTTCGACGCCGTCGTCGACGCGTGCGCGGACCCGCGCCGACCGCACGGCTGGATCAGCCCGGAGATCGTCGAGGCCTACCGCGAGCTGCACCGGCTCGGCTGGGCCCACTCCGTGGAGACCCGCGACGGCGAGGGGCGCCTCGTCGGGGGGCTCTACGGGCTCGCCATCGGCCGGCTGTTCGCGGGGGAGTCGATGTTTCACCGCGCCACCGACGCCTCCAAGGCCGCGCTCGTGGCGCTGGCGGACATCGTGGGTCCGTCCGGACTCATCGACGTGCAGTGGCGGACCGACCACCTGGCCTCCCTCGGGGTGGTCGAGTGGTCGCGCGGACGCTACATCAGGGCCGTGATGGAGCTCGTGAACGCCCCCCTGCCGGAGATCTGGCGGTGACCGCGGCGCGCCCGAAGCACGGGGCGCCGTGGAATTCCAGCGAAGGATCCCTAGACTGCTAGGCGGAATCACCCCACAGAATCAAGGAGTCCCCGTGGCAATCACCCGCAGCGACCTCGTCTCGGCCCTCGCCGAGAAGGCCGGCACCAGCAAGACCGACGCGGACGCGGTCCTCTCGGCCCTGGCCGACACGCTCCTCGACGCCGTCAGCAAGGGCGAGAAGGTCTCGATCCCCGGCATCCTGTCCGTCGAGCGCGTCGAGCGCGCCGCTCGCACGGGCCGCAACCCCGCCACCGGCGAGACCATCGAGATCCCGGCCGGCTACGGCGTCAAGGTCAGCGCCGGCTCCAAGCTGAAGGCTGCCGCCAAGTAAGCAGCGCCAGCGCAGTGTCGAGGGGCCCCGGACCGTCTGGTCCGGGGCCCCTCGACGTCACGTGACGACCGGACGTCCCGCGCCCTGCCAGGCGTCCATGCCCCCGGCGAGGTTGACGACGTCGTAGCCCTGTTGCGCCAGCCACGCGCTCGCGCGGGCCGAACGACCCCCGACGTGGCACACGACGAGCGTCCGGACCGTGGGGTCGAGCTCGTCCACGCGCGCCGGGACGTCACCCAGCGGCACGTGGCGGGCACCCTCGATGTGCCCGGCGTCCCACTCGTGCTGCTCGCGCACGTCGAGCACGACGAGGTCCGCCGGGAGGGGGTCGGGCAGGTCGGTCACGGTGGTCTCGGCGATCTCCATGGCACGAGTGTCGCACCCGCGCGCCACCGCTCGGCAGGGACGATTTCGAGATGTGGGTGGATTTCAACCACCTTCTCTGGTTACTTTGGACTAGTGACGTCGTCCCATCAGACCGGAGAGCAGGCACCGCGTCCTGTCCAGGAGCGCATCCGGCTGCCGTTCGACCTCTCGACGCCGGGCATCGCCCGCACCAAGCTCGCCGCGTTCCTCACCGTCCAACGGGCGGCTCCGTCCGCGGTCGACGACGCCCTGATCGTGCTGAGCGAGATGATCGCCAACGCCATCTCCCACGGCGAGCCGGGCTCGGAGGGCACCATCGAGATCACGTGGAGCATCGACGCCTCGCGGGGTCTGCTCGAGCTGAGCGTGCACGACGCCGGGGAGGGCGCCTCCCTGGAGCCGATCGACTTCGACAACGACTCGCTGTCCGGTCGCGGGCTGTCGATCATCAGCCGGGTCGCCGACCGCTGGTGGGTCGACATGACGTCGGGCACCCGCGTCAACGCCGAGCTCGTCATCGCCGACCACGCCTGAGACCCCCTCGGCGACCCGTTCGTCGCGCCCGTAGGGTGCCGTCATGGGCAAGAAGTCGCGACGCAACCGTCAGAACGCCGAGCCGCGCAAGCAGCGCATGCCGTACGTGGCGCGGACCTTCGGTGGTCTGCCGAACGAGGGCGACTGGATCGCCCTGCGCGAGTTCGTCCCCTCGGGCACGGCCGACGTCGCCCTGACCGACGGAGGGACGGTGCGCTTCTGCTCGTTGCTGCCCGGCAACGGCGCCGGCATCCGCCGTCCCGACGGTGACCTATGGATCGGACTGCAGGTCCAGCACAACTTCGGTGACGTCAGCCGCGACCTCGCCCACATGGTCGCCACGGGTCGCGCGGTCGAGCCCGGCAACCCGGTCCCGGTCACCGACCCGGGCGTCGGCGACCGCCTGCAGGACGTCGTCGACCCGGCGTCGCCGTTCGACGTGACCGTCCACGACGGGTTCGACTGGTGGGTCGAGGGCACCGACGCGGAGGGCTCCGACGCGCTCGCCGCCGCCAACGAGTCCATCGCCCCCACCGAGCGGCTCACCTCCGTCGACGCCGCCTACTGGACCCGCATGGGCGATCGTCGCTACCTGCGGTGGGTCATCACCCAGGAGGAGGACCGTGTGCTCGACGCGTTCGCGCGTCTGCACGAGAGCGACGCCGACCGTCTCGGCGACGGGACCCGCCTGATCGGCATGTTCCGCGCCCACGGTCTGCTCGTCCCCGTCTGGGAGATGGACGAGACCGTCGCCGATGGTGCCGAGCCCCTCGAGACCCCCGTCGCCGCCCTCCGCGAGCGCCTCGACGAGGCCCTCGCCGACACCTCCGACCTCACCAGCGAGCAGCGTCGCGTCCGCAACGGCCTCGCCTCCCGCCAAGTCACCATCCGCTGACGCGCGAGCGAGACCGCCCCACCTGCCCCGAGGGATGGCTTCCAGGAGTTCATCGTCCCAGCCTTGATTCACGAGCGATGTGGCGTCATCATCACATGACGCTGTCTAAATCTAGAGCAGCCTCATGGGGGAAGTGTCGTGGATTTTCGTGTTCTGGGCTCGCTCGAGGCCACCGTCGACGACGTGCCGGTCGACTTGGGGGGCAACCGGCAGCGGATCGTGCTGGCGCTCCTGCTGTCCGCGCCACGACGGACGGTCACGGTGGCCGAGTTGGTCGACGGGCTGTGGGGAGGACGTCCGCCCCGGACTGCCGCCGAACAGGTGCAGACCTGCGTGTGGAAGCTCCGCCGCTCGTTCGCCCTGGCCGGTGCACCCGACGTCATCCGGACGGCCGCCACCGGCTACGTGCTCGATGTCTACCCGCTGACAATCGACGTCCACCAGTTCACCGCCAGCGTCGACGAGGCCCGCGCCATGGCCGCTCGCGGCGACACGCTGCTCGCGGCCAAGCGATTCCGATGCGCCCTGTCCCTCTACCGCGGCCCAGTGCTCGCCGAGGTCGAGAGTCCCGCGGTGCAGGCCATCGCGTCGCAGTGGGAGGAGCGACGGCTGGCCGTCCTCGAGGAGTGCGTCGCGCTGGAGATCGAGTCCGGTCGCGGCCGTGACGTGGTGGAGGAGCTGACGAGCCTCGTCGACCTGCACCCGCTGCGTGAGGGACTGCGCGTCGAGCTGATGCGCGCACTCTACAGCGCCGACCGCCGCGCCGGCGCCCTCGCGGTGTATGCGCAGGGGCGTGCCCAGCTCGTCGACGAGCTCGGGCTCGAGCCAGGGCGGGCGCTGCAGGAAACTCAGCAGAAGATCCTCGCCGGTGAGCCCTTGCACGACGCCGCATCAGTCGGACCCGCGCACGCGCATGCCCCTCCTGTTCCGGCGCAGCTCATCTCCGCGGTGCCCGACTTCGTCCCGCGGCCCGAGCACGGCGACCGCGTCCGGCGGGCGTTGCTCGAGCGCCGCGCGGCGGCGCCGCGGGTGTGCAACATCCACGGCGACTTCGGTGCTGGCAAGACCGCCCTCGCCATCGACGTCGCGCACGGCGTCCGCGACGAGTTCCCCGATGGAAAGCTCTACGCTGACCTGCGCGGCTCGAGCTGCGACCCCGTGGCGATCATGGACGTGCTGGCCCAGTTCCTCCGTGCGCTCGGCGTCCCCGACGTGGCCATGCCCACCGATCTCGCCGAGCGGTCGAGCCACTTCCGCAGCCTCGTCGACGGCAAGCAGGTGCTCATCCTGCTCGACGACGTCCCGAGCTCCGAGTGGGTCTGTCCCGTCATGCCCGCCCACCCCGAGGCGGCCCTGCTCATGACGAGCCGCTGCCACATGTCCGAAGTCCCCGGCGCCGCGTCGGTCGAGGTCGGCGTCATGACGGTCGAGCAGTCCGTGCAACTCCTGCGCAACATCGCGGGCGACGACCGTGTCGATCCCGACTCCGCTGCCGCCGTCGAGCTGGTCAACGCCGCTGGACGTCTGGCGCTCTCCGTCCGAGCGGCGGGAGCGCGTCTCGCGGCGCGCTGCCACCTGCAGGTCGGCGAGTTCGCCGAGCGACTGCGGGACCCCTATCGCCGACTCGACGAGCTCTCGCACGGGACCCTCGACCTGCGCTCCTACCTGCGCCCGAGCGCCGACGTCCTGCCCACCGCGACACGCGAGGTGTGGCTGTCCGTCGGCCTGCTGCAAGTGCCCGACTTCGGTGCCTGGGTGGTCGCCGCCGCCACCGACACTCCCATCCCCGTGATCGAGGGAGTGCTCGACAGTCTCGTCGACCGCGGCCTCCTGAGCACCGCCGGCACCGATCGCATGGGGATCGTGCGCTACCGCATGCACCGGCTGGGCGGCCTGTACGCGAGGGAGCGCGCGCTGCGCGAGATGACCGCGGAGGACCGTTCCCGCGTGCTCGACCGTGCCGCCGACTGCTGGCTCGGTCTCGCCCAGCGAGCCGAGCAGCTCCTGAACGGTCTCCCTGAGGACTCCGAGCTGCTCGAGTGCCCCCACGGCGCGTGCCAGCGCATGATCGACATGGTGAAGTCCGACCCGGGCGGCTGGCTGGTGCTGGAGTCCGAGGGACTTCGCTTCGCCGCCCGGCGCACCCAGCACGTCACCGGCGTGCAGGTCCCTCCAGAGGGCGTCGACCGCTGGGACTTCAGCACCGACGTCAACGAGCTGACGTTGCCGGCGGCTCCCTGAGCCGGGCCCGGCTGTCGACGGCTTCGCTACGGACGACCCGGGGCGAGGTCGGCCGCGCAGGACGACGACGGCGGCTCCCAGCCCAAAGCGCCGATGACCTGCTCGAGCGTGTCGGCGACGTCGACGAACCGTTCGTCCGGCACGTGCCCAGCCAGCACGTCGGTGATGGTGGCACGGTGCACGGGTCTCGACGAGACGAGCGCTTCCTGACCGGCAGCGGTCAACTCGGCCCAGATGGCTCGGCGGTCCTCCGGACGTAGAACGCGGACGACCCATCCGTTGTGCACCTCGAGCTTTGCGACGAGGCGGGTGGTGCCGCTCTTGGAGAGCATGAGCGCCGTCGCGAGCTCGCCCATGCGAGCGGTGCCGCCGTGGGAGTCGAGGGTGGCCAGCAGGTCGTGCTCGGCCAGGCTCATGCCGCAGTCGGAGCGTAGCGTCGCCTCGAGTCGCGCCGTCATCATCGACGTGAACCGGTACGTCGCGGCCCAGGCCTGCACTTCGGGGCTCACCACGAGAGGAGAGTGTAGTACGCAACTGTTGACAAGTGAAGCGCGCATACGATTTGCTAAAGAACAGTCCATCACTGAAACGTTGAGAGGTGAATCATGATAGCCCGCATCGCCGTGATCTACTACTCGTCCACGGGCACGATCCACTCGCTGGCTCAGGACATCGTGCGAGGTGCCGAGAGCGCCGGTGCCGAGGTCAGACTCCGCCGGGCCGCCGAGCTGGCACCGGACTCCGTGGTCGACCAGAACCCCGAGTGGCGGGCCCACCTGGACGCCACGAAGGACGTCCCCGAGGTCAGTCATGACGACCTGCGCTGGGCCGACGGATTCGCCTTCGGCACCCCCTCGCGCTTCGGCAACGTGGCCTCCCAGCTCAAGCAGTTCATCGACACGACGAGCGGCATCTGGAACGAGGGCGTCATGGTCGGCAAAGGCGCCACCGGGTTTACGAGCAGCTACGAGCTCCACGGCGGCCAGGAGACGACGCTCGTCGCGCTCTACAACGTCATGCACCACTGGGGGACGGTCATCGTCCCCACGGGCTACGCCGACTATGACCTCATTCACGAGGGCGGGGGCAACCCGTACGGGATCAGTGCCACCCACCCGGACGAGGAGGGCCGCAAGGCGGTACGGCTTGCGGCCGAGTTCCACGGCGCCCGGTTCGCCCGGGTGTGCGCGGCGCTCAGGACCGTGCGCGACGAGGGCTGAGCGCGTCAGCCGACCAGCACCAGGAGCCACGCCCCACCACACGGACGGCCGTCGAGAGCATCGCCCTCGACGGCCGTCCGTCGTCTACGCGAGGCATCGCTCGCGGGGTCCAGGGGAGAGTAGGGATCGGTTCGGGAAGAGAACGCGAAGAGTGCCACGAGAGAGCACGCTCCTAGCGTCATGGGTGAGGGGTTCCAGACAGACCCTGAGGCCGTACGAGGCCTCCGACCCACCGAGGCGGTGCCCAGGATGGAGCAGACCAGGACCGAGGCCGTGTGCGAGGACGACTTTCTCGCGCTGATGTCGGGATTCCCCACCGGCGTGTCGGTCGTGACCTCGCTAACGCCCGAAGGACAGCCCTGGGGCATGACGTGCTCCGCGGTCTGCAGCGTCACCGTGGAGCCGCCCACGCTGCTCGTGTGCCTGCGCAGCGCCAGCCCCACCTGTGTGGCAATCGCCGCCAGCGGCTCGTTCGCGGTGAACCTGCTCGACAGCGCGGCCCGGCCCACGGCGGCGCTGTTCGCCTCAGGGGACCCGCGCCGCTTCGACCACGTCGAGTGGGACACCGACGACCGGGCGGGCGGCCCCCACCTGACCGAGGCGGCCTTCTCCGTCGCCGACTGCGATGTCGACCGCACGGAGGTCGTCGGCGACCACACCATCGTCATCGGCCGCGTCCGACGCGTCCTGCGACGCGGCGTCCGTCGACCGCTGCTGTACGGCCTCCGGTCGTACTCGGCATGGCCTGAACCGGCCGCCACCGCCTGAAGAGGAAGAGGAGACCATGTCCACCACCGCCGCGCACACTCCCGTCGCCGACCCGCACGAGCACACCGCGGGCTTCGCCACCGCGTTCAACAGCGGCGACCCCGACGCCGTCGTCGCCACGATGGCCCCGGAAGCGGTCTTCGTCCGCGCGCCGGGTGATCCTGTCACCGGAGCCGACGCACGTCAGGCCGTCGCCGACTTCCTGGCCCTCGGCCTGCCGATGCAGATCGCCGACCGCCACGTGTACGTCGCCGACGACACCGCGCTCGTCATCGCCGACTGGCTCGTCGAGGGCGACGGTCCTGACGGCACGCCCCTGCGGCTCGAGGGGTCCAGCACCGACGTCCTGCGCCGAGGGGCCGACGGCCTCTGGCGCTCGATCATCGACAACCCCCACGGCACCACTGCCGCGTAGGTCCTGCCGCGTCCCGTCCACCCCATCGAAGGAGCCTTCCGTGACGACCACCCTGCCCACGACCAACCGCACCGTCACCGCCGACTGGTCGCAGCGTCCGACCACCCCTGAAGGATGGGTGGCCCGGGCGCACGAGGCTGCCGCGTCGATCGCCGAGGGCGCCGCCGAGCGCGACCAGACGCACCGCACGCCGCACGCCGAGGTGCAGACCATCAAGGACGCGGGTCTCGCCACCCTGCTCGGTCCGATCGAGCACGGAGGCGGCGGCCAGGAGTGGCCCACCGCCTACAAGGTGGTCCGCGCCGTTGGAGCCGCCGACGGCTCCATCGGACAGCTGCTGGGCGACCACTACACGTGGTGCTGGCTGCCCCGGATGGTCGGCACCGCCGAGCAGATCGAACGCATCGAGCGTGACGCCGCGCTGGGGAACTGGTTCTTCGGCTGCGCCCTGAACCCCCGCGACGCCGACGTGGTGGGCCACGACCAGGGTGACCGCGTCGTCCTCAACGGTCAGAAGAGCTTCTGCACCGGCATCAAGGTCTCCGACCATGCGGTCCTCGAGGGAGTCCTCGACAGCGGCGACCACGTCATCGGGGTCGTCCCAACCGACCAGCCCGGCATCGTCTACCACGACAACTGGGACAACATGGGCCAGCGACTGACCGACAGCGGCGGCGTCACGATCCGCGATGTCGAGGTGCCGTGGGAGGACGCGCTCGGCTTCACCGACAAGACGTTCGAGCCGTCCACCTACATGACGATGAACATCCCCATCGGTCAGCTGCTCTTCGCCAACCTCTGGCTCGGCGTGGCCAACGGGGCGCTCAACGCGGCGATCGAGTACACGCAGGGCAAGCGTGGCTGGGGCGGCTACGACCGCACGGTCGACGAGCCCCGCGTGCAGGACACGATCGGCGGGCTCGCCGCCAAGATCTGGGCCGCCGAGGCGTTCGCCGACCAGGTCGCGCTCGAGGCTCTTCCGCTCCACCGCGACCGGCTGGCCGTCACGCCCCAGATGCGCGGCGAGCACAAGGTCCGCACGGCGGCCGTGAAGGCCATGGCCGACGAGGTCGCCCTCGACGTGACGGCGCGCATCTTCGAGGTGACGGGAGCGCGCTCGACCTCCAACCACTTCGGGTTCGACCGCTTCTGGCGCAACGTCCGGACGCACACGCTCCACCATCCCGTGGCCTACCAGCGCCGGGAAGTCGGGGTGTTCCGACTCTCCGGCGAGATCCCCGAACCCGGCCGTTACAGCTGAACCGAAGGAGTCATCGTGACCAGGACGCTCTCCGCTCCCGTCGACGAGGCGGCGACCTCGCCGTCCCCGCCGACCGTGGAGCTCAACGACGGCACGACGCTGCCGCAGGTCGGGTACGGGGTCTTCATGATCTCAGCCGACGACGTGAGGGAACCGCTCGCCGCCGCCCTCGACACGGGGTACCGCCTCATCGACACGGCCGCCGCCTACGGCAACGAGGAGGGCGTGGGCCGCGCCATCGCCGAGACCGACGTGCCCCGGTACGAGCTCGTCGTCACGACGAAGCTCTGGAACGACGCGCACGGATACGACGAGACGCTGCGCGCCTTCGACGCCAGCGCTCGCCGGCTCGGCCTCGACACGGTCGACCTGTACCTCATCCACTTCCCCCGGCCCGCGCTCGGGCGCTACGTCGACAGCTGGCGCGCCATGGTCAGGCTGCGGGACGAGGGCAGGATCGGTTCGCTCGGCGTCTCCAACTTCGGCGTCGCCGAGCTGGACCGCCTGCACGACGAGACCGGGGTGGTGCCAGCGGTCAACCAGGTCGAGCTGCACCCGATGTTCCAGCAGGAGGAGCTGCGCGCGGCGCACGCCGAACGAGGCATCGTCACGCAGGCCTGGAGCCCGCTCGGGCGCAACCAGGGCCTCCTCCAGCACCCCGACGTCACGGCGCTCGCCGCGCGGCTCGGACGGACTCCCGGACAGGTGGTCCTGCGCTGGCACCTGCAGCTGGGTGTCGTCGTGATCCCCAAGTCCGAGCGCCCCGAGCGCATCCGCGAGAACTTCGACCTCGCCGGCTTCGCGATCGACGACGAGGGCATGGCGACGTTGTCGGCCCTCGGCGAGCAGCGCTGCAACCCCGTGCCCGGAACCCTGTTCGACATCTCATGAGAAGAGCCACCATGACCAAGATCAGCTCCATGAACGACCTCGTCGGCCCGCTCTTCGGTGCCGCCGCCTTCCAGATGCTTCACGCGGGCGTCGAGCTCGGACTCTTCCCGCTGCTGTCGGAGAAGGGCGAGCTCGGCGACGAGGAGATCGGCGCGGCGCTCGAGCTCTCCGACCGCTCCACGCGCATCCTGCTGCTCGGCGTGACGTCCCTCGGGCTCACCGAGGTCTCCGACGGGCGCTACCGCAACGCCGACCTGCTGAACGGCATGTTCGCGGACGGCTCCTGGGAGATCTTCGCCGACATCGTCGAGTTCGAGGCGCGCCTCGTCTACCTTCCGCTCTCGGACCTCGTCGAGTCGCTGCGCACCAACTCCAACACCGGGCTCGCGCGGTTCCCGGGACCGGGCGACGACCTCTACCACCGGCTGCCGGCGTCGCCCGAGCTGGAGGCGCTGTTCTATCGGTGCATGCGGTCGTGGTCGCGGCTGTCGAACCCGGTGCTCGTCGCCAAGGCCGACCTCACCGGCCTGCACAGCGTCCTCGACATCGGCGGAGGTGACGGCGTCAACGCGATCGCGCTGGCCCGGGAGAACCCGGGCGTGCAGTTCACGGTCGTCGACCTACCGGGTGCACTCGAGATCGCCCGGGGCAAGGTCGAGGAGGCCGGACTGAGCGACCGCATCGACACGCTGGCGCTCGACATCTTCAACGACCTCTACCCCTCCGGACACGACGGCGTCCTCTTCGCCAACCAGCTGGTCATCTGGTCGGGGGAGGACAACGTCCACCTGCTGCGTCGCGCCTACGACGCGCTTCCCGAGGGCGGCCGCGCGATGGTCTTCAACGTGATGTCTGACGACGCCGGGGACGGTCCGCTGTACTCGGCGCTCGACAACGCGTACTTCGCGACGCTGACGGCGCCGCGCAGCCGCATCTACCCGTGGAGCAGCTACGAGGAGTGGCTGCGCGAGGCCGGCTTCGGGGCCGTGCACCGCGCGCCCGGAGACACCTGGACGCCTCACGGCGTGATCAGCGGCGTCAAGGGCGCCGACTGAGTCGTACGCCGACCGGCGGATCCGTTGAACGATCGGCGGATCCGCGAGGTCCGAGGCGCGCTCTCATCCGACGAGAACGACCCGAGACCCGTCGGAGCTAGCGTCTCCGGACGTGATTATCGGTCAGGCAGGTGAGAAGGATGACAGGACGCGCAGACAACCTCGACCAGGTGCTCGACAACCTCCGCTCGTCGGCGCCGCCGAGGGGCGAGCAGGTCGACGCCGCCACGCTGGAGCGGCTCCGCAGGCTGTCCACGACGCTCGTGCGCGCGCACGGCGGTGCGGTCCGCGAGTACCGGCGCAGCCGCACCGTGGCTCCTCGCGACATCGACCTGCCGGTCGAACGGATCCGACGGGCCGTCGCGCACCGCGGGGTCCTGCTGTCCGGCGAGACGGCGCGGATGGGGCCGGCCCTCGTTGAGGCGCTGCGCGCGCTCGGACCGACCCGGACGTGCCTCCTCGACGACGCCTCGACCGGCAGGGGTTCGTCGGCCCGGATCGACCTCGTCGACCCGTCGGCCGTCGCGCACGCGGTCGGCGTGCTGCGGCCCGACATCGTCGTGCACCTCGTCGGACACACGGGTCTCGACGACCGCTACCGGCACCGGTGGGGGGAGCACGCCGCCGCGACGACGATTCTCGGGACCCGGCACGTCGTCGAGGCCGCCGTCGCGGCACGGGTGGGCACCCTCGTGCTGGGCACGTCGGAGCGGTCGACGTCGCTGTACTCCGACGACCCGCTGATCGCCTCGGAGCGGATCGCCCAGATGATCGTCGTCGACGCGGCGTCGCGCGGTCTCCTGCGCGCCGCGATCGCGCGATCAGGTCTCGTCGTGGACCCTGTCGCCGCCACGCGCTGGCTGCGGCGCGCGAGCTGCGACGACACGGTCCTGCCGCTGCCACCACCGGAGAAGTCCGTGCACGTGCAGGCCCGCCGCGACAGCGTCCGTCTGCTCCTCGCCGCGATCCACGGTGCCAGCACCTCGAGTGCGGGGCTGCACGCTGTCCGGTCTCTCGACGATCCGGTGCGTCCACTCGACCTCGTCGTCGGCCTCATGGCCGACGAGAACCTCGCCGTCGTCCCGCTCGCCATCGACCCCGCACCCGTGGATGGCTGCCGATCCGTCGGCGACCGCATCGGTCCGGCCGGTTCCAGCGCCCTGCTCAACGCCCTCGAGGTCTCGCTGGTGGTGCCGTCGGCCGCGCCCGGCGTCGACCTCGTCCCGGTGCGGTTCCGCCTGCCCGCGGCGGCGGCGAGGCTCGTCGACCACCTCGGGCACCTCGCCGCGCGAGATGCCGGCGAGATCCCCGACGTGATCGACCAGCTCGCTCGGATCGTGCTCGAGGGCACCCTCGCGCAGGCGTCGGCCGCGACGCTGCGCCAGGTGGCGAGGATGTCGCAGCGCGACGGTCCCGCGATGAGTGGCACCGATCGCATGGTCGACGACCGGGTGCGCTGGTGGGCCGGACGATGATCGGCCCGCCGAGTGACAACCCACCCGTCGCCCAGCACCATCCGTCACCGAGGACACAGGAGCGTCCGTCATGAACAGCAGCGCACCACCGGATCCCGTCGGTAGCCTCAGGGCCCTCTACGCGGCACAGGTCGTGGGTTCCCTCGGGCTGGCCGCCGGTGCGGCCGCGGGCCCCCTGCTTTCGCAGCTCGTCACCGGCTCGGCCGCGTCGGGCTCCGTCGCGACCGCCGCACTCGTCGCCGGCTCGGCCGTCTCGGGCCCGGCCGCCGCCGCGGTGATGCGGCGCAGCGGCCGAATGACGGGGGTCGTCGCGTGCTACGTCGCGGCGACGCTCGGCGCGGCGCTGTCGATCCTCTCCGTCTCGTGGGGCTTCGCGGCGCTCGTCGTCGGGTCCGTGCTGCTCGGAGCGGGCACCACCGGCGTGATGCTGGGGCGCTATGCCGCGGCCGAGGTGGCGGGCACGCGCGAGGCGTCGAGGGCCATCGGTCTCGCCGTCGGCGCGGTCACGTTCGGCGCGGTGGCCGGTCCGCTGCTGCTCGGGCCACTCGGTCCCGTGGCCGAGTTGCTCGGGCTGCCGCAGGAGACGTCCCTGCACCTCCTCGCGCTCGTGGCGTTCCCCGTGGCCGCGGTGATCGGCGCCAGCCTGCGGCGACGCACCCGACCGGTCGAGCTCGGTCCGTCCGGGCGGGCGCCCGGCCGAGGCTGGCCCCTCGCCGTCCTCGCCACCGGCAACCTCTCGATGGTCGCGCTCATGGGTGCGGCACCCACCCACCTGCACCACCACGGTGCCAGTCTCGACGTCGTCGGCGTCGTCATGGCGATCCACATCGGCGGCATGTTCGGGTTCTCGCCGGCCTCGGCCGCGCTGGCTCGACGCGTCGGCCACCGGCGGCTCGCGCTCATCGCGATGGTCGGCATGGCGGTCGTCATGGTGCTGGGCCTGGCGAGCGGCACCCTCGTCGTTGACGTGCTCCTGCTCGTGCTCGTGGCCATGGTCTGGAACGCCCACCTCATCGCCGGCAGCATGTGGCTCATCGAGGTGACGCCCGAGGCTCTGCGTCCGCGTGCGGAGGGCCTCGGCGAGCTCGCCATGGGGGCCGCTGGCGCGCTCGGAAGCCTGGTGATCGCCGGCGTCGCGGTGGCTCTCGGTGGTCTCGTGGCACTGTGCCTGACCCTTGCGGTGCTGAACACCGCCATGGTTGCGCTGCTGCTCCTCAGGCTGCGCGGTGTGGAGCCCGCGGACGCCGTCGTGGTGGAATCTCCCGTCGGGACCACCCCCGACCACGAGGAGGCGCCGTGGGAGACCAGGATCCGGTGATGGCACCGAGCCGGTTCACCGCACGTATCACGGCCGACGAGGGAGCCACCTGGTCGGTCGCCGCGGGCCGCTACCGCATGCTGGTCAGCCGTGCCTGCCCCTTCGCCAGCCGCGCGTTGATCGTGCGCCGGTTGCTCGGGCTGGAGGTGGCGCTGACCGTGGCGATCGTCGATCCCATTCAGGACGAGCTCGGCTGGCGCTTCACCCTCGACGAGGGAGGTCGTGACCCTGTGCTCGGCATCCGGTACGTTCGCGACGCCTACCTCGCGGCGGACCCAGGCCACGCCTCGGGCTTCCCCGTCCCGGCCGTCGTCGACGTCGAGAGCGGCCACGTGGTCACGAACGACTTCGCCACGATCCCGATCGACCTCGCCACGCAGTGGCGCTCGCTGCACCGGCCGGGCGCCCCCGATCTCTACCCGGACGGTCGGCGCGAGGAGATCGACGAGTTCAACGCCATCCTCCACCGGGATGTGGTGAGCGGCGTCTACGAGGTGGGGATGGCGCGTTCCCAGGCCGACTACGACCGCGCCTTCACCGCGTTGTTCTCGCGTCTGGAGCAACTCGACGCCCGGCTGGCGTCCCGGCGCTTCCTTCTGGGCGACCGCATCACGGACGTCGACGTGCACCTCTTCCCGAGCCTCGTGCGGTTCGACCTCGTCTACCACGGTCACTTCCGCTGCAACCGCGTGAAGCTCGTGGAGCTGCCGCACCTGTGGGGGTACGCGCGCGACCTGTTCCAGACTCCCGGTTTCGGGGACACCGTCGACTTCGACCACATCAATCGGCACTACCACCTGGTGCTCGACGAGTCGAACCCCCACCACCTGCTGCCGGGTGGTCCGGACCGGACCCTTTGGCTGACCGCGCACGGACGCGAGGAGCTGGGTGGCGCGCCGTTCGGCGACGGCACGCCGCCCGGTCCTCCGCGCGAGCCGGTCCCGCCGGCCGGCCGCGCCGACGCCTGAGGTCGGCGCGGCCGGCTGCGGGGCTCAGCCTCCGTGATGCTCGCGCAGAAGCTCGGCGACCCTGAAGGCCAGCTCGATCGACTGACTGGCGTTGAGCCGGGGGTCGCACGCCGTCTCGTAGCGCTCGCACAGGTGGGTGTCGAGCACCTCGTCGGCGCCGCCCAGGCACTCCGTCACGTCGTCGCCCGTCAGCTCGAGGTGCACGCCGCCGGGCATCGTGCCCTCGGAGCGGTGGACCCTGAAGAATTCGCCGATCTCCCGCGTGATGTCGGCGAGGCGCCGCGTCTTGTAGCCGCTCGCGGACCGGAAGGTGTTGCCGTGCATCGGGTCGCACGCCCACACCACTCGACGGCCGGTGAGCTCCACGGCCCGCACCAGTGGCGGCAGGAGGTCGCCGACGCGGTCGGCGCCCATGCGGCTGATGAGCACGAGCCGCCCCGAGACGTGGTGCGGGTCAAGCCGGTCGCACAGTGCCACGAGATCGTCGGGGGTGATCGTCGGCCCGACCTTGACCCCGATGGGGTTCGCGAGTCCCGACATGAGCTCGACGTGGGCGCCGTCGAGGTCACGGGTCCGGTCCCCGATCCACAGCATGTGGGCGCTCGTGCCGTACCACGTCCCGGTGCGTGGGCGGTGTCGTGTGAGCGCCTGCTCGTAGTCGGGCAGGAGGGCCTCGTGCGAGGTGTACAGGTTCGTCTGCGTGAGCGCCGACGGCCGGTCGGCGGTGACGTCCGCACCGCAGGCCGCCATGAAGCGCAGCGCCCACGTGATGTCCTGCGCGGCCGACTCGTACTGCTGCCCGGCGGGGCAGCGACACACGAACTCCTGGTTCCAGGAGTGCACCTGGCTCAGGTCGGCGAAGCCCTCCTTCGTGAGGGCACGCAGCACGTTGAGGGTGGCCGAGGAGTGGTGATAGGCCCGCAGCAGGCGTTCGGCGTCGGGCTGACGCGCAGCCACCGTGGGCGCGGGGTCGTTGACGATGTCCCCCCGGAAGACGGGCAGCTCGACGCCGTCGACCAGCTCGACGGGGCTGGACCGGGGCTTGCCGAACTGGCCCGCGATGCGGCCCACCTTCACGACGGGAAGTCCGGATCCGTAGGTGAGCAGGATCGCGAGCTGCAGGATGACCCGGAGCTTGCTGCGCACCTTGCTCTCGTTGCACGACGAGAACCGCTCGGCGCAATCGCCGGCCTGCAGGAGGAACGCCCGACCGTCGGCGACCCGGGCCAGCTCGGAGCGGAGCTCGTTGATCTCGCCCGGAAAGACGAGTGGAGGGAGCAGCGCGAGCTCGTCGAGGACGCCGCGGAGCCGGTTCTCGTCGGGCCACACGGGCTGCTGCGTGATGGGGCGGTCGCGCCATGAGTCGGGCGTCCACTCCCTCGCCGCCTGGTAGGAGCTGAGAGGCTTCTCGGTCGTTCGCATGCGTGCACCGTCACTTTCGTGCGTAGGGGTGAGGATCTCCCCGCGGGCTGGTCTGTCGTCGAGGTCCGGCCAGGTCCTCATGCCAGCCCCCCGACACGGTCCTGGGACGAGACCGCCACCCAGCGGTCGAGCAGGGCTCGCGCCCGCCCGGTGGTGAGCGTCTCGCGTGCCGCGGCCAGTCCGTCGGCCCAGGTGTTGACACGGCCGGACACTCGCAGGCCCGCCGCGGCGTTGAGCACGACGACGTCCGCGGCGGGGCCGGGCACGCCGTCGAGCACGTCGCGCACCATGCGCGCGTTCTCGCTGCGCGAACCTCCGAGCAGCGCACCGCTCGGGGCGGGGTCGAGCCCTACCTCCGCGGGGTCGAAGCTCGACGGCCGAGTCTCGCCGTGCACCACCTCGACGACGCGCGCGGGAGCGCTCGTGCTGAGCTCGTCCATCCCGTCGGCGGAGTGGAAGACCGTCGCGCGGCGCGTGCCCAGCCGCGCCAGGGTCTCGGCGAGCGGCTCCACAAGACGGGCCTCCGCCACGCCGAGCACCTGGTAGGCGGCGCCGGCGGGGTTCACGAGGGGACCCAGCAGGTTGAACGCGGTGCGTACGCCGAGGGCGCGTCGCACGGGGGCCACGTTTGCGAGACCGGGGTGGTACAGCGGAGCGAAGAGGAAGGTGATGCCCGACTCCTGCAGGCAGGCAGCAGCGGCGGCCGGGTCGAGGTCGATGCACACGCCCATCTCCTCGAGGACGTCGGCGCTGCCGCACGTCGACGACGCGGCCCGGTTGCCGTGCTTGGCGACCGGTACGCCGCACGCCGCGGTCACGATCGCCGCCGCCGTGGAGATGTTGAACGTGCCGGATCCGTCGCCGCCGGTGCCGCACGTGTCGAGCACGTCGCCGCCCACGGCGAGGGGGACGGCCGCGGCGCGGACGGCCCGGACCAGCCCCACCAGCTCATCGACCGTCTCGCCTCGCGCGGCGAGGGCGAGGGCGAACCCCGCGACGCGCACGGGGTCGGCGGTGCCGGAGAGGATCGTCCCCATCGCGGCCGCGGCGCCGTCCTCGTCGAGCCTCCGGCCGGCAGCCAGGGTGCGTAGGTGTTCGATCATGGGCGTACCTCCAGGAAGTTGGCCACGAGTCGTCTGCCGACCTCGGTCAGCACGGACTCAGGGTGGAACTGGACCCCGTACGTGGGGTGCTCGCGGTGTTGCAGCGCCATGACCACGCCGTCCTCGGACCACCCGGTGACCTCCAGCTCGGCGGGCAGGGTGGCGGGGTCGACGACGAGCGAGTGGTAGCGGGTCGCCTCGAACGGGCTGGGCAGGCCTCGCAGGACACCGACGCCGTCGTGGACGACGCCCGACGTCTTGCCGTGCATCGGGGTGCCCCGCACGACGTCGCCGCCGAAGATGCTGGCGATGCTCTGGTGCCCGAGGCAGACGCCGAGGACGGGCACGCGTCCCGAGAGCGCACGGATCGCCTCGGTTGAGACGCCCGCGTCGGCGGGGGTCCCGGGACCCGGGCAGACCACGAGCCGGTCGTGCTCGGCAAGCTCGTCGACTGTGGTCTCGTCGTTGCGGCGCACGGTGACGACGGATCCGAGCTCGCGCAGGTAGTGGACGACGTTGTAGGTGAACGAGTCGTAGTTGTCGATGACGGCCACCCGCGTGCTCACGATCCAGCCTCCGCGTTCGCGACGGCCGTGAAGAGCGCGTTGGCCTTGTGCAGCGTCTCGAGGTACTCCGCCGTGGGGTGGGAGTCGGCGACGACCCCGGCGCCGGCCTGCACGTGGACCTGGCCGTCGGCGACCACGAGCGTCCGCAGCCCGATGGCAAAGTCGAGGAGGCCGTCGGGACCCACGCAGCCGAGCGCGCCACCATAGACGCCTCGCTGGTCGGGCTCGAGGTCGGCGATGATCTCCATCGCACGGATCTTGGGGGCGCCGCTCAGCGTGCCGGCGGGGAACGCCGAGCGCAGCGCGTCGAACGCGGTGGAGGTCTCGTCGAGCTCGCCGGCCACGGTGGACGACAGATGCATGACGTGCGAGAACCGCTCGATGTCCATGAGCCGCTCCACCCGGACCGTCCCCGGAACGCACACGCGGCTGAGGTCGTTGCGACCGAGGTCGACGAGCATCACATGCTCGGCCCGCTCCTTTCCGTCCTTGAGCAGGTCCTGCTCCAGTGCGAGGTCGCCGACGTGGTCGGTGCTGCGGGGACGGGTGCCGGCGAGCGGCCGGGTGCGCACCGTGCGTCCCTCGGCGCGGACGAGCAGCTCGGGGGAGGCGCCGATCACGTGGCGTCCTCCACCAAGGCTCAGGTGGTAGAGGTACGGCGAGGGATTCACGGCGCGCAGGTGCCAGTAGAGGTCCGACGGACTCGCGTGCAGTGGCTTGCTGAACCGTTGCGAGAGCACGATCTGGAACGCGTCCCCCGCAGCGATGTGCTCACGGGCGCGGAGCACGCGGTGCTCGAACTCGGCCCGCGTCGTGGTGGACGTCCACCGTGCGTCGGGCTCGACGCGCCGGTGCGAGCCAGCGGGGGAGAAAGTCGGCGTCGCGGGCGCGTCCGCCAGCCCGTCCTGCAGGACCTGCAGCGCTCGAGCGCCGCCTCGTACGGCTCGGCCTCCGGACGATGCAGCGTGACCAGGACCACGGATCGCGTCGCGTGGTCGAAGACCACGAGGTCGTCCGCGAGCAGGAACGTCGACTCCGGCAGGTCCGGTCCGCCGCGCTCTGCCCGTGGGAGCCGCTCGAAGTGACGCGCCGCCTCGTACCCCAGGTAGCCGACCGCGCCGCAATGGAACGGCGGCAGACCCGTGACGGGGGCGACGGAACGCTCGGTGAGCTCCTTCAGCGTGGGCAGCGGATCACCCTCGGGCAGCGCCACCGCGACGGGACGGTGGCCGAGGTAGGAGTAGCGGCCGACGTCGTCGCCGACGGGGACGCTCTCCAGCAGGAAGCCGGTGTCGTCGGGACCGCAGAGCAGGTCGAACGCCACGGTCGGGGTGAGGCTCTCCACGAGCAGCTCGCGGAACACCGGGATCCATGTGAAGTGCTCGGCGAGCTCGGCGACCTGGTGTCGTCCGGGCAGGGCGCCGGCCTCGGCGAGGAGCGGGTGCGGTGCGCTCATCGGTCGGCCACCACGCAGACGGTGCGCTCCGGCGCCATGAAGATGCCCTGCTGACGGGCGGGAGGCACGGGTCCGGTGGGACGCACGTCGACAGCCGACAGCACCATCGCCAGCACGAGCCGCATCTGCGCGAGTGCGTACCCGCGGCCGACACACATGCGGGCGCCGCCGCCGAACGCGCCGAACACGTACGGGTCGGGTGTCGCGTCGAGGAAGCGCTCGGGCAGGAATCGCGTCGGGTCGTCGTAGTTGCGGGGATCGCGCTGGATGAGGTGGGCGCAGTGGACGAGGATCGTGCCCGGGGGCAGCTGGCGTCCGTCCAGCTCCATCGGCTCCACGAGCATCCGGACGCCGTTGAGCGCCGAGACGGGATGCAGGCGCAGGGCCTCCGACAGCACGGCGTCCGTGTACTCGAGCCCCGTCATGGCCTCCCGAGCGACGGGTCGGGTCGCGAACCGGTCGCCGATCTCGTCGTCGAGCCGCGCTCGGACCCGTGGATCGTCGAGCACCTCGAGCACCGCCCACGACAGGGTGTTCGCGGTCGTGGAGAACCCGGTGAACAGCAGGCTGAAGACCTCGTCACGAACGACCGTGGGGGTCAACGCCTCGTCGCCCTCGGCGGCGTGCCGCTGCAGCGCGGCGCTCACGTCGTCGAGCCCCGCCTCGTCGCATCGCTGCAGGTGGCCGTCGAGCGCCTCGTCGAGGTAGTCGCGGATCTCGTGGTCGGCGGCGAGGACCTCGTCGCGGCCGTAGTGGGCGTTCTCCATCCGTGGGAGCATCTCGGCGATCCGGGCGCGCGCCGCGGCCGGCATCGCGCCGCACACGATCTCGACGATGATGTCGCTCGTCATCGCCTGGAGCGCCGCGAAGAGGTCGAGCTCGGTGCCGCGGGGCCATCGCCGGACGTGGGCGTCGACGGCGTCGGCCACGAGCACGGCGTAGTCGCGCGAACCGCTGAAGGCCGGGTGCAGCTGCGAACGCCGGCGCCTGTGCAGTTCACCGTCGATGTAGCCCACCGACTCCTCGTCCGTGCCGAAGAACAACTGGTTCGCCAGCGCGCCCGACGTCCCCGCGTCGCGGGCGTACATCGCACGCAGCTGGTCGGCGCGCGTGAGGAAGACCCACGCGCCGTTGTGCTCGACGTCGACGAGATCCTCGTTGCCGAGCCCCCCGAGCCGGAGCGTGAACAGCTCCCCGTATGTGCCCGCCATCCTCTCGACGCACCCGAACGGGTCCGCCTCGAACTCGGCGAGCTGCTCATCCACCGGACGGTCAGGTCCGGGTGGCAGTCCGCGCAGCGTCGTGACGGTCATGGTGCGACCTCCCTCTTCTGCCGGGAGCGGGCTCCCTGCAGGTCTTCGATGAGCTGATCGACAACCATCTCGTCGGTCAGGTGATGGGTCAGACAGGCCCGGATCACGGTGCCCTCGTGCGGCAGCACCGAGGTCGCGACGTAGACGTTGCCGCGCTCGCACACCCGTTCGCACAGGGCGATCGTGCCCGCGGGCGGACCGTCGACCCTGAAGGCCACGGTGGGCAGGTGCGGGGCGCCCCGCTGGACGACGTCGATCCCGGGAAGGTCCGCGAGCCGTTTCGCGAGCCGGTCGGCGAGGTCCAGCTTTTGGTCCAGGGCACGCTCGAAGGCCCCCGCTCCGTGCAGGCGCATCGGCAGCCAGGCGGTGAGGCCCCGGAACTCGCGCGTGACCTCGGGGCCGTAGTTCATGAAGTCGGCCGTGGTCTCGTCGGTGGACAGCTCCGGTATGTAGGCGGCGCCGGGGATGGCGAACGCCTCCCGCAGCGTGGCCTTCTCCCGCACGAGGAGCGCGGAGCTCCCGTGGGGCAGGAACAGCGACTTGTGGCCGTCGACCGCGATCGAGTCGGCTCGGCCGCTGCCCGCGAGCAGGCGGCGACCGCGCGAGGTGAGGCGGAAGAAGCCGCCGAAGCAGGCGTCGACATGCAGCCAGGTGCCGGTCTCCTCGGCCACCACGGCCAGTGCCTCGACGTCGTCGACGGCGCCGGTGTTGGTGGTGCCGCCCGTGGCGACGATGCAGCCGGGCGGGACCCCGTCGCGGAGGTCGGCGGCGATCGCCTCGCGCAGCGCGTCGACGTCCATCCGGTAGTCCAGGCCGGTGCGCACCGCCACGACGCGGTCGGCGGGGAGCCCGGCCAGGCGGGCGGCCTTCGCGACCGAGAAGTGGCCCTGGTCGGAGACGTAGATCCGGGCGCGATGCCGAGCGTGCTCGGGAATCCGCTCGAGGGCGCACCGCACGGCCATGAAGTTCGCGATCGAGCCGCCCGTCGTCAGGTAGCCGAACGAGCCCGGTCCGTATCCCATGATCGAGCAGAACCAATCGATGACGTCGGTCTCGATGCGTGCGAGGCCGGGCGCGGCTGCCCAGGCTCCCGCGAACCGGTTCGAGGCCCGGGCGACGAACTCGCCGACCGCGGCCTGGAACAGCCCGCCGGACGGCACGTGGGCGAGGAACCCGGGATGCGCGTGCATCATCCCCTGGGGCATCGCGGAGTCGAACAGCTCGTCCAGCAGCGGCTCGAGCTCCGTGCCGTGCCGAGGCAGCGGGCTCGCCGCCACGACGGGCTGCGGCGGGTACGACGCCGGCACGTTGCGTGCCGCGAGCTCCTCCTGCAGCCCGGTCAGC
Source organism: Aeromicrobium halocynthiae (assembly GCF_039531385.1). Classification (NCBI taxonomy): domain Bacteria; kingdom Bacillati; phylum Actinomycetota; class Actinomycetes; order Propionibacteriales; family Nocardioidaceae; genus Aeromicrobium; species Aeromicrobium halocynthiae. Next base: position 20,116 of record NZ_BAAAPY010000011.1, on the reverse strand, counting down.
CGGTCGGACACGGCGTCCAGCAGCCTGCGCTGGTCTGCGGGATCCATGTCGAGCGAGCCGATGTCGGCACCGGGGGCCTCCTCACCGGAGCCATCGGCGCGGTCGCAGGCGTCGTCGACGCGAGGGAGGGCGAGCAGCGTGGCGCACTCGGCGATGATCTGGTCCTTATCGGCGTACGGGTCGTACCGCCGGCAGAGCTCGTCGAGCACCGCCCGCTGGCGGCGGTGCCGCGCGACGACCTCGTGGTACGGCGTCTCGGTGAAGGCGACGGCGTGGTATAGCGGCACGTAGAGGTCGGGGTGCGCGGCCTGCAGCGACTTCTCCAGGTTCGACCGGTGGTGGAAGTTCGGGTCGCCCGCTTGCTGCTTCAGCTCGCGCGCCATCGCCAGGGACATGTCGGAGATGGCGTGGCCCGCGGGCTTGCGCAGGCGCGTGTACTCCGGCAGCGCCGCGGCGATCGCACCCGGTCCGTCGGCGTCGCACCGCTTCGCGGCCAGCAGCGTCAGGAACGTGCGGACGTCCTCGAAGCTGCAGTTGATGCCCTGCCCGAAGAACGGCACCAGGGTGTGGGCCGAGTCGCCCATGAGGACCGTCCGGCCGTGGTGGTACGGATCGCAGCGGATCGTCTTCAGAGGTGCGGGCGGGAAACGGAGCACGTCGTCGGCGTAGTCGGGGGCCATTGGGACCAGGTCGGCGAAGTGCTCGGTGAACATGGCCTCGACCGCGGCCCGGCCCCTCAGCGTCCGCCAGTCCGGGGTGTCGCCGTCGGCGGTGAGCGGCATCCAGAGGCCCGCGGTGTAGGTGCCGTCGACGTTCGGCTGGGCGATCAGCACGGACTCGCCCCGCGGCCACACGTGCAGTCCGTGCTTGCGGCTCGCCGGCTCGGCCGGGTCGTGCAGGGCCTGCATGAGGGCGTGACCGCCGTCGGCGGCAGCCGGGACGACAATCTCGACGAACCCGTCCTGCACGTACTCCTGGCGCATCGTCATGCGTGACCCGTGACGCGAGATCTCGTGCCGCACAGTGCTGTTGGCGCCGTCGCAGCCCACCAGCAGGTCGGCGGCGGAGCCCACGACGCCCTCGTCGGCGACGAAGGACGCGGTGGCCTCGATGGGGTCGACCGCGATGCAGTCGTGCTGGAAGTGGATGCGGGCGCCGGCACGCTCGGCCTCGTCGATGAGGATGCGGTGGAGCAGCGCACGGGGGATCGACAGCAGGTGGTGGCTGGGATCGAGGCTGTACTGCTGGTAGGAGATGGACCCGTCCTGGCCGTGGATCACTCGCTGGGGTAGAGGCACGCCGTGCGCATATAGCGCCTCCACGACGGCGGGGTCGAGGGAGTCGAGCCCGCGCTTTGTGAGGGTGAGGTTGAAGGAGTGTCCTCTCAAACCCGTCGCGCCACGGGGGTCCGGACCGCGTTCGTAGAGGTCGACCTCGAATTCCTGGCCGCGCAGGCCGATCGCCGTCAGGCAGGCGACAGGCCCGGCTCCGACCACGGTCGCTCGCAGTCCCGGGGTGTTCGGCATCAGCGTCGCTCCGTCCGTCTCGGTCTGCTCGCGGTCTCCGCGGCTCACGTCGACGACATTAGGAACGCGGCCTCTCGCGGCACTCTTCCCTGACTCTTAGGGCGTCCCAGCCCCCGCAGACGAACCCCGTCAGGACGTCGGGAGACGCCCAAGGGCACGCGCCGGCGCGCCGGAGCCCGTCGCGTGGCACCGGTGACCGGACGGGGCGACGGGGTTGATGACCGGAGGGTGATCAGTCGCGCAGGATCGGGCAGGACATGCACCGGGGGCCGCCGCGGCCCGAGCCGAGCTCGGAGCCGCTGATGGCGATGACCTCGATCCCGTGCTCGACGAGACGGGCGTTGGTCTGCTCGTTGCGCTCGTAGGCCACCGCAAGCCGCGGTCCGACGGCCAGGGTGTTGTTGCCGTCGTCCCACTGCTCGCGCTCGGCCGTCACCGGGTCCAGGCCGGTGTCGATGCGCCGCAGCTCCTCGATGCCCATCGCCTCGGCCGCCGCCTCGAAGAACGACCGCGCCGCCCCGACGACGAGCTCGCCGTCCACTGCCGTGACCGGTACGGCCCGCAGGTGGTCGGCGACGTTCGGGTAGATCACCACCGTGTCGACGTCGACCATCGTCACGATCGTGTCCAGGTGCATCGTCGCGCGCTCCTGCGCGATCGGGACGGCGAGAACCGTGTGGGCCAGCGGTGTGCCTTCTGCGGCCCACGGCCCCGCACCCCCGCCGGGCTGCAGCACCTGCGCCGCGAACCGCTCGAAGCCCGCCGGGGTGGTGCGCTCGCCGACGCCCACCGCGATGACGCCCGGCGCGAGCAGTAGCACGTCGCCGCCCTCGAGGTGCTCCAGGTGCGGGCCGTGGACCCGAGGGACCGACGCGAAGCGCGGGTGGTGCTCGTAGATGAGCCCGGTCAGCTGCGTCTCGCGCAGGCGCGCGGGCATCGCGAGGCTCGTGACGGCGACGCGGTCGGGCAGCCACACCGACGAGTCGCGCGTGAACAGCAGGTTCGGCAGCGGGTCGACGAGGAAGTCCTCGGGCTGCAGCAGGCTCGTCACGATGCTGCGGTGCGACACCTCGTCGTTGCGCAGCCCTGCCGTCACGACGGCCGCCAGCTCCGCGGGAGCGAGGTCGCCCATGAGGTCGACGAGGTGCGCGCGCAGCGAGTCCCCGAGGTGCAGCGCCGTGGTGGTGCTCTCGACGATCTGCGCACGGGCCACCTCCTGCTCGAGCGTCTCGGTCAGCAGGTCGAGCAGGTACAGCACCTCGACGTCGTGGTCACGCAGCGCCTGGGCGAACGCGTCGTGCTCCTCCTGGGCGCGCCCGACCCACGGGACGCCGTCGAACAGCAGCGAGTCGTTGTTGCGGGGCGTGAGCCTCGCCAGCTCCGCGCCGGGGCGGTGCAGCATGACCGTCCGCAACCGCCCGACCTCGCTCGATGCACCCGTCGTCATGGGGACACCGTAGGGCAGCGCGGCCGGCGGGCTCCCGGTTCACACGCACGACACGTGATCCCCGTACTCTCGAGGGGTGAAGTGGAGCGACTACGACGCCGTGCTCTTCGACCTCGACGGGGTGATCACTCCCACCGCCGAGGTGCACATGCGCGCCTGGGACCAGATGTTCAACGCCTTCCTCCAGCAGCGCGGAGGTCAGCAGCCGTACACCGACGACGACTACTTCGAGCACGTCGACGGCAAGCCGCGCTACGAGGGCGTGCGTGACTTCCTCGCCTCGCGCGACATCGAGCTGCCCGAGGGCGGCCCGGACGACGACCCCGACGCCGAGACCGTCGGAGGGCTCGGCAATCGCAAGAACGTCGTCTTCGAGCAGATCCTGGAGCGTGATGGCGTCGAGGCGTACCCCGGGTCGGTCCGGCTGGTCGAGCGGCTCGAGGCCGCCGGCACCCCGATGGCGATCGTCTCCAGCTCGCGCAACGCACCCGCGGTGCTGCGCGCCGCCGGCATGATCGAGCACTTCGGGATCATCGTCGACGGCAACGTCGCCGCCGACCGTCAGCTCGCCGGCAAGCCGGCACCGGACACCTTCCTGTTCGCCGCGCAGCAGCTCGAGACGGAGGCGGCACGGGCGGTCGTCGTCGAGGACGCCGTCAGCGGCGTCGCCGCGGGCCGAGCCGGCCGCTTCGGGCTCGTCATCGGCGTCGATCGTGGCGTCGGTGCGCAGCGACTCACCGACAACGGTGCCGACGTCGTCGTCGACGACCTGGACGAGCTGCTCTGATGCCGCCCCTGGACATGCCGCCCGAGGGCGTGGACACCAGCGGGCTCGGACCCTCCCACGAGCCGCCGCAGGTGCACGACTTCCTCGACCGGTGGCGGTTCCCGGTCGACGAGTGGTCCCTCGTCGAGCAGCACCACGACCCGTCCGACCTCGGCGTCACCGAGACGCTGTTCGCGGTCGGCAACGGCTACCTCGGCATGCGCGGCAACGTCGAGGAGGGCCGCGACGCCCACACCCACGGCACGTTCGTCAACGGCTTCCACGAGACGTGGCCCATCCAGCACGCCGAGGAGGCGTACGGGTTCGCGCGGGTCGGGCAGACCATCGTCAACGTCCCCGACGCCAAGATCATCCGCCTGTACGTCGACGACGAGCCCCTGCTGCTCACCGTGGCCGACCTGCTCGACTACGAGCGCAGCCTCGACCTGCGCGACGGCGTGCTGCGCCGCCGGCTCCTGTGGCGCACGCCGTCGGGCAAGCGGGTGCGCATCGAGTCGACCCGCATGGTCAGCCTCACGCAGAAGCACCTGGCCGTCATGACGTTCGAGGTCACGCTGCTCGACGACGCCGCCCCCGTCGCGATCTCCTCGCAGATCCTCAACCGCCAGGACGGTGAGGACGAGTACCACGTCCGTGCCATGGCGATGGGTGAGGGCGCCGACCCGCGCAAGGCCGAGCAGTTCGAGCGCCGCGTCCTCGTGCCGCAGGAGCAGCTCGGGGAGCCGGGGACCGAGCGCATGGGCCTGGGCTTCCGCTGCGCCGAGAGCGGCATGACGCTCGCGGTCATGGCCGACCACGTCCTGGAGACCGAGAACGAGCACAGCAGCCGGGTGGTCGTCGGCGACGACCTCGCCAAGACGACCTACCGGGTGGCCGCGGAGCCCGGCGTGCCGATCCGGCTGACCAAGCTCGTGGCCTACCACACGTCGCGCGGCGTCCCGTCGCGCGAGCTCCTCGACCGCTGTCGTCGCACGCTCGACCGCTCCTGCGGGCTGGGGGTCGCGGAGCTGCAGGCCGAGCAGCGGGCGTGGCTCGACGACTTCTGGCAGCGCTCGGACGTCGTGGTCCCGGGCCAGCCGGAGGTGCAGCAGGCGGTGCGCTGGAACCTGTTCTCCCTCGCGCAGGCGGCAGCACGCGCCGAGGGGCAGGGTGTCCCCGCCAAGGGCGTGTCCGGTTCCGGCTACGGGGGTCACTACTTCTGGGACACCGAGGCCTACGTCATGCCGTTCCTGACGTACACGGCGCCGTGGATGGCCCGCAACGCGATGCGCTTTCGCTACTCGCTGCTGGACGCCGCCCGACGCCGCGCGAAGCAGCTCGCCCAGACCGGTGCGTTGTTCCCGTGGCGCACGATCAACGGCGAGGAGGCGTCGGCCTACTACGCCGCCGGCACCGCGCAGTACCACATCGACGCCGACGTCTCGTACGCGTTGAGCCAGTACGTCGGCGCCACCGGCGACGTCGACTTCCTGAACCGCGAGGGCATCGACATCCTCGTCGAGACGGCACGACTGTGGGCCGACCTCGGCTTCTGGCGCACCGAGGAGGACGGCACCTTCCACATCCACGGCGTCACCGGTCCCGACGAGTACACGACCGTCGTCAACGACAACATGTTCACCAACGTCATGGCGCGCTTCAACCTGCGCCGGGCGGTCGAGGCGGTGCGCACCCTGCAGCACGAGGCGCCCGACGCCCACGCCGAGATGGTGCGGCGGCTGCGCCTGGCCGACCACGAGGTCGACGAGTGGGCGCGGGCCGCGCGGCAGATGGCGATCCCCTACGACGAGCACCTCGGCATCCACCCGCAGGACTCGCACTTCCTCGAGCGGGAGATGTGGGACCTCGACCGCACCCCGCTGGACAAGCGTCCGCTGCTGCTGCACTACCACCCGCTGGTGATCTACCGCTTCCAGGTGCTCAAGCAGGCCGACGTCGTGCTGGCCCTGTTCCTGCGGGGCGAGGACTTCACGCCGGCGCAGAAGCGCGCGAACTTCGAGTACTACGACCCCATCACGACGGGCGACTCGACGCTGTCGGCGGTCGTGCAGTCGATCATCGCCGCCGAGGTCGGCTACCACGACCTCGCCTACCGCTACTTCCTGTCGGCGCTGTTCGTCGACCTCGCCGACCGCCACGGGAACGCCTCCGACGGCGTCCACGTCGCGTCGACCGGCGGCGTGTGGAGCACCCTCGCCTCGGGCTTCGGGGGCTTCCGCGACCTGGGCGCCGGCCAGTGGTGCATCGACCCCCGCCTGCCCGACGCCTGGGAGTCGCTGGAGTACCGCCTGACCCTGCGCGGCACCCGCGTCCGCGTCACGGTCCGCCAGGAGGAGCTCGAGCTGGTGGTGGAGGACGGCGACGGGACCCTGGCGTTCGACGTGCGCGGCACGGAGGTCGTCGTCTCGCCCGGCGACGGCGCCGTCGTCCCGTTGAAGGGACAGGGCCCGCGCCTGGAGGGACAGCCGCCGTCGCCGGTGGGAACCCGGCGCGCCGACGGTACCGTCATCTCGGCCATCGTGCCGGGTGCCTGAGCCCTGGGACCGACTTCTAGGATGGCGCCGTGCTGATCGTCAGGTACGAGCTCTCGGACGGGACCTTCGGCGAGGACATGGTCCTCGCCGGTCAACGCTGGATCTTCGGGCGGCCCGGGGGTGAGGAGTCCCCGAGCGTCGCCGTCGACGACCGGCGCGTCAGCCGTACGTCGCTGGTGGTGCGCGACAGCGGACCCGGCCCCGTGGTCTTCCGCGGGCAGCGCGGCGACGCCGAGGTGGGCCTGATCTCCGACGACGGCGACACGCAGTGGCTCGAGGAGGGCACGGCCGGCAGCCTCACGCCGGACGCCCGACGCGTCGAGATGCACCTCTGCGGCGAGCACGTCATCACCATGGAGATCGAGTTCTCCGACCGTCCGAGCGTCGCGGAGCGTCAGCGCGAGGTCGACGTCCAGCCGTGAGCGTCGACCGGTCGTTCGTCGCCGCCCTCCCGAAGGCCGAGCTGCACGTCCACCACGTCGGTTCCGCCTCCGTCGACGCGGTGGCCGAGCTCGCGTCGCGCCACCCCGACTCGCCGGTGCCGAGCGACCCGGACCGGTTGGCCGAGTACTTCACCTTCTCGGACTTCGCGCACTTCATCGAGGTCTACCTCTCGGTCGTCGACCTCCTGCGCACGCCCGAGGACCTGTGGACCCTCACGCACGAGGTCGGTCGTGACCTCGCGGCACAGAACGTCCGGTACGCCGAGCTCACCCTCACGCCGTACACGTCGATCACCCGCGGGATCGCCGCCGAGGCCTACTGCGAGGCCGTCGAGGACGCGCGGCGCGCGGTCGAGCGCGACCACGGCGTGGTCCTGCGCTGGTGCTTCGACATCCCGGGGGAGTCGGGCGTCCCGGCCGCCGACGTCACGCTCGACACGGCGTTGCGGCTGCGGCCCGACGCGCTCGTGAGCTTCGGGCTCGGTGGCCCGGAGCAGGGCGTGCCGCGCGCGCAGTTCCAGCCGCACTTCGACGCCGCCCGGGCCGCCGGGTTGCGCAGCGTCCCGCACGCGGGGGAGTCCACCGGACCGCAGACGGTCTGGGACGCGGTGCGCCTCCTCGGCGCCGAGCGCATCGGCCACGGGATCGCGTCGGCCCAGGACCCCGAGCTGCTCGCGCACCTCGCGGCCGAGGGCATCGCCCTCGAGATCTGCCCGACGTCGAACGTCCGCACCCGGTCGGTCCCGTCGCTGGCCGAGCACCCGCTGCCCGCGATCGTGGCTGCCGGCGTGCCGGTGAGCATCAACTCCGACGACCCGCCGATGTTCGGCACGACCCTCACCGACGAGTACCTCGTCGCGGCCGAGCTGCTCGGCCTCGACGAGTCCGGTGTCGTCGACCTCGCCCGGGCGGCCGTCGACGCGTCCTTCGCGCCCGCCGACGTCCGCGCCGGCCTGCACCGCGAGCTGGACGGCGTCGGCTGAACGATCAGACCGGGTCCACCACCGGCACCACCGGCACGCGCACGAGGAGCACGCCGGGGCGCACCTCCGCGGTGATCTCGGTGCCCTCGCCGACCGGGTCGCCGTCGAGCTGCATGGGGGTCGGTGCGGACGCGCTGATGTGCACCCGTCGGCCGGTGAAGCGGTCGAGCCGGTCGTTGGTGCGCTTGCGACGGGTGATGACCCGCCACACGATCGGGATCCAGCCGAGGAAGCGACGCGGCGCGATGACGACGACGTCGAGCTGACCGTCGTCGATGCGGGCGTCCGGCAGCAGCGGCAGACCCGCCTGCAGGAACCCGACGTTGCCGATGACCACCGTGCGGGCGCGGAACGTGCGCGGCTCCTGGTCGTCGACGGTGATGGTCACCTTGGCGCCGGGGAAGCGCAGCGCCTTGAGGCCGGAGACGAAGTAGGCCGCCCAGCCGACGCGCTTCTTCAGGTCGTCGTTGACGCCGGTCATGATCATCGCGTCCATGCCCAGGCCGGCCATCACCAGGAAGCTCGTCTCGACCCCGGAGTCGGTCGTGAACCGGGACAGGTCGATCGCCTTGTCCTGGCCGCCGAAGGCCGCCTCGAGCGCGTCGCGACTGTTGAGCGGGATGCCGAGGTTGCGCGCCAGCAGGTTGCCGGTGCCGTGCGGGACGATGCCGACGGCCACGCCGGTGCGGGCCGCCTCCTCGCACACGGCGCGGACGGTGCCGTCCCCACCGGCGGCGATGATGAGGTCGACGCCGGCCTCGAGCGCCGCCGTGGCCTGTCCGTAGCCGGGGTCCTCGATGGTCGTCTCGAACCACAGGGGCTCGTTCCAGTCGGCGCGTTCGGCGGCGGCACGGACCTTGGCCTTGAAGTCCTCGACGGGGCCGACCTTGGCCGGGTTGAGCACGACGGCTGCTCGACGGTGACCGGTCCCGGTGAGCACGGCGAGCTCCGACGGCAGGCGGGCGGGGTCGAGGGCGACCAGAAGCCACAGTGCCACCGTCAGGCCGATCCCGAACGCGAGCCCGCCGGTGATGTCGGAGAGGTAGTGCACGCCCAGGAGCACCCGGCTGAGGGCGACGAAGACGCCGAGCCCGACCCACAGCGTGAGCAGCAGCCAGCGCCGCCACCCGCGGGCGGTGACGATGATCGTGATCAGGACCAGGACGGTGAAGAACATGCCGGCCCCGACGGCGTGACCGCTGGGGAAGGAGTAGCCGCCGATCTCGTGCAGGGGCTCGTCCCAGCGCGGTCGCTCGCGCGAGAACAGCAGCTTGAGCAGGACGTTGCCGAGCAGCGCGACGGCCGAGCTCAGCAGGACCCAGAGCCCGAGGCGCCACTCCTTGCGCCAGAAGGCGTAGGCGGCGATCCCCCCGAGGACCACGGCGACGCTGAGGTTGCTGAAGACCGCGGCGGCGACCTCCATGACGCGCACCGTGGCAGGGGACTGGGACATGGCGTCGTAGGCCCGTCGGGCCACGTCCTCGTCGAGGTCGATCAGCGGTGCCCACCGGACGGCCACCGCCGTCGCGAGCAGGCCGAAGACCACGGCCAGGACCGCGATGATCGCCAGCAGCAGGCCCGGGCGTCCGGGCACGGCGCGGCGCGGGTCGATCGACACGGAGGTCCTCCCAAGGTCAACGTCGTGTGAGCGTCAGGCCCAGGGTAGTGGTGCTCCGTGCCGACGACCCGTCGGCTCAGCGCTCCTCGGTACCGGAGATGAAGGCCTCGAGGCGCTCGCGACCGACGTCGTCGGGACGCTGCTCCGGAGGGGACTTCATCAGGTAGGACGAGGCGCTCAGCAGGGCGCCACCGATGCCGCGGTCCTTCGCGATCTTCGCCGCGCGGATCGCGTCGATGATGATGCCGGCGGAGTTGGGGGAGTCCCAGACCTCCAGCTTGTACTCCAGGTTCAGCGGCACGTCGCCGAACGCGCGACCCTCGAGGCGCACGTAGGCCCACTTGCGGTCGTCGAGCCAGGCGACGTAGTCGCTCGGGCCGATGTGCACGTTCTTGTCCTGCACCTTGCCGGCCAGGGAGCCGGTCAGGTTGGACGTGACGGCCTGCGTCTTGGAGACCTTCTTGGACTCCAGGCGCTCGCGCTCGAGCATGTTCTTGAAGTCCATGTTGCCGCCGACGTTCAGCTGGTAGGTCCGGTCGAGCGTGACGCCGCGGTCCTCGAACAGCTTGGCCATGACGCGGTGGGTGATGGTCGCGCCGACCTGGCTCTTGATGTCGTCGCCGATGATCGGCACGCCGGCGTCCTCGAACTTCTTGGCCCACTCGGGGTCGGAGGCGATGAACACGGGCAGTGCGTTGACGAACGCGACGCCGGCGTCGATGGCGCACTGGGCGTAGAACTTGTCCGCCTCCTCCGACCCCACGGGCAGGTAGGACACGAGGACGTCGGCCTGCGCGTCGCGCAGGACCTGGACGACGTCGACGGGCGCGGCGTCGGCCTCGTCGATGGTCTGCAGGTAGTAGGTGCCGAGACCGTCGAGGGTGTGACCGCGCTGGACCGTGACGCCCGTGGGCGGCACGTCGCAGATCTTGATGGTGTTGTTCTCGCTGGCCTGGGTGGCCTCGGCGAGGTCGAAGCCGACCTTCTTGGCGTCGACGTCGAACGCGGCGACGAACTCGATGTCGCGGACGTGGTAGTCGCCGAACTGCACGTGCATGAGGCCGGGGACGCTGCCGCCCGGGTCGGCGTCCTTGTAGTACTCGACGCCCTGGATGAGCGACGTGGCGCAGTTGCCGACGCCGACGATGGCGACGCGGATGGGACTGGAACCCATGGGTTCTCCTTCGGTGGGTGTGGTGGTCAGTCGGTGGGATGATCGGTCGTGCCGCGGGCGGAGCGTTCGCGGTCGATGAGCTCGGTCAGCCAGCGCAGCTCGCGCTCGACGGACTCCAGCCCGTGTCGGTGCAGCTCACGGGTGTAGGAGTCGGCCCGCTCGCGGCTGCGGCGCGTCGCCTCCTTGACGCTGGCGAGGCGTTCCTCGAGACGCGCCCGGCGGCCCTCGAGGATGCGGACCCGCGTGGAGGCGTCGGTGCGCGCGAAGAACGCGAACCGGACGCCGAAGCCCTCATCGTCCCAGGTGGCGGGTCCGGCGTCCGCCATTGCCGTGGCGAAGTGCTCCTTGCCCTCGGGCGTCAGGCGGTAGACGATGCGGTTGCGCCGCCCGCGCACCTCGAGGTCGGGGTCGTCGTCGGCGACGATGAGCCCGGCGCGCACGAGGGCCTTCAGGCAGGGGTAGAGCGTCCCGTAGGACAGGACGCGACCCCAGCCGAGCACCCCGATGAGCTCCTTGCGCAGCTCGTAGCCGTGCATGGGAGCGTCCATGAGCAGGCCGAGGACGGCCAGCTCGAGGGTCGCTCCGCGTCGGGTCATGTATCGGGACGATACATCGCCTCGGTACTGACAAGCGAGCCCTTTTGTCATGTGAGTCCGCTCACCGTTGACGGTACGCATTACTGTGCTCTCAGGATGTTCGGTCACACTGGTCGTCGGCCTTCGCGCGCCGACGCTGCAGCGCGACCCGGAACCAGTGCCCGAGACCATCGTTCTCGGCCGAACCGAAGGACCCGCTCTTGACGACCTCTCGCCGTGCGACCTCGCGTCGCCGTGGCCTGATCAACCGCATCGGTGGCAACGGACCGGTCTGGGCCAAGTCGCTGCGCTGGCTGCTCGCCATGGCCGCCACCGGATTCCTCGGCGGTGCGCTGGCCTTCTTCGTCCTGTACTCGATCATCGAGATCCCGAACGCCAACGCGGACTTCGAGACCGAGACCACCAAGGTGTTCTACAGCGACGGGGAGTCCCTCCTGGGCGAGTTCGCGATGCAGGACCGCGAGATCCTCGAGCTCGACGAGATGCCGGAGACGATCCAGGACGCCGTCATCGCCGCCGAGGACCGTTCCTTCTACGAGAACCGCGGCATCGACGTGCGGGGCATCGTCCGGGCGTTGCGCGACAACACCCGCAGCGGCGAGATCACCAGCGGTGCCTCCACGATCACCCAGCAGTACGTCAAGGTGCTCTACCTGACCCAGGACCAGACGTGGAGCCGCAAGATCCGCGAGGCGATCCTCTCGATCAAGATCCACAACCAGCTCAGCAAGGACGAGATCCTCGAGGGCTACCTCAACACCATCTACTTCGGCAACGGCGCCTACGGCGTCGAGGTCGCCTCCCAGACGTACTTCCGCCAGCCGGCGTCGGAGCTGACGTACGACCAGTCCGCCCTGCTGGCCACCATCTTGAACAGCCCGTCCTTCTACGACCCGTACGCCGAGGGTGCCGAGGACCGGATCATGCCGCGGTACCGGTACGTGATCAACGGCCTGGAGTCGACCGGTCAGATCACCGCGGAGGAGGCCGCCGAGTTCTCCGAGCGGCTCCCCGAGGTCGAGGACAAGCGCAGCGAGGAGCGCTTCGGCGGCCCGAACGGCCACCTGCTCGCCCTCGTGCAGCAGCAGATGCAGCAGATGCAGTTCACCGAGTCGCAGATCCTTGGTGGTGGCCTGCGCATCACCACCACCATCGACCGACCCCTGCAGCGCGCCGCCGTCGACGCGGTGAACCAGGTCCGGCCGCAGGGTCTGGACGAGCTGCACACCGCGCTCGTCTCGGTCGAGCCGGGCACCGGGCGCGTCAAGGCGATGTACGGGGGACCGGACTACCTGGAGAGCCAGCTCAACTGGGCGATCCTCGGGGTCCAGCCCGGGTCGACCTTCAAGACGTTCGCCGTGCAGGCGGCCCTGGAGGACGGCTTCAGCCTCGAGACCCAGCTCAACGGCAACTCACCGGTCCAGGTCGGCGGCGGCGTCGTCGCCAACCAGGGCGACAGTGGCGGCCGCTCGTTCGGTCGGATCTCGCTGCGCACCGCGACGGAACAGTCGGTCAACACCGCCTTCATCGACATCACCCAGCAGATGGCCGGTGGCCAGAACGCCGACATCACCGCCGGCACCTCCAAGATCCGGGAGGCTGCGGCAGAGGCCGGCATCCCCGAGAACGTCCTCGACGGCATCGACGAGGGAGCCGCCGTCTACTCCCTCGGCTTCGCGCCCGTGCCGGCCGTGGACATGGCCAACGCCTACGCGACGTACGCCGCCGGTGGCGAGCGCGCCGAGTGGTACATGATCGAGGGCGTCAGCGACAGCCGCGGCAACGAGCAGCAGATGCCCGAGCGGAGCACCGAGCGCACCATGTCCGAGGACGTGGCGGGCGACGTCGTCTCCTCGCTCGAGAGCGTCGTCCAGCGAGGCACGGGTCGCAGCGGTGCGACCATCTGCCCGACGCTCGGCAAGACCGGCACCGCGACCGCTGGACCGGACGACGCGCAGCGTGTCTCGTCCTCGTGGTTCGTCGGCGCGACGCCGAAGCTCGCCACGGCCGTCATGTACAACCGTGGTCGCGGCAACGAGCCGTTGGACGGCTACCTCCAGCCGTTCTTCGGCGGGTCCTTCCCGGCGCAGACGTTCCAGGCGTTCATGAACCAGGCGGTCGACCCGGCCGACTGCGGCACCTTCCCGACGCCGGGCAACATCCAGTCCGACCGCGGCACCGACTTCGTGCCCGTGCCCCGGTGCGGTGCGGGACAGCGCCTCAGCGGCGACCGGACCACGTGCGTCGACGTCGCCCCGGAGCCGACGCAGGAGCCGGAGCCCGAGCCGACCGAGGAGCCGGAGCCCGAGCCGGAGCCCGAACCGAGCGAGGAGGTGCCGGATCCGACGCCGGAACCCGGTGAGAGCCCCAGGCCACCGTTCGGTGGGAACGGCTGAACCTCAGCCCTCGAGCACGACCCGGTCGAAGGCCGCCGTGGTGAAGCGCACGGCGGCCTTCACCTGCTCGCCCACGGCAGGCGGCGGCACGGAGGCGGGCAGCAGCACCATCGAGGCCTGCATGTGCGGAGGTTCGATGAACCACCGTTGACGCCCGGCGACGGTGAACGGGCTGAGCGAGAGCCCGGCGGCCTCGAGGCCACCCTTGGCGACGGTCTTGCCACGCGCGAGCACCCCTGCTGCGGCGCGCGGCGCCTCCAAGCCGATGCCGTGGCTGGTGCCTCCGGCGATGATCAGCAGGTAGCCGTCGCGCGGGACGGGGCGCTGGCGGTAGCCGACGCGTTCGCCGCGGCTCAGGTGGTGCACGTCGAGCACGGTGGCCCGGACGTCGAGGGCCCCGAGGTCGCCGAGCCACAGCGACGTCCCGATGCGCGGCCGGATCTGCAGCTGGGGGCGGCGCTCGCGCAGCGTCGCGAGCTCGTGCGGGACCAGGTGGGAGACGAACAGTCGGTCCGTCTCGACCTGGGACGTCTCCAGCGCCGCGGCCCAGCTCTCGGCCTCGGCGAGGTTGGCGCCGGCCATCGGCAGGTGGATGGCGAAGCCCTCGAGGCGCAGTCCGCCGAGCGCGGCGACGGCGGCCGCGAGCTGGTGGCGGTCGAGGCCGTGGCGGGACATCGAGGTCTCGCCCTCGAGCACGATGCGGGCGTCGGGGCGCAGGGCGGCGAGGGCCGCGACGTCCTCGACCCGGCCGAGCGTGTGGATCACGCGGGAGTCGTCGACGTCGGTGCCGGGCAGGAAGGGTCGCCAGGGGCTCAGCACCATGACATCACCGGCGAAGTCGGCCAGCGCGGAGGGCACCTCGTCGTACGTGCCGACCGCGATCGTGTCGCAGCCGAGCGTGGTGGCCTCGGAGGCGAGCACGTCGCGGCCGAGGCCGTAGCCGTTGCCCTTGACCACGGGCACGAGTCCCGGCGTGGTCTGCGCGACCTGCGCGAGGTGGGCGCGCCAGCGCGGCGCGTCGACGACGAGCTCGAACGTCATCCTCGTCTCCTCATGTAGGCCGTGAACGCGGCGTGGAGCGGCCGGTTGAGCGGCAGGTCCCACTCGCCCAGGTACTCCACGGCGTCCCCACCGGTGCCGGCCTTGAACTGGATGAGGCCGACGTGCGGGTCGTCGGGGTCGAGCGTGTCGGTGATGCCGCGCATGTCGTAGACGGTGGCGCCCGCGGCGAGCGCGTCGCGCATCATCTGCCACTGGACGGCGTTGGAGCCGCGGACGTCGCGCTTGGCGGTGGTGGAGGCGCCGTAGGAGTACCAGGCGTGGGTGCCGACCTGGACGAGCGTCGTGGCGGCGACGAGGTCGCCCTCGTGGTGCGCCAGGTGCAGGCTCATGCGGTCGGGATGCTCGGCGGTGAGCGCGTCCCACATGGTCTGGAAGTACGACAGTGGGCGGGGCGTGAAGTGGTCGCGCTCGGCGGTCTCGACGTAGACGCGGTGGAAGTCGGCCAGGTCGTCGCGGGTGCCGCGGCTGGTCTCGACACCAGCCTTCGTGGCCTTCTTGATGTTGCGTCGCCACAGCTGGTTCATGCCCTTGAGGACGTCGCCCTCGCTCTTGGCGGTGCCGTCGGCGTCGACGAGGGGCACGTGGAAGTTGTACTGCGGCTGGCCGGCGGCGAACCCGCCGTCGCTCGTGAGCTGCTTCCAGCCGAGCCGCTGCAGGGTGGGGGCGACGTGCTCGTGCTCAGGGACGACCACGTCGGCCGGAGTCTCGCGCAGGGAGCCGAGCGCGTCGTCGGCGATGGCCTTCTTGACCGTCGAGGCGTGCCAGCGGCGGGTGATGGCGGCCGGTCCGATGCGGATGCCGAACGCCTTCTGACGCTTCAGGTGGTCCGCGAGGGGGGCCAGCCAGCGCTCGAGGTCGGGGTCGGTCCAGTCGATGGAGGGCCCCTCGGGCAGGTAGGCGAGGTACCGCTTGACCCTGGGCACCTGTCGGTAGAGCACGAGGGCCGATCCGACGAGGCTCTCGGTGCCGCCGTCGGTGGCGAACCAGCCGACGGACTCACCGCGCCACTCGGCCTTGACCGTCGCCCATGCGGGCGTCTGCAGGAAGCTCACCGACGACACCTGCTCGACGTGCGCCAGGTGCTCGGCGGGGGAGATGGTGCGGACCTTGAGCTGTGCGGACGTCACCTCGCGAGGCTACCAACGTCCGCGGTGCTCACCCCCTGGGCGGGCGGTCCGTCTCCGGCGATCGAGTGGTCAGCGCAACCACCACGAACGAGCCCGTGATCAGGCCGGCGCCGACGTAGAGAACGGCACTCAGCAACACCTGGACAGCGGCCAGAGCCCGCATCGCGAGCGGTGAGGCGGTGAAGCCTCCGGTGTACAGGAACTGCAAGGCGAGCTGCGCGGCGACCGCGAGCGCCACGACTCCGGTGCCGAGCGCGAGCATCGAGCGGGACGAGAGGACAGGCACGGCTTCTCCTGGGGTCGGCGTCGTGTCAGTCTCGCACGCGGGCGAGGACCGCCTGCTGCATCGGTTAGGCTTGCCTAAAGTCTTCGAGCCTGGGAGTGAGCGATGGGCGCGGTCCGCACCCGCATCGGGACGGTGATCTCCCGCAGCGCGATCACCCCGCACCTGGTGCGCCTGACGCTGGACGTCGGTGACCTCGCGAGCACCGGGATCCCGGACGAGTACGTCCGGCTGATGATCCCCAGCGACCCGTCGCAGGTGGTCCTCCCGCACATCGATGAGGACTGGAACATCACCTGGCCGGACGGGGTCGAGCCTCCGGAGCCCAGGGTGTACACGTTCTCCGACCACCGTTGGGTCGACGGCGTGGCGCACGTCGACATCGACATCGCCCTGCACGATTGCGGCGTGGGCTCGGACTGGGCGCGCACCGTGACGCCCGGTTCGCAGGTCGGGTTCGTGGAGCCGCACGGCCTGTACCGCCCTGCGTCCGGTGTCGCCTGGCAGCTCCTGGTGTGCGACCTGACCGGGCTGCCGGCCCTCGCGCGCATCCTGCGTGGTCTGGACGCCGGCCAGCGGGTGCGTGCCGTGGTGGTCCTCACCGACGAGCGCGACCGCATCGCCCTGCCGAGCGCGGCGGACGTCGACGTCGAGTGGGTCGTCGTGGAGCGGGACACCGACGTGTGCGGCGCGCTCGAGCGGGCCGTCACCGAGGCGGAGCTGCCGGCCGAGGGGTCGCGGTACGTGTGGCTGGCGGGCGAGGCGCGGGCGAGCCGTGCGGTGCGCCGTCACCTGCGTCGCGAGCTCGGCTGGCCGCAGGCCGACTTCTATACGTGCGGCTACTGGCAGATCGACAAGGAGCGGTGGGAGGCGCGGTTCGAGGAGGTGCAGGACGAGGTCTTGGCCGAGGCCCGTCGCGTCGCCGCCGAGCTGGCGGCGGACGAGGGCGCCTACCTCGACGCGATCGACGACATCTACGAGAAGGCCGGCCTCTGAGCCAGAGTCGGTCGGCGGACGGTGTCGGCGGGAACCTCTCGTCCGGTGGGCAGGATCCATCGCAGGACGTCGTGGCCCTTCATGGAGTGGTGTCTCCTGCACAGTGCCCACATGTTGTCCCCGTTGGTGGGGCCGGTGGGCCAGGGTTCTCGGTGGTCGAGGTCGCATCTCTCTGCTGGTACCCGGCATCCGGGTGCTCGGCAGACGCCGTCTCTGAAGCGGATGGCCTTGGCGAGGGTCTCGGGGGCGAATCTGCCGACGTAGTCGTGAGCGAGGATGTTGTCGCTCACCGGTTCGGTGATGATGCGGTGCCAGAAGGTGTCGTCGGGGTCGAGGTCCTCGAGGATCCACGAGACCGGGACGGCCCATCCGCAGTCGGAGGACTCAGCGTGGCCGTCGATGAGTCCGGTGAGGACGTCGGCCTCGATCGTGACGGCGACGTCGCAGCCGATGGTCGGCTCGGCCGTGGTCTCGCCGTGGGTGAGCCAGGAGACGAACAGGTCGGCGGTCCGCTGCGGCAACGTGCGGTCGTCCTCGTCGTCGACGGGGATGCGTGCGGCGCGGTCGAGGCGCTTCATCACCGCCGCTGCCTGGTGCGACGGCAGGTAGGCCGAGAGCCAGGACATGCCGTCCTCGAGGTGATGCAGGGACACGTGCCGCTGCCCGCGGGCCTTCTCGGCCCGATCGAGCGCCTCGGCGGGCTCGACGCGGGTGACGAACCGCTTGATCCAGGCCCGCAGCTCACTGGTGGTGTGGGTGGTGGCGTAGGCGAGGGCTTTCTCGTCGAGCAGCGCCCACGAGGACTCCCGTTCCAGGCGATCCAGACCGGTGGAGATCTCCCGAACCCGGGCGGCATCGATGACACCGTCGCAGAACGCAGCCCAACAGGAGGGTGCGTGCGCGACCATCCGATCGGCCGTCGCGAGCCTCGACCAGACCTGGTTCTCCGACAGACCCATGGCCTGTCCGATTGACATCGGGATCGCCGAGCGCTCCACCATCTGCCGCATAGTCGAGTCCAACCGACTGATGCGAGCCTCCTCGGCGTCGCGGAACGCGAGCATCGCCGAGAACTGAGCCGCCTCGGCCCGCGCCACAGCACGGGTCGCGGAGGCCATGGCCTCCTCGCTCGTGCTCTCCCCGATGTCCATGAATCAAACATACGTGCGACCACTGACAGTCACCAGCGCGAATCCACAGATGTTGTCCCGGGAGATCGGTGACGGTTCTGCATCACGACATTGGTGACGGCGTCGTGCCGAGCCGCTGAACCGTGCGGGTCCGTGCGTCACGTCCTCGGCCTCGAGAACAGGGTGCTCTCGAGCCCGCTTCCCTCACCTCCCCGGAGCGTGCCGCCCACCAGGAGCGGACAGATCCAGTCACTCCTGACTCTCGCTGCCTGGAGATGATGTCTTAGCGGCGCTCTGGGCCCACCGGTGACAACAGGCCGCCCAAGCGCCGCGGTTGACCCAGGGCCCGTGCCGGGCGCTCGCTGTCTCACAAACCGTCGCCGCTGAACTCCGAGATCGAGGGATGACAGAGGCGCGACCGACCGGCCCAGGGGAAATGAGCGGCAGTGGGGCGGAGCGACGTCTCGCCGGAGGTATCGGTGCCAAGAAGGTTGACGTCACCTGGGCCACCGAGGAATCAGGACTGATCCTCGCCGTCAGCGTCAAGACCATCCTGTTTAAGGACAAGAAGACCCGAAACTTCCAGAAGAACCTAACGAACCGTCGAGCGGACCTTCTCAACGAAGCCGTCACCTTGCACCGCCGCTTCCCCTACGCAGTGTTGGCGGCGCTGCTGATCTTCGACGCCGGAGCAGCGAGCGACGGCACCGATCGGCGCAAATCCACCTTCCTCAATGCCGGACCTCGACTGCGACTCTTCACCGGTAGGCAGGATCCCGCCGGCCGCGACGAGCAGTATGAGAAGTTCTATGTCCTGCTCGCCGACCTCAACGACACCGCGCCCACGCTGCGAGCTTTCGAAGCGATCAACCTCGACACCGAGGTTCCCCTCGACCAGGCCTTCGAGACACTCGTATCGCTCATCGGTGAAAGAAACTTCGACCTGTACGAAGGCCTCGATGGCAAGATCAAGAAGGCATAGGTAGCGCTGCACGCTCGGGTGAGGCGAGGCTCAAGTGCAGTTCAAGAAAAGACGTCGAGATGTGTCTGAGGCTAGCCCACTCCAAGCTTCATAGATTTGTAGCAAACGGCTGCGATTCCTCCAATAGCGGTGATAGAAATCTCCTGGATGTCGCTTCTGAAAGCGACCAGAGGCTCCAGGAGAGCGCATGTTTGGTGAGTCGGGTCGCTTTACTAGATCTACAGTTTGGGGGCTCTTCACAATCCAGGGTGTAGTCGAGGCCTGAACCCGCCGGACTCGAGCAAGCATCTCGCGATGTAGTTCGTGAGGTTGCGGAACCCGAGTGCGGAGCCGCGTAGGTGCTCGAGCCTGCCGTTGATGGCCTCGGTCGGACCGTTGGACGTGCCCGGCCTGTCGAAGTAGGCGAGCACGTCGTCTGCGCGCTTCTTCAGTGTCCGGCCCAGTGTCACGACTTCACTCAGCGCTGCGGGTACGCCGTGGCTGATCGACTCGATCAGCTTGGTCATCAGCTCGCGGCCCTGGGTGCGGTCGGGTTGACGGTAGGCGGCGATCATCCGCTGGTAGATCCACCAGGTCACTTCGACCTCGGCGTGCTCATCGACGGTGAACAGTGCGTCCAGGCGGTCGTGCTGCTTGTCGGTGAGCAGATCGGCGCCGGTGTGCAGCGTCCGCCGGGCACGGTAGAGAGGGTCGTCCTTGCGGCCGCGGTGGCCGTGGATGGCTTGCTGCACTCGCCGGCGGCACCGGTCCAGCGCGTCGCCGGCCAGCCGGACGACGTGGAAGGGGTCCATCACCGCGACCGCGTCAGGGAGTTCCTCGGTGGTGGCGGTCTTGAAGCCGGTGAACCCGTCCATCGCGACCACCTCCACGGCGTCGCGCCACGCCTTCGGGCGGTCGGCGAGCCAAGTTTGGAAGGCCTGCTTGGAACGGCCCTCGACCATGTCCAGCAGCCGTGCTGGGCCGACGCCGTTGCGGATGCCGGTCAGGTCGATGATCACGGTGACGTACTTGTCGCCGCGCCGGGCGTGGCGC
>NZ_BAAAPY010000010.1:0-95774 GCF_039531385.1 Aeromicrobium halocynthiae | reverse complement strand
ACCGGCCAGCAGCGACCCGGTCGAGGAGGCCCCCTCACGCCGAGCGGTCCCCGCGGACTCCACCGCCGCGACGGCCGCCAGCTCGTGCGCGGCGACCCGGGCCTTCAACCGCGCCAGCGACCGGGCGGCGTCGCGCTGATCACGACCGTCGAGCCCGGCGTAGATGCTCGTCTCGAGGCGGTCCAGCTGGGCATGCAGCCCCGCAAGCACACCGGACACCTCGGTGGAAGTGACGGGCTCGAGCGGGACGGCTACCACGGGGAACATCCTCCTATCGACGATGTGTTTCTATTCTAGGGTCCCTCGCCGACAGTGTCATCGGCCTTCATCGAAGGTGTGGACGAAGAGGGTTCCGGCTCGGGCAGACGCCAGCGCTCCTTGATGACAAGGCTCGCCACGGCGACCGAGGCGATGGTCGACGACCTCGTGACGTGGATCCTCGGGCCGTCCCTGCCACGACCACGGCCTAGACTCCCCGTCGTGAAGGACATCGTCCACGACGCTGCCCGCCGGGCGCGCGACGCCGCGTCCGTGCTCGCCCTGGCCACCCGTGCGCAGAAGGACGCCGCTCTCCTCGCCGCGGCCGACGCCCTGGTCGGGGCCACCGACCGGATCGTCGAGGCGAACACCGCCGACGTCGAGGCCGCCAGGGCGGACGGCACGCCGGAGAACGTGATCGACCGGCTCCTGCTCGACGCCGACCGCGTCGCAGCCTTCGCCCAGGGGGTGCGCGACGTCGCCGCGCTTCCGGACCCGATCGGGGAGGTCGTCCGCGGGTCGACCCTGCCGAACGGGCTGAGGCTGCAGCAGGTGCGCGTCCCGATGGGCGTCATCGGGATGATCTACGAGGGTCGCCCGAACGTCACCGCCGACGCCGCCGCCATCTGCCTCAAGGCCGGCAGTGCGTCGCTCCTGCGCGGCTCCCGCTCGGCACAGCGCTCCAACCTCGTCATCGTCGACGCCATGCGCGACGCGATCGCCTCGTCCGGTCTCCCGGCCGACCTCGTGCAGGCGATCCCCGCTGACGACCGCTCCAGCGTGACGCACCTCATGCGGGCCCGCGGGCTCGTCGACCTCGTCATCCCGCGCGGCGGGGCCGGCCTGATCCGCACGGTCGTCGAGGAGTCCACCGTGCCCGTCATCGAGACCGGCACCGGCAACGTCCACGTCTACGTCGACGCCGCTGCCGACCTCGACATGGCCCTCGACATCGTCCTGAACGCCAAGACGCAGCGCACGAGTGTCTGCAACGCGGCGGAGTCCCTGCTGGTGCACGCCGCCGTCGCCGAGGAGTTCCTCCCGCGCGTGACCGCAGCCCTGCTCGACGCCGGCGTCACCGTCCACGGCGACGACCGCTTCCAGGCCGTGGACGGCGCCGTGACCACCGCGACGGAGGAGGACTGGGAAGTCGAGTACCTCTCCATGGACATCGCGGCCCGCGTCGTCGACTCCCTCGACGACGCCGTCGCCCACATCCGGCGGTGGTCGTCGGGCCACACCGAGGCGATCGTCACCGCCGACCTCGACGCCGCTCGGCGCTTCACCCTCGGCGTCGACTCCGCGGCCGTCATGGTGAATGCGTCGACCCGCTTCACCGACGGAGGGGAGTTCGGGTTCGGCGCCGAGATCGGCATCTCGACGCAGAAGCTGCACGCCCGCGGCCCGATGGGCCTGCCGGAGATGACCACCACCACCTACGTCGTCACTGGCGAGGGTCACGTCCGCTGACCCGTGGCTGCGCGGCCGATCGGCGTCGAGTCCTCGGACGCTGGTAGATTGCGACCATGTTGACGACGATCCTGCAGGCCGCTGAAGAGGGCGCCGAAGAGAGCAACTTCCTCCTCCAGGCCATCGGCATCGGTGCGCTGGCCTTCGGGTTCCTGATGCTCCTGCTCATCGCGCTGCTCGTGTTCGGCAAGGGCCGCGAGCACACCTGAGCACCGCGCCCGGTCCCGCACCCGTGCGACGTCGTGTCGGCGTCATGGGCGGCACCTTCGACCCCATCCACCACGGCCACCTCGTCGCGGCCAGTGAGGTGCAGTCGTGGTTCGACCTCGACGAGGTCGTCTTCGTCCCCACCGGCCAGCCCTGGCAGAAGGCCGACCGCGAGGTCTCCCCGGCCGAGCACCGCTACCTGATGACGGTCATCGCCACGGCTGCCAACCCGAGGTTCGAGGTGAGCCGGGTCGACATCGAGCGCGACGGCCTGACGTACACGATCGACACGCTGCGTGAGCTGCGCGCCGCGAACCCCGACGCCGACCTGTACTTCATCACCGGCGCCGACGCGCTGGCCGCCATCCTGACGTGGCGCGACCACGACGAGCTGTTCGACCTCGCGCACTTCGTCGGCTGCACCCGACCCGGCCACGAGCTCGACGCCCAGACGCTGGCCGACCTCCCGCAGGACCGCGTCACCCTGGTCGAGATCCCGGCGCTCGCCATCTCCTCGACCGACTGCCGCCAGCGCGTCGGTGCGGGGGAGCCGGTCTGGTACCTCGTCCCGGACGGCGTCGTGCAGTACATCGGCAAGCACCGTCTCTACCGCTCGCCCGAACCCCGAGAGGACGCATGACCGCCACCGACCGAGCGATCGAGCTCACCCGCGTCGCCGCCGCTGCTGCCGACGACAAGCTCGCCACCGAGATCCTCGCCTTCGACGTCTCCGAGCAGCTGTACATCACCGACGTCTTCCTCATCTGCAGCGCCTCGACGCCGCGCCAGGTGCGTGCCGTCCAGGACGCGATCGAGGAGGCCCTCCTGCCGCTCGGCGTCAAGCCCGTCCGCCGCGAGGGCGAGCGCGAGGGCCGCTGGGTCCTGCTCGACTTCGCCGACGTCGTCGTCCACGTCCAGCACACCGAGGAGCGCGCCTTCTACGCCCTCGAGCGGCTGTGGAGCGACTGTCCGACGGTGGCGCTGTCGTGAGCCGTCACGTCATCTTGTGGCGTCACGGCCAGACCGCCTGGAACCTCGAGCGACGCGTCCAGGGTCAGACCGACACCAAGCTCGACGACACCGGCCGTGAGCAGGCCCGGGCGGCCGCAGCACGACTCGCCTCCTTGAAGCCGGAGCGCATCCTGTCCTCGGACCTGCGCCGGGCGCGGGACACCGCCGAGGAGCTCGCGACGCTCACCGGGGTGTCGGTCGAGACCGACGAGCGGCTGCGCGAGATGAACTTCGGCGCCCGCGAGGGCCTCACCTGGAAGGAGTCGTGGGAGACGTTCCCCGACCTCATGCAGGGCATGCTCGACGGCTCCGACCCGCGCTTCCCGGGGGCTGAGACGCACGCCGAGGCCGGCGCGCGACTGGCCGAGGCGCTGACGGAGGCGCTGGACGGGCTCACCGACGGAGGGACACTCGTGCTCGTGGCCCACGGCGCGGTCCTGCGCGTCGGCACGGCGACGTTCCTCGGCTTCCCGGAGTCCACCTGGCGGTCCTTCGCCGGGCTCTCGAACTGCTCGTGGATCGCTCTGGAGCAGATCGCGCCGCAGCACGACAGCCGCTGGCGCCTGACCGAGTGGAACGCCGGCACCCTCCCCGAGCCGGTCATGTCCGACGACGAGTGACCCCGGTTTGGGTCGCGTGGCCGTGAGCGGGTAGAGTTCTCTATCGGCGCTGGACGAGAGTCGAGCACCACCCGCGAGGGGCATTGGCGCAGTTGGTAGCGCGCTTCCATGGCATGGAAGAGGTCAGGAGTTCGAATCTCCTATGCTCCACCCGCACGATGAGGGCCCGGACCGCATGGTCCGGGCCCTCGTCGTTCCCGGCCGAGCAGGCGCGCCACGTCCGGCCGCGACGACCGGTCCGCTGCAGCGGGTCGCGAGCCGCGCGATCATGAGTCGATGAGCGTCTCCGAGACCGACCTGACCCACCTGCGTCGCTGCGTCGAGCTGGCGGAGCGGGCGCTGGACGTCGGCGACGAACCGTTCGGGTCGGTGCTCGTCTCCGCCGGCGGCGAGGTGCTGCTCGAGGACCACAACCACGTGAGCGGGGGCGACCGCACGCAGCACCCCGAGCTCGCGATCGCCCGGTGGGCCGCCGCGCACCTCGACGCCGACGAACGCTCTGCGGCCACCGTCTACACCTCCGGCGAGCACTGCCCCATGTGCGCGGCCGCGCACGGGTGGGTGGGGCTCGGACGGATCGTCGTCGCGGTGCGCTCGAGTCGGTTGGGGGAGTGGCTCGCCGAGTGGGGCGAGCCGCCGGCGCCCGTCGCGTCACTCACGGTCGAGGAGCTCGTGCCAGGTGCCGTCGTCGACGGACCGGTCGAGGAGCTCGAGCCCGTGATGCGCGACCTCCACCGACGGCGGGTCGAGCGCGATCGACGCGCCCACCGCATATCTTGACTCGTTCAAGAAAACTGGCATGATGGAGCCATGTCCGAGCCGAGCACCGCAGAGTTGTTGCGAGGGGCCGGCCTCCGTGTGACCCAGCCGCGGCTGGCCGTCCTCGACGCCCTCGAGCAGCACCCGCACGCCGACACCGCCACGGTGATCGACGTCGTGCGAGCCAACGTCGCCGACGTCTCCCACCAGGCGGTCTACGACGGCCTCGCCGCCCTCACGGCTGCGGGCATCGTCCGTCGCATCCAGCCCACGGGCCACGCCGCCCGCTACGAGCGCCGCATCGACGACAACCACCACCACGTCGTCTGCCGCTCGTGCGGCGCCATCGCCGACGTCGACTGCGCCGTCGGCTCCGCCCCATGCCTGGTGGCCTCGCACGACCACGGCTTCACGATCGACGAGGCCGAGGTCGTCTACTGGGGCACCTGTGCCCAGTGTGTGGCGACAAGCGCCTGAACCACCTCGACCATCCGCACGACACGACCGCTCCGACCGGAAGGAAGCCCATGACCGAGAACGACCCCAGCGCCCAGGCCGCCAACAGCAAGCCGGAGGGGGGTTGCCCCATCGCGCACGACGGCATCACCCAGCCCCACGGCAGCGAGAGCGAGAACCCGGGCATGCCGTCGCCCCAGCCCCAGACCTCGCGGCCCCGTACCAACCGTGACTGGTGGCCCAACCAGCTCGACCTCACCGTCCTGGCGGCCCAGTCGCCCCTGCGCAACCCGCTGGGCGAGGACTTCGACTACGCGGCGGAGTTCGCCAAGGTCGATGTCGAGCAGCTCAAGCAGGACGTCGTCGAGGTCCTCACGACCTCGCAGGACTGGTGGCCGGCGGACTTCGGCCACTACGGCGGCCTGATGATCCGACTGAGCTGGCACGCAGCCGGGACCTACCGGCTCGAGGACGGCCGCGGCGGCGCCAGCGACGGCGGGCAGCGCTTCGCCCCCCTCAACAGCTGGCCCGACAACGCCAACCTCGACAAGGCTCGCCGCCTGTTGTGGCCGGTCAAGCAGAAGTACGGTCAGAAGGTCTCCTGGGCCGACCTGCTGGTGCTGGCCGGGACCGTGGCCATGGAGTCCATGGGCTTCGAGACCTTCGGGTTCGCGTTCGGTCGTGAGGACGTGTGGGAGCCCGAGCAGATCTTCTGGGGACCTGAGGACTCCTGGCTCGGTGACGAGCGGTACACCGAGGAGGGCAAGATGGCGACCGGGGTGGGGGCCACCGAGATGGGCCTCATCTACGTCAACCCCGAGGGCCCCATGGGCAACCCGGACCCGGCCGCGGCGGCACCGTACATCCGCGAGACCTTCGCCCGGATGGCGATGAACGACGAGGAGACGGTCGCCCTGATCGCCGGCGGTCACACCTTCGGCAAGACCCACGGCGCCGCCAACGGCGACGAGTACGCCGGGCCGGAGCCAGAGGCTGCCCCGCTCGAGGCTCAAGGTCTGGGCTGGATGAGCACCTACGGCTCGGGCAAGGGCAAGGACACCATCACGAGCGGTCTGGAGGTGACGTGGACCGACCGACCGACCGAGTGGAGCAACCGGTTCCTCGAGATCCTCTTCGGCTACGAGTGGGAGCTGACCAAGAGCCCAGCCGGTGCATGGCAGTGGGTCGCGAAGGATGCGCCCGAGATCATCCCCGACGCCCACGAGCCGGGCGTGAAGCACAAGCCGACGATGCTCACCACGGACCTCTCGCTGCGGTTCGATCCGGCGTACGAGAAGATCTCCCGTCGCTTCCTCGAGAACCCCGACGAGTTCGCCGACGCCTTCGGTCGAGCCTGGTACAAGCTGCTGCACCGTGACATGGGCCCGGTCGGCAACCAGTACCTCGGGCCGTGGGTGCCCGAGCCGCAGCTGTGGCAGGACCCCGTGCCGGCGCTCGACCACGAGCTGGTCGACGAGCAGGACGTCGCCGACCTCAAGCGCACGCTGCTCGCATCCGGCCTGAGCGTCCAGCAGCTCGCCGGTGCCGCGTGGGCGTCGGCCTCCACCTTCCGCAAGACCGACCGTCGCGGCGGCGCCAACGGTGCCCGCATCCGGCTGGAGCCCCAGCGCAGCTGGGCCGTCAACCAGGAACAGCAGGTCGGCGTCGTCATCGAGAAGCTGGAGCAGGTGCAGCAGGACTTCAACGCCGCCCAGGCCGGCGGCAAGAAGGTCTCCCTGGCCGACCTCATCGTGCTCGGCGGTGCCGTCGCGGTGGAGAAGGCCGCCAAGGACGCAGGGTACGACGTCACCGTGCCCTTCCGTCCGGGTCGCACGGACGCCACCCAGGAGGACACGGACGTCGACTCCTTCCGCTACCTGGAGCCCCGCGCCGACGGGTTCCGCAACTTCTGGACCTCCGGCGAGAAGTTGCAGCCGGAGTCGGCGCTGGTCGACCGGGCCTACCTGCTCGGTCTCACGCCGCCGGAGATGACGGTGCTGGTTGGCGGCATGCGTGCGCTGGGCGCCAACGTCGCCGACACGCGCCACGGTGTCCTGACCGGCCGGGTGGGCGCGCTCACGACGGACTTCTTCGTCAACCTGCTGTCACCCGGGACGCAGTGGAAGGCGTCGCAGGACGAGGAGGGCGTCTACGAGATCCGTGATGCCTCGAGCGGCGAGGTTCTCTGGACCGCCACGGCCGTCGACCTGGTCTTCGGCTCGAACTCCGAGCTGCGCGCCCTTTCCGAGGTGTACGCCAGCGAGGACGCGCACGAGAAGTTCGTGCACGACTTCGTCGCTGCGTGGACCAAGGTGATGGAGCTCGACCGGTTCGACCTGGCCTGAGCCCGACAGGTCGGCGGAGCCCGGGACCCCACGTGGGTCCCGGGCTCCGCGGCGTCCGGGAGCTGTCGGCTCTGGGGTCCAGGCTCGGACCGTGGGCCGCTTCCTCTTCGACACCGCCACCAGCATCGACGGCCGGATCGCCGACGAGCACGACTCCCTCGACTGGCTCTTCGCGGTCGAGGGCGGCGAGGAGTCGCTCGACGGCCTCTTCCCGGCGCAGGCCCGCGTCATGGTGCAGGGGTCGACCATCGACGAGTGGCTGCTGCGTCACGACGACCCGCTCGCCCGACCCGAGACGTGGGCGGACTTCTTCGGCGACCGTGCCGTGTTCGTCTTCACCACGCGTCGGCCGGAGGTGCCGGTCGGCGCGGGCGCCCCGCTCTTCCCCCGGCGCGTCGGGAGCGAGCGGCTCCGCCTGGCCGGCGCGGAGAAGGTCGGATCGTTCGCGCGATTTGGTCTACGAGGTCCGCGACGCCGCCGACCAGGGCGTGTCGGAGGAGGACCAGACCCCCGACGTCCCACGTCGGTGCGACCCCACCAGGTGGGTGTCGACGATCCCCACGGCCTCCATCAGCGCGAACATCGTCGTCGGGCCGACGAACCGAAATCCCTCGCGCCGCAGCGCCCTTGCCAGGGCCTCGGACTCCGGCGACGTCGTCGGGACGTCGGCGAACGTCCGCGGCTCGGGCGTCCGCGCGGGCCGGTGCGACCAGACGAGATCCGGCAGACCACCTCGGGACCGCAGGTCCACCGTCGCTCGTGCGTTCGTGATCGTCGCCTCGATCTTCGCGCGGTTGCGCACGATCGCTGCGTCGCCGAGCAGCCGGTCGACGTCGTGCTCGTCGTAGGCGGCGACGAGGTCGGGGTCGAAGCCGTCGAACGCGGCCCGGAAGCCCTCGCGCTTGCGCAGGATGATCGCCCAGGAGAGTCCGGACTGGAACGCCTCGAGGCTCAGCCGCTCGAACAGCCCACGCTCGTCGCGGACCGGCATGCCCCACTCGGTGTCGTAGTAGGCCCGCAGCATCGGGTCCGACGCCGCCCACACCGGCCGTGCCAGACCGTCCTCTCCGACGACGAGGTCCCCGCCGTCTGAGCTCGTGCCCTCGCTCACGCCAGCCGTGTCGCGCCGCGACGGAGGGCCTTGTCGGCGACGCGGTAGCCGTCGCGTGCCATCGCCCGCCACATCTCCAGGCCCACGGCAGGATCGTCCTCGGTGATCCGTTCGATGGAGTCCGCGGAGAGGACGAGCAAGCTGAGGTCGCCGTCAGCGCGGATCTCGGTCTCCTGCACGTCCTCGGTGCCGAGCGCGAGCTCGCCGAAGGACGTGCCGGGCTCCATCGTCACGAGGTTCATGCGCGAGCCGTCCGGCGCCTCGGCACAGGCCACGGCGCGACCGTCGATGATCAGGTGCACGCCGGAGAAGTCACCCCCGGCCTCGAGGACGATCTCGCCGTCGGCGTGCTCGCGCGACTCCAGCGCGGCCCGCACCACCTCGGACGCATGGTCGGAGAGTCCGCTCATCAGCGGATGTTCCCCGACGGGGTCGCTCGTGGTGAGGTCGCCGCAGTGTCGGCGGATCAGCTCGTCCTCGGCCCAGGCCAGGGCGCTGGTGACGTCGGGGAAGCGTCGTGTCGCGCGGTCGGTGCCGGCGTCCGGGTCGGGGATGACCTCGCCGGGGTCGACGACCACCGCCTCGGCGCCGCACTCGCGCAGCCGGTCGCGCAACGCGATGAGGGTCTGGCGGCTGACCGTCGCGATCTCGTTGACGTGCGTGAAGTCCAGCACCGCCAGCTCGGGGTCGTCGTCGACGATCGAGCGCACGACCGACTCGGCACCGGAGAACAGCAGGTCGCCGTGCAGCTCGTAGACACGGCACCGGTCACTCACCCGGTCCAGGGCCTCCTGCTCCGCGGTGGTCCGGCGGCGTCGTGAGCGCGCCTGCGACAGCGGGAAGGAGGCGCGCAGAGCGCTCCTCGAACCACGGCTCACGTGCATGATGTGCAGCTCCATGTCGTGCGACATGCGCTCGAACAGCGTCACGCCACGGGCGCTGTTGCCGTGGGAGTCCAGCCGAGGCGAGAAGACGGCGATGCCGACCTGGCCGGGCAGCACGCCGATGATGCCGCCGCTGACGCCGCTCTTGGCCGGCATCCCGACGGCGGTCACCCAGTCCCCGGCCGCGTCGTACATGCCGCACGTGGTCATGACGCTCAGGACGTGCTCGACGAGCTGGGCGTCGAGCACCTCCTCACCGGTGCGCGGCTGGACCCCGCCGTTGGCGAGGGTCGCGGCCATCAGGGCGAGGTCCTGGGTGTCCACGGAGATCGAGCACTGCCGGACGTACTGGGCCAGCACGTCCTCCGGGTCGCCCTCGAGGATGGAGAACTCTCGCAGCATGTGCGCGATCGCGCGGTTGCGGTGGGCCGTCGAGAGCTCGGAGTCGTAGATCGCCTCGTCGACGTCGAGCTCGCGGCCGGCGAACCGGCCGAAGCCCTCCAGGGCCCGGGCGAACCGCTCGTCGCCGTCCTCCCCGGCGAGCAGCGACGTGGTGGTGATGGCACCGGCGTTGATCATGGGGTTGAAGGGACGACCGGAGTCCGGGGCCAGGCTGATCTCGTTGAACGCATCGCCCGACGGCTCGACGCCGACCTTCTCGGCGACGGCCTCCTTCCCGCTGTCCTGCAGGGCGAGCGCGTAGGTGAACGGCTTGCTGATCGACTGGATGCTGAAGCGTGCCTCCGCGTCGCCGACGGTGTAGACGCGGCCGTCGACCGTGGCCAGGCACAGGGCGAACCGGTCGGGGTCGGCCTCGGCGAGCTCGGGGATGTAGTCCGCGACGGCGCCCGAGGTCCCGGCGCACGCCTCGACGATCTCCTCCAGGTACTGCTGCACGGGGTTCTTCACGTCGGGTCCTCCGGTAGCCGGCTGGGTGCGGTGACCGTCCCATCCTGCCTGCCGGTACGTCGGGCGTCGCTCCCGCACCGCGACCGCGGGTACCGTGACGCCGTGACCGAGCCGAGCGACGACACCGCCGACGACCGCGCCGAGCGCGTTCCGGGGGCGGCCGGCGAAGCGGCCGAGCGGCCGTCGGCGCTGCGCACGGCGTTCGTGCTCTGCGCGGTGCTGGTCGCCGCGACCCAGCTGGTGTTCATCACCGCCGCCGCGATGCCGCCCAACCGGGCGAGCGAGGCGCTGCGGCCTGCGACGAGCTACCAGAACCCCTTCTTCACGCAGAACTGGCGACTGTTCGCCCCGTCGCCGATCTCCTCGGACCGCTCGATCCTGTTCCAGGCCGCGTACGAGGTCGACGGTGAGCTCGTCACCACCGACTGGGTCGACTGGACCGACGTCGAGCTGGGTGCGGTGCGCCAGCACGTCATCGGCGGACGAGCCGGCTACGTCACCAACAAGTTCCATTCCTCCCTCGCCGGGCGACACCGTGCCCTCAGTGACGAGCAGCGTCGAGCGGTCGACGTCGTCGACCCGGTGGCGACCCCCTCGTGGGAGGAGGTCGAGCAACGCGTGACCGGTGCGGGCGCCGACCCGAGCCAACGGCTGCGGGCGCAGCGGTGGCTCACCTACGAGGGGTCGGTGATCGCGCTCGGCACCGTGGTCGTGCAGGCACGCCATCGCGACGTGGAGCTCGTCGCGGTCCGCTACCGGCTGCGCACGCAGGCGGTCACGCCGTACGCGGACCGTCGGCTCCCACGCGACGAGCGCGAGGCCGCTCGCCCCGCACCGGTCGAGCGCACGAGCGGTTGGCGCGCGGCGCTGCCCCCGACCGGGGCCGAGCTGGACGCCGTAGAGCGCTTCGACCGGAGGCACCGATGAGGCAGCTGCTCGAGCCGGCGACCACGTGGCTCATGGAGGCCAAGCACGCACGCCGCGGCTTGGCCGTCACGCGCATCGTGCTCGGGCTGATCGTGTGGACCCAGCTCCTCGTCAACCTGCCCGACCGTCACTACACGTGGGGCGACGGGACCGCGTGGAGCGAACCGATCCGCAGCCTCGACGCGTGGCCGTCCTTCCTGGGGGCGTTCGTCGCAGCCGACGGTCGGCTCTTCGACCTGCTGTACCTCGCCACCATTGCGTCCGGGTTCCTGCTGATGCTCGGCTGGCACACCCGCACGATGACCGCAGCGACGCTGCTGCTGTGGCTGTCGATGTACACGACGAA
Organism: Aeromicrobium halocynthiae; assembly: GCF_039531385.1. Lineage (NCBI taxonomy): Bacteria > Bacillati > Actinomycetota > Actinomycetes > Propionibacteriales > Nocardioidaceae > Aeromicrobium > Aeromicrobium halocynthiae. Next base: position 84,471 of record NZ_BAAAPY010000010.1, on the reverse strand, counting down.
CCCGTTCGTGGGCTCCGGTGGCGACGCGGTCCTGCGGATGGTGCTGCTCTACCTGTGCTTCACCGAGTCCGGCGCCTTCTGGTCCCTCGACGCACGTCGCGGGCGCCCGACGCCCCGGCTGCCGGAGTGGTTCGGCACGACGCTGCACAACCTCGCCGTCGTCCTGATCATCCACCAGGTCGTGATCGTCTACGTCGCCTCGGCGCTGTGGAAGGTCCAGAGCCCGGTCTGGCTCGACGGGACCGCGGTGTACTTCCCGCTGCAGGTCGAGGCCTACTCGCCGTGGCGCGACCTGCTGCACCCGATCACCAGCGCCGAGCCGATCGTGCTGGCCGCCACGTGGGTCTCCGTCGCGATCCAGCTGATGTTCCCCGTCCTCCTGCTGTACCGGCCCCTGCGGGCGATCGCCCTCGTCATGATCACCGGCATGCACCTGTCGATCGGCCTGGCGATGGGGATCATGTACTTCTCGCTGGTCATGATCGCCGTCGACATGATGCTGGTGAGTGACGTCACATGGCGCCGGATCGAGCACGAGGTGCGTCGCAGAGTGGGCCGGGATCGTTGGAACGACGGCGATGAACGCCTGGTGCGGTCCGCGACCGAACCGGTGCGAGGCGACTGACGGCGTGCAGGGGTGTCCAGCCTTTTGTAACTCCGGTTTCCTCAACCTGCCTGAGATGTGATTAAGATGTCGGCCAGTGCGCCACGCCACAGGTGGGCGTCGTCACACGGACCTGTGTCGGACTTGGGGAAGAGTCCGGCCGATTTGACTGGGAGTACGTCTTGAAGAAGCTCGGAAGAAACACCTTGGCGGTGGGTCTCTCCACGTTGTTGGTGACCAGCGCCGTCTCGCTGTCGGCCAACGCCGCAGAAGGATTCGACTACAAGTCCTACGCCGAGGCGCAGTACATCGCTGCCACCGGCGCCTTGGGTGATCCGCTGATCGATCCTCTGGGCGACGTGCTCGAGGGCGGCGAGTTCGCCGGAACCGATGTCGGCGCCGGCGGCGCCAACGCCTTCGTCGACACCGCGGCAGGTACTCCCGAGACCGACGGCCCCAACTATGTGGCCGGTCCGCTCGACCCGCTCAAGGCCTTGACTGGTCCGGTCGGCGATGCACTCGGTTCCGAGGGTGTTGGCGCTGTCGGCAGCTACGCCTTCGCGCAGCGCGACGCGTCCGACGCAGCGTCCGGTGCTGTGACCAACGCCGGACTCGTTCAGGTCGGCGGCGGAGACGCGCCTCCGGCAAATGCGGTGCTCAACCTGTCCGGTCCGGGCCAGCCGCTGGAACCGCTGAACGCGCTCGCGAACGTCACGCTCGACCTCGGCGCGCTGGGATCGCAGGCGTCGCTTGAGGAGAACGCCCCGACCAGCCCGTCAAGCACCGTCGGCATCGCACAAGGCTCCATCAGCGCAGAGGTCGTCGCGCTGGGCACGATCCTCGACGCCATCGGCGACACCCTGGGCGACCCCGACATCACGATCGGCGAGCCGGGCGTACTGGCCGTCAGCGTCACGGGCGTCCAGAACACCCTCGACGCCGTGACGACGGTCAGCAATGGAGGCGTCACGGTGAACCTTCAGACCGGTCTGGTGACGCTGAACATCGACGAGCTCCTCGAGGCGGCCACCGACGGCAACGTCAACTTCGCGTCGCTGAGTCGCGCCGATGGTCAACAGGACCTGCTCAATCTTGTCGCGACTGGCGTGACCGAAGCGCTGCCCGGACTGCTTGCGCAGGCCAACACCCAGGTGCTCGGGGCCATCGGCACGGCGGGGCTTCAGCTCGACACCCTCGGTACCATCACGCCCATCACCTTGGACGCTGTGGCCCCGGAACTTGTGGAAGCGCTGACCACCGCCATCGATACGCTGATCACTTCGGCCGTAGCGCCGTTGTCCGCTGCTCTGACGGACGGCCTGAACACGCTGACCACCGAGCTTCGCCGGGCGATCAGCGTCGACGTCAACGTGATCGACGAGTACGTCGGACTCGTGGGCGACCGGCTTGAGACGACGACCAACGTCTACTCCGCTACCGCCGTTCGGGTCACGGTCCTCGGCGCTGCCGGCGACGGCGGACTCGCGGACCTCTTCCTTGGCAACTCGCTTGTCGGTGCCAACAGCCGCACGCCGATCGTCCAGCAGGATCAGGCGGCCGCCGGTGACGACGGCACGCAGGCCGACGGCACCATCGCCGACGCTGCTGCCGACGCGCAGGCCGACGCCATCGCCGACGCCGACGCCCAGGCCGACGCGGATGTGACCAGCTCGCTGCCGAACGCCGGTGCTCCGAACCTGCTGCCGTTCTGGCTGCTGGGTCTGGGCCTGGTGGCCTTCGGTGCCGCGGTGCTCGTCAACGAGCGGCGACGCGCCCTGATCTGATCCATCCAGATCACGACCTCTGCCCGGTGACGTGACGTCACCGGGCAGAGGTCTTTCTGGGCGCGGGATACTCGACCCCGTGCCCGTGTCCACCTAATGCACGCGTCGACGAGGGAGGGAGTCCCGGTGAACGACGAGACCGACCCGCGCGACCCTCGCGATCCCGCCGAGACCCCGGGCGACGCCGTCGACACCGATCGGTCCGTGGCCGAGCACGAGGTGAGGGTCCGGACGGAGTCCGCCACCGCGCCGGATGACGCGCCGCAGACCGAGGCCGCACCGCCCGTGGGCCACACGCCTCCCGACGCCAGCCAGGGCTGGCGCGCGGTGCTGATCCTCGCGCTCGCGACCGTCGCCGTCATCCACTCCGTCGTCATCGCCCTGTTCCTCGCGCCCGACGGTCCGGTGCGCGACGCCGCCGGCCCGACCCGGCTGGCCTTCTACGTCAACCCCTACTTCCAGCAGTCGTGGGACGTGCTCGAGCCCAGCGCACAGCGGGTCGACGAGTCCCTGCAGATCCGCGCTCGGGTCCAGGTCGACGAGGAGACGGTCGAGGAGACCGGGTGGATCGACGTCACTGCGGCCGACCTGCGGACGCTGCGCCGCAACGCCGCCCCGGACCGGATGTCGACGGCCGCCCGACGCCTCGCCACGAACCTGAACGGCGTCATGTTCGAGCTCGGCATCGGCGGCCGCGCGGTCGTCGGGGCCTCGACGACCGACGGCGAGGGCAACCGCGTCGCCGCGGGGCTGGCCGACGAGGGCGTCGATCCGCAGCTCGTTGCCCGGTTCACGCGCCTGGACACCATGCTCACCAGGTTCGCGAGCCTGTACGCTCGGGCGAGTCTGGACGACCCGGTGGTCGAGGTGCAGTACCGGGTGGGACGCCGCGTCGTGCCGCCGAGGGAGGACCGGGACGACGTGCGCGTCGGTGACCTCGAGTTCGGCCTGTTCACGGTCGGGTGGCGCCCGGCGGTCACGACACAGGAGCGCGAGCAGCGCGCCTTCGACACGTGGGTGAAGGGAGACTGAGACGGTGTCCAGGATCGCCGTGTCCGAGTCCAGGGGCGAGGTCGTCGGATGGTTGACGCAGTCGCGCCACGCCGTGCACGCCCTGGCCGCCGCCCGCATCGGCGTCGGGCTCGCAGTGCTGGGTCTGCTGGTCACGAACTTCGGCAACCGGCAGGCCTGGGTCGGCGACGCCTCCCTGTGGGCCGAGCCCACGCGGGCGGTGAGCCGGTTCCCCGAGATCGCGCTGCTCGACGGGGTGAGCGCCGACATCCTCACCGTGGTCTACGTCGCGGTCATCCTGGCGGCGGTCGCGTTCGTCCTCGGCTGGCGCACCAAGGCCGCCAACGTCCTGCTGCTGGTCGGCTTCATCGCGGTCACCGGCCAGAACCCGCTGCTCTCGACGGCGTCAGACAACCTGCTGCGCATCGCGCTGCTGTGGATGCTGCTGATGCGGCTCGCGGACGTGTGGTCCCTGGACGCCGCACGCCTGGAACGTCCCGGCAGCGAGCAGGCGGTGCCGGAGTGGTTGCGCACGGGTCTGCACAACGTCGGACTGCTCGGGCTCGGGACGCAGGTGGCCTTGGCCTACCTGGCGGCCGGGCTCGCCAAGGTCGCCCAGCCCCAGTGGCAGCAGGGCACCGCTCTGTTCGGCACCCTGCAGCTGCCCGAGTACCGGCCGTTCCCGTGGCTCTCGGACCTGCTCAGCGTCGGTACGGTTCCGCTCGCCCTCGTCACCTGGGCGGTGCTCGTCTCCCAGCTGTTCTTCGTCCCCGCCCTCGTGAACCGTACGACTCGCAACACGGTGGTCGTGCTCGCCGTCGCCGTGAACCTCTTCTTCGGCATCGTGCTCGGCACCTTGTGGTCGGCCTTCGCAGTGGTGGCGGTCACCGGGCTCTTCCTCAGCGACGACCTGTGGGAGGACCTCGGGTACGCGGTCGCGGACGTCACGGCACCGGTGACCGACCGCATCGTCGACGCCTGGTACGCGCTGGCGGACCGCGTCGAGGACTGGTGGTTCCGGTTCGTCCTGCCGCCGGTCGACTGGGTGCGCGCTACGGTGTTCCGCCGCTGACCTGCCGTGCGGTGCGTCGTCCGGCCAGGACCAGCACGACCACCGGCACCACGAGCAGGCCGGCGGCCGCGTTCAGGACCGCGAAGCCCTGCCAGGCGACCACGAGACCGGCGAGCAGGCCCCCCGTGGCCCCCGACAGGCTCATCGCCATGTCGCTGAAGCCCTGCAGCGGCGTGCGGACGTCGTCGTCGACGCTGCGGGTCAGCAGGACCGCTCCGGCGATGACGCTCGCGGACCATCCGATCCCGAGCAGCACGAGTCCGACGGTGATCTGCAGGTCGGAGTGTCCCGAGGTCCCGGCGACGACGACGGCGGCCACGAGCAGGAGCTGACCGAGCACGATGGTGCGGGCCGGACCCCACGCGTCGGCCAGCCAGCCCATCACCGGCGACAGGGCGTACATCCCGGCGATGTGCAGGCTGATCGTCAGTCCGATGACCTCCAGGTCCGAGCCGTGGTCCTGCATGTGCACGGGGGTCAGGGCCATGACGGCCACCATGACGGCGTGAGCCGCGGCGACGGCGACGATCGCCGTCGCGGCGGCTCCGCGGACGTGGGGCAGGGCGGCCCGGATGCGCACCGGTGGGGGAGCGGCGGCGTCGCGTGCGGGCAGGGGGTCGGGCCGCAGGCCGACGAGGGTGAGCAGGCCGGCGAGCGCGAACGCGGCGAGGGAGAACAGCATCGGACCGGCGATCTCGGGGATGTCGAGGGCGCGGCCGAGGGCGGCGCCGGGGCCGGTGAGGTTCGGTCCGGCGACCGCGCCGATCGTCATCGCCCAGACCACGAGGGACAGGTCGCGACCGACGGTGGGGCCGTCGGAGCGGTCGGTGGCGGCGAACCGCGCCTGCAGGCTGGCCGCGGTGCTGACGCCGAACAGCACGAGGCCGGCCAGTGCCAGGGCGAGGGAGCCTCCTGCCGAACCCGACACCACGAGCGCCGCACCGACGGCCCCCACGAGCCACCCGAGGGCCAGTGCCGGTCGGCGCCCGCGGTGGGCGGCAAGGGTGGCGAGCGGCAGGGTCGCGGCCGCAGCGCCGAGGGTGAGGGCGACGGTGGCGGTGCCCGCCCAGCCGGCGGAGCCGGAGACCTCACGTACCAGCAGGGCACCGACCGAGAGTCCCGCGCCGTTCCCGATGCCGCCGACCACCTGGGAGCCGGCGAGCACCCCGAGGGTGCGCCGCTGCGGGAAGGTCGAGGTCGTGGTCACCCGCGCAGCCTATGACCCCCTGATCGGTGCCTGAGCAACCGAATGCGGTGGACGTCTCGTGATCGGTGCCTCCGCAACCGTATGGCCGGCATTGGCGTTGCTGAGGCACCGATCAGAAGTATCCGCCCATCGGTGCCTCGCCAACCGGATGAGCGCCCTTTCCGTTGCTATGGCACCGATCTGCGGGCTTCGCCCGATCGGTGCCATAGCAACCGAATGCGTCCTTCGGGTTGTACAGGCACCGGTCAGGAGCCCGGACGCCCGGCAGGAACCGCCGTCACTGGTAGGCGACGCCCGTCGCGTGGATGGGGCAGTAGCCGTACGGGTTCTTGGCGAGGTACTGCTGGTGCTCGCTCTCGGCGTAGTAGTACGCCTCCAGCGGCACGATCGCCGTCGTGATCTTCCCGTAGCCGGCCGCGGTCATCTTCTGCTGGTAGTGCTCTCGCGACCGCTCAGCCGCCTCGGCCTGCTCCGGCGAGGTCGTGAGGATGATCGAGCGGTACTGCGAGCCCCGGTCGTTGCCCTGGCGCATGCCCTGCGTCGGGTCGTGGTTCTCCCAGAAGACCGTGAGGAGGTCGTCGAACGTGACGACCTGCGGGTCGAACACCACGCGCACCACCTCGGCGTGACCGGTACGACCCGTGCAGACCTCGGAGTACGTCGGGTGCGGGGTGATCCCGCCGGCGTAGCCGACCGACGTCGACCACACCCCTCGCGTCTCCCAGAACGTCTTCTCCTCGCCCCAGAAGCACCCCAGCCCGAACACCGCGACCTCGAGCCCGTCGGGGACGTCGTCGGTCTGCACCGGGGTGCCGAGCACCGCGTGACGACCTCCGAGCGCGTGCGGGCTGCTCGAGCGACCCGGCAGCGCCTCGTCGGGGCTGGGGAGCTCGGCCTTGCGGGTTCCGAACATCGATCCATCACCTGTCCTCTCGAGCATCAGCGTACGTCGTCGCATAGTGTCGGCAGGGTGACGGAGAACCGGCGATGAGCAGCGAGCCCTACCGGGTACCCCCCGGCGTCGAGATCGCCACGCAGTGGGCCTGGCGGATCATCATCATCGGTGCGGCCGGCTACGGCATCCTGTGGCTCCTGCGGTTCTTCTCCCAGGTCACCGTCCCCATCGCCATCGCACTGCTCGGCGCCGCCCTCGCCGTCGGAGCGGTCGACCGTCTCGAGCGTTGGGGCGTCCCGCGGCTCGTCGCCGCGCTGTCGGTCGTGGTCGGGCTCCTCGTCGCCTTCTTCGGCCTCCTGACGCTCGTCGGTCAGCAGCTCTCGACCCAGTTCGCCGAGCTTCGCGTCCAGGTCGTCGCCGGGATCGACGAGATCCAGACCTGGGCGAAGGAAGGGCCTCTCGGGCTCACGGACTCACAGATCTCCGAGGCCATCGAGCGGGTGCAGGACGCGATCGAGAACTTCGGGCAGAACGGGGCCGTCGGCCGGGTCGCCTCGTTCGGCACCTCGCTCACGTACTTCGTCGCGGGCTTCTTCATCGCGCTGTTCGCAGCGTTCTTCTTCCTCTACCAGGGGCGGCGCATCTGGGCCTTCGTCGTGGTGCTCTTCCCGCGCGACGCCCGTGCCAAGCTGCACAGCTCCGGCCTTGCTGCGTGGCAGAGCCTGACGGCGTTCGTCCGGGCGACGGTCATCGTCGCCTTCATCGACGCGGTCGGCATCGGCATCGCCGCCTGGCTGCTCGGGGTACCCCTCGCCTTCGCGATCGCGGTGCTGGTCTTCCTGCTCGCCTTCATCCCGATCGTGGGCGCGTTGTTGTCGGGGTTCGTCGCGGTCGCGGTCGCGCTCGTCGCCCAGGGTCCGCTCACGGCCCTGTTCATGCTCCTCGCGGTCGTCGCCGTCCAGCAGATCGAGTCCCAGGTGCTGCACCCCTTCCTCATGGGGGCGTTCGTGGCGGTCCACCCCCTCGGGATCCTGCTGGCGATCACCGCCGGCATCACGGTGAGCGGCATCTTCGGGGCACTCATCTCCGTGCCGATCGTGGCCGCACTCAACGGGGTCGTCCGTCACCTGGCAGAGACGGCCAGAGCGCCCCTGGAACCGGACGGGCTTCCCGAGCGACGACCACCCGATGCGAGCACGAGCGCCGACCTCCGCGCCGACGCCGACGCCGGTGCCGACGCCGACGAGGCGGGTGCGGGCAGCGACGACGACGGACGGACGAGGGAGTCGTGAGGATCGCGCTGCGCGAGGTCGAGCAGGCCCGCACTCTGCTGGACGCGGTCGTCGAGGAGACCCCTCTCGCGCACTCACGGTGGCTCACCTCCCGGGTGGGTGGGCCCGTCTACCTCAAGTGCGAGAACCTCCAGCGGACGGGGTCGTTCAAGATCCGCGGAGCCTACGTGCGCATCGCGCGGCTCAGCGCCGCCCAGCGGGCGCGGGGTGTCGTCGCGGCCAGTGCCGGCAACCACGCCCAGGGCGTCGCCCTCGCCGCCCAGCTGCTCGGGTGCCGTGCCACGATCGTCATGCCCGAGGGTGCCGCCCTGCCCAAGGTCCAGGCCACCCGTGGCTACGGTGCCGACATCGAGTTCCACGGCTCGGGTGTCACCGAGGCGCTCGTGCGGGCCCAGGAGATCAGCGCGTCGACGGGTGCCGAGCTGATCCATCCCTTCGACCACCGGGACATCCTCGTCGGCCAGGGGACGGTGGGGCTGGAGATCGTCGAGCAGCTGCCGGACCTCGCCACGATCGTCGTGCCCCTCGGCGGGGGCGGCCTCGCCGCGGGCATCGCCCTGCTGCGCGAACGACGTCCGGACGTCCGGATCGTCGGCGTCCAGGCCGAGGACGCCGCGGCCTATCCGGGGTCCCTCGCCGAGGGCAGGCCGGTCCGCGGGGCGATGGGACCGACGATGGCCGACGGCATCGCCGTCGCCGAGCCGGGCCTGATCCCCTTCGAGGTCATCGCCGCCGAGCTCGACGACGTCGTCACCGTGAGCGAGGACTCGATGAGCCAGGCGTTGATCGGTCTGCTGGAGCGCGCCAAGATGCTCGTCGAGCCCTCGGGTGCCGCCGGTGTGGCCGCCCTGCTCGACCGCCCCGACGCCTTCCGCTCCCCGGTCGTGACGGTCCTGTCCGGCGGCAACGTCGACCCGCTCGTGCTGCTCGACGTGATCCGCCACGGCTTGTCCGCCGCGGGGCGGTTCATGCACCTGCGCGTGCGCTTCTCGGACTCCCCGGGCGAGCTCATGCGCTTGCTGTCGGTGCTGGCCGACCTCGGGGTCAACGTCCTCGAGGTCGCCCACGACCGGTCAGCCGACGCGTTGGGCGTCCGCGAGGTGGAGGTGGCGATCGAGGGCGCGACGCGCGGACCCGACCACCGCGCCGACGTGCTGACCAGGCTGCGCGAGCTGGGCTACCGGTTCAGCTGACGACGCGACCGTCCGTCCGGACGCGCCCTGGCGGTCCGTACGGGCTCAGAACGGCGTGGCGTCGACGATCTCGACGCTGATGCTCTTGCCGTTCGGGGCCTCGTAGGAGACCTCGTCACCCTTCTGGTGACCGAGGAGCGCGGCGCCCATCGGAGAGGTGGGGGAGTAGACGTCGAGGTCGACGGCGGAGTCCATGCTCAGGAGCTCGCGCGAGCCCAGCAGGAACGTCTCGGTCTCGGAGTCGCCGGCGAAGCGGACGGTGACCTTCATGCCGGCCTCGACCTTGCCGTCGTCGGCGGGCTTCTCGCCCACCTCGGCGCGACGGAGCATGTCCTCGAGCTGGCGGATGCGGGCCTCGGTCTTGCCCTGCTCCTCGCGGGCGGCGTGGTAGCCGCCGTTCTCCTTGAGGTCACCCTCGTCACGGGCGGCGGCGATCTTGGCGGTGATGTCGGCGCGCACGTCTCCCTTGAGGTGGTCGAGCTCCTCGGCGAGGCGGTCGTAGGCCTCCTGGGTGACCCAGATGGTCTCGGTGGGCTGCGTCATGTGCGGCTCCTTCGACGTACGGAACCCCGAGCACCTGCTCGGGGTTGATCGATCAGTCTAGCAGCGGCTACGCCCGTTGGCACGTCCTCAGGATCCCGGTGACCGCACGACGCTGCGTCTCGACGTCGATCTCGAGGCGGGTGCGGCGGGGGTCGTCGGCGGCGATGTCGACGGTGCGCTCGCCGACGACAGACCGGTCCTGCGCTTGCGCCTGCACGGTGCAGGTGACGGCGACCGGCTCGGCCCGACGGACGTCGAGCACGATGACCGTGCGGGTCTCGCTGACGACCTCGAAGCTCCACACGTCGGCGCTGACGGCCGGGTCGTCGAAGGCGACCCACGCCGCCCACGCCACACCCAGCACGACGCCCACGGACGCGACGGCCCACCAGAACCAGCGGGGACGCTCGCGTCGGCCGTAACGACTCTCCAGGGTGGACACGTGCCGATTCTCCCAGGGCGTCCCGAGCGGCACCGCCCGCGGGGCACGGAACCGTGACGTCCCACCGGTCAGACCTCGCGGGACGTCCCTGCGCCCCTGGTGAGAAACTGGAGCACGTGACCGAATCGCTGCGACTCATGCACGTGCATGCCCACCCCGACGACGAGTCGAGCAAGGGCGCGGCATCGACCGCCAGGTACGTCGCCGAGGGTGTCGACGTCCACGTCGTCACCTGCACCGGCGGTGAGCGGGGCAGCATCCTCAACCCGCAGTTCCAGCACCCCGGCATCGAGGAGAACCCCGACCTCATCACCGAGATCCGCCGCGAGGAGATGGACCGGGCACGAGAGATCCTCGGCGTGACGCAGGACTGGCTCGGCTTCGTCGACTCCGGGTGGCCCGAGGGCGATCCCAAGCCCCCGCTGCCGGAGGACTGCTTCGCGCTGGTGCCGCTGGAGGAGGCCGCCGCGCCCCTCGTCAGGCTCGTGCGGTCCTTCCGGCCGCAGGTGCTGACGACCTACGACGAGAACGGCGGGTACCCCCACCCCGACCACATCAAGTGCCACGAGATCAGCGTCTTCGCCTACGAGAAGGCCGCCGACCCGACGTGGCGTCCCGACCTCGGCGAGGCGTGGCAGGTCAGCAAGCTCTACTACCATCTCGGGTTCAGCTGGAAGCGCCTGACGGCGCTGTCGGAGGCGCTCGAGCGGCACGGTCTCGAGAACCCCTACGTCGAGCGGATGAAGACGTGGGAGCGCAAGCCGGAGGACGAGGACCGGTTGACCACGCGGGTCGAGTGCGCCGAGTACTTCCCGGTGCGCGACGCGGCCCTGCTCGCCCACGCCACGCAGATCGACCCCGACGGCTGGTTCTTCGCCGTGCCCAACGAGGTGCAGGCAGAGGCGTGGCCGACCGAGGACTACCAGCTGGTCGACTCCCGCGTGGACACGTCGGTCCCCGAGGACGACCTCTTCGCCGGCCTGCGCTGAGGGCGGCCGGGGCCCGCGGGCGTAGGCTGGGAGCATGGAGCTGTTGATGTGGGTCGCTGCGGCCGACCCGTCCGGACTCGACCCGGAGAACGTCAAGCCCGGCTGGCTCGGGCTCGCCGTCGTCCTCGGGCTCGCGCTCGGCGTGACGGTCCTCGTCCGCTCGTTCGCCAAGCACACCCGTCGGGCGAACCAGCCCTGGGAGGGGGAGCGGGCCGACGACCAGCCACGGGACGAGAAGCAGGGCTAGCCGTTCGGGTCCTCCAGCTCTGGGACCGACTCCGCACCCTGGCTCAGGGGTGCGCGGTGCGGACGATCCGCACGGCGTTGCGGCCGCCGAGGAACGACGCCGCGAGTCCAGCGACGACGAGCAGCACGAAGGGCCAGCTCGGCTGGTCCGCCGTCACCGACCCCTGGTCCTCGTCGAGCAGGCTGACGACCGTGCCGCCGGCGAGGGCGAGCGCGTAGGCGAACAGCGCCGTCGAGGCACCGAGCCCCAGGGCCGCGCGCCAGTGCAGGCGCGCGGTCATCGCCACGCCCGTCGCCAACAGGGCCGACAGGCCGGCCACCATCGCGACGCCGAGGAGGAAGGCGACGTGCAGCTCCGCGGTCACCTCGTCGGCGAACCCGTAGGCGAAGAGGAACATGACGAACAGCCCGACCGTGCCGACCCCCAGATGCAGCAGGACGCAGATGCCGGCGGAGATCGCGACGCGGGCCTGGTAGTCGCCCGGTCCGCGGCCGTGGTCGGGGGGCGTCACGGGCCCATGGTCCCACGGCGGCGTGGTCGTCGACGCTCGTGCGGCCAGCCGGGGTGGTGGTCGCTAGCGTGAAGGACATGCCCAACCGACTCGCCGCGTCCAGCAGCCCCTACCTGCAGCAGCACGCCGACAACCCCGTCGACTGGTGGGAGTGGGGGCCGCAGGCGCTGGCGCTGGCGGAGTCCCTCGACCGGCCGATCCTGCTCAGCGTCGGCTACGCCGCGTGCCACTGGTGCCACGTGATGGCGCACGAGTCGTTCGAGGACCCCGCGACGGCAGCGTTCATGAACGACCACTTCGTCAACGTGAAGGTCGACCGCGAGGAGCGCCCCGACGTCGACGCCGTCTACATGCGCGCCACGCAGGCGATGACCGGCCAAGGCGGGTGGCCCATGACCGCCGTGCTGACGCCCGACGGTCGGCCGTTCTTCGCCGGCACCTACTTCCCGCCCGAGCCACGGCAGGGCATGCCGGCCTTCACGCAGGTGCTGCAGGGGCTGGCGGAGGCGTGGGAGAACCGCCGTGACGAGGTGCTCGACGTCGGCTCCCAGGTGCTCGACCACCTGAACGAGCGCATCGACGCCCGTGGGGGAGCGCTCGGCGCTGACGCCCTCGACGCCGCCGCCGACGCGCTCGTCGGCCAGCACGACGAGGAGGCCGGGGGCATCGGCGCGGCGAGCCCGAAGTTCCCGCCGTCGATGGCGCTGGAGTTCCTGCTGCGTCGTCATGCGCGCAGCGGGGACGACGCGACGTTGGCCGTCGTCCGATCGACGGCGGGCGCCATGGCCCGCGGTGGCATCTACGACCAGCTCGCCGGCGGCTTCGCGCGGTACAGCGTCGACCGGTTCTGGCGGGTGCCGCACTTCGAGAAGATGCTCTACGACAACGCGCTCCTGCTGCGCTTCTACCTGCACTGGTGGCGCACGGAGCGCGCGCTGGATCCCTCGAGCGAGCACGCTGCGCTGGCCGAGCGGGTGGCGCGCGAGACCGCCGACTTCCTGCTCGCCGAGATGCGCACCCCCGAGGGCGCGTTCGCCTCGGCGCTCGACGCCGACAGCCCGGACGCCCGGGGTCAGGTGCACGAGGGCGCCTACTACGTCTGGAACCCGAACGAGCTGATGAAGGCGCTCGGCACGACCGACGGCGCCTGGGCCGTCCAGCTGCTCGGCGTCACCGGGCCGGGCACGTTCGAGCGCGGCTACTCCACCCTGCAGCTGTTGCGCGACCCCGACGACCCGGCTCGCTGGGCCGACGTGCGGGCGCGCCTGCTCGACGCGCGGGCCGAGCGGGTCAGGCCGGCTCGGGACGACAAGGTGGTCGCCGCCTGGAACGGTCTCGCCGTCACCACTCTGGCGGAGGCATCGGTGCTGCTGTCCGAGCCGCGCTACGGCGCGGCCGCTCGCGAGGCGGCCGAGCTGCTCGCCACGGTGCACGGCGTCGACGACGGCCGCTTCGTGCGCACGTCGCGCGACGGACGGGCCGGCGGGCACGATGCCGTCCTCGAGGACCACGGCTGCGTCGCCGAGGCGTTCGTTGCTTTGCTCGGGATCACCGGCGAGGCCGTGTGGCTGCAGCGGGCAGAGCGACTCCTCGGTCGTGCCCTCGAGCACTTCGCGGACCCGGAGGGCGGGTTCTTCGACACCGCCGCCGACGGGGAACAGCTGCTCGTCCGGCCGCAGGACGCCTCCGACAACGCGCACCCGTCGGGCACGTCGGCGCTGGCCAACGCGCTCGTCGCGCTGGCAGCGGTCACCGGGGAGCAGCGCTGGCGCGCGGGCGCGGAGGAGGCGTTGGCCAGTGCTGCCCGGCTGTCGACGGCCGCTCCGCGGTTCGCCGGCTGGTCCCTCACCGCGGCGGAGGCGGTGCTGGCGGGGCCGGAGGAGATCGCGGTGGTCGGTCACGACGGGCCCGAACGCGATGCGATGCACCGCGCGGCCCTGGCGCGCACGAGCCCAGGCGCAGTGGTGGTCGCGGGGGAGCCCACCGACGCCGTCCCCCTGCTCGCCGGACGGGTCGCCGTCGACGGGCACGCCACCGCGTACGTGTGCCGCGACTTCGTCTGTTCGCTGCCCGTCACCGACCCCGGCGCCCTCTGAGGACGTGACCGACGGCCGGCCCGGCCTGATCGGTGCCTGAGCAACCGTGTGGCGCGCCGACGGGTTGCTCAAGCACCGATCGGCGAAACGGTGCCGATCGGTGCCTCACCAACGGCAAGCCCCGGGACTCGGTTGCGCAGGCACCGATCACGGTGAACCCCAGCCATTCGGTTGCGCAGGCACCGATCAGGGGTCAGGAGCCTGCGGGTTGCTCCGACAGCGGACCGACGGACGTCACCGTGAGCTCGGCGGTGCCGGACTCGTCGCTCGCGTCGAGGTCGACGACGGCCGAGAAGCCCCAGTCACGGTCGCCCTCGGGGTCGTCGAAGGTCTGACGGACGTGCCAGGTCCTGCCCTCGGCGCGCACGGAGAACATCGCCGGGCCGCGGGCCTGCGGGCCGGTGCCGAGGCCCGCACCTGGGTACTCCTCGGCGTAGCGCGCCACCGCCTCGTGCCAGTCGACGTCGGTGTCGAGCTCGGCGAGCGCCTCCCAGCGTCGCAAGGCCGCCAGCTCCACCCTCCGGAAGGCAGCGTTGCGCACCAGCACGCGGAACGCCCGCTCGTTGCGGGTGACGGCGTGGGTGGTTCCGCCCTGCTCGGCGACCTCCCGAGCCCTGGCGACCGTCTCGGGGTCCTTGGGGTCGACGAGGTCCTCCCACTCGTCGAGCAGGCTGGAGTCGGTCTGGCGCACGACCTCCCCGAGCCACTCGATCAGGTCGGTCAGCTCTTCGGTGCGCGCCGACTGGGGCACCGTGCGCGACAGCGCCCGGTAGACGTCGGTCAGGTACCGCAGCACGAGACCCTCGGACCGTGCCAGCGAGTACTCCGAGACGAGCTCGGCGAAGGTCATCGCCCGCTCTGCCATCTCCCGCACGACCGACTTGGGCCGCAGCTCGTGGTCGGCGACCCACGGGTGGCCCTGGCGGTACGTCTCGTAGGCCGTCTCCAGCAGGTCACGCAGTGGCTTGGGGTGTTCGACCTCCTCCAGCAGCTCCATGCGCTCGTCGTACTCGATGCCGTCGGCCTTCATCTGCGCGACCGCCTCCCCGCGGGCACGGTCCAGCTGGGCGCGGATGATCGGCCGGGGGTCCTCGACGATCGCCTCGATCACCGAGACGACGTCGAGCGCGTAGTCAGGTGCGTCGCGGTCCAGCAGCTCCAGCGCCGCGACCGCCAGGAGGGAGAGGGGCTGGTTGAGGGCGAAGTTGGCCTGCAGGTCGACGGTCAGGCGCAGCGTCCGCCCGTCGGCGTCCGGCGGATCCACCGCCTCGACCACCCCGCCGGCGAGCAGCGCCTCGACGATCGCGTCGACCTCCGCCAGCAGCCGCTCCTGCGCGGCGTCGTCCTCGTCGCTCTCGCGGATCAGTCGCTCGGCCGCCGCGCGGGCGTCGCCGGGCCGCGTCAGCAGGTTCAGGACCATGGAGTGGCTGACCTGCAGACGTGACGTGAGGGCCTCCGGCGTGCCCGTCGTGAGCTTGTCGAACGTCGCCTCGCTCCACGTGACGTGACCCTCCTGAGGCTTCTTGCGCACGACCTTGCGGCGCTTCTTGGGGTCGTCGCCGGCCTTGGCGAGCGCCTTGAGGTTCTCGACCTCGTGGTCGGGCGCCTGCACGACCACCGAGCCCGTGGTGTCGAACCCGGCTCGTCCGGCCCGTCCGGCGATCTGCGCGAACTCACGGACCTGCAAGACCCGCTGACGACGGCCGTCGTACTTGGACAGTCCGCTGAACAGGACCGTCCGGATGGGGACGTTGATGCCGACGCCGAGGGTGTCGGTGCCGCACACGACCGCCAGCAGACCCTGCTGAGCGAGCTGCTCGACGAGGCGGCGGTAGCGCGGCAGCATGCCGGCGTGGTGGACGCCGATGCCCATGCGCACCAGCCGCGACAGCGTCTTGCCGAACGCCGACGTGAACCGGAACCCACCGATCGCCTCGGCGATGCGGTCCTTGTGCTCGCGGTCGACGAGCTTGACGC
Source organism: Aeromicrobium halocynthiae (assembly GCF_039531385.1). Lineage (NCBI taxonomy): Bacteria > Bacillati > Actinomycetota > Actinomycetes > Propionibacteriales > Nocardioidaceae > Aeromicrobium > Aeromicrobium halocynthiae. The sequence continues at coordinate 68,608 of NZ_BAAAPY010000010.1, read as the reverse complement.
TGCTCAGGGCCTGCGCCCGCTCCAGTGCCGAGGCCTGCGTGAAGTGCACGATGTAGACGGGCGCCTGGTGGGTCTGGACGAGCTCGGTGACGGTCTCCTGCACCGGCGTCGTCACGTAGGAGGTCACGAGCGGCACGGGACGCTCGGCCGACGTCACCAGGGCGGTCTCCCGGCCGGTACGGCGGGTGAGGTCGCGCTCCAGGCGTGTGGTGTCGCCGAGCGTCGCCGACATCAGCAGGAACTGGGCCCTTGGCAGCTCGATCAGCGGCACCTGCCACGCCCAACCCCGGTCCGGGTCAGCGTAGTAGTGGAACTCGTCCATGACGACGAGCCCGACGTCGGCGTCGGCGCCCTCGCGCAGGGCGAGGTTGGCCAGCACCTCGGCCGTCGCCGCGATGACGGGGGCGTCGGCGTTGACCGACGCGTCGCCGGTCATCATCCCGACGTTCTCCGGCCCGAAGATCGCGCAGAGGTCGAAGAACTTCTCGCTCACCAGCGCCTTGATCGGCGCCGTGTAGACGGCGCACTCGTCGCGCGCCATCGCCGCGGCGATCGCCGCCGTCGCCACCAGACTCTTGCCCGATCCGGTCGGCGTCGCCAGCACGACGTTCGCCTCCGAGACGAGCTCGAGGATCGCCTCGTCCTGGGCGGGGTAGAGCGAGAGTCCCCGGTCCTCGACCCAGGCGGTGACCGCGGCGTAGACGTCGTCCGGGGACGTGCCCGCCGCGACGTCGAGCCGGCCGGCCGCGCTCACACGCCCTGGTAGGCGAGGATGCTGACGCCGATGTAGTGGACGATGAACGCGGCGATGGTGAGGGTGTGGAACACCTCGTGGAAGCCGAACCAGCGTGGGTACGGGTCGGGCCACTTGAAGCCGTAGACGAGCGCGCCGAGCGTGTACAGCCCGCCTCCGACGACCATCAGCACGAGGACGCTCGCCGGGGCGTTGGCGCTGAACTCGCCCCAGTACAGGACGGCCGCCCAGCCCAGGAGCACGTACAGCGGGACGTAGGCCCACCGCGGCGCGCCGACCCAGAAGATCCGAAAGAGCATGCCGGCGGTTGCGCCACCCCACACCAGCACCAGCATCGTGACGGCCTGCCGCGTGTCGAGCAGCAGCAGCGAGAACGGCGTGTAGGAGCCCGCGATGAGCACGAAGATGTTGGCGTGGTCGACGCGCTTCCACACGATCGTCGCCTCGTCGGACCACGACCGGGTGTGGTAGAGCGCGCTGCACGTGAACAGGGCGAGGGCGCTCACCATGTAGACCGCGACACCGGCACGCACCAGCACGTCGTCGGCGATGACGAGCAGGACGAGGAAGGAGACGAACGACAGGGGAGCGGTGGCCGCGTGGAGCCATCCGCGCAGGTGAGGCTTGAGGTCCTCGAAGTTGTCCCGGAAGCGCTCGCCGAGCTCGTCGGTCATGGACTCGGAGTCGGTGCGGGGCATGTGGTGAGATTAGCGCCATGGGGTTGAGTGACCTGGCGTACGCCACCTACGAGCGCAGGATCCTGCGCGGGCTCGACCGCGATCGGCTGCCCTGCCACGTCGGCGCGATCGTCGACGGGAACCGCCGATGGGCCAAGGACGCCCGCATGGATCTGGAGCAGGGCTATGCCGCGGGTGCGGCGAAGGTCGACGAGTTCCTGGAGTGGTGCCACGAGCTGGGCGTGGGCACCGTCACGTTCTGGGTCCTGTCGACGGACAACCTGCAGCGCCCGGGGCGCGAGCTCGCGAGCATCCTCGACGCCGTCGAGGCCCTGGTCGGTCGTCTCGCGGACGACGGACGGTGGCAGCTGCGCCTGATCGGCAACCTCGAGCTGCTCCCGCAGGACTCCGCCGACCGCCTGCAGCGTGCCGCCGAGGCCACTCCGTGCGACGACGGCCTGCTCCAAGTCAACGTCTGCGTCGGCTACGGCGGCCGTCAGGAGCTGACCGACGCGATGCGGTCGCTGCTGCGTGCGGAGTCCCGCAAGGGTCGCACCCTCGAGGAGGTGGCCTCGACCCTCGTCGTCGACGACATCGCCGAGCACCTGTACACCAAGGGACAGCCCGACCCCGACCTCGTGATCCGCACGTCGGGCGAGCAGCGGCTGTCCGGCTTCCTGCTGTGGCAGAGCGTCCACAGCGAGTTCTACTTCTCCGACGTCCTCTGGCCGGCGTTCCGCCGCGTGGACCTCCTGCGCGCGATGCGCTCCTACGCTGCCCGGGAGCGTCGCTTCGGGGCCTGAGGTCCGGCGCTGACGTCCCGCTGATTCCCATGAGGTCATGGGAATCAGCGGCTCGCGGGGTGCGGAGCACGGCTTTGCTGCGCGTGTCCAGGGAAGCGACCCGTGGTCGGCACCGGATCTTCGCGGTCCAGGTCGGGTTCCCATGAGGTCCTGGGAATCAGCGGCCGGCGTCCACGGGGCCTGGCTCTCCTGCGCACACCCAGGGTTGCTTCCCGTGGTCTGCGACCGATTCCTGGGAGCGAGGTCGGATCACCAGGACCTCATGGGAATCGGTCGTCCGGCGAGAGTTCACCCGGGCGTAACGCGCCCCCCAGCGTGTCGCCACGCCCGGGCGGCGGGGGCGGACGTACGTTGCAGGTGTGTTGAGACTCGCCCCTGAGTTCAGCCGCCCCACTCGAGTCGAGGAGTAGGGCCGGCGCAGGTGGCGCGCGGGTCCGAGGAGTAGTCGTGAACGACACCACGCCCGGCGCAGCGCGCCAGCACCGCACCTACGTCCTGGACACCAGCGTCCTGCTCGCCGACCCGGGGGCGATCACGCGGTTCCACGAGCACGAGGTGGTCATCCCGGTCGTCGTGGTCACCGAGCTGGAGGCCAAGCGCCACCACCCCGAGCTCGGCTACTTCGCCCGCAACGCCCTGCGTCGTCTCGACGACCTCAGGGTCCAGCACGGCACCCTCGACGTCCCCCTGCCGATCGGGGAGGAGGGCGGCAGCGTCCGCGTCGAGCTCAACCACACCGACCCCACGACCCTGCCGGCTGGGTTCCGCCTCGGCGACAACGACACCCGCATCCTCTCGGTCGCCAAGAACCTCTCGCTCGAGGGCTGCGACGTCGTGCTCGTCTCCAAGGACCTGCCGATGCGCGTCAAGGCGTCCGCCGTCGGCCTCGCCGCCGAGGAGTACCGCGCCGAGCTCGCGCTGGAGTCCGGCTGGACCGGGATGGAGGAGCTCGAGGTCACCAGCGCCGACCTCGACGCGCTCTACGAGGACGGCTCGATCGACCTCGCGATGCTCGAGACGGGCGAACGCGACCTGCCGTGCCACACCGGGCTCGTGCTCCTGTCGGACAAGGGCAGCGGACTCGGGCGAGTCACCCCCGACAAGCGGGTGCAGCTCGTGCGCGGCGACAAGGACGCCTTCGGCATCCACGGACGCTCCGCCGAGCAGCGCATCGCCCTCGACCTCCTGCTCGACCCCGACGTCGGCATCGTCTCCCTCGGGGGCCGGGCCGGCACCGGCAAGTCCGCGATGGCGATCTGCGCCGGGCTCGAGGCGGTCATGGAGCGACGCCAGCACAAGAAGGTCGTCGTCTTCCGTCCCCTGTACGCCGTCGGCGGTCAGGAGCTCGGCTACCTGCCGGGCAGCTCCGACGAGAAGATGGGCCCGTGGGCCCAGGCGGTCTTCGACACCCTCGGGGCCGTCGTCTCCCCTCACGTCGTGGAGGAGATCCTCGCCCGCGGCATGCTGGAGGTGCTTCCCCTCACCCACATCCGTGGTCGCTCCCTGCACGACTCGTTCGTCATCGTCGACGAGGCGCAGTCGCTGGAGCGCAACGTGCTCCTGACCGTCCTCTCGCGCATCGGCGCGAACTCCAAGGTCGTCCTGACCCACGACGTCGCCCAACGCGACAACCTCCGGGTCGGGCGCCACGACGGGGTCGTCGCGGTCGTGGAGAAGCTGAAGGGGCACCCGCTGTTCGCCCACGTCACGCTCACCAGGTCCGAGCGCTCGCCGGTGGCGGCGCTGGTCACCGAGATGCTCGAGGACGTCGGCGCCTGAGGCGTGCAGCCGCCTCGCTCGAGGCGCTGACGGCACCGCCCACGCCCGGTCACGATCGGGCGTGGGCGCACCGTCGCTGTGGCACAGTGGCACCGTGCATCGCAAGGGAGGAGTCGCCGTCGCGTGCGCTCTCGTGCTGGCGGTCTCGGCCGCGTGCGGTGGTGCCGCGGCGGAACAGGACGAGATGGCGCCCGAGCTCGTCTGGTACACCGGTCCCGACCGCGTCGACGCCGAGGCGCTCGCCCGGGAGTGCACCGTGCAGGCGGCAGGCAACTACACGATCGCCGTGGAGTCGTTGCCGACGGACTTCGACGAGCGCCACGCCTTCCTCGTGCGCCGCATGCTCGCCGAGGACGACTCCATCGACCTCTTCACCCTCGACGGGTCGCTCACGACCGAGTTCTCGGCGGCCCGCTTCCTCGCGCCCATCCCCGAGGACCTGAAGGAACCGTTCGCCGAGGACGTCTTCCCCGCCGCCCTGCTCGCCGCCAGCGACGGCCAGCAGCTCGTCGCGGCGCCGTGGTGGTACGACCCGTACCTGCTGTGGTGGGCCGGCGCCACGGCCGAGCGTGCCGGTCTCGACCCCAGCGGACCCATCACGTGGGACCAGCTGCTCGAGGGGGCCGAGCGCACGGGTGCCACGATCGAGATCGACGACCCTGCCGGGAACGCCGTGCCGGTCGTGCTCAACGCGCTCGTCGAGGGAGCGGGGGGCACGATGCTCGACGGCCAGGGACGCAGTCCGAGGGTGGGGCTCGACACCGACGCCGGCCGCACCGCCGCGGAGATCCTGCGCACCGTCGGTGACCTGGGAGCCGGTGAGCCGGACGAGCTCGCGCCACGACGATTCGCCGTCGCCGACGCCACCTTCCTCCTCGCGCCCAGCTCGGTCGTGTCCGACCCCGCCCTCGTCGGCGTGGGCCGTGAGCTGCAGTGGACCGCGTTCCCGGTGGTCGACGAGGCCGCCCCGCCGGGGGAGGGCGCCGGTCTCGCCGTACCCCTGTACGCCGCACGCACCGACCTCTCCTACGACGCGATCCGCTGCCTGACGTCGACCGCGTCGCAACGCACCCTGATGCTTGAGTCCGGGCACGGGCCGGCCCGGTCCACGCTCTACGCCGACGAGGACGTCGTCGCGGCCTACCCCCTGGCCGACGTCACCGAGCCGTCGGTGCGGTCCGCCGTCACGGTGCCCCCGTCGCCCTACTGGGCGCGGATCCGCTCCGCGCTCCTGGAGACGTGGGAACCCCTGGAGCGGATCGAGCCCCGCTCCACCCCTCAGGCGTCGCAGGACGAGGTCTCCGACGCGGTCGCCGGGCGGCTGCCGTGAGGGCTCCGGCACCGACGCGCCCGCAGTGGCCGCGCCGGCCCGTCGACCCGAACCGCGGCGGCCTCCCGTGGGTGCTTCCGGCAGTGCTCGTCGTGCTCGGCGTCGTCGGGTGGCCCCTCGTCGTCGCGGTGCGGGAGTCGCTCTTCCAGTCCTCGCTCGTGGTGCCCGACGACCGCACCTTCGTCGGCATCGAGACGGTCGCCTCGGTGTTCTCGAGCAGCACGTGGTGGTCGGCCGTCGCCGTCACCCTCGCGCTGGTGGTGGTCGCCGTCGCCCTCCAGCTCGTCCTCGCGGCGGCGTTCGCCACGGCCCTGCGCCGGCTCACCCACGGCACCAGGTGGTTGCAGGTCCTGCTGCTGGTGCCCTTCGCGACGCTCGCCGTCGTCACCGCCGTCACGTGGCGCGACGGGCTCACGGCGGGCTTCGCTCCCGCGTGGTTCGGCTACGACGTCGACTCGCGGAGCGCGTCGATGGCGGCCGTCGTCGCCGCCGAGGTGTGGCGCGGAACGGGCATCACCACCGTGATCCTCCTGGCCGGTCTGGCGCGCGTCCCCTCGAGCCTTCGCGAGGCCGCCGTCGCGGACGGTGCCACGGCCTGGCAACGGGTGTGGCGGGTCACCCGGCCGGCAGCAGCCCCCGCGATCGCCGTCGCCGTGGTCTACCGGAGCCTCGACGCGCTCCGCGCCCTCGAGGCGCCCCTGATGGCCGACGCCGCCGCACCCCGCACCGTCTCCACCCTCGTGTGGGACACCACGTTCGAGACCTTCGAGGTCGGTCTCGGCGCGGCGTTGTCTCTCGGCCTGCTCCTGCTCGCCGTGCTGGTCGGGGTGGCGCTCGCCGTCACGTCCCGCATGAGGAGGACGCTGTGAGGCCGACCGTCCGCTCGCGACTGTGGGCGGCCGGCACGGCGTTCGTGCTGGGCTTCGCCGTCGCGAACGTCGGCGTCCTCGTCGTGCCCGGCGTCGACCGGTGGGTGTGGCTGGCGGTGGCGATCGTCCTGATGATCACCGGGGCGGTCGGCGTGCTGCTGGCCGACACGGCACGGCCGGTCTCCTTCTGGGCGGTCCTCGGGGTGGAGCTGATGCTCGTCCTCACCGTGCTTCCGCTGCTGTGGACGTTCACCGTCGCGACGTCGCCCGGGGACCCCCCGACGTCGATGTGGCCGCGCGCCGTCTCCTGGGAGCCCTTCGGAGGGGTGCTCGCCGCCGACGGACTGCGGACGTCGATGCTCACGTCGGCGGCGGTCGCGGCGGCCGCCACCGCCATCGCGATGCTCCTCGCCGTCCCCGCCTCCTACGCGCTCGTGCGACGCAGGGTCCCGGGTCGTCGATGGCTCTACCTGGTCCTCGTGATCCTGCTCGTGGCGCCGCTGGTGACGCTCGCCGGCCCGACGTCCGTCGCCCTGCTCGACGTCGGCATGGCCGGTCGGTGGTGGTCGACCCTCCCGCTCAGCCTGCTCGTCGCCCTGCCGCTGGCGTCGTGGTTGTCCGTCACGGTCATGCGAGCGGCGCCGTGGCACTTGCGCGACGCGGTGCGTGCGGACGGCGCCACTCGACGGCAGGAGCTGCGCCACTTCGCCGCGCCCGCCCTGGCGCCCGGGCTGCTGGTCGTCGCCGGGGTCGTCTTCCTCGTGACGGCTGGTGACACGGTGGCCGGGGCCGCCCTCGCCGCCGGCCCCGACGCGCAGACCCTGCCGGCCTCGTTGCTGCTGGCCGCGCAGACCTCACCGGCCGGGAACAGCGAGGTCGCGGCCGCGGGACTGCTGTGGCTCGTGCCGGTGCTCGTCCTGCTCCTGCTCGCCCCGCGACGCATCGTCCACCTGATCGGAAGGACCCACCGATGACCACCATCGAGCTGCGCGGCGTCACCCTCGACGGCCCGGACGGCACGCCCGTCCTCGACGGCGTCGACCTGGTCGTCCCCTCGGGAACCGCCGTGACCGTCGCCGGTCCCCCCGGGTCCGGCAAGAGCGCGCTGCTGCGCGTGCTCGTCGGCCTGGACGAGCAGACCGCCGGTGACGTGCTGCTCGACGGCGTCGTCGTCAACGCGGTGGGCGCGAGGGACCGCGACCTCGCGATGGTCTTCCAGGACTTCGCGCTGCACCCGCACCTCGACGTCCGCGCCAACCTCGCCTTCGCCGCTCGACTGCGGCGGCACGACAAGGCCGAGCTCGTCGAGCGGATCGACGAGGTCGCGGCCTTCCTCGCCCTCGGGTCCTTGCTCGGCCTCAAGCCGGCCGACCTCGACGAGCCGCAGAGGCAGCGGGTCGCGATCGGCCGGGCCCTGGTCCGCGACGCGCTCGGCTACCTGTTCGACGAGCCCTTCACGGCGCAGGCCGACCGGGTGCGCACCCACGTGCGGTCGGTGATCGTGCAGTGGCAGCGCGACAGCGGCCACAGCTCGGTGTTCACGACGTCGCGGGTGGACGAGGCCCTGACCCTGTCCGACCAGGTCGTCGTGATGCACCAGGGCCGGGTCCGCCAGGTGGGCTCGCCCGAGTCGATCTACGCCGAGCCCGCGGACCTGTTCGTCGCGGCCTTCCTCGGGCATCCCGCCATGAACCTGTTCCCGGCGCGACGTCGCGGCGACCGGCTCGTCTCGGAGCTGGTCGACGTGCCGCTGGACCCCGAGCTCGCCGGACTGGTCGGCGAGCGGGACGAGGTCATCCTCGGGGTCCGCCCCGAGCACTGCCTCGACGCGACCGCGGGCGGGCAGGCCGGGGCCGCGCTCAGCCTGACCTCGCGCGTCGACGACGTGGAGTGGAGTGGCGGCACGCAGCTGCTGTACCTCGGCCACGAGGTCGACGAGGAGACCGAGTCGGCCCTGGAGGCGATCGAGGACGCCTTCGACTTCGACCTGTTCCAGAACTTCTTCGTGGCGGAGCTGCCGGCCACCATCGGGGGACGCTCGAGCCGGCTGCAGGTGGGTCAGAGTGCCCAGGTGGCCGTGCCGCGCGAACGCCTGCACCTGTTCGACATGACGACCGGTCGCAACCTGCGCTTGTCCGAGCCGGAGCCGGAGCACGTGCAGACCGGGCTGGGAACCGATCCGGAGGCCACGCTCGAGACCGCGTCCGGCTCCCACGGCGACCCGACCTGGGAGCCGACCGTCGAGGCGCCGCACGAGCCGCAGGGGTCCTGGGAGCCGACCGTCGCGGTGCCGGAGGCGACGACGGAGCCGGGGTCGGCGGACCCCGGTCCGGCGGGCACCGGTCCCCGCGCGTCCTCCGAGCCGGCCACGGACCGCGACGAGTGAGCACGTCGACCCTCACGCAGCGACGCACCGGATGGGCGGTCGCCGGTGCGTGGGCACTCGCCTGCGCCGTGCTCTACACGACGCTCGCGGTGCTGCGGCACCGCCGACTCGTCCCGACGTCGTGGGACAACGCGATCTTCGAGCAGGCGCTGCGCGGGTACGCCGACCTCGGCTGGCCGATCGTCGACATCAAGGGCCCGGGCTTCAACCTGCTCGGCGACCACTTCCACCCGATCATCGCGGTGCTGGCCCCGGTGTACCGCCTCGCGCCCGCGGCCGAGACGCTGCTCGTCGCGCAGGCCGTCCTGCTGGCCTGGTCGGTCCTGGTGATCACGGCCCTGGCGGTGCGTCACCTCGGGACCCGCTTCGGGACGGCGATGGGCGTCGCCTACGGGCTGTCCTTCGGCCTCGTCAACGCCGTCGCCGCACAGTTCCACGAGGTGGCCTTCGCCGCACCACTGCTGGCCCTGGCCGGCTCCGCGTACGTCGAGCGTCGCTGGCGTGCGGTGGTCCTCTGGACGGTGCCACTGCTGCTGGTCAAGGAGGACCTCGGACTGACGGTCGCCGTCGTGGGCCTCGTGCTGTGGTCGGTCGGGGAACGTCGTCGCGGGCTGGTGCTCGGCGCCGTCGGCGTGCTGACGACGGCGCTGGTGGTGCTCGTGGTCCTGCCGTCCTTCAACCCCGCCGGTGCGTACGACTACACCGGCAACGTCGGAGGCGACGCCGGCGTCGCCATCACGTTCTTCACCGATGTCGAGCGCAAGCTCCTCACCGTGCTGCTGACGTTCGCCGTGACGGGCCTCGCGGCGTTGTTCTCGCGGTGGGCGCTGCTCGTCCTGCCCACGTTCGCGTGGCGGTTCGTCGGCGACGTCGAGTTCTACTGGGGCATCGAGTGGCACTACTCGCTCGTGCTGATGCCCATCGTGTTCGTCGCGGCGATCGATGCGATGCGGCGCCAGCCGGGCCTGCGCTGGGCGAGCGTGCCGGCCCTGGTCGTGACCGTCGTCCTGCTGGTCGGTGGACCGGTGGGCGAGCTCCTGCGCGGTGACCTGTGGGGCGAGGGCCCTCGGGAGGCGGCCGCTGCCCGGGTGATCGCCCAGATCCCCGACGACGCGTCCGTCGTGACGGACATCGGCCTGATCACGCACCTCGGCACGGAGCGTCAGGTGTACTGGCTGGGCACGGTCGGTGACGCGGACCCTGACCACGTCCTGCTGGACCGGGCCGGAGGCTACGGGTCGCCGGAGGACATCCTGGCGTACGCCACGTCGACGTTCGGCGGGGCCTGGGAGCTCGTCGCCGACGACGCCGGCTTCCAGCTCGCCGCGCGCAGCGAGGCGATCAACCTCGCTCGCGTCGCGCCTGGGCCCGGCCCCGGATGAGTCCCCACTCGTGCACGGCCAGCAGGACGAGCGTCAGCGCCACGATCGGCAGCACGAACGCACCGACGACGAGGGTGAAGCTGTCGAGGGCGTCGTGGTCGGTGGCCCACAGCACGAGATAGGCCAGGTAGGAGACGTACAGCGCGACGAAGATCGCGCCCTCCCAGCGCCGGATGACGAACCCGGTGAACGCGACCGGCACCAGCGCGACGGCGACGGCGATCATCAGGGGGAGGTCGAGGACGACGGCGGCGCGCGGCACGTCGATGCCGTCACCGACGAGCAGCGCGGGCACGCCGAGCACGAGACCGATGTTGACGATGTTGCTGCCGACGATGTTGCCGATCGCGAGGTCGCGCTCGCCCTTGCGGGCCGCGACGACGGACGCCGCCAGCTCCGGCAACGACGTCCCGATCGCGACGACCGTCAGGCCGATGACGAGGTCGCTCAGGCCGAGGTCGGAGGCGATGGCGCTCGCGCCGTCGACCAGCCAGCGCGACCCGAGCACCAGCAGGCCGACGCCGACGACCAGGACCACCACGGCCCGGCCGAGGGGGAGCGGTGTCGCTGCCTCGTCGGCCGCGGGGTCGTCCGGGTCACTCCGCCCTGTGGTGACGCTGTAGGCCAGGTGTGCCACGAACAGCCCCAGCAGGAGCAACCCGTCCCAGCGCGAGATGGACCCGTCGAGCGCGAGGACGAGCAGCAGGACCGAGAGCGCGACCATGAACGGGATGTCGATGCGCAGGAGCCGGCGGCTGGTGAGCAGCGGCAGGATGATCGCCGAGATGCCGAGGATCAGGAGGATGTTGGCGATGTTGCTGCCCACGACGTTGCCGACCGCGAGCTCGGGCTGGCCTCGCAGCACGGCGCCGGTGGTCACCGCGAACTCCGGCGCGGACGTCGCGGTGGCGACCACGGTCAGCCCGACGACGAGCGAGGACATGCCGAGTCGCTGGGCGATGGAGGATGCGCCCCGCACGAGGGCCTCGCCCCCACCCACGAGCAGGACGAGTCCGATGAGGACGAGGACGACATCGAGCAGGTTCATGGCGGTCAGGGGCGCGTCATGGACATGACGTCGAGGGCGGCGTCGAGGTCGGCCTCGGTGATCTCCCCGCGCTCGACGTACCCCTCGTCGATGACGACCTCGCGGATCGTCTTGCGCTCGGCGACGGACTTCTTCGCGATCGCGGCGGCGTTCTCGTAGCCGATGTGCCGATTGAGCGGGGTGACGACCGACGGACTCGACTCGGCGTACTCGAGGCAGCGTTCGACGTCGGCGGTGATGCCGTCGATGCAGTGGTCGGCCAGGACGCGGGAGGCGTTGGCGAGCAGCCGCATCGACTCCAGCAGGTTGCGGCCGATGACCGGCAGCTGGACGTTGAGCTCGAAGGAGCCGGACTGGCCGGCCGTGGTGATGGTGACGTCGTTGCCGATGACCTGCGCGGCCACCATGAGCGTCGCCTCCGGCAGCACCGGGTTGACCTTCCCGGGCATGATGCTCGAGCCGGGCTGCAGGTCGGGCAGGTGGATCTCGGCGAGACCCGTGCGTGGGCCCGAGCCCATCCAGCGCAGGTCGTTGCAGATCTTCGTGAGGCTGACCGCGACGGTGCGGAGCTGGCCGGACATCTCGACCAGCCCGTCGCGGGCACCCTGTGCCTCGAAGTGGTCGGTGGCCTCGGTGATGGGCAGTCCGGTGCCCTCGGCGAGCAGCTCGATGACCCGTTGGGGGAAGCCGATCGGCGTGTTGATGCCGGTGCCGACGGCGGTGCCGCCCAGCGGCACCTCCGCCGTGGCGGGGACGGCGGACTCGACGCGGGCGACGCCCTTGCGGATCTGGGCCGCGTAGCCGGCGAACTCCTGACCGAGAGTGACGGGGGTGGCGTCCATGAGGTGCGTGCGACCGGACTTCACCACGTCGGAGAACTCGGCGGCCTTGCGCTCGAGGCTCTCGGCGAGGTGGGACAGCGCCGGCACCAGCTCGTGCGTCGCGGCAGCCGTCGCCGCCACGTGGATGGACGTCGGGAAGACGTCGTTGCTGGACTGCGAGGCGTTGACGTGGTCGTTGGGGTGGACGTCTCGCCCGAGGATCCGGGTGGCGAGTGTCGCGACGACCTCGTTGGTGTTCATGTTGCTCGACGTGCCGGAACCGGTCTGGAAGACGTCGATCGGGAACTGGTCGTCGTGGTCGCCCGCGGCCACCTGATCGGCGGCGGTGGCGATCGCCTCGGCGACGTCGGCGTCGAGGATGCCGAGCTCGCCGTTGGCGCGGGCGCAGGCCGCCTTGATCTGCGCGAGCGCGCGGATCTGGGCGGGCTCGATCGGCGTGCCGGAGATGGGGAAGTTCTCGACGGCGCGCTGAGTCTGAGCTCGCCAGAGGGCGTCGGCGGGCACCCTGATCTCGCCCATCGTGTCGTGCTCGATCCGGTATTGCGCGTTGTCCTGGCTCATGTGGTCGAGCCTATCGGCGGTGGACGAGCGGGGCATGGTCTGCCCTGTCGTGCCGGTGCGCGGTCGACGGACGGGCTACTCGGCCGAACGGACGCGGATCCCGCTGAGCGGGACGGTGACCTCGCCGGAGGGGTCGGTGAAGAAGTCGTTGCCCTTGTCGTCGACGACGATGAAGGCAGGGAAGTCCTCGACCTCGATCTTCCAGACCGCCTCCATGCCGAGCTCGGGGTACTCGATCACCTCCTGGCTGCGGATGCAGTCCTGCGCGAGGCGGGCGGCGGGGCCGCCGATCGAGCCGAGGTAGAAGCCGCCGTGCGCGTTGCAGGCGTCGGTGACCTGCCTGCTGCGGTTGCCCTTGGCGAGCATCACCATCGACCCGCCGGCGGCCTGGAAGCGCTCGACGTAGGAGTCCATGCGGCCCGCGGTGGTGGGCCCGAAGGAGCCCGAGGCCATGCCCTCGGGGGTCTTGGCGGGGCCGGCGTAGTAGACGGGGTGGTCGCGCAGGTACTGCGGCATGGGCTCGCCGGCCTCGAGACGCTCGGCGATCTTGGCGTGGGCGATGTCGCGGGCGACGACGAGGGGCCCGGTGAGGGACAGTCGCGTCTTGACCGGGTGCTTGCTCAGCTCGGCGCGGATCTCCTCCATCGGCCGGTTGAGGTCGATCTGCACGACCTCGCCGCCCTGGATGTCCTCGGCGGTGCCGGCGTCGGGCATGTACTGGGCGGGATCGGTCTCGAGCTGCTCGAGGAAGACGCCCTCGGGGGTGATCTTGCCCAGTGCCTGGCGGTCGGCGGAGCAGGAGACGGCGATCGCCACGGGGCACGAGGCGCCGTGGCGCGGCAGGCGGACCACGCGGACGTCGTGGCAGAAGTACTTGCCACCGAACTGCGCCCCGATGCCGAAGGACTGCGTCAGCTCGAAGACCTGCTGCTCGAGGTCGAGGTCGCGGAAGCCGTGGGCGCTCATGGAGCCCTCGGTGGGCAGGTGGTCGAGGTAGTGGGCCGAGGCGTACTTGGCGGTCTTGAGGGCGAACTCCGCCGACGTGCCGCCGATGACGACCGCGAGGTGGTACGGCGGGCAGGCGGCCGTGCCGAGGCTCTTGATCTTCTCGTCGAGGTAGGAGAGCAGCCGGTCGGGGTTGAGGATCGCCTTGGTCTCCTGGAACAGGAACGACTTGTTGGCCGAGCCGCCGCCTTTGGCCATGAACAGGAACGTGTACTCGGGCTTGGCCGGATCGCCGGGAGTGGAGTACAGCTCGATCTGCGCCGGCAGGTTGGTGCCGGTGTTCTTCTCCTCGAACGTGGTCAGGGGCGCGAGCTGGCTGTAGCGCAGGTTGAGCTGGGTGTAGGCGTCGTACACGCCGCGGCTGATCGCCTCGCCGTCGTCGACGCCGGTGAGCACGCCCTCGGACTTCTTGCCCATGACGATCGCGGTGCCGGTGTCCTGGCACATGGGCAGGACACCGCCGGCGGAGATGTTGACGTTCTTGAGCAGGTCGAGCGCGACGAAGCGGTCGTTGCCGGACGCCTCGGGGTCGTCGATGATCGTCCTCAGCTGGGCGAGGTGGGCCGGGCGCAGGTAGTGGCTGATGTCGTGCATGGCCTCGGCGGTGAGCTGCCGGATCGCCTCGGGGTCGACCTGCAGGAACGTGCGCTTGCCGCCGTCGGGGGTCGCCACCTCGAACGTCTCCACCCCCTCGGAGGAGATCTTGCGGTACGGGGTGTCGTCCGCGCCGAGGGGGAGCAGGTCGGAGTACAGGAAGTCTGCGTCAGCCACGGGACGACGATACCGCCCGCGATGCCGGGGCCCCGCCGGTCCGCGGACGGCCCTGCGGAGGACACCCGTTCCGTCGGTGGTCCGTCCCCACCGACGCACCCGCACCACGCCATCGACGACGTCGAGCTGCCTGCTGCCGACCCCGCCACTGCCGAGGCCTTCCTCGTGCTCGACACCCACGCAGCGCTCGTCGACGACGTCTTCGCCTTCCCCGGCCCTCGCCGGTTCCACGTCACCGGTCCTGCAGGCAACCGGCTGGGCGCGACGAACCAGAGCTGTGCATCAGCGTCGCGACGACGCTCGCGCCACCGTCCCGCAGATGATCTCCACGATCCGTCCGTGCAGGGGCTCGGGCAGGTCGTGGGCCATGCCGGGGATCTCGACGTGCTCGGCGCCTGGGATCGCCGCGGCGGTGGCCTTGCCGCCGGAGCGGTGCACGAGCGGGTCCTTGGTGCCGTGGACGACGGTCACCGGCATGCGCAGCCGTCCGAGCGCCTTCGTCCGGTCCGGCTGGGTGAGGATCGCCATCAGCTGCCGGACGACGCCGTCGGGGCTCCACCCCCGGTCGTAGGTCTCCTCCGCGCGCGCCCGGACGGCGGCCTCGGCGGCGGGGTAGTCCGGGGAGGAGATCAGCGGCGTGCCGCGCAGCTGCCGGCTGACGTAGCCCTCGCGACCCTCCCCGTTCGAGAGGAACAGGCCCGGGAGCACGCGGGGGTTCTGGAATCCGACGGTGCGCCGCCCGGTCGTCGACATGATCGAGGTGAGGCTCAGGGTCCGCTCGGGACGGGCGATCGCCATGGTCTGCACGATCATGCCGCCCATCGAGACCCCGACGAGGTGGGCCTCCTCGAGGCCGAGGTGGTCCAGCAGACCGAAGGCGTCGTCGGCGAGGTCGTCGAGCCGGTAGGGCGGCGTGCGCACGAGACCGACCGCCGCCTTCACGATGTCGACGCGACCCACCCGGTGCTGTCGCAGGTGCGTCGAGCGACCCGTGTCGCGGTTGTCGTAGCGGATGACGAAGAGCCCCTCGTCGGCGAGCCGCTCGCAGAACGACGTGTCCCACCAGTTCATCGGACCGCCGAGACCCATCACCAGGAGCACGGGCGGATCACCGAAGGACCCGAACGTCTCGAAGCACAGGGTGATCCCGGAGGGCAGGTCGGTGAGCTGCTCGCCGGATCCACTCATGCGCCCGATCGTACGACCGCGGCCCTGCGCCAGCGCGGCGAACGAGCACCGTAGGCCGGGCTGGTCCGAGGCGCGTGTCAGTGCTGGTAGTCGACCGCCGAGTAGGCCTTGAGCTTCTCGAGCTTGTGCTCGGAGCTGATCTTGCGGATCGTGCCGCTGCGCGAGCGCATGACGAGGGACTCGGTGTACGCACGTCCGGCGCCGTAGCGCACCCCGGCGAGCAGCTCGCCGTCGGTGATGCCGGTGGCGACGAAGAAGCAGTCGTCGGCGACGACGAGGTCCTCGGTGACCAGCACGCGGTCGAGGTCGTGGCCGGCGTCGATCGCCTGCTGACGCTCGTCGTCGTCGACGGGGGCGAGCCGGCCCTGGATGACGCCACCGATGGCCTTGATGGCACACGCGGTGATGATGCCCTCGGGCGTGCCACCGGTCCCGACGAGCAGGTCGACGCCGGTGTCGGGGCGGGCCGCGGTGATCGCACCGGCGACGTCGCCGTCGGAGATGAACTTGATGCGGGCGCCGGCGTCGCGGATGTCCTGCACGAGGCTCGCGTGACGTGGCCGGTCCAGGACGCAGACGGTGACGTCGGACCGGGAGATGCCCTTGGCCTTGGCCACGAGGTCGATGTTCTTGGCGATCGGCAGGCGGATGTCGACCGCGTCGGCCGCCTCGGGCCCGGCGACGAGCTTCTCCATGTAGAAGACCGCCGACGGGTCGTACATCGACCCGCGCGGCGCGACGGCCATGACGGAGATGGCGTTGGTCATCCCCTTGGCGGTCAGGGTGGTGCCGTCGATGGGATCAACGGCCACGTCGCACTCCGGTCCGGTGCCGTCACCGACCTGCTCGCCGTTGAACAGCATCGGCGCCTCGTCCTTCTCACCCTCGCCGATCACGACGACGCCGTTCATGGCGACGGTGTTGATGAGGCTGCGCATGGCGTTGACGGCCACGCCGTCGGCACCGTTCTTGTCGCCACGTCCCACCCACCTGCCGGCGGCCATGGCGCCGGCCTCCGTCACGCGGACGAGATCGAGGGCGAGGTTGCGGGCGGGGGCCTGGGCGGCGGGCTGGAGGCTTTCCACGCGCCTCACCCTAGCGTCGGGCCGCCGGAGCCTCGTTCACGACGCTCCTGGCGCACCGGGCCGCGCCGGGTGCAGCGCGACGGCGGTCGCCTTGACGACGAGGTGGACACGCGTGCCCGGGGAGAGGTCCAGCTCAGCCGCCGAAGCGAGCGTGATGCGAGCGTCGGCGACGTCGGTGCGGACGAGGACGTGGTCCCCGAACGGCTCGAGGTGCGTGATGGTGGCCGACATGGTGTTGCGCGGGCTCCCGCCCGGTGCGTCCAGGTGCACGGCGACGTCGGCGGGGGAGACGACGGCGACGGTCGGGGTCCCGTCGGGGAGCGGCTCCGACGGCGTCCCGTCGATCGCGAGACCGTCCGGCGTGACGAGCCGGCCGTCACGCATCGACCCGGCGATGAGGTCCAGGCCCGCGATGCGAGCGCCGAAGGCGCTGCGGGGCCGGGTGAGCACCTCGCGGGTCGGTCCGTCCTCCACGACACGACCGTCCTCGACCACCACCACGCGGTCGGCCAGGGCGAGGGCGTCCAGCACGTCGTGCGTCACGAGGATCGTCGTGCGGTCGGCCAGGACACGGCGGAGCAGACGGCGGATCTCCGGGGCGACGCTGACGTCGAGGGCTGCCATGGGCTCGTCGAGCAGGAGCAGACGCGGCTCGGTGGCCAGGGCCCTGGCGAGGGCGACGCGCTGGGCCTGGCCACCGGACAGCTCGGAGGGTCGACGGTCGGCGAGGTCCGCGACGCCGAGGTCGTGCAGCCAGCGCTCAGCAGCCTCGCGCGCGGCCCGCCGGGGCACGCCGGCGCTGCGCGGGCCGAAGGCCACGTTCTCCCGCGCGTCGAGATGAGGGAAGAGCAGCGCGTCCTGAGCGAGCAGGGCGACGCCGCGACGGTGCGCCGGCAGCCAGGTGCCGTCACCGGCGAGCACCGTCCCGTCGAGACGGATCGACGCCTCGTCCGGACGCAGGAGCCCGGCGAGTGCGGTGACCAGCGTGCTCTTGCCCGCCCCGTTCGGGCCCAGCACGGCGACCGTCTCCCCGGTGGCGAGCGTGAGGGCGAGGTCGACGTCGCGTTCCTCGGAACGGATCCGGGCGGTGAGTCCGCTGCCGACCGGGTGCGTCGCCGACGTCACAGCGCCTGCCGAGCGTCGTTGCCGCGGACGGCGAGGATGACGACGACGGCCACGACCACGAGCAGCAGCGACAGGGCGACGGCCGCGTCGGGGTCGGTCTCGCGCTGCAGGTAGATCTCCAGCGGCAGCGTCCGGGTGGTGCCCTGCAGGCTGCCGGCGAACGTGATCGTCGCCCCGAACTCGCCCAGGGCTCGCGCGAACGACAGGATCGCCCCGGAGACCAGACCCGGCAGCACCAGCGGCAGGGTGACGCGGCGCAGGACGGTGGTGGGCGTGGCGCCGAGGGTGGCGGCGACGCGCTCGTAGCGCTGTCCGGCGGTGCGCAGCGTGCCTTCCAGGCTCAGCACGAGGAACGGCAGCGCCACGAACGTCTGCGCGAGCACCACCGCCGTGGTGGAGAAGGCGATCTGCAGGCCGAGGACCTCGAGACTCTCGCCGAGGAGTCCGCGCCGCCCGAAGGTGTAGAGCAGGGCGATGCCCCCCACGACCGGCGGCAGCACCATCGGCAGCAGGACCAGCGAGCGCAGCAGCGACTGACCCCGGAAGCGGGCTCGAGCGAGCACGAGCGCCAGCGGGACGCCGAGGAGCACGCACAACACCGTCGTCGCCGACGCGGTCCGCAGGCTCAGCCACAACGCAGCCTGCGACGAGGGGGAGGTCACCAGGGCGCCGAACTGCGACCAGTCGACGCGCAGGACGATGGCGAGCAGAGGAACGGCGATGAACAGCGCACTGGTCGCCGCGGGCACGAGCAGCCAGCGGGGGAAGGTGCCGACGGTGTCCCTCATGACCGACCGGACCGGGCTCGACCCGTCACGGCGGGCCGAACCCGGCCTCCGCGAGCACTCGCCTGCCCTGCTCGCCGAGCACGAACGCGACGAAGGCGGCGGCGAGGTCGGGGTGGTCGCTGCCGGCGAGTGCGGCGATCGGGTAGGAGTTGACCGCAGTGTCGGCCTCGGGGACGTCGATGCCGACGACCGCGTCGCCGGCGCCGAGGACGTCGGTGACGTACACGAGCCCGGCGTCTGCCTCGCCGGAGGCGACCTTGCCGAGCACGTCGGTGACGGACTGCTCCTCGCTCACCGGTCGGACGTCGATCCCGGCGGCCTCCTCGAGCCGCTGCGCGGCAGCGCCGCACGGCACGACCGGGGCGCAGAGCACCACCTGCACGTCCGGACGGGCGAGGTCGGACAGGCCCTGGACGTCCGCCGGGTTGCCTGCGGGGGTGAGGACCTGCAGGACGTTCGTCGCGAACGGCTCGGGATCGCCGTCGACCAGTCGGTCGTCGACCGCCGACGTCATGGTCGTCTCGTCGGCCGTCGCGAGGACGTCCGCGGGCGCGCCGGCCTGGAGCTGGGCCACCAGGTCGGAGGACCCGCCGAAGCCGAGCTGCACCGAGACGCCGTCGTTCTCGGCCTCGAACTGCTCGCCGAGCTCCTCGAAGGTCTGCGTCAGGGAGGCGGCGGCGTAGACGGTGAGCGTGCGCTCCTCGGCATCGGCCGTGTCGGATCCCCCGTCGATGGTGCCGCAGCCGGCGAGGGCGAGGGTCATGGCCGCGACGGCGGTGAGCCGCGCTCTCACGGACCGACCTCCAGGGCGACGTTGGTCGACTTGACGCTCGCCCAGGCCAGGGAGCCGACCTCGAGACCCAGGTCGTCGACGGCCTCGCTGCTGACCAGCGACACGATCCGGTAGGGACCACAGCTGAGCTCGACCTGCGCCATGACGGTGTCGCGCGTGATCGCGGTGACCACACCGCGCAGCCGGTTCCGCACGCTGGCCTGGCTCGGGGCGGCTCGACCCTCGGACGCCGTCTCGACGGCGAGACGGGCGAGGTCGCGTCCGTCGATGCCGAGGCGCCCGCCGGCGTCGACCGCCGTGAAGCGTCCCTGCGTCTGCCATCGGCGTAGGGTGTCGTCGCTGACGCCCAGCACGCTTGCGGCTTCCGCGAGACGATGGAGAGGCATGGGTGGACGCTACCGCGTCTGCGGTCGTTTTGCCGGTGAGGGTCCGTATCTGCGGATCGATCGGTGCGAGTGGACAGGAGGGTGAAGGTGTCGGGAACGAGCAGCCGGGGCAACCCGCGGATGGGCGACGTGATCCGCTCTGTCGTCGTCCTCGGCTTCGTCATGGTCGGCATCTGGTGGCTCGCCTCCGTGCTCTTCACCGTGACGCCCGACCGCCCGATCGAGGGTGAGGACCTGCAGCAGAGCGTGCAGACCTCGCGTCCCGTCGTCACCGCGTTCGACCTGCTGGCGCCCGAGCGTCTGCCGGAGGACTGGCTGCTCTCGTCGGTCCGGCCGCGAGCCGAGGCGTGGGACCTCAACGTCCTGACGGCCGAGGACCGCTACGTCGGTCTGCAGCAGGCGGTCTCGAGCGAGGGTGACCTCATCGCCGGTCGTGACGCGACCTTCGAGGAGAGCGGTACCGCCGAGGTGGGCGGGCAGGAGTGGACCGTGTGGGAGGCGCCTGGACAGGTCGCCTTCACCCGCATCGAAGGCGACGTCGCGGTCCTCGTCCTCGGCGACGCGCCACGCGAGGACGTCGAGACGTTCATCGGGCTGCTCTCGCCCGATGCCTTCGCAGTCTCGTCCTGACGGTCGCCGCTCAGTCGTCGTCGGACTCGTGCGCGGCGGCGAGCCGCTCGCGAGCGCCGTCGAGCCAGCGCTGGCAGATGCCGGCCAGCTCCTCGCCGCGCTCCCACAGCGCGAGCGACTCCTCCAGACCGAGGCCTCCGGTCTCCAGCTTCTGCACGACGGCGACGAGCTCGTCGCGAGCCTGCTCGTAGCCGATCGTGGCCTCCTCGGACGGCGCAGGCGTCTCAGGCGGGGTCATGGGGGGTCCTCCTGGGTCGAGGTGGTGGAGACGTGGGCGGTGCCGTCGGCGAGGCGCACGCTGAACTGGGCGGGGACGTCGCTGACGGAGGTCAGGACCGAGCCGTCCGGCGCCTGGGCGACGGCGTAGCCGCGTCGCAGGGTCGCGAGCGGGGAGAGGGCGCGGACTCGGGCCAGCTGGGCCGCGACGGCGTCGCTCTCGCGCTCGACCCGGTGGCCCACGGTGCGGTGCGCGCGGTCGCGCAGGGACTCCACGACGGACTGCTGCCCGTCGACGAGGGTGAGGGGGCTGGCGAGGACGGGACGCGATCGCAGCTGGGCGAGGGCCTGGGCCTCCCGCTCGACCAGGCGTCCGATCGCCGCTCGACCACGCGCACGCGCCTGGCGCAGACCGGCGCTCTCCTCGGCGGCGTCGGGCACGACGCGCTTGGCGGCGTCGGTGGGCGTGGCGGCGCGGACGTCGGCGACGAGGTCGAGCAGCGGGGTGTCGGGCTCGTGGCCGATCGCGCTGACGACGGGTGTGCGGCACGCGTGCACGGCCCGGACGAGGGCCTCGTCGGAGAACGGCAGGAGGTCCTCGACCGAACCCCCACCGCGCGCGACCACGACGACGTCGACTCCTGGGTCGGCGTCGAGGGCGCGCACCGCGGCGATGACCGCCTGCGCGCTCTGCGGTCCCTGCACGAGGACGTGCCGGACGTCGAACGTCACGTCGGGCCACCGGCGACGCGCCACCTCCAGCACGTCGCGCTCGGCGGCGGAGTCCTTGCCGGTGACCAGGCCGACGCGCGCGGGCAGGAACGGCAGAGGCTTCTTCAGCCGGGGGTCGAACAGACCTTCGGCGGCCAGGAGCTGCTTGCGTCGCTCCAGCTGGGCGAGGAGCTCTCCCTCGCCCGCCAGCCGGAACTCGCGGATCTCGAGGGAGAACGAGCCGTTCGGTGCGTAGAAGCGCGGCTTGGCCTGCACGACGACCCGGGCCCCCGCGGTGACGGGGGCGGGCAGGGAGTCGAGGACCGCGCTGTGGCACGTGGCCTGCACCGAGATGGTGGCGCGGAGGTCGCGCAGGGTCAGGAAGCACAAGCCGGGACGGCGGTTGATCTGCGCGACCTCCGCCTCGACCCAGATGCCGCCGAGGCGGTCGATGTACTGCCCGACGAGCAGCGAGACCTGCCGCAGCGGGGCGGGGGCCTCCGCCGACGTCTCCAGTGCCATGCTCCTCACCCTAGAGCCACGCCCGGACGTGGATCGCGGTCGTTACGATGGACGCATGACCTCGCACGTGGACCTTGGCATGCCCCCCGTCGGCGGCAGCGTTCTGCTCGCCGACCCGCGCGGCTACTGCGCCGGCGTCGATCGTGCGGTGATCACCGTGGAGAAGGCGCTCGACCTCTACGGTGCGCCGGTGTACGTGCGCAAGCAGATCGTGCACAACAAGCACGTCGTCAACGACCTCGCCGCCCGGGGCGCGATCTTCGTCGAGGAGCTCGACGAGGTGCCCGAGGGCGAGACGGTCGTCTTCTCGGCACACGGCGTCTCCCCGGCGGTCCACGCCGAGGCCGCCGAGCGTGAGCTCAAGACCATCGACGCCACCTGCCCGCTGGTCACCAAGGTGCACCACGAGGCGCGTCGGTTCGCCAGCGACGACTACCGCATCCTGCTCATCGGCCACGAGGGTCACGAGGAGGTCGAGGGCACCGCCGGCGAGGCCCCCGAGCACATCACGCTCGTGCAGAGCCCCGACGAGGTCGACGCACTCGAGTTCGCCGAGGGGACCAAGCTGTCGTGGCTCTCGCAGACCACTCTGAGTGTCGACGAGACGATGGAGACGGTCCGCCGTCTGCGTGAGAAGTTCCCCCAGCTGGAGGACCCGCCGTCCGACGACATCTGCTACGCCACCCAGAACCGTCAGGTCGCGGTCAAGGAGATCGCCAAGGAGGCCGACCTCGTCATCGTCGTCGGGTCGGCCAACTCCTCCAACTCGGTGCGCCTCGTCGAGGTCGCCCTCGAGGCCGGCGCCAAGGCGTCGTACCGCATCGACGACGTCAGCGAGCTCGATCCCGCCTGGCTCGACGGCGTGGAGAAGGTCGGCGTCACCTCCGGAGCGTCCGTCCCGGACGACCTCGTCCAGGGGGTGCTGACGTTCCTCTCCGAGCACGGCCATCCCGATGCTGCCGCCGTCCGCACCGCCGACGAGACCCTCACGTTCTCCCTGCCGGCCGAGCTGCGCCGCGACCTCAAGGCCGCCGGCAAGCTTTGAAGCGCCCTCGCCTCGTCGGCGGCGGGGAGTGCCAGCATGGGTGCGTGCCCTCCACCCGTGTGCTCCTGACCCTCGCTCTCGCCCTGCTCGTGGCCGGGGTGGTCCTCGTGGTGCTGGGCCTGCAGGACCCCCAGGTGACCGGGTGGTTCGCCTATGCGCCGCGCGGCGACGAGCCGTGGCGGGCTCCGATGATCGTCACGCCCCGCATGCCCGGCGGCGTCGCCCTCCTCTGGCTCGCCAGCCTGGTCGTCTGCGGAGTCGGGGCGCACCGCCATGCCATCGGTGCCCTCCGCGCCTGACCTGGTGAATCACGATCGGTCCGGCGGTGGTCGGTGGAATGATGCTCGCCGGGTGCTTCGACGACGCGGGATGCGCGATGAGCGCGGTGGTGACGCTCGAGCCGGCGGGCCCGGCCACGAACATCGCGCTGAGGTCGAGCTCCCGGCGGCACTGGTCGAGGCCCTCGACGCGGAGGGCCTGCGGTCGACGTTCGACGCCCTGGCGCCGTCACGACGCACGGAGCACGCACGGTCGCTCACCGAGGCGAGGTCCGAGGGGACGCGTGCTCGTCGAGTCGCGAACGTGATCGACGCGCTACCTCGATGACCTCAGCCGCGGCGCGGGTGGTCGGGGTCGGTGAAGATGCGGGTGACGACGGCCGTCACCGCCAACACGTGACCGATGAGCAGCGTGACGCCGTGGTCGACGGCCCCACCGAGCGTGCGGGCGAGCCAGCCCGCATCGGTCGGCAGCCCCTCGACGACCACCGCGCTGGGCACCAGGGCGCAGACGGTGGCGATCGTGACCACCAGGAGGACCGGCGGCAGGACCCCGGACGGCAGCAGCTCGCGCACGTCGACGGCGAGTGGCATCGTGCCGGCGATCAGCACGAACCCGACGGAGAACAGGGCCCCGAGCCGTCCGTCCAGGAGGTCCAGCGCCGTGACGGCGGCCATCGCGGCGAACGCGGCGCCGACCATCCCGCGCGCGGTGAGATCGTTGCGCGACAGTCGAGCCGAGGTGTCCACCACCGATGCCATGGTGGGAACGCTAGTCCAGGCCCACCCACAGATCGTGGATTGGCCTCGGATCGCGGGGGTGTCTCGGCCGTGGGGTGTCTCAGGCGGGCGACCCGCCGGCGATCTCGTAGCTCCACACCTCGCTGTGGCTCGAGACGGGTCGCTGGGCCTCTCCGCCACCGCGCTCGGACTCCGACCGGTGTCCGTGGGCGAAGGCCGGGGAGTCCAGCCAGGCCTGGAACGCGGCGTCGTCGCGCCAGCGCGTGACGACCAGCCACTGGTCCCGCCCGTCGGTGGGCTTGAGCAGCTCGAAGCCCTCGAAGCCGTCGGCGCCGTCGACGGCCCCGGCGCGGGCGGCGAAGCGGTGGGCGAGCTCGTCGCCGGAGTCGGCGGGCACGGTGATGGCGTTGATGCGGATCACGGTCATGTCTCCATGGTGGCAGGCCCGCCCCGACCTGCGACAGTGGATCGGTGAGCATCGCGACCGCCATCGAGACCGAACGGCTGATGCTGCGGCCCTACCGTGCCGACGACGCCGAGCGCGTGCTCGACGTCCACTCGCGGCTGGCGGTGATCCGCTGGCTCGACAACCCGCCGTCCACCCCGATGGCCGACCTCGACCAGGCGCGCGCCTGGGTGGATCGGGAGCTGCGACGCGAGCGGGAGGACCCGCTGCAGGCCTGGCGCGCGATCGAGGTGCGCGACAGCGGTCTCGTCGTCGGGTGCGTGCTCCTGGCGCGGCTGGAACGGATCGTGGACGGGTTCGTGGGGGAGTACGAGATCGGGTGGCACCTCAACCCCGACAGCGTGGGCAACGGCTACGCCAGCGAGGCGGCCGCGGCGATGGTCCGCGCCGCGTTCGCCGCCGGGCACCGCCGGCTCGTCATCGACATGTACCCGGACAACCACCCGTCGGCGGGGGTCGCCCGACGGCTCGGGGCGCGGGAGCTCGGGGAGCAGGCCGAGCCCTGGTACGGCGACACGAGCCTGATGTTCGAGCTGGTCGCGGCGTCGGTACCACGGGAACGCCGTGGTTGAGCCGATGCTCACCGCCCGGCTCGCGCTGCGCCCGCTCGTGCCGGGTGACGCCGCCGCGGTGCTCGCCCTGTTCTCCCGGCCGGAGGTGGCTCGCTGGAGCGGCGACGGGCGGGTCCTCGCGTCGATGGAGGAGGCCCGTCGGAAGGTCGGGCGCTACGCGGAGCGCGGCGGTGACCGTCCCGGCCTGGGTGTCCTGGCGGTGCGCAGGAGGGCGGCACCGGAGGAGCCACTGGTCGGTGTCGTGCTGCTGGTCCCGCTGCCGCCGAGCGAGGCCGTCGAGCGCGACGACGTCGAGGTGGGCTGGCACCTGCATCCCGACGTGTGGGGCCAGGGCATCGCCACCGAGGCCGCATCGGCGCTCCTGCAGCACGCCTGGCGGCTCGGTCTCGGGCAGGTGCACGCCGTCACCCATCCGGAGAACGCGGCCTCGCAGGCGGTGTGCCACCGCCTGGCAATGGCCGACCTCGGCCTGCGCGAGGACTGGTACGACCGGCGCCTGCGTGCCTTCGCCGCCCAGCGTCCTTGACCACCGCGTGCGGGACGGGCTCGTCAGGGAAGGATCGGCACGAGCGAGCAGTTCGAACGCACCGCGCGGTCCATCAGTCGGTCACGCAACCATCCTCGGGCGCGCGGCGCGTCGACGACCGCCGGCGTCAGGTGGTTCAGCAGGGTCCCGCCGCTGTCGACCAGCTGGACGATCGGCACGTAGTCGACCGCCGCACCGAGACGGCACCAGTCACGAGCGAGCTGCTTGGCCTGTCGATGGTCGACGACGTCGTCCTGGGTGCCGGTGAGCACCATCACGGGCACGGCGGGGCGGACCCGGCCGAGGCGCTGCTCGTCGACCACGGCGCGTACCACAGGGTCCGCCGCGACGACGTCGGCCGCGGACGTCCCCGTCGTGGTCCAGGACCGGGTCCGTGTGAAGGGGAACGTGAGGGCGGTGTCGACCACGCACTGGTCGCGGACGACGTCCAGGGCGGCCTTCCCGGCAGCGTTCGTCCGGGTCGCGACCAGAGTGCGGACGGCGGGTGAGTACTCGGCCAGTCCGTTGATCGCGTAGGCGACGGCACCGGTCAGAGCCGTGCCGTCGACTCCCCTCAGGACCTCGAGGGGGTCGGCCGGCGGGGCACCCACGTAGGCGCCCTTGAGGTTCAGCTCCGGCGCGTAGGTCGGGGCGAGCTCCGCAGCTGCTCCGGACGCGCCGCCGCCCTGGGAGTAGCCGTAGAGGCCGATCGGCGAGCGGGAGGTCAGCGTCGTTCCCTCGAGGTTCCGTGCGGCCCGGGCGGCGTCGAGGAGCGCGTGGCCGAGGTCCTTGCGGACGATGTAGGTGTGGACGCGGTCCGGGGTGCCGAGGCCGACGTAGTCGGTGACGACCACGCCGAAGCCCGCCCGCACCAGACCAGCGATCTGGGGGATCTCGTAGCCGGTGGCGAGCTCGCCGGGGCGGACGTCGATCGCGCGCGAGAGGGTCCGCGAGGGGGCGCACCTGTCCCCCTGGCCCTGCGTGCCGGAGGCGAACGCGACGAGGGGGCGCGGGCCAGTGCCGGTCCATGGCGCGGTCGGCTCGATGTAGGTGCCGGTGACGGCGACCGGGTTGCCTGCGGCGTCGGTGCTCTTGTACATGAGCCTGGTGCCGGTGCCCTTGATCGCCTGCAGCGCGAACGTGACCGACAGTCGCTGGGGCGCGGTGCGCACGATCGCCCCGTTGGCGGACGGCAGCTGCGACGGTGGCTGGTAGAAGGCGTCGTCGCCGGCTGCGGCAGGCGACGCCGACACGGTCGCGGTCAGCGCTGCCGCGACCAGTGCCGTCCCGATGGTGGCGATGGTCCTCTTCATGGTCGTACCCCGATGGCATGGTGTGAGACGGGTCACTGAACGATAGGCCCCCTGCGGAGCGCGTGCCGGGCAACCCACGACGGTGCCGCCGTCCGTGCGCGGTCCGGCGAGGGCGCTCCCGTAGGCTGGCTGCCCGTGGCTCTCTCCATCGGCATCGTCGGACTCCCCAACGCGGGCAAGTCGACGCTCTTCAACGCCCTCACCCAGAACGACGTCCTCGCCGCGAACTACCCGTTCGCCACGATCGAGCCGAACGTCGGCGTCGTCGGCGTCCCGGACTCGCGTCTGGGCCGCCTCGCGGAGATCTTCGGCTCGGCCAAGGTCATCCCGGCCACGGTGCAGTTCGTCGACATCGCCGGCATCGTCCGCGGCGCCTCCGAGGGCGAGGGGATGGGCAACGCGTTCCTGTCCCACATCCGCGAGTCCGACGCGATCTGCCAGGTCACGCGGGTCTTCCGCGACGAGGACGTCACCCACGTCGACGGCACGGTCGACCCGGGGAGCGACATCGCCACCATCTCCACCGAGCTGATCCTCGCTGACCTGCAGACGGTCGAGAAGGCCGTCCCGCGCCTGGAGAAGGAGTCCCGCAAGGACACGTCGCTCGTGCCGCAGCTCGCCGAGGCACAGAAGGCGCTGGAGGTGTTGTCGGAGGGCACGGGCGTGTTCCAGGCCGGCCTCGACCTCGACGCGCTGCGCGACCTGCACCTGCTGACGGCCAAGAAGCTGCTGTTCGTCTTCAACTGCGACGCCGAGGAGCTCGCCGACGAGGACCTCAAGCAGCGGATGCGCGACCTCGTCGCGCCGGCCGAGGCGATCTTCCTCGACGCGCTCGCCGAGGCCGAGCTGGCAGGGCTCGGCGACGACGAGGAGGCCGAGGAGATGCGTGCCGAGCTGCTGGCCGAGATGGGCGTCGAGGAGCCGGGCCTGGACGCACTGGCGCGCGTCGGGTTCGACACCCTCGGCCTGCAGACCTACCTCACGGCCGGGCCCAAGGAGGCCCGCGCCTGGACCATCCGCAAGGGCTCGACCGCTCCCCAGGCCGCCGGCGTCATCCACACCGACTTCGAGCGCGGCTTCATCAAGGCCGAGATCGTCTCCTTCGACGACCTCGTCGCCGCCGGGTCGATGAACGACGCCAAGGCCGCCGGCAAGGTCCGCATGGAGGGCAAGGACTACGTCATGGCCGACGGCGACGTCGTGGAGTTCCGCTTCAACGTCTAGCGTCCTCTCGTGGGCGGTGGGACGTCCACGAGACGTCTGGTGCGCGGGCGCGATCGGCTCCTAGGGTGTGCCCATGGCCCCACGTCGCGACCGCCAGGCCCCCTCACCGCTGCTCACCGAGGACGAGGTGCAGGCGGTCCTCACGGAGGGCCTCGCCGCCATCGCGGGTCGCGGGGCGGCCGGGGCGCGGATCGGGACCTCGCTGACCCGGCTGGACGGCGAGCAGCGGACGATCAGGGCCGGATGCACGGACGACGCCCTCCGGACGGTCCGTGACGCCTGGTTCGGTGGCGCCGTCGACGAGCGACGCGGCCCGGTGCCGGGGCTCGAGGAGCCGCGCACCGTCGACGACACGGTCCAGCTCGTCGGGGTCGTCGGATCGGGCGTCGGCGGGATGAACCCGTGCGTGGTGCAGCTGGTGTGGACCGGCGACGTCCTGCTCGCCACGGCCCACGCGAAGGAGGGTCGGATCCGCCAGGGCACGTGCCGCAAGGCGCTGGACTCCCTCGAGCGCGTCGTGGGCCGCTGACGACGTGAGCCCGTCGTTCGGCGGGCGGTCCGCGCGGCAGTAGGCTCCCGGTCCATGAGCGAGAACGCGGACCTCGAGCAGCCCGTCGAGGACGAGAAGCCGCCTCGACGTGCGGTGATCGCCTGGTCCGCGGGCGGTGCGGTCGCGATCGTCGCGCTCGTCACGCTCGGCGCGACCGCGCTGGCGGCGCTCCCCGCCGGTCTCGGCGTGACGCTCACGTACGTCGTGGTCCTCGTCGGGGTCTATGCGCTGCACGTGTGGCTGTGCGGGTGGCGGGTCCTCGTCGGTGCGCTGCTGGCGGTCCCCGGGCTCCTCCTCTCCGGCCTGGCGCTCGTCGGAGCGCAGGAGCTCGACCGCGACTCCGACACGGTCGTGGTCGTCCTGGCGGCCCTGCTCGCCGGACTCGTCGGCTGGGGGACCTGCGCGCTCGCCGTGGCGATCCGCAACCGCTGGGGCAACAACAGCTTCGCCGACTGGCACCTGTCCTTCCCGGACTTCTGAGCGCGACCGCGATCCCACGCGACGGCGGGCGGGCAGGACGTCGGTCGATGAGAGTCCTCTCACGATGGCCTCATCGTGACCTCACCTGCTCGGCCTTCACTGGTCGTGACGCCGAGGTGGTCTCGGAGGTCATCGCGAGAGGAACGCTGCCATGCTTCGTCGAACCACCCTCGTCTCCGGCGTGACGCTCGGACTGCTCGCCGTGGGACTGCCCACCGCCGCACACGCCGACGACGTCACCGTCTCCGGCAACTACACCGTCCCCGCGGGTCGGACCATCGAGGGTGACCTCACGGTCCGCGGCGGCACCGTCAACGTCTACGGCACCGTCGAGGGCAACGTCCGTCAGATCGGCGACGGCGCGGTCTCGGTGCACCGCAGCGGCCGCGTCGACGGCAACGTCAGCGAGACCGGTGCGGGCAACGTCCGGATCCGTGGTGAGATCGACGGGAACGTCACCGAGAGCGGCAGCGGGTGGCTCATCGTCGAGCCGACCGGTGACGTCGACGGGAACGTCACCGAGAACGACTCCGGGTACGTCCGCATCAACCGTGGCGCGGAGGTCGACGGCAACGTCATCGAGCGTGGTGGTGGATCCCTCAGCATCTTCGGTGTCGTCGACGGCAACGTGAGCGAGTCCGGCTCGGGCCACCTCTACCTGCGCAGCACCGCGCGCATCGACGGCAACGCGACCGAGCACAGCGCCGGCAACCTGTACGTCTACCGCGGCGCCCGCGTGGACGGCTCCATCCGCGAGAACGGCAGCGGGTCGCGGGTCAACCGGTAGGGCGAGGACGTCGTCGTCGCGGCAGCCGTTCGATCTCGGCCGCCGCGACGTCGTCGTGTCCGGTGCGTCCCGCCGGGCCGCCCACCGCTCGGTCGTCCGCCCGGTGCTGGGACCATGTCCCGGTGAGCGATGACGTCGTGACGATCCACACCGACGGCGGTTGCCGGCCCAACCCCGGACCCGGTGGCTGGGGAGCCGTGCTGCGCTACGGCGACCACGTCAAGGAGCTGTGGGGCGGGGAGCCGGAGTCGACCACGAACAACCGCATGGAGCTGATGGCGCCGATCATGGCGCTGGAGCACCTGACCCGGCCGTCGACCGTGCACCTGCACACCGACTCCACCTACGTGCGCGGCGGGATCACGCAGTGGATGGCCGGGTGGGAGCGCAACGGGTGGCGCACCGCGGCCAAGCAGCCGGTCAAGAACGTCGACCTGTGGAAGCGGTTGAAGCAGGCCTGCGACCGCCACGACGTGGAGTGGTTCTGGGTGAAGGGGCACTCCGGCGTCGCCGACAACGAGCTCGCCGACCAGCTCGCCACGCGCGGCCTCGAGGAGGCCGTCGCCTCGCGCTGACCGCCGGGCCGGTGCGCTGTGCTTCACGATTCCCATGAATTCATGGGAATCGTCAACTCGTCACGGCTTGCCGGCACCAGGCAGGGGACGCAACCGACCCGAAGTGCCTCGTTCCCGTGTGGAGTGAGGACCACCCGCGCCCCCCTTGGTGTGTCGTCCTGAGATCGGCCCCGGCACAATCTCGAGCTGTCTCGGTACGGTCACCCACCGCTTGTCCCAGGTTGCGACCCGGGCAGAGTCGATCGTTCCCATGAATTCATGGGAATGGTGAGGACGCGATGACGGGGACCGCCGATCCCCGGTGCCCCCGGGGAACGGCGTGAGCCGTCGGGAATGGCCGGCGGTCGGCGGGGAGGACGAGCGGGGAGCCTGGTCGAAGGCCGGTCAGGCGTCGGAGGACGGGACGAAGCGCTTGCGGTGCTGGCCACCGGTCTGCGGCTCCTCGTCGAGGGCGGGTGGGGCGAGCGCGACGGCGCACAAGGTCGTCATGGGCACGGCCAGGACGAAGCCGATCATGCCGACGAGGGTGCGGACGATCTCCTGACCGATCTCCTCGGTCGTGGCCATCTGCCCGAGGTCACGTTGGTAGGCGCTGATCAGCAAGAGGATCGTCATCGACGCCCCCGCGTAGGCGAACACGAGGGTGTACACGCTCGACGCGATGTGGTCGCGCCCGATGCGCATCGCCGAGGCGAACAGCTCGGCGGCGCGGGCCGTGGGACGCAGCGCCCGCATCTCCCACACGGCACTCGCCTGGGTGACGGTGACGTCGTTCAGCACACCGAGGCCGGCGATGACCATCGTCGCGGCGACGACGGCGCCCATGTTGAGCTCGGGGACGGTCGCGACGAGCGTGCGGTCGTCCTCGCCGGCGATGCCGGTCAGGTGGGCCCAGTCGGTGGCCCACGCGCCCACGGCAGCGGTGAAGCCGATGCCGAAGAACGTGCCGAACAGGGCGGCGGTGGTGCGGATCGAGATGCCGTGCGCGAGGTAGAGCAGCACGATCATGATGACCGTCGACCCCACGACGGCCACGAGCAGCGGAGGCTCGCCGGCGAGGATCGCCGGCAGGACGAACCGCATCAGCGCCAGCAGGGTGATGCCGACGCCCAGCAGGGCGAACAGGCCCCTCCAGCGGGCCACGACGATGGCGAGCACGGCGAAGATCAGGGTCAGGAGCAACAGGGGGGTGGACCGCTCGAAGTCGAGGAACTCGTAGGAGACCTCGCTCTCCCCCTCGGGCTGGAACCGGATCAGCTCGATGCGGTCCCCCTCGGAGATGCCCGCCTGGGTGCGCGCGGAGTCGAGCGTGAACTCCGCCGGACCGGCGTCGGTCTGCGCGACGACCTGGGCGCAGTTCCCGTCGACGGTCGGCAGCTGGTCCGGTCCGATGCCGCCGGAACCGCAGTCGAACTCCTCGACGGAGGAGACGACGGCGTCGACGGTGGTGACGCCGGGTCCCGCGAGCGGGTTGCGATCGCTCGGCACGTCCCCGGCGGCGGGCCAGAGGGCGACCATGGCGGCGAGGGCGAGCAGGGTGATGATCGTGACGATCACGGCCAGGACCGCCGAGAGCCGCTTGCGCGGCGGGCCGGCGTCCAGGTCCTCGATCGCGTGCGCATGTCCGTGAGCCACGGGGAACAGGGTGGCACGTGCGGCCCGACCGGACGTGCCGACACGTCCGTGCCAGCATGGACGGGTGAACGACGACGTCGAACCACTGCCCGGAGCCGTCGGCGGAGCCACCCGGGTGGGCCGCACCGTCCGGCGCCCCACCGGCCCGTGGACACCCGCCGTGCACGACCTCCTGCGCCACCTCGAGGCCGAGGGCTTGCGCGGCGTCCCGACCGTGCACGGCATCGACGACGACGGCCGCGAGGTGCTGTCCTACGTCGAGGGCCGCGGTGTCCCCGTGGACCGCGAGGTGGTGCTGGACGACGTGCTCGTCGAGGCCGTCACCTGGCTGCGGGACTACCACGACCTCGTCGAGGAGTACCGGCCCGAGGGGCCGGTCAGCTGGCGTGGTGGCACCCGGGAGCTGGCCGAGGACGAGATCATCTGCCACCACGACCCCGGCGCCTACAACTGGATCGTCCAGAGCGGGCACTTCGTCGCGATGATCGACTGGGACATGGCCGGGCCGGGTCGTCCGATCGAGGACCTCGCCTTCCTGGCCTGGACGGCGATCCCGCTGTACCGCGACATCGGTGCGGCGGAGACGGCCCGACGCCTCGACCTCCTCGTCGACGCCTACGCCGAGTGGGGGCCGATGACGGTCCTGCAGGCCGTCGTGGAGCGCATGAGCACCGCCGCCGACCGCATCCAGGCCGGCATCGAGAGCGGCGACGAGGGCATCGCGAACCTGCAGAAGGTCGGCGAGCCGCAGCGCACCCGCGACCGCGTGGCCGCGTTCCGCGAGCGGATCCCGGCCATCGAGGAGCACCTGTGAGCGAGCGACCGCCGCTCGCTGAGCTCCTCGACCTCGAGCCGCACCCCGAGGGCGGCTGGTACCGCCGGACGTGGGCCTCGCCGGTCGACGTCACGCTCGCCGACGGTCGGGTCCGGCCCACGGCCACGCTCATCCACTTCCTGCTCCCGGCGGGGGAGTCGTCGGCGTGGCACCGCGTCGCGTCCGACGAGATCTGGCTCGCCCACTCCGGACGGGTGTCCATCGAGCTCGGGGGCGACGGCGAGCGCCCGGAGGCCCGGGAGACGCTCGTCTGCGACGTCGAGCATCCGCAGGTGCTCGTCCCGGCCGACCACTGGCAGCGGACCGTGCCGTCGGAGGCCGACGCCCTGGTCAGCTGTCTCGTGTCGCCGGGCTTCGACTTCGACGACTTCGAGCTCGTCGCGGACGGGTGAGGTGCGGTGCCGAGCAGCGTCCAGGACCAAGGCGCCCGCCGCTATCGTCGAGGCATGAGCACGATCTGGTTCGACCCGGACGATGACGCCACCGAGCTCGTGCAGGCGTTGGAGGCCGAGGGGTACGCGGTGCGGGTCCGTCGTGAGGAGTTCGCCGGCGAGGAGGACCACGAGGACACCTCGACGGTCCTGGAGGTGGAGCCCTTCGACGACGGCGTCGAGGCGCTCGTCGACGTGTACGGCGGCTGGCTGCCCGGCGACGAGCGGCTGCCGGCTGACGCGCTCGACCCCGTGGAGCCGGTCGACCTGCCCTCCGAGCCCCGCCGGTTCAAGGAGCGCTGAGCGCTTCTCTCAGCCCTGCAGGTGCGTGCGCAGGAAGTCGACCTGCAGCAGCTTGAGGTTCTCCGCGACCGTCTCGGCGGTCGTCATGTGGGTGACGCCGGACAGGGGCAGGACCGTGTGTGGCCGACCGGCCGCCAGCAGCGCCGAGGACAGCTGCAGCGTGTGGGCGGCCATGACGTTGTCGTCGGCGAGGCCGTGCACGAGCATGAGCGGGCGCTCGAGGTCGGCGGCGAGCGGGATCAGCGAGTTGCGGTCGTAGACGTCGGGCCGCTCGCCCGGGTCGCCGAGGTACCGCTCGGTGTAGGCGGTGTCGTACAGCCGCCACTCGGTGACCGGGGCACCCGCGACGGCAGCGTGGAAGACGTCGGGCCGTGCGAGCACGGCGAGAGCCGACAGGTAGCCGCCGTATGACCATCCGGTGATGCCGACGCGGGTCGTGTCGACGTCGTCGGGGAACTCGGCGGCCACGGCCTCGAGTGCGTCGACCTGGTCGGCGAGCGTCACCGCGGCGAGGGAGTCCAGCACCTCCCGCTCCCAGGCCGGTCCGCGCCCGGGCGTGCCGCGACCATCGGTGACGACGACGCAGAACCCCTGGTCGGCGAGCCATTGCGGCTCCAGGAACATGCGGGCGCTGGCGAGCACCCGCTGGGCGTGCGGACCTCCGTAGGGGTCCATCAGCACGGGGAGGCGTCGCGAGCCGCGGACGTGGTCACGCGGGAACAGCACGGCCGTACGCAGGCTCCGGGGTCCGGCGTGCAGGAGCTGGACCGTCGGCTCGAACGGGGCCGGTTCGGACGCGACGACGACGTGCCCGTCGTCCGGCGCGAGCTCGCCGGTCACGGAGACGGTGGTGCCGACGCGGTCGAGCCCGGAGCGCAGCACGACGGTCGTGGGCCCGCCGACGACCGCGGAGTGGACGGCGGCTCCTGACGTGAGTGGCTCGAGCGAGCCGTCGTACCCGAGGCGCACGACCTGGACCTCGGTGGGCTCCTGCGACGCCGTGGCGACGACGGCGTCGACGCCGACGGACACGAGGCTGCGCACCTGCCAGTCCGTGGGGCTCACGGGCCTGCCGTCGACGACGAGGCGACGCGCACCGTCGGTGTCCTCCACGCTCACGAGGCGCCCACCAGGTCCGAACCGCGGAGGACTCGTCACCTCCACCCAGGCCGGGTCGCTCAGCTCGCGCAGCACCTCGGTGCTCCCGTCGCCGACGTCGACGGCGAGCACCTGGGCAGTGCGCTGGTCCCGACTCAGCACCTGGACGACCGGGCGGCCGTGGTCGGTCCACGTGACGCTGGCGAGGTACTCGAGGCGGTCGCGATCCCAGACCACTTCCGTCCGCGAGCCGTCGAGAGTGACGAGCCACAGGCTGACCTCGGCGTTCGGTGAACCGGCAGCGGGGTAGCGCTGGGCGACCGGCTCGCGCTCGGGGTGCTCGGGGTCGCTGACGAACCAGGTGGGCACGGGTGCCTCGTCGTAGCGCTCGACCAGCAGCGTCGAGCCGTCCGGGGCCCACCAGAATCCACGGAACCGCGACAGCTCCTCGGCCGCGATGAAGTCGGCCAGGCCCCACACCTGGGTGGGGGAGTCCGGCTCGGCGAGGGCGACGTCCCGGCTGCCGTCGGTCTCGACGACACGCAGCGCGCCTCCCGAGGAGTAGGCCACCCGTCGGCCCGTGGGATCGATGCGGGGGTCGACGACGGCTCCCGCGCTGGGCAGGGCGGTGACCTCGCCGGTTCGCAGGTCGGCCACCCAGGCTCGGCCGGAGAGCGCGAACGCGGCCCGGTCCCCATCGGCGTCGAGGCTGTAGCCGACGAGCCCCGCCCCACCTTCGCGGGTGCGCTCGCGCCGGGCCCGCTCCTGCGCCGAGAGCTGCTCCCCCTCGCCACCGAGGAGGGCGTCGGGGTCGACGAGGACCCGCTCCTCGCCGGTGCTGACGTCGTGCTCCCACAGCTGTCCGGTGCGGGTGACGCCGTCGGGGGTGCGCAGGTAGCGCACGCGTCGTCCGTCCGGGCTCACGGTGAGGTTCCTCGGGATGCCGAGGGTGAAGCGGGCGGTGCGGGCGGCGAGGCGGGGGTACGACGTCATGGCTCCGATCCAACCACCCGGTGCCGTCGGGTGGTCGACCGAGCACGCGGTCCCGCTCCCGGCGTCGCGGGGTCTGCCACGTGAGGACGTGATCGGTGCCTGGGCAACCGTCTGCGAGCTCGTCCGGTTGCTCAGGCACCCATCAGGCCCAGCTCAACACATTCGGTTGCCCAGGCACCGATCAGGACGCCCGCTGCGGACGACGCGACGTGCGTGGCGGCAGTGCTCACTAGGCTGGGCCCATGGCCCTGCGCGATCGACGACTCCTGCTCGTCCACGCCCATCCCGACGACGAGACGATCGGCACCGGCGCCACCATGGCGCGCTACGCGAGCGAGGGGGCCGGCGTCACGCTCGTCACCTGCACGCGGGGCGAGATGGGCGAGGTGCTGGTGCCCGAGCTCGAGCACCTGGCCGCCGACCGTGACGACGCCCTCGGCCCGCACCGGGTCGGCGAGCTCGCCGACGCCATGCGGATCCTCGGCGTCACCGACCACCGCTTCCTGGGCGCCGAGGGCCGCTACCGCGACTCCGGCATGAAGTGGGACGACGACGGCAACGCGACGGCCGCCGACGCCACGGGTGCCGACGCGTTCTGGCACGCCGACCTCACCGAGGCCGCGAACGACCTCGTCGCGGTGATCCGCGAGGTGCGTCCTCAGGTCCTCGTCACCTACGACGAGTTCGGCGGCTACGGCCACCCCGACCACGTCCAGGCCCACCGGGTCGCGCACTACGCCGCGGCGCTGGCGCCCGTCCGCTCGTACCGCCGAGACCTCGGGGAGCCGTGGGACGTGGCCAAGATCTACTGGGGCGCGATGTCGGCCGAGGCGATGCGCACCGGGATCCGAGAGATCCGGGCGGCAGGCGACCTCACCTTCATGGAGGGCATGGACCCCGACAACCTCCCGCGCTTCGCGGTGGAGGACGACGACCTCGACGCCGTCATCGACGGCTCACGCTGGGTCGACGCCAAGCTCGACGCGATGCGTGCCCACGCCACGCAGATCACCGTGGACGGCCCGTTCTTCGCCCTGTCCAACGACGTCGCACAGCGGGCCTGGGGCACCGAGTACTACCGCCTGGTCAAGGGCACGCCCGCGCCGCCGGCGGGCGCCAGGTTCGAGGACGACCTCTTCGCCGGGCTCGACTGAGGTGGTCCGAGGCCTCGTCGTGGTGGTCCTCGGTCTCGTGGTGGGCCTGCACGGTGCCGTC
This sequence comes from Aeromicrobium halocynthiae, assembly GCF_039531385.1. NCBI lineage: Bacteria > Bacillati > Actinomycetota > Actinomycetes > Propionibacteriales > Nocardioidaceae > Aeromicrobium > Aeromicrobium halocynthiae. The sequence continues at coordinate 31,890 of NZ_BAAAPY010000010.1, read as the reverse complement.
GTGCACCGTCTCGCGTCGCCGGTGGTCGGGGTCGACCTGCCGTGGGGGTTGCTGCTCGCGCTCGTCGCGACCGGTCTCGTCGCGTGGGCGGCGGCCGTGGCCGTCCCGGTCGGGGCTGCCTGGTTCGGTCTCGGGTGGACGCTCGCGCTGGTCGCCCAGCAGGGCGCCGGCGCGGGCAGCTACCTCGTGGCGGGCGACGCCCTCGGCTGGACGTTCATGGGAGGCGGCCTCGCGCTGATCGTGGCCGTCGCCGCGCGCCTCTCGCCCCAGGCACGACCGGCCGTTGACTAGTCTGGACGGGTGACCACGACGATCGACGACGCCGCCTTCCGGCAGGCGCTGGCCCGATTCGCCAGTGGCGTGACCGTCGTGACGACGCTCGTCGACGGCGTCGACCACGCCATGACGGCCAGCGCGTTCACCTCCGTCTCCCTCGATCCTCCACAGGTGCTCGTCTGCTCGCACCACACCAGCCGCTTCCACGACGCGGTCATGCAGTCCGGGCACTGGGGGGTCTCGATTCTCGCCGAGAGCGGCCGCAAGGCGTCGGCGTGGTTCGCGCACCGCGGACGCCCGCTCGAAGGTCAGCTCGACGACATCGCCCACCACCGCGGAGCCAGCGGTGTCGCGTTGCTCGACGAGTCGCTCGCGTGGCTGGAGTGCCGCACGACCCAGGCCGTCCGCGCCGGCGACCACTCCGTCCTCATCGGCACGGTCACGTCCGCCGCCGTGCGCGACGGCGAGGACGCGCCGCTGCTGTACTACCGGTCGCACTACGGCACCATCGTGCGGTCGAACGAGAGCGAGAAGACGATCAACGAGGGTGGAGCATGAGTCCGGACCAGCGCCCCGACGGTGTCGGCGACGAGGTCGAGGTCGACCGGCCCGCCGAGACCGACGGCTCGGGTGGCGACGAGATGCCCGACCAGCAGGCCGCTGCGCCTTCCGACGACCCCGCCCCCGGGACGGCTGCCACCGAGTCCGCCGATCCCGAGCTCGGGGACGACGAGCTCGGGGACGACGAACTCGGGCCGGAGTGGGGTGTGACCGACGGTCCCGCGCGTGTCTCCGACGAGACGACGGCCGCTGCTGCGATCGAGGAGGACCCGACCCCAGCCGACGACCCAGACGACGACCCAGCCGACGACCCAGTCGACGAGGCCGAGGCATCACCGGGCCGTCGGTGGCCGCGTCGTGTGCTCCTCGGAACCCTCCTCGGCCTGGGTGCCTTGTACCTCGTCGGCTTCGCGCTGACCGGCACCCGCATGCCGGCGAACGCCACCGTGGCGGGCATCGACGTCGGCGGCATGGCGCCGTCGCAGGCCCGGTCGGTCGTCGACGCCGAGCTCAGCCCCCGTGTCGACGACCCGGTCCGCCTCGTCCACACCGGCGAGGACGAGGAGTCCACGCAGCGCTTCGAGATCGACCCGGCCGAGGCCGGCCTGACCTTCGACCTCGACCGGACGATCGACGAGGCCGGCGGCACTCGCTCGTGGGACCCGCGCGACATGCTCGCCCTGTTCTTCGGCTCGCGCGACCACGCCCCTGCACTGGACGTCGACCAGGCCGACCTCGACAGCGCCGTCGAGCGGATCGGCGAGGCCGTCGACGTCGACGTCGTCGAGCCGCTGATCACCTTCCCGGACGCGGAGCCGCAGGCCCGCCAGCCCGAGGCCGGGCTCGAGGTCGACCGCGAGGAGGCCCCGCGAGCCATCCGCGCGGCCTACCTCGTGCAGACCGAGCCGCGGGAGGTGCCGACGCGCGTCGTCGAGCCCACGGTCGACGAGGACGGCCTGACCGAGGCCATGACCACGATCGCCGAGCCTGCGGTCAGTGGTCCCGTCGTCATCGAGGTCGGCGACGAGGACTCCGTCGAGCTGCCGGTCACCGCCTTCGCGCCGGCGCTCACCGTGGAGGTCCGTGACGACCGCATGGCGCCGCGCATCGACCCCGAGACGCTCGCGGAGCCCCTGCAGGACTCCACCACGGGCATCGGTGAGCAGGCCGTCGACGCGACCATCGACATCGTCGACGGCGAGCCGGTCATCACCCCCAGCCAGGAGGGCGTCGGGCTCCAGCCGCGGGAGATGGCCGAGAAGCTCGTGCCCGTGCTCACCGAGACCGGCGACGCCCGCTCGGTGCAGGTCGACGCGACGGTCGTCGAGCCGGAGTTCACCACCGAGGACGCCGAGGCCCTCGGTGTCGTGGAGCGGGTCAGCGAGTTCGAGACCTACTACCCGCACGCCGACTACCGCAACATCAACCAGGGTCGCGCCGCCGAGCTGATCGACGGCACACTGCTCAAGCCGGGGGAGACCTTCAGCTTCAACGACACCGTCGGTCAGCGCACCGAGGCTGCCGGCTTCACCAGCGGTGCCGTGATCAGCGGCGGTCGGTTCCGCGACGAGCTCGGCGGCGGCGTCTCCCAGGTGGTCACCACCACCTACAACGCCGCGTTCTTCGCCGGCATGGACGACGTCGAGCACCACCCGCACGCCTTCTACATCGACCGGTACCCGGTCGGTCGCGAGGCGACGGTGTACTTCGGCTCGCTCGACCTGCGCTTTCGCAACTCCACCGACCACGGGGTCCTCATCAAGGCCTCGGTCACCCCGAGCACGCCCGGGACGCGCGGCACGATGCGGGTCGAGATGTGGAGCACGAAGGTCTGGGACATCGAGGCCGGCGCCTCGCAGCGGCGCAACTTCCGCAACCCCGGGACGCGCTACGACGACTCGCCCACGTGCACTCCGCAGGCCCCCATCCAGGGCTTCGACATCGACATCTACCGCACCTTCCGCCAGAACGGGGAGACGGTGAAGTCCGAGACGGTGACCGCCAACTACCAGGCCGCCGACCGCGTGATCTGCGGGTCGCCGCCGGACGAGGACGACGAGGACGACGAGGACGACTGACGCCTCCTACCCACGGACGGACCGGTCACCGCCGGGCTCGAGGTAGCGGTAGGCGTGGTGGGTCCGGAAGCCGAACGATGTGTAGAGCGCGAGTGCGGGATCGTTGCCCGACGTCGTCTGCAGGTACGCCGCCGTCGCTCCTCGCTCGTGCGCCCAGGCGAGGCAGGCTCGCAGGACCGACCGGGCGAGACCGCGGCGCAGGTCCTGCGGCCTGGTCTGCATCGCTGCGATGCCGACCCACGAGCCGGTGACCACGACCCTCCCGACGGCGACGGTCCTACCAGCCTCGCGGATGCTTGCGAAGCCGACCGTGGGCGGAGCCTCGAGCACGGCGCGGGCGAGTCCGCGGTCGTCGACGCGCTCGTAGAGGTCGAGCCAGGCGTCGTCGGGGCTCGGGTCGACGTCGACCGGGTGCTCGGGCGGCTGGACCTGCGCGGCCGTCAGGTCAGTCGTCTGCACGACCGCCCCCGACAGGCGGGTGCGGCCCGGGCCCCAGCCCGCCTCCGCGAAGCGCTCCTCCCACGACGACCCGACCACCACCTGCGCGCGTGCCGGGAGGTCGTGGTCGCGGTAGAAGGCGACGACGCGTCCCAGTGCCTCGTCGAGCGGGACACCGGGGTCACCGGTCACGGCGACCGAGTTCGCCCGTCCGGTGAACCCGCCGGCAGCCCGCAGCTCCCACTCGCCGAGCGTCGTGCTGGTGGTGGCCGGCCAGCCACGTGACGCGATCCGGGTGAGCTCCTCGGGGCTGACCGAGCCGGCGGGGCGCGAGCGCCGCGGGCGGTCGGGGACGACGCGCAGCGCCACGACCTCGGACGTCTCGACCGTGACGACCGAGCCGTCACGACGCTCGAGCACGAGGCGCGCGAGGTCGGCGTCCAGCACCCGGCCGACGACGTCGGTGGTGGCGTGCGGGTCGTCGTCGATGCGGTGCCGCAGACTCACCCGTCGACCGATGAAGGAGGCGGGTTCGGGCATCGTCCGAGCCTGCCACAGCACGAGCGTGTCCATGAGGCGAGCCTCAGTTCGGCTCGTCAGGCCCCAGGGGCGATACTGGACGTCGGCCCGACCCGGTCGCCTGCAGAGGAGAAGCCGTGACCTACGTGATCGCCCAGCCGTGTGTGGACGTCAAGGACCGCGCCTGCGTGGACGAGTGTCCCGTCGACTGCATCTACGAGGGAAAGCGGATGCTGTACATCCATCCCGACGAGTGCGTCGACTGCGGTGCCTGCGAGCCGGTCTGCCCGGTCGAGGCGATCTTCTACGAGGACGACACCCCGGGCGAGTGGAAGGAGTACTACGACGCGAACGTCCACTTCTTCGACGACCTCGGCTCGCCCGGCGGTGCCGCGCGCACCGGCGTGATCGACAAGGACCACCCGATCATCGAGGTGCTCCCTCCGCAGAACCAGGAGTGATCGTGGGCGCCGGATCGGTGGACCGTCGCGTCTCCGGACGGTTCCCCGACTTCCCGTGGGACACGATCGCCGCCGCGAAGCGCCGCGCTGGCGAGCACCCGGACGGCATCGTCGACCTCTCCATCGGCACCCCCGTCGACCCGACCCCTGCCGTCGCTCGCGAGGCGCTGGTCGCGGCGGCCGACGCGCCGGGCTATCCGACCGTGCTGGGGCCGGTCGCGGTGCGGCAGGCGGCGGTCGACTGGCTCGAGCGGTCCGCCGGGGTCACCGGGCTGGACGCCGACCAGGTGCTGCTGACCGTGGGCTCCAAGGAGCTCATCGCCAACCTTCCGACGCAGCTCGGTCTCGGCACGGACGACACCGTCGTGATCCCGGAGCTGGCCTACCCCACGTACGAGGTGGGGGCGCGCCATGCGGGGTGCCGCGTCGTGGCCACCGACTCCACGCTCTCGCTCGGACCGCAGTCCCCGGCGTTGGTCTACGTCAACTCGCCGGCCAACCCGCACGGTCGCGTGCTCGGCCCCGACCACCTGCGCAAGCTCGTGGCGTGGACGCGGGAGCGGGGGGCCCTGCTCGTCTCCGACGAGTGCTACCTGGAGTTCGGCTGGGAGGCGGAGCCGGTCTCGGTGCTGCACCCGGACGTCTGCGGTGGGTCCCACGAGGGCCTGCTCGCCGTGCACTCGCTGTCCAAGCGCTCGAACCTCGCCGGGTACCGGACCGCCTTCGTGGCGGGTGACCGGGCGGTCGTGGCCGAGCTCCTCGCCGTCCGCAAGCACCTCGGCTTCATGGTCCCGACACCGGTCCAGCACGCGCTCGCCGCGGCGCTCGGTGACGACGAGCACGTCCGCCTCCAGAAGGAGGTCTACGCCGGTCGGCGCGACGTCCTGCGGCGTGCCTTCGAGGGGGCCGGGTGGCGCATCGACCACTCCGAGGGCTCGTTGTACCTCTGGGCCACGCGCGACGAGCCCTGCCGGACCTCCATCGACTGGCTCGCCGAGCGCGGCATCCTGGCGGCGCCCGGCGACTTCTACGGACCCGCGGGAGCGCGTCACGTGCGGCTCTCGTTCATGGCCTCCGACGAGCGCATCGCCGCCGTCGTCGCCCGGTTGGACGTGTCGTAGGCTCGACGACATGGCTTCGCGGGGGATCGTCGTCGACGGACTGACCAAGCGCTTCGGATCGGTGACCGCGGTCGACGACCTCGGCTTCGAGGTCGCCGCGGGTCGCGTCACCGGCTTCCTCGGCCCCAACGGCTCGGGCAAGACCACCACTTTGCGCATGCTGCTCGGCCTCGTCGAGCCCACCGCGGGCACGGCGACCTTCGACGGCACGCGCTACGTCGACCTCCCGCGACCGGCCCAGCACGTCGGATCGGCCTTGGAGGCCTCGAGTTTCCACCCCGGCCGGACGGGTCTCGGGCACCTGCGCACCCTCGCCCCCCAGGTCGGCGTCGACGACGCGCGCTGCCACGAGGTCCTCGAGCTCGTCGGGCTCAGCGAGGCCGCCGGTCGTCGCGTGCTCGGCTACTCGATGGGCATGCGGCAGCGTCTCGGCCTCGCCACGGCGCTGCTGGGCGACCCCGACGTCATCGTCCTCGACGAGCCGGCGAACGGTCTCGATCCGCAGGGCATCGTGTGGCTCCGCGCGCTGCTGCGCGGTTTCGCGGAGCGGGGACGGACGGTCCTCGTCTCCAGCCACGTGCTCGCCGAGGTGCAGAGCACCGTCGACGACGTCGTGATCATCGCCGGCGGCCGCCTGGTGCACGCCTCCTCGCTCGCCGGCCTGGAGGACCTCGCCGAGCGGCTCGTCGTCGTCCGCAGCCCCACGCCCGAGCGGGTCGAGGCCGAAGCTGCGCGGCACGGCTGGTCGGTCTCGACCGACGGCGCGTCGACGCTCGTGCGCGGCGCGACGGGTCCGCAGGTCGGTTCGGCGCTCTTCTCCGCCGGCGTCGAGCTGCACCAGCTCACCGACCGCAGCGTCGAGCTCGAGGAGGTGTTCCTGCGCCTCACGTCGCCGGAGCCGGCTCCGGGACAGGGTGCTGCGATGGGGGAGGTGGCCTGATGGGGCCGGCACTGTCCGCGGAGGTCCGCAAGCTGTTCTCCACGCGCATGTGGTGGATCATCGCGCTCGTCATGGTGGCGTACCTGGCGTTCATCGCGCTCGTGCTCGCGGCCTCGCTGGCCTTCGCGACGACGAGCGAGGGCCCCCGCGGTGCGCCGCTCGTGCCGGGAGGTTCGGGCGCTGCTGCCACGGTGTACTCGTTGACCAACCCCATCGGCTACGTCTTCCCCCTGCTCATGGGCAGCATGCTCTTCACCGCGGAGTTCCGGCACAAGACCATCACCGGCAGCCTGCTGGTCGAGCCCCGACGCTCGGTGCTGCTCGGCGCCAAGCTGGTCGCCGGTCTCGTCCTGGGCCTGGTCTACGGCGTGCTCGCCGTCGCGACGGTCGTGCTGGCGGCCGCGCCGGTGCTCGGCATCTGGGGCGACGGCGCCTACCTCACCTCCTCGCAGACGCTCTCGGTCCTCGGGTGGACCGTCGTCGTCTTCGCCGCGTGGAGCGCGATCGGCGTGGCGTTCGGCGGCTTCGTGACGAACCAGGTGGCCGCGATCGTGGTCATCGTCGGCTTCACCCAGTTCGTGGAGCCCATCGCTCGCGCCGTGGGGTCGCTCGTGGACTCGCTCGCACCGGTCGCCCAGTTCCTGCCCGGGGCGGCGGCCGACGCCGTGCTGGGCACCAGCGCCCTGACGTCCTTCGCCGGCGGCAGCGGGGCGGACCTGCTCCCTCGCTGGGGCGGGCTGCTGGTGCTGCTGGCCTACGTGGCGGTCTTCGCCGCACTCGCACGCTGGGTGACCCTGCGCCGCGACGTCGCCTGAGCGCGGCTCACGCGAGCAGCGCCGCCGAGTCCTCGTGCTCGATGCCCAGCGCCTCGCCGACCGAACGGTGGTACAGGCGGCCGTCGTGGACGTTGAGCCCTGCCGCGAGTGCCGCGTCGGCGCGCAAGGCCTCGCGCCAGCCTGCGTCGGCGAGTCGACGGACGTACGGCATCGTCACGTTCGTCAGCGCGAAGGTGGAGGTCCGCGGCACGGAGCCGGGCATGTTCGCCACGCAGTAGAAGACGGATTCGTGGACCGCGAACGTCGGGTCGTCGTGCGTGGTGGGTCGGGAGTCCTCGAAGCACCCGCCCTGGTCGATGGCGATGTCCACCAGGACCGCGCCCGAACGCATCCGCGAGACGAGGTCGTTGCTGACCAGGGTGGGGGCCTTGGCGCCGGGGACGAGCACCGCGCCGATCACCAGGTCGCTCGCGGCGACACGGTGCTCGATCTCGGTGGGGTTGGAGCCGACCGTGCGCAACCGTCCGCCGAAACGTTCGTCGAGGCGTCGCAACCGGGGGATGTCGAGGTCGAGGACGGTGACGTCGGCACCCAGCCCGAGCGCCATCGTCGCGGCGTGGGTCCCGGAGACTCCGCCGCCGATCACCGTGACCGTGGCGGGATCGGTGCCGGGGACGCCGCCCATGAGGACGCCGCGACCGTCGCTCTGACGCATGAGGTGGTAGGCCCCGACCTGCGTCGCGAGGCGACCCGCGACCTCCGACATGGGGGCGAGGAGCGGCAGGGAGCCGTCGGACAGCTGGACGGTCTCGTAGGCGATGGCGGTGGTGCCGCTGTCGAGGACGGCGCGGGCGCAGTCCGCGTCCGCGGCCAGGTGCAGGTAGGTGAACAGCACCTGGTCGTGTCGCATCCGGTGCCACTCCTCGGCCACCGGCTCCTTGACCTTGAGGACCAGCTCGGCCTGCTCCCACACCGCGTCGGCCTCGTCGAGCAGCCGCGCACCGGCGGCCTCGTAGGCGGAGTCCTCCAGCGAGGACCCCTCGCCGGCCCCGGCCTGCACGACGACCTCGTGGCCCGCACGGACCAGCTCGTCGACGCCGGCGGGGGTCAGGGCGACCCGGTACTCGTGGTTCTTGACCTCGGTCGGGATGCCGATGCGCATGCCCTCAAGCCTGAAGGTCTGGCAGGTGAGCGTCAACACGTGCGATGATCATTCGGCTGGACAAGATGTCGGCTGCAGGATCATCGCGAATGGGAGACGACATGGCGGCCATGTCGAACGATGTTCGGATCCTGGACGACGTCGACCGCACCATCGTGCGCGCGCTCCAGCGCGACGGCCGGACGTCGAACCACACGCTCGCCCAGGAGGCGGGCATCGCGGCGTCGACGTGCGTGGTGCGGCTGCGCTCGCTGCGCGAGCGAGGGGTCCTGCGCGGAATCCACGCGGACGTGGACCCGGCGGCTCTCGGACTGTCGCTGCAGGCCATGATCGCGGTGAGCCTGCGTCCGGACCGTCGCGCCGCCGTGGGTGACTTCGCCACCGAGGTCGCCGCGCGGCCCTACGTCGTCAACGCCTTCTACGTCTCCGGCAGCTACGACCACCTGGTGCACGTGGCGGCCGCCGACAGCGAGGCGCTGCGCGAGATCGTCAACGACCTGAGCTCGATGACGGCGGTCGCCGGGACGGAGACGCACCTCATCTTCGACCACGTGGCCGGACGGATCCGCACCTGAGTCAGGCACAGTCGCGGCACGTCTGCGTCGCGGGGAGAGCCTCGAGCCGCTCGGTCGGGATCGTGCTGCCGCACGTGCGGCAGCGGGCGTAGGTGCCGGCGTCGAGCCGGTGCAGCGCGGCGTCGAGGTCCAGGACCCGTTGCCGCGCGCGACGCACGAGCGCCGACAGCTGCTCACGCTCGAAGGCGATGGTCGCACCCTCGGGATCGTGCTCGTCGTCGGCGTTGGACCCCTCGGACGCCTGCTTGACGGCGGCGAGGTCCGCCGCGAGGGTCTCCAGGCGGCGCTCCGCCTCCGCCCGCTCGCGCACGAGGTCGGTGCGTCTCACTCGACGTCCTCGGCGGTGACGATCCTCGTCCGGCTGGAGAGCACCTCGAGCTCGGGGTGTTCGAGCACCAGTGCCTCCGCCGCCGCCAGGACCTCGGTGACGCGAGCGCGCTCCGGTCCGACGGTGCTGACCCCGATGGCGGCCCGTCGGTGCAGGTCGTGGTGGTCCGTCTCGGCGACCGCGAGGTGGCCCGTGCGACGCAGCTGGGCGATCACCGGGCGCACCACCGACCGCTTCGCCTTCAGGGACCGGACGTCACCGAGGAGCACCTCGATCTCGGTCCAACCGATCCACATCTCAGGCCCTCGACCAGGAGACGAGGACCGCCCGGTGGTCCGATCCACCGATGGTGAGGATCTCGGCACGGGTGGGCAGCCACCACTCCGGGTCACTGAGCTGGTGGTCGATGTCGGCACCGAGCGGCGCCGGCAGGACGGTGGGCCACGTGCCTCGGGCCGAGAGGTCGAGCGCGTCCGTCGCGCTCGCGCAGCGCTCCAGGCCGAGGCGACGCAGGTGGTCGGCCACGGCGTTGAAGTCACCACCGACGATCGCGTCGGAGCGGTCCTCGCACCACTGGACGGAGCGGGAGACCTCGTCGCGCCACACGGGCGCGGGTGCGTAGCGCTGGCGCGGCGGGAGCGGGTGGACGGCGGCGAGGTGGGACGGTCCGTGTCCACCGCCCTCGATCGCGACGGACCCGAGCCGGAGGCTGGGCCCCTCGACCTGCTCGTAGGCGCCGATGCGTGCCCGCGTGACGATCCCGACGGCGTCGAAGACGCTGGTGGCCTCCTCGGCGTTGGTGAACGCGGAGGCGCCGTCGAAGCCGACGGCCACGGCACGCACGAGCTCGTCGGGGGCCTCGACGAGCATGATGACGTCCGGGTCGGCCTCCCGGCTGGCCTCGAGGATCTCCTCGGCGGTGGCGCCGTGCGCGTTGAAGCTGAGCACCACGAGGTCCGTCGCGTCGGTGAGTGACCGGCTCTCGGCGAAGGCCCCCTCCCGCACGAGGGACGTCACGACGAGAGCGGAGACCACCAGCGTGACCGAGGCGGTCACGAGGCTCGGACGCCACCAGGTGCCTCGCGGACGCAACGCCGCCCAGGCGAGACAGCCGAGCGCACCACAGACGAGGCCCACCGTGGTCAGCATGCGCATCGACGAGAGCTGGGTGAACGGGTAGTGGGCCCACAGCCCCAGGTGACCCGGCACGAGGAACAGCACGACGCCGGTGCAGCACACAGCGGCGAGCACCCAGCGGGGCGCGGGTGAGTGGATCATCGGTGCCAGTGTGCCGGGTGCCCGGTGACGCTGCGTGTCGACGCACGGGGGTCGCGGTCGGCGGGAGCGGAGACGACGAAGCGCCCGCCCCCCGGAGGGGACGGGCGCTTCACACCAGGTCTCAGAGAGGCGTGATGTTCGTGGCCTGCAGGCCCTTCTGGCCCTGCTCGACGTCGAACTCGACCTTCTGGTTCTCCTCGAGGCTGCGGTAGCCCGAGCTCTGGATGGAGGAGTAGTGCGCGAAGACGTCGTCGCCGCCCTCGTCGGGGGCGATGAAGCCGAAGCCCTTCTCCGCGTTGAACCACTTGACGGTTCCGGTAGCCATGATGTGCCTTTCGTTGGTGCGCCCACGCTCGTCGTGGACGCCTCTGGGTGTCGCGACGTACTCACCCGATCTCAACCACACCATCGCCGAAGCAAGAGGTACTGCATCAATCCATGGCAGAAGAAACGCCAAACAACGACTCCACCCTACACACGAAGGGGCGGGCCGACGCAACCGCACGCCGGGGTGTCGCGCACGTGCGACGGCACTCGCGGCCCCGTAGCGTCGATGACCATGACCGCTGCCCTGACGGTGACCGTCCATGCCGACCCCGGACTCCCGACCCGGCGCGCCCGCGGCCTGCGCGACGACCTGAGGGAGACCCTCGAGGAGCGGTGCGGTGTTCCCGTGACGGTCGAGGTCACAGCGGCCGCGCTGGGGCTCACCCAGGAGAACGTCATCGACCTGCGGACCGTCGAGGACGCCGTCCCCGAGGTCACGGACCCCGACGACGCGCGGGTCGTGCTCGTCCTCACCGAGATCCCACGGCACCGCGACGGGCGGCCGCTGGTCGCCGAGCTCGAGCCCGACCGGGGCATCGCGGTCGTCTCCTGTCCGACGCTCGGCGTCTGGCGCAGCCGCCGACGGCTGCTCCGGGTCCTGCAGGACTGCGTGCTCCGCTCGGTCCCCGAGACCGTGGCGGTCGAGACCGGCTCGAGCGAGGACGTCGCCGACCTGCGCCACCGGTGGACCCGCTGGTGCGACGACGAGGTCGGCCCGGACCGCGTGCTCATGGCGTCGGGCCCGGTCGCGACCGCGCGCATGGTGATGGGCATGACGGCGGCGAACGAGCCGCTGCGCACGGCCGTCCACCTCTCGACCGCGCTGGCGGCGGCGATGGCCGTGGGAGCCTTCGGGATCTTCTACAGCTCGATCTGGGAGATGGCCGCTGCGTCCTCTCCCTCGCGGCTGGCGCTGGTCGCCCTTACGGCGATGGTCTCGATGACGGCCTGGCTGCTGTGGAGCAACCGGTTGTGGGACAGGGCGCGACTCGAGCCGCTGCGGCGCATCGTGGCGCTCTACAACCTGTCCACGATCCTGACCCTCGCCCTCTGCGTCGTCGTCCTCTACGCCGTCCTGGTGCTGGTCATCCTCGCGGCCGCGGCGCTCGTCATCGAGCCGACCTTCATGGCGTCGGTGCTCGACGCCGACCCGACACCGCGCGAGTACCTCGAGATCGCCGTGCTCAGCGCGTCGATGGGCGTGGTGGCGGGCGCTCTCGGCTCGAGCTTCGACTCCGACGTCGACGTGCGTGACCTCACGCACGGCCAGCGGGAGCGTCAGCGCCTCGCGGAGGTCGGGGACCGGTGACGTCGCCGACGGTAGGTGCCCTCGAACGACGAGACCCCCGTCGATGACGGGGGTCTCGGGCGGTGCGCCATCAGGGACTCGAACCCCGAACCCGCTGATTAAGAGTCAGCTGCTCTGCCAATTGAGCTAATGGCGCGCGATCGGGAACGATACCAGCGCGGCCCCGGAGGGGTGAAATCGAGGTCAGGTGCGGAGCGTCTCGAGCAACGCCAGGGCGGCGTCGTGCCCGGCGATGCCGCTGACGGCACCGCCGCGACGAGCGCCGCTGCCGCACACCAGCACGCGGTCGTGACCGGTGTCGACACCCCAGCGTCGGGCCGGTGACTCGGCATCCTCCTCGTCGTCGAGCCAGGGCCAGGACAGGTCGCCGTGGAAGATGTGCCCGCCGGGCATCGCGAGCTCCTCGGCGACCTGGGCGGGGGTCTTGTGCTCGACCCCGAGGACCAGGGGTCCGAGCGGTTCGGCGAGGTGGGGGTCGAGGGCCTCCAGCACCTGCGCGTAGGCGCGTCGCCCCGCCGCCTCGGCGCCGTCGCGGGCGCTGCCCAGTGCGGAGTCGGGGCGTGGAGCCCGAAGTAGGTGAGCGTCTGGGCGGAGGTGGCCGCCAGCTCGGGGCCGAGCATGGACCGGTCGGTGAGCGTGTGGCAGTAGAGCTCCCCGGCCGCGAAGGGTGCCTCGCCGCGCCGGGCCGCGGCGTGGAGCTCCTCGAGCTGGCCGTAGCCCTCGTTGACGTGGAAGGTGCCGGCGAACGCGACGGCGGGGTCGACTCCGCTGCGCAACGCGGGCAGGCGCGAGAGCAGGAGGTTGACCTTCAGCTGGGAGCCGACGGGTGCCTCGTCGACGCCGGACCGTGGCACGGGCGGTGTCTCGAGCATCCCCTCGAGAGCGTGGGGCGCGATGCCACTCAGGAGCCAGGGTGCCGTGACCGTCCCCTCGGTCCCTGCCCGACCACGCCCGTCGCCCGTCCCGCGCCACTTGACCTCGACCCCGTCTCCGTCGACGCGGACCGCGTGGACCTGCCGCTTCGTCTGGATCCGTGCCCCCGCGGCACGCGCCACGCGCTCGAGCTCGCCGGTCACGGCCCCCATGCCACCGACCGGCACCCGCCACTCACCGGTTCCGTTGCCGATGAGGTGATAGAGGAAGCAACGGTTCTGCACCAGGGACGGATCGCGCAGCGAGGCGAAGGTGCCGATCAGGGCGTCGGTCGCCACCACGCCGCGGACGAGGTCGTGGGCGAAGCGTCGCTCGATCGCCTCGCCGAGCGGTCGCTCGACGAGGTCGGTCCAGATGGGGGAGGCCACCTGCGAGCGCAGGTCCGACCGGCGCGGGAGGGGTGAGAGCAGGGTCGCAGCCACGACGCCGGCGAGCTCCTCGACCTCGCGGTAGAACGCACGCCAGGCGTCGTGCTCGCTGTCGTCGCCCGTGAGCTCGTGGAAGGACCGTCGGGTGGCGGCGTCGTCGGCGGTGCTGACGAGGAGCCCCTGCGCGACGCCGTCGCGCTCGTACGGCGTGAAGGAGGCCGTGGGTCGCGACCGGAGCTCCAGGTGCAGCCCGAGGTCCTCGACGAGGGCCTGCGGGAAGAGGCTCACGAGGTAGGAGTAACGCGAGAGTCGCGCGTCGAGTCCGGCGAACGGTCGAGCACTGACCGCAGCGCCGCCGACGTGCGGCAGTCGCTCGAGCACGAGGACGTCGAGACCCTCGCGCGCCAGGAGGGTCGCGGCGACCAGGGCGTTGTGCCCACCGCCCACGACGACGACGTCGGCACCCGACCTGGCGAGACTCATGGACGGAGTCTGCCCGATCGCGGGTCAACCCTGGCAGAACAGCTGGGCGTACGGGCCGGTCGCCGTGCGCTGCTCGGTGACCCGTCCGTCGACCGTCACCGTGCACGAGATGGTCGTGGCGTTCGGTCCGGACTGCAGGAAGATCTGCGCGTAGTCCGGCGGACCGTAGACCGTCGTGCTGCGCGACCAGCTCCGCCCCGGCTCGCGGACCCGCCCGTACGAGGCGTCCTTGCCCGTGGGCACCAGGTAGCCGAGGACCAGGATGGACTGGTCGGACTGCGCCGACATGGTGACCCGGTGGGTCGGGATGGAGGCGGTGGCGCCCTCGCCCTGCAGACCCGTGAGCTCTTGCCCGAAGCTCGACGACGACCCGGCCGAGCCCGACCCGGTGCCGGCGCCGGACGTCGCTTCGGTGGGGTCCGCGTCGCCCGGCACGGGCGAGGAGCTCGTTGTCGGCGTGGCGGTGGGGGTTGCGCGTGGGACGTCGGACGACCCACCGCCGTCGAGCCCGAGGAGCACGATGGCGACCACGAGCACGACGACGCCGACCGCTGAGGCCATCACGGCCAGCGGATGGCGCCACACGATGTTCACGTACCGAGCAACGAGCGATCACGCTCCGGGGCTACGGCGGTCTCCCGGACCGGGGTCCCCGGGGGACGTCGGGCCCGCGCGGGTGCGCGAGCTCGCCGTGCGTCGGCTGCAGCAGGCGACGCAGGGAGCGTTCGTGGCGTGACCCTGCTTGACTGGGACCATGCGACCGGTTCCCTTGTCACTGACGGCCCGCGAGAACGCCCTGGAGGCGATGGGCTCGACGACCTTGGACGTCCTGGTGATCGGCGGCGGGGTCGTCGGCGCGGGCTCGGCCCTCGACGCCGCGACGCGCGGTTTGAGCGTCGGACTCGTCGAGGCCAGGGACTTCGCCTCGGGCACCTCGAGCCGTTCCAGCAAGCTCATGCACGGCGGACTGCGGTACCTGGAGATGCTCGACTTCCGGCTCGTCGCGGAGGCGCTGAAGGAGCGTGGTCTCAGCCTGCAGAAGCTCGCCCCCCACCTGGTGCGCGAGGTGGGCTTCCTCTACCCGTTGCAGCACCGCGGGTGGGAGCGGCTCTACGCCGGGTCCGGCGTCGCCCTGTACGACGCGATGAGCAAGGCCTCGGGCTACGGCTCGGGTGTGCCCCTGCACCGTCACAAGACCCGGCGAGGCGCGCGCAAGCTGATGCCCGCCCTGCGCAAGGACGCCCTCGTCGGCGCCATCCACTACTACGACGGGCAGGTCGACGACGCCCGGCACACGATGTTCATCGCGCGGACGGCAGCGGCCTACGGCGCGCACGTCGCCAACCGCACGCGGGTGGTCGACCTCCTGCGCGAGGGTGACCGCGTGGTCGGGGCGCGGGTGCGCGACCTCGAGTCCGGACGCGAGTTCGACATCGCCGCCCGTCAGGTCATCAACGCGACCGGGGTGTGGACCGACGAGACGCAGTCGTTCGCCGGGCAGCGCGGCCAGTTCCACGTCCGCGCGTCCAAGGGGATCCACCTCGTCGTGCCCCGGGACCGCATCCGGGGCGAGTCCGGGCTCATCCTGCGCACCGAGACGTCGGTGCTGTTCGTCATCCCGTGGGGGCGGCACTGGATCATCGGCACCACCGACACCGACTGGGACCTCTCGAAGGACCACCCTGCCGCGAGCCGGCGCGACATCGACTACCTGCTCGCCCACGTCAACGCCGTGCTCGAGCAGCCACTCACCCACGACGACGTCGAGGGCGTCTACGCCGGACTGCGACCGCTGCTCGCCGGTGAGAGCGACGCCACGAGCAAGCTCTCGCGCGAGCACGCCATCGGCACCGGCGCCAAGGGCCTCGTCGTCGTCGCGGGCGGCAAGTACACGACGTACCGCGTCATGGCGCAGGACGCGGTCGACGCGGCGGTCCACGGCCTCTCCGCCCAGCTGGACCGCAGTGTCCCGCCGTGCTGCACCGAGGACGTGCCGCTGCTGGGCGCCGACGGCTTCGAGGCGCTGCGCAACCAGCGCCACCGGCTGGCGGCCCGCAGCGGGTTGAGCGTCGCTCGCATCGAGCACCTGCTCGGGCGCTACGGCTCCCTCGTCACCGAGATCCTGGACCTGATCGCGGACCGCCCCGACCTCGGCCGGGGCCTGGCGGGTGCCGACGACTACCTGCGCGCGGAGATCGTCTACGCGGCCTCCCACGAGGGAGCCCGCCACCTCGACGACGCGATCGCGCGACGGACGCACATCTCCATCGAGACGTTCGACCGCGGCACGGCCGTCGCCGAGGAGGTGGCCGACCTCATGGCCGAGGTGCTCAGTTGGAGCGCCGAGCAACGTGACCGCGAGGTCGAGCACTACCTGCTGAGGGTCGAGGCGGAGCGCGAGAGCCAGACGATGCCCGACGACGAGACCGCCGACGCGGCACGCATGGGCGGGCGCGACGTCGTCCCGGTGCTTCAGGACGAGCGTCCTCAGGATGCCGTGGCACCGTCGGGCGCGGCCGAGTGAGCCTCGGCGACCTCGAGGTCCCCGCCGACCTGGAGGAGATCGAGCGGCGCTCCCCGCTCGCGCGCACCCTGATCACCGTCCTGGTGACGGTGGTGGCGGTGGGCGTCGTGCTCGGCGGGATGGTCGCGGTCTCCACGGCGATGCGCACGACGGAGACCGCGACGAACCGCGTACCGGTCGACGACCTCCCCCAGATCTCGTTGCGGGCCACCGACGCCGACGTGTCCATCGTCGAGGGAACCGGCGACGAGCTGGTCGTGGAGGCCGAGGTGACGAGCGGCCTGCTGGGCACCGACTACGAGCTGCGTCGCCGCGGCGCCGACCTCGAGATCGTCGACTCGTGCTTCGGCCTCGTCGACCGGGGCTGCGGCGTCGCCGTCACCGTCGCGGTGCCGGCGGACCTGCCGGTGGAGGTCGTCACCGAGACCGGCGCCATCCGTGCCGATGCTCTGGCGCGGCCCGTCCTGACGCTCCTGACCGTCGCCGGGGACATCGTCGTCACCGACCTACGGGTCACCGAGCTGTCGGCGACCAGTGACGTAGGCCGCATCGAGGCGTCCTTCGCGGCTGAGCCCGCGGCGGTCAAGGCGACGACCAGGGACGGCGACATCGACGTCTCCCTCGGTTCGGGGGACCAGGAGTACCGGGTCGACCTGCGGTCCGACGCCGAGGTCACCCAGGCGGTGGAGTCCGTCGAGGCGGCGAGCGCATTCGTCCGCCTCCACAGCGACGACGGCGCCGTCACCCTGCGTCGCTGAGTCCCCTGCCACCTGGGGTCCCTGCGGTCGAGACCCCGAGATGAGCGCCGGGTGGTCCGCTGTGGTGCTGGAACGGAGAGAGGCCCGGGCCCCCACCAGGGGACCCGGGCCTCGCACGCGTCTGGGGTGGACGACGGGATTTGAACCCGCGACCACCGGCATCACAAGCCGGGGCTCTACCGCTGAGCTACGCCCACCGCGAGCGATCATACCCAGACCGGGCGAAGGCGTCGGCAGTGGGCCTCGCGCCGAGTCTCACACGTCGGGCGTGGTTCCCGCGACGTCGGCGGCGATGGCTCGTGCCGTGTCGGAGTCGGGGCCGGGTGCCTCGGCGAACACTGTGGCCCGGTAGTAGCGGAGCTCCTCGATGCTCTCCATGATGTCGGCGAGGGCCCGGTGCCCGCCGGCCTTCTGCGGCGCCGCGAAGTACGCGCGGGGGTACCAGTGCCGCACGAGCTCCTTGATGGAGGAGACGTCGACGACCCGGTAGTGCAGCCACTGCTCGAGCTCGGTCATGTCGCGCGCGAGGAAGGCGCGGTCCGTGCCGATCGAGTTGCCGGCCAGAGGCGCCTTGCGGGGTTCGGTGACGAACTGGCGCACGTGGTCGAGCACCTGCTCCTCGGCCTCCGAGAGCGACAGACCGGCGTCGAGCTCGGTGATCAGGCCCGAGGCGGTGTGCATCTCGGTGACCACCTCGTTCATCTGCTCCAGGGCCGCGGTGGGCGGCTTGATGACGAGGTCGAGTCCGTCGGCCAGCGGCGTGAGGTCGTAGTCGGTGACGACGACGGCGACCTCCACGAGCGCGTCGTGGGTCAGGGACAGGCCGGTCATCTCGCAGTCGATCCACACCAGTTTGTCGTTCATCCGCCCGAGGCTAGTACGTGCGGTCCGGGCGTGCCGGGATGCCTCCCACAGGCCCCGGTACGCTCGTGGGGAACCGAACGGCGTCGCCGAGCGTTGATCATGCGGCCCCGTCCCGAGACCCAGGAGCACCACCCGTGACGAACGACCGGAAGAAGCGAGCCGAGCGCGCCGAGCAGATGCGCAAGGAGCGCGAGAAGGCCGACAAGCGTCAACGCAACGTCATCACCATCGCGATCGTCGCGGTCGTGGTGGCTCTGGTGGCTGCCGGTGCGTGGGGCGTCACGACCATCTCCAGCGACAACCAGCGTGCGACAGAGGAGGTGACGCCCGAGGGCGCGACCGACGACTACGGCGTGCTCTACACCCCTGCCGACGCCGGTGCCGAGGACGTGGAGGGCGAGCCGGTCGAGGTCGAGCTCTACGAGGACTTCCTGTGCCCCGGGTGCGGTGCGTTCGAGGCGGCCAGCGGCCAGTTCCTCACCCAGGCCGTCGAGGCCGGTGAGATCTCCATCATGTACCGGCCGTTCGCGTTCCTCACGGCACAGAGCACCAACCGGTACTCCCAGCGCGCGGCCAACGCCGCGGCGTGCGTGCTCGACGACGCCGGCGTCTCGGCCTTCAAGCAGATGCACGAGATCCTCTTCGCGAACCAGCCCACCGAGGGTGGCGCGGGTCCTGACGACGACGAGCTCGCGGACTTCGCCGAGCAGGCGGGTGCGGGTGACATCTCCGAGTGCCTGCGCCGCGAGACGTTCACCCCGTGGGTGGAGGCAGCGCTCGAGCGTGGCCGTGAGGAGGGCGTCTCCGGCACGCCGACCGTGCGGATCGACGGTGAGGACGTGAGCGGCGCCCAGGAGGGCACCATCCCGGGTCCGCCCGAGCTGCAGGAGGCCATCGAGGCGGCTCGCGCGAGCTGATCGCCCGGTGCCGGGCGCAGGTCGCTCAGGCGAGCGCCGTGCCCAGCGCCGCCGCCGCCAGGGCGGACAGCAGCATCACCATGCTGCCGGCGAGCGCGACGGCGTCGTCGCGGCGCAGCGATCGCTGCGCTGCGGCGACGCTGGCGGCGCTCAGGGTCGTGTAGCCGCCGAGGAACCCGATGCCCAGGACCACGGTCCAGGAGTCGGGGAGGGATGCGCCGACGACGAGCCCCAGGGCGAACGACCCGCTGACGTTCACCACGAGCAGGCCCCAGGGCCAGCGCGTCCCCGCGCGGGCGCTGATGGCGCTCTCCAGGAGGAAGCGCGCTGCTGATCCCACCCCGGCTGCCAGCGCGATCGCCAGGAGCGTCATCGACGGGTCCTGCGTCCCACGACGATGCCGAGCAGCGCGAGCGCCCAGCCGCCGACGACGGTCGCCAGGGCGTACCCGAGCGCCATCGCGGGGAGATCCGTGGCGAGCTCGGACGTCTGGACCGCGAAGGCGCTGTAGGTGGTGAACCCTCCGAGCACCCCGGTGCCGACGGCAGCGCGCCACAGCGGGGAGACCACGACGGCGACCACCACCCCGAGGAGGAAGGACCCGACGAGGTTCGCCAGGAGGGTGCCCCACGGCAGCGACGCCATGGGATCGAGCGCCAGGGTCAGTGCGTGCCGGGCCAGGGTCCCGAGCGCCCCTCCCGCCGCGACCGCGAGGACGATGCGGGGCGGGGGAGCGGGCACACGAGGAATCTACTCAGACACCGATCTTCCTGCCGCGCGTGTTCCAGACGGTGACCACCGAGGGCCGCGGGATCGAGCCGCCTCCGTCGGGCCAGCTCGACGCGGGGGCGTCGGCCGAGGCGCCGTCGATCTCCCCGGGGTGCTGGACGCAGACCAGGACGCGGTCGTCGCGGATGACCGGACCGCACGTCTCCGCGCCACGGGGAACGCTGAGGAACTGGGTGGTCCGGCCGCGGTCGCGCCCCTCCACCACGACACCGAAGAGGCCGTCGTTGGAGCCGAGCGCGTTGCCATCGGTGGAGATCCACAGGTTCCCGTGCGGGTCGAAGGCGACGTTGTCCGGGCAGGAGATCGGCGAGACGTGCTCCTTGGGGAAACCGCCGAAGTACGTCGAGGGGTCGGCCGGGTCGCCACAGACCAGCAGCAGGTTCCAGGTGAACCGGGTCCTGGCGGCGTCGTTCCTGTCCTCGGTCAGCTCCAGCACGTGCCCGTGCTTGTTGTTCGTGCGCGGGTTGGCCTCGTCGGCGCCCGCGCGGCCGGCGGCGCCTCGGTTGGTGTTGTTGGTCAGGGCGACGTAGACCTTGCCCGAACGCGGACTCGGCTCGACGTCCTCGGGGCGGTCCATCCTGGTGGCCCCCACCTGGTCGGCGGCGAGACGCGTGAAGAGCAGCACCTCCTCCGCGCTCATGCCCGGGACGTAGGAGCGGGTGCCGAAGACCAGCGGGATCCACTCGCCCGCACCGTCGAACTGCCCGTCGGCGGGGAGGCGCCCGCTGCCGTCGATCTCGCCGGGGGAGTCGCCGGTGAACCGGGCGACGTACAGGGTGCCGTGGTCGAGCAGGTCACGGTTGGCGCGTCGCGCGGCGGCCGACGTCCCGCGCTTGACCTTGTCGCGGCTGACGAACTTGTAGAGGTAGTCGAAGCGCTCGTCGTCGCCCATGTAGAACGCGACGCGTCCGTCCTTGGTGACGCGGGGGGTGGCGGCCTCGTGCTTGAAGCGGCCCAGCGCGGTGCGCTTCTTCGGGGTGGAGGTCGGGTCGTGAGGATCGACCTCGACGATCCACCCGAACCGGTTGGGCTCGTTGGGCTCCTTGGCGACGTCGAAGCGGTCGTCGAAGCGCTCCCACTTGCGCTCGGTCTCGCCGCTCGGGAGGCCGTAGCGGGTCAGCCGCTGAGCCTGGACGGGATCGGTGACGCGTCCGGCGTTCGCGAAGTACTGGTTGAAGTTCTCCTCGGCGGTCAGCCAGGTGCCCCAGGGGGTGATGCCGCCGGCACAGTTGTTCAGCGTGCCGAGGACGGTGCGACCGGCCGGGTCGGCCGAGGTCCGCACGAGCGGGTGGCCGGCGACGGGACCGGACAGCTCGAACTCGGTCTGCGTGTGGAAGCGTCGGTTCATGTGGTGCCCGACGATCGGCTCGTAGCGGCCGTCGCGGCGGGCGGCTCGCACGGCGATGACGCTGAGACCGTGGGCGGCCCACGAGGTCTCGACCTGCTCACGCGTCGGAGCGGCGGGGTCGTAGCCCGGGTACATGAGCTCCTCGCTGGTGTACTCGTGGTTGGCGACGAGCAGCTTGACATCCCTGTCGTGGTCGAGGATCTCCAGGAAGTCGCAGTTGAACCCGAACTGGCGCTTCTGAGCCGCGGCGCTCTGGCGACGGGGATCGAACGCCGGGACGTCGCGGAAGAGCGGGTCGCCCCACCGGATCACGACGTCCTGGGCGTAGCCGGGCGGGACGACGACGGCGTCGGCGCGGTTCGGCGCGACCGGCTCGAACCGCAGCCCGAGCGGTCCGCGTCCGGGCCCCTTGGTCGGTGGCTTGCCCTTGCCCGGGGCGCCGGGTGCGGCGGGCCGGGTCGCGGCAGCGGGAGCACTGTTCGAGAGGCCGATGGCTGCGGCGGCGCCGATCACCGCGCCGGCGCGCACCACGGTGCGGCGGCTGATCGCGTCCTGCATGACCTCGGCGAACGTCGGGTTGTCCGACGTGTTGGGTGCGTCGTGGCCGCACGCGTCACCGCAGCGGTAACGGCAGGTCATGGCGGATCGTCGACTCGAGCAGGGCCCGTCCGAACCCTCCTCGTCGGTGACGATCGGCAGCAGGCGTCGCTCGGGTGAGATGGTCATGTGCGTCCCTTCGCATCGTGGCAGGGAGCGCTCCGTCGCCGGCCCCCCGACGGCTCGACGCTATGAGCCCGGGTCGAACCCCGTGGGGCCGGAAGGTGAACGGTCGGTGTCGCGATCAGCCCGTCGACGGACCCTCGAGCGACGAGATGAGCTCCTCGATGCGGCCGCGGATCTCGTCTCGGACCTCGCGGACGACCTCGATGCCCTGGCCGGCGGGATCGGTGAGGACCCAGTCCTCGTACCGCTTGCCGGGGACGTAGGGGCACTCGTCGCCGCACCCCATCGTGATCACCACGTCGGAGGCCTGCACCGCGTCGTCGCTGAGCTTCTTGGGCTGCTCGCCGGCGATGTCGATGCCGACCTCGGCCATCGCCTCGACGGCCACGGGGTTGGTCGTGTCACCCGGCATGGAGCCGGCCGAGCGGACGTCGATGCGGTCGCCGGCGAGGTGCTGCAGGAACCCGGCGGCCATCTGCGACCGGCCGGCGTTGTGGACGCACACGAAGAGGACGGAGGGGCGGGTGGTGGACGTGGTCATGTCGATCCTTCGGAGACGTCGGGGTGGAGAGTGCGGGTCAGAGGTCGAGGTCGCGCAGCAGTGCGGCCACGCGCGCCTGGATGTCGTCGCGGATGTCGCGCACGGTCTCGAGCGAGGCGCCGTCCGGGTCGGCGACCTCCCAGTCCTCAAAGCGCTTGCCAGGGACGTAGGGGCACTCGTCGCCGCAGCCCATCGTCACGATGACGTCGGCGGCGTGGACGACGGTGTCGGTCAACGGCTTGGGGTAGGCGGTGGTGGGTCGATGCCGCGCTCGCCGAGGACCTGCACGGCGAGCGGGTTGATCTCGCCGCTCGGCGCCGAGCCGGCCGAGCGCACGTGCACGCGGTCCGGCGCGAGGTGCTCGCCGCCGCCATCTGCGGGCGTCCGGCGTTGTGCACGCAGACGACGAGGATCTCCGGCACGCCGGAGGTCCTCTTGCCGGCGGCCTGGGCCTGGGCGGTGAGCAGCTCGGTGGCGTAGCGACGGACGAGGACGGGCGGGTAGGTCCGGACGGTCACGAGGGGTTCGATGGCGTCTCGCGCCTGCTCGACGCTCGTCTCGACCTCCGCTCGGGAGAAGACGCCGTCGGAGGCGTGGGCGAGGTCCTCGAGGACGGCGTCGTACGGGGCCGGGTCGGTCATCGGGGGACTCCTGCCGTGGGGAAGAAGCGTCGTGCCCACAGTGCGACGTAGACGAGGCCGACCAGGACGGGGACCTCGATGAGCGGACCCACCACGCCGGCGAGGGCCTGTCCTGAGGTGGCGCCGAAGGTGCCGATCGCGACGGCGATCGCGAGCTCGAAGTTGTTGCCCGCCGCGGTGAACGCCAGCGTCGCGGTCCTGGCGTAGCCCAGGGCGAGCCAGCGGCCGATCACCATGCCCAGGGCGAAGGTGAGGGTGAAGTACACCAGCAGGGGCACCGCGATCCGCACGACGTCGAACGGGTTGTTCGTGATCTGCTCGCCCTGCAGGGCGAAGAGCAGGACGATCGTGAACAGCAGGCCGTAGAGCGCCCAGGGGCCGATGCGAGGGATAAACGTCTCCTCGTACCACTGCTCGCCCTTGGTGCGCTCGCCGATCACCCGGGTGAGGAACCCGGCCAGCAGCGGGATGCCGAGGAAGACGAGGACGCTGATGGTGATGGCCGCGATGGAGAACTCCGCGCTGGTGGTGGGCAGCCCGAGCCAGCCGGGCAGCAGCTGAAGGTAGAACCACCCGAGCGCAGCGAACGCGACGACCTGGAAGACGGAGTTGATGGCGACCAGCACAGCGGCGGCCTCGCGGTCGCCGCAGGCGAGGTCGTTCCAGATCATCACCATCGCGATGCAGCGGGCGAGGCCGACGATGATCAAGCCGGTGCGGTACTCCGGCAGGTCCGGCAGCAGCAGCCAGGCCAGGGCGAACATCAGCGCCGGGCCGAGCAGCCAGTTCAGGACGAGCGACGCGACGATGAGGCGTCGGTCGCCGGTGACGCGGCCGACCTCGCGGTACCGGACCTTGGCCAGCACGGGGTACATCATGACCAGCAGTCCGACGGCGATCGGCACGGAGACGTCACCGACCGTGAAGGACTCCAGGGCATCTACGAGCTGGGGCCAGGAGCGGCCGAGGAGCAGCCCGGCGGCCATGGCGATGCCGATCCAGACCGGCAGGAAGCGGTCGAGTGCCGACAGTCGGGCGACGACGTCGGCCTCGCCGGGTGCGGGCACGGTGTGATCGGGGGCGGGGTGATCGGGAGCGGGCCTGTTCGAGGCGGTCATGGAGGGTGGGTCTCCTGAGGTCGGCAGCCGGGGACTGGATCGACGTCCGTCGATGCCGGGAGCGTAGCACCCCATCGACGGATGTCGATGGTCAGATCGAGAACGATCGATGAATGAGGCATACTGGAGCGATGGACCTCATCGCGGACCCGGCCACCGTCCCCGTGGGCGACCCCGAGGCGGGTGCTGCCTGCTGCGCGTCGATCGTCGACGAGACCGTCGGCGTCGAGGACGCGGTCCGACTGGCGGCGCGCTTCAAGGCGATCGGTGAGCCGACGCGGCTGCGACTCCTCTCGCTCGTCGCGGCGACGGAGGGCCAGGAGGCCTGCGTGTGCGACCTCACCGAGCCGGTGGGGCTGGCGCAGGCCACGGTCTCGCACCACCTGAAGGTGCTCGTCGAGGCCGGCCTGATGACCCGCTCGCGGCGCGGCACGTGGTCCTTCTACCAGCTGGTGCCGGGTGCCCTCGACGACCTCGCCGCGCTGCTGGCGACTCCTGCCGGCGCAGCAGCGGGACGCTGAGCCCGGTCGGGCCGAGCGCGCCCGGCAGGACTCGAACCTGCGACCCAGAGATTAGAAGGCTCTTGCTCTGTCCAGCTGAGCTACGGGCGCTCGGACGACAGCCTAGTGCCGGTGCCCTAGGGTCAGGCGGGTGCACCGCATGATCGCCCCGCCCACCGATCCGCCCGCGGGACCCGGTGAGATCCCCTCTCGCGTCCCGCGACGTCAGGAGCGCCCGAAGCAGCGTGGGCGCACGCTGCTGACCGTCGGCTTCGTCGTCACGGGCGTCGCCGGGCTGGTCGGCGGCGTCTTCCTGTCCACGCAGGCCGGCGACGTCACCGGAGCCGGGCTCTCGCTCGGGTACGCCCTCATCCCACTGCCCCTGCTGTGGTGGGCCTACTGGTGGCTCGACCGCTACGAGCCGGAGCCGCGACGCTACAAGCTCGCGGCCTTCGTGTGGGGCGGGGTGGTCGCCGTCGCCATCGCCCTGGCCGTGCAGATCAGCGCCGCCAGCCTCTTCGACCTCTCCGACGAGCAGCTGGCCTCCTTCGTCGCGCCGTTGTCGGAGGAGCCGGCCAAGGGGTTGTTCCTCCTGCTGACGTTCCTGCGGTGGCGGCGGATCATCGACGGGTTCGTCGACGGTCTGGTGGTCGCCGGGATCGTCGGTCTCGGCTTCGCGTTCGTCGAGAACATCGGCTACTACGCGATCAGCTACGTCGGGACGCCGGAGGTCCCGCTGTCCGGCACCGACGCCGCCACCACCACCTTCATCGTGCGCGGGATCTTCAGCCCGTTCGCGCACCCGCTGTTCCTGTCGGCGTTCGGCATCTCGCTGGGCATCGCGGTGATGCTGCGCTCGCGCGTGCTCAAGGTGCTGGTCGGGACGGTCGGGATGGCGGTCAGCATCGCCCTGCACGGCCTCTGGAACGCCTCGCTCTCCTACGGCGGGGGAGCGGCCTTCGTCCTCGTGTACCTCGTGCTCGGCATGCTGCTGCTCGGCCTCGCGATCGGAGCGGTCGTCGTGCGCGTCGGTCAGGTGCGCACCCTCGAGCGGTCGCTGTCGGCCGTGGCCGAGCGAGGCTGGATCCACCCGGCGGAGATCCCGTACCTCTCGCGCTTCGGCCACCGGACCGCCGCCCGGCGCCACGCCCGCGAGCACCACGGCAAGGTCGCCGCCAAGATCGTCACCCGGTACCAGCGACTGGCCACCGAGATGGCCTTCCTGCACGACGCGATCATGACCGGGCGTCACAAGCCGCACGGCATCGAACGGACCTACGGTCTGCTCGACGAGATGAGCGAGCTGAGACCGGCCCTGCGACTGCCCCCTGCCCTGACGCCCCTGGCCCCGCGCTGACCCGTGTCGGTCCACTAATCTGTGACGGAGGAGACGGATGAGGTCAGGAGAGGAGTGCCGGTGCCCAGCGAACATGCATCTGCGGAGCTGCTGGGAGCGCTGAGCAGACTGCTCTCCGCCCTCACCGCGCTCGACCGGACATTCGAGCGGACCGGACGGGGTGCCGTCCCGGCACCGGTCGTCGCAGCGCGGGCAGAGGTGATCGACCAGCTCTCGGACTACGTGATCCCTCGGCTGGTCCAGCTGGAGGCACCGCTGCTGACCGTCGTCGGCGGATCCACGGGAGCCGGCAAGTCGACGCTGGTCAACTCCCTCGTGGGCGAGCCCGTCACCGAGTCCGGGGTGCTACGCCCGACCACGCGATCGCCGGTGCTGGTCCACCACCCCGAGGAGGAGCACTGGTTCCAGCCCGACCGGATCCTCCCGCAGCTGCCCCGCACCGAGGTCACCACCAACGACGTCTACGCCCTGCGCCTCGTCTCCTCCGACCTCGTCCCGCGGGGACTGGCGATCCTCGACGCGCCGGACATCGACTCCATCGACGCCGACAACCGCCAGCTCGCCGCGCAGCTGCTGGCCGCTGCCGACCTGTGGTTGTTCGTCACCTCGGCCGCGCGGTACGCCGACCAGGTCCCGTGGGACTACCTGGCCCGCGCCGCCGAGCGGGCCAGCTCGGTCGCCGTCGTCCTCGACCGCACCCACGAGGAGCAGGTCGTGGAGGTCCGCGGCCACCTGGCGCGGATGATGACCTCGCGAGGACTCTCCGACTCGCCGCTGTTCACCGTCTCGGAGACGCAGACCGACGAGTCCGGCCTGCTGCCGCGCAGCGCGGTCGCTCCGATCAGGACCTGGCTGCACGAGCTGGCCGGCGACCCCATGGGCCGTGCCTCCGTCGTGCACGCCACGCTCGACGGCGCCGTGCGCCACAACGTCATGGCTGCCTTCGACATCGCCGACGGCATGGACGCGGTGGTCACCGGTGCTGCGAGCCTGCACGCGGTCCTCGACGCAGCGTTCGAGAGCTCGTCGGCGCAGCTGCGTCGCCAAGCGGTCGACGGCAGCCTGCTGCGCGGGCGCGTCCTCAGCCGGTGGCA
The DNA here is from genome assembly GCF_039531385.1 of Aeromicrobium halocynthiae. NCBI lineage: Bacteria > Bacillati > Actinomycetota > Actinomycetes > Propionibacteriales > Nocardioidaceae > Aeromicrobium > Aeromicrobium halocynthiae. The sequence goes on along the minus strand of NZ_BAAAPY010000010.1, from coordinate 4,783 downwards.
GGAGTTCGTCGGCAGCGGTGAGCTGCTGCGCTCCGTCGAGGAGAGGGTCACACGGCTGCGCGACCGCATCGTGGAGAACGTCACGGGCCGCCGGGCGAAGTCCGACGAGGTCCTCGAGTCCGTGACCGAGGCCCTGCAGGGCCTCGTGCGAGAGCACGTGGAACGAGCAGTGCGCGACACGGCCACCGGGTGGACCGACTCCTCGGCCGGCGCATCCTCCGCCGCCGAGGAAGGTCTCGACCGCGTCTCGCGTGAGGTCGCCGTCACCGCCGAGCGGCTCGCGCGCGACTGGCGGGACCGGGTCGTCGACATGGTGCGCTCGCAGGGAGCCGACAAGCGCATGAGTGCGACGTTCCTCGCCGTGGGCGTCAACGGTGTGTCCGTCGCCGTCATGGTGCTCGCCGTGTCGAGCGAGGCGCAGTCCCGGGACCGGTCCCTCGCCCTTGCCGAACGACTGCTGTCCTCGATCTTCGAGGCGGCCCCGGCCGCCGCCCTGGTGCAGCGGGCCGCGACGGCACTGCTCGAGGTGGTCGGGACGCCCCTGGACGCCGAACGCCGCCGGCTCGGCGGTCTCATCGACTCCCCGGCGAGGCTCGAGGCGCTGCGTGACGAGGTGCGAGGTGCGGCGCGGCAGGCCGAGTACGCTCGCCACCTCGACTTCTTCGCCGACGGAGGCAAGCACGCATGAGCGCACTGACCGACGCGGCCCGGAAGGCCTACCCGGGACCTCGCTCGGAGGTCTCCGAGCGGCTCACGGGCCTCGGGGAGGCCATCGAGGCCGGCGAGGGTCGCCTGGACGACGCGCTCGTGCAGCCCGCTCGCGACCTCGCCGAACGCGCCGTGCAGCGCCTGCAGCTCTCCGGCGAGCACACGATCGTCGCCCTCGCGGGGGCGACCGGGTCGGGCAAGTCCTCGCTGTTCAACGCGCTCACCGACCTCGAGCTGGCCGGCGTCGGCGTGCGTCGCCCCACCACGTCGTGGGCGCTGGCCTGTGCCTGGGGCCCGGACGGCGCCTCGGAGCTGCTCGCCTGGATGGGGATCCCGGCGCGGCACCAGGTCTCGCGCATGAGCATGCTCGACACCTCCTCGGCCGAGACGCGACTCGACGGCCTCGTGCTGCTCGACCTGCCCGACCACGACTCCACCGAGGTCTCGCACCACGTCGAGATGGAGCGGCTGGTCGAGTACAGCGACCTCGTCGTCTGGGTCCTCGACCCGCAGAAGTACGCCGACGCCGCCATCCACGACCGGTACATCAAGCCCATGGCGAGCTACAGCGACGTCATGCTCGTCGTGCTGAACCAGATCGACCGCATCGCCTACGGCGAGCGCGAGCGGGCCCTCGACGACGTCCGCGCCATCCTCGCCCGCGAGGGCTTGCCGGACGTGCCGGTCCTCGGCGTCTCGGCCGCCCGTGGCGACGGCATCGACGACCTCAAGCGCGAGCTGCAGCGGCGCATCAAGGCCAAGTCCTCGGCTCGTGACCGACTCGCCAGCGACCTCGACCACATCGCCCAGCGGATCGCCCGGTCCGGGGGGACGAGCGAGGTCCCGGGCATCGGTGACGTCGACCGTCAGGCGCTGACGGACGGGCTCGCCGAGGCCACCGGCGCTCCCGACCTCGCGCAGGCGCTCGAGTCCTCGCTGCGTCGGCGCGTCGCGCGCACCACCGCCTGGCCACCGCTGCGTCTCGCCTCACGTCGACGTGGTGACGACCCGACGGCCGAGCTCGCCGAGCTGTCGGACGAGACGGTCCCGACCGTCGGCGCCCTCGACCGCTCGCGCGTCGACCAGGTGCTCGGCACCTTCGCCGACACCGCGTCGGTGGGACTCGCCGCGCCGTGGCGCTCGACCGTGACCGAGGCGGTCCGTGGTCGGGCCGATGCCGTCACCGACGGGCTCGAGGGGGCACTGCGCTCGCTGGACGCGGGACCTGCCGAGGTGCCGGCCGCCTGGCGCGCCGTCGCAGCGCTGCAGTGGGTCGGTCTCGTCGCCCTCGTCGTCGGTCTGGGGTGGTCCGCCCTCGCCCTCGCTCCCGACGTCGGAGGTGTCGCGGTGCCGGACGGTCCGCAGGTGGCGGGCCTGCCCGCGTCGGTCCTGCTCGCGGTCCTGGGGGCGGTCGCCGGCGTGGTGCTGACCCTGGCGGGCGCGCTCGGAGGCCGAGCCTCGGCCCGCTCGCGCGCCGACCGCGTGGAGGGGACGCTGCGCACGGCGGCAGCCGAGGTGGCCGCGCAGCACGCCGTGGAGCCGGTCCGCGCCGAGCTCGAGCGGTACCGTCGCTACCGCGACGGCATCGTCCGCGCGACCTCCTGAGCCGCCACGGTCCGCGCCGCGTGCTCTCGGTAGGCTGGCCGCACCATGGCTGACTACGTCCTCTCTCTGCGCAACGTCCGCAAGGCCCACGGCGACAAGGTGGTCCTCGACAACGTCTCGTTGTCCTTCCTGCACGGCGCCAAGATCGGTGTCGTCGGTCCCAACGGGATGGGCAAGTCCTCGCTGCTCAAGCTCATGGCCGGGCTCGACCAGGCCAACAACGGCGACGTCGTCCGCGACCCCGATGCCACGGTCGGCATGCTCCAGCAGGAGCCGCCGCTGACCGAGGGCAGGACGGTCCTGGAGAACGTCGAGGAGGCCGTCGGCGAGATCAAGGGCAAGCTCGACCGGTACAACGCGATCAGCGAGGAGCTCGCGAGCCCCGAGGCGGACTACGACACGCTGCTCGCCGAGATGGGCGACCTGCAGACCGCGCTCGACCAGCACAACGCGTGGGAGCTGGACTCCCGGCTCGACCAGGCGATGGACGCACTGCGCTGCCCGCCGCCGGACGAGATCGTCGACCACCTCTCCGGAGGCGAGCGGCGTCGCGTCGCCCTGTGCAAGCTGCTGCTGCAGCAGCCCGATCTCCTGCTGCTCGACGAGCCCACCAACCACCTCGACGCCGAGTCGGTGCAGTGGCTCGAGGGCCACCTGAAGAACTACCCCGGTGCCGTCCTCGCCGTCACCCACGACCGCTACTTCCTGGACAACGTCGCCGAGTGGATCGCCGAGGTCGACCGCGGCCAGATCCACGGCTACGAGGGCAACTACTCCACCTACCTGGAGAGCAAGCGCGAGCGCCTCACCATCGAGGGCAACAAGGACGCCAAGCGCGCCAAGATGCTGGAGAAGGAGCTCGACTGGGTCCGCTCCAACGCCAAGGGTCGCCAGGCCAAGTCCAAGGCCCGTCTGGCCCGGTACGAGGAGCTGGCCGCCGAGGCCGAGCGCGCCCGCAAGATCGACACCTCCGAGATCAACATCCCGGCCGGACCCCGCCTGGGCGACGTCGTCCTGGACGCCAAGGGACTCACGAAGTCCTTCGGCGACCGTCCGTTGTGGCAGGACATCTCCTTCTCCCTGCCGCGCGCCGGCATCGTCGGCATCGTCGGACCGAACGGCGTGGGCAAGACCACGCTGTTCCGCATGATCACCGGTGGCGAGACTCCCGACGAGGGCACGCTGGACGTCGGTCAGACCGTGAAGCTGTCGTACGTCGACCAGGGACGCGCGAACATCGCCCCGGACAAGAACGTGTGGGAGGTCGTCTCCGAGGGGCTCGACTTCATCAAGGTCGCGAACTTCGAGATGAACAGCCGCGCCTACGTCGCGTCGTTCGGCTTCAAGGGCGCCGACCAGCAGAAGAAGGCCGGGGTGCTCTCCGGCGGTGAGCGCAACCGCCTGAACCTCGCGCTCACGCTCAAGCAGGGCGGCAACCTGCTGCTGCTCGACGAGCCCACCAACGACCTCGACGTCGAGACGTTGTCGTCGCTGGAGGACGCGCTGCTGGAGTTCCCCGGCTGCGCCGTGGTCACGTCGCACGACCGCTGGTTCCTGGACCGCATCGCCACCCACATCCTCGCCTGGGAGGGCACCGAGGACGAGCCGGGTCGCTGGTTCTGGTTCGAGGGCAACTTCGCCTCCTACGAGGCCAACAAGGTCGAGCGCCTGGGCGAGGAGGCCGCGCGGCCGCACCGCGTCACGCACCGCCGCCTGACCCGCGACTGACCGTCCGTCCGATTCCCATGACCTCGTGGGAATCGAACCCAGGACACGGTTTCCCTGCCCTCCCCACGGGAAGCATCCCGTGCGGTGGGCTGGATTGCCGTGCGCGAGCGAGCGTGTGCGCGGTGACCGGGCGACGGTGTGCTCGGGCGAGGATCAGAACGTCTGGCCGTCGAGCGCGTCGCGCACCGACTCCATGACTCGTCCGAGGGCGCGGAAGTCGTCCGGGTCGGCACGCTTGACGAGGTAGGCCTGGACCCCGTCGACGTGCGTGTGCGCGGCCTTCTCGAGCAGCGCGAAGCCCTCGTCGGTGAGCTCGGCGACCACGCCGCGGCGGTCGTCGGGGTGGGGCACGCGGCGGACCCACCGGCTGCGCTCGAGGCGCGCGATGGTGTGCGTGATGCGACTGCGCGAGTGCGCGACGGCCGCGGCGAGGTCGGCCATGCGGATCGAACGGTCCTCGGACTCGGAGAGACGCACGAGGATCTCGTACTCGGCCATCGAGAGTCCGTGGGCCGAGCGCAGGTCACGATCCAGGCGGTCGTTCAGCACGGTGGTGCCTCCGAGGAGGGCCCGCCAGATGCGCTGCTGCTCGGCGTCGAGCCACTCGGTGGACATGAGTTTCTCCTATGTCAAGCCGCGGCCGGAAGGCAAGCCCGGGCGGCTGTGTGGTCGGTGGTGAGGTGGTTGAAGACGACACGTGCTAGACGGCGTTTGAGGCAGCGCAGGGCTTCGGGGGTGGACA
>NZ_BAAAPY010000009.1:0-120635 GCF_039531385.1 Aeromicrobium halocynthiae | reverse complement strand
TCGCCAAGTCCCGCCTCACCATCGTCGCCACCGGCGGCACCGACATCGAGAAGGAGGACCTCCCAGCACTGACCGCCTGAACCCCGAGAGGGTCACGCAGCGCTACACCACTCCAGGGGACTTGACCTTCGACCACCAGGGCCTTCTCCGTGTCGCTCCAGACCTCGCGCTCGTCCTTGTCGTGCACGATGCCGTAGGCCTCGACGACCTCGCAGCCGGTGGCCTCGAGCCGCTGCACCACGTAGGCGAGGATCGCCTCGGCACCCTGCTGGAGCAGCGCGGCCCCGTTCGGGTCCTCGGCAGCCCAGGCCCAGTACGACGGATCGAGGTACTGCGTGAGCCCGATGCTCGTCGGGTTGTTTTCCTGGGGCGTGATGCAGCCGCGGGTGACAGGTGTTGTTTAGGCAGCGGCTGCTGCGTTGGTGGTGATCTTGTCCTCGTACTCGATGGGGGTCAACCCGCCGAGTGAGTCCTGGGGTCTCTGCCGGTGGTACTTGCGTTCGATCCAGACCACGATCGCGAGGCGCAGCTCCTGGCGGGTGGCCCAACGTCGCTGGTTGAGCACGTTCGTCTGCAACAGCGACCAGAAGCTCTCCATGGCGGCGTTGTCTCCGGCCGCGCCGACCCGTCCCATGGAGCCGACCATGCCGTGGCGGTTCAACGCGTGGCCCATCTTGCGGGAGCGGAACTGGCTGCCCCGATCGGCGTGCAGGATGCAGCCGGCGACGTCGTGGCCCTCGGCCTTGCGACGAGCGACGGCGTTGTTGAGTGCGTCGACGGCCAGCGAGGCGGGCATCCGGTCGCTGATCGAGTAGCCCACGACGCGGTGTCCGCAGGCGTCCTTGATCGCGCAGCAGTAGAGCTTGCCTTCGGCGGTCCAGTGCTCGGTGATGTCGGTGAACCAGAGGTGGTTCGGGGCGTCGGCGGTGAACATCCGCTGCACGTGATCGTCAAAGACCGGCGGCCCGGTCTTGGTGCCCTTGCCGCGGCGGCGACGCTGCGCAGCCGACAAGATCCCGGCCTGTGAACACAACGCCCAGGCAGTCCGGCGGCTCATTGACCAGCCCGCCTTCTTCGCCTCGTGACCGAGGAACCGGTAGCCGAACGTCGGATCCTCGGCGTGGGCATCGTGCAGGGCATTGATTCGATGCGCCTGCACCCACTCAGCGGACGAGACGGGTTCCTCGAGCCAGCGGTAGTAGGGCTGGCGGGCGAGCTTCAGAACCCGGCACGTGACCGTGACGGGGATCCCGCCTGCGGCCAGCTCGCTCACGAGCGGGTAGATCATTTTGAGGAGCCACCCATTTTCAGGTTCGCCTGAGACAGGTACGCCGCCGCTCGGCGCAGGACCTCGTTCTCTTGCTCCAGCAACCGGTTGCGACGCTTCAGCTCACGCAGCTCGGCAGCCTGATCCGAGGTCACACCCGGGCGCTTGCCGTCCTCGACGTCGGCGGCCTTGAGCCAGTTCGTGAGCGTGGCCTCAGCGATCCCGAAGTCCTCGGCGATCTGCTTCAACGTGGTCTTGGAGTCTCGACCACGAGCGACCGCGACCACGTCATCGCGGAACTCTTGCGGATACGGAGCAGGCATAGCGACATCCTCTCTCCTGGTGCCGCGCACCAGAAGTCAGTTGTCACCTACGGCTGCATCACGCCCCTGCTTAGCCACGGCGACCACCCCCGCCGCGGACGGCGCGGCGGGCCTCAGAGGGAGTGCGGCGCCTAAATGACCCCCTATTGACCCCCAAATGAGACCCCAAATGATCCCGCGGGACCACGCGACGGAGCGAGGGCGGAACAGTCCGCTGACCAGGCAAGTTGTTGCAAGGCGCGGCAATCGACAAGCCCTTGCCGCGCCCGTAGGAACGAATGAGGGTCTCGTAACTCTTGGAGTGCGAAGCACGGCTACGGGCAGTCATCACGACGACGGGCAGCCCGCCTTCGGCGGGTGCTAGGCCAGGCCCTCCGGGCGGGGTCAGGTCGGTGGAAGCGGTGCTGAGGTTGCGTGCGTCGGCGTACATCAGCGACCACCGCCCCGGCCGTAGCGCTTGATGACAGCCTGGTGCGTGACGCCGAGGGCGTCGCCGATCCTGGCCCAGGTCACCCCATCGGCTCGGGCGTCGGCGACGGCGATCTCGACGGCCTCCTCCAGCACAGAGCGGAGCACGCCGAGGTCGTAAAGCTGGGCCTCGGCGTCGGCGAGGGACGGGTCGCCCTGACGCCAGCGGAAGCCGGTCAAGTGATCGAAGGCGGCGGAGTTCGCGCTCATCAGCGACCACCGCCCATCACAGAGGCAACGGCGGCGCGCTGGCGCGGGGTCAGCGGAGTGAGTGCCAGGCGCTCACCGGCTCGGCGGCCAGCGGCGCGGGCGGCGGCGATGACGGGATCGTGGCCGTCTGCCTGCGGAGAAGGAGTGGAACCCTGATCGAGGCCAGGGCGGACGAGCGCGGATGCGCGGGGAACGTCGATAACGACAGACATCGGAAGTCCTCAGACATGAGTATCTTCCGGTTCCCCGCCACGGTAATTGGGCTGTTTGACCGGCTACTCATCCGGGAGCAGAACCCCGCGCTTCTAAGTCGCGGCCCCGGTGGGATCTTCTTGTCTGCAACCATTCTCCCATGACTCGACTCACCAGTGCAATGACGAGTCGAGTCATGAGTCAGTCGCGTCTCGGCTCGATCCGCACGAGATCGGGGTCGAACTTCACGTGACCCGGCATGATGGGCTCGATGGTCACGGTCACCAGCTCGTCCACGAGCATCCGGCGACGGTCCATGTCCAACGCCTTCCACTTCGACTCGACAACCTCGCGGCGCTCCGTGGTGCCGACCGGCTCATCCACCTCCGCCAGCAGCTTCGCCGCCACCGACACCGAGCGCTCGAGCAGCTCCGCGTCGATCTCGTCGATGCGAGCCTTCACGTCGTTGATCGCCGCCGTGATCTCCAGGACCGGCTGATGGATGTCGCGCAGCAGCGGGCTCAGCTCCTTCACCCGCTCTACCAGGGCGTTCCGTTCGGTCAGCAGTTCCTCGCGATCCGGCCCGGCGGCTTCCTGCGGCATCACGAGGTCGTGCACGTCCACGGACGACAGGCGCGTGAGCACCGCCTCGGTGACCATCGCATCGACGGGCTCGCGCTGGCGGGTGAGGTGGAACTGCTCGCCACAGCGGTACGTCGGCTGCTTGCGGCTGTTCGTCCCCGAGACGAGCGTCGCGCCGCACTTCCCACAGAGGCCGATCGTGGACAGGAGGTACTTCGGCTGATTGCCCTGCCTCGCCGACCTCCGCACGTTGTCCTCCAGCTTCGCCACCGCGGCCCGCCACGTCTGCTCGCCGACGATGGGCGGGAACGCCTCGCCCTGCACAGGGTACAGCTCGCCGGTCTTGTAGTGGCGGATGAAGCCAGCGTAGAGCGAGTTCGCCAGGAGGTACCGCACGGCATCGACGGAGAACTCGGACCCGCGCGCGGTGAGATGACCGGCGTTGTTCAGGTCCTCACGGATGCGCCGGATCGACAGCGATGGCTCGCCGAGGAACGCGTCGAAGGCCCGCCGGACGGCGGCGGCCTCCTCCTCGATCACTTCGCCCTCCCGCGTCCAGCCGAACGCCTTCCAGGTGGACGCAGGTATGCCCTCGGCACGTCGGCGCTCGTTCGACCTGATCTGCCGCTCCGCCTTCCGCCGTGCCTCGAACCGGGCGAGTGCTGCGAGCATCGTCGCCCGGAACTCTCCATCCGCTGTCGAGAGATCGATCTCGCCGTCCACTGTGACGACGCGCAGGCCGAGGTCGATCAGCGTGTTGAGGTCCTTCGTGCTCCGCAGCAGTCGGTCCATGTCCACGGCGACGACCATCGAGAACCGACCTGCTCGGGCGTCGTCCAGCATCTCGGCCCAGCGGGTACCAGCTCGACGCTTCTTCGTCGCCGACACCGCGTTGTCCTCGTAGACCTCGACCACGTTCCAGTCCTTGGCCTCGGCCAGTGCCCTGATCTTCCTCAGTTGGGTATCGACCGTCCAGCGGTCGCCCTTGCGGTCCATGGAGGCGCGGACGTAGGCCGCCACCTCGTTCGTCTTCCTCAGCGCTACCAGTTCGACCATGCAACCAAGCTTACGTGGATCAGTGTTGCAACCCCGATATGCGCTAGCGCATGTCGATGACGCCCGTGCCGATCTCGATGCGCTCGGTACGTGCCCCGACCGCCGCCAGCAGCGGGAACGGCGACGCCAGCTGCTGGGCGAAGTGGTGCACGCGGTAGTAGGCGCCGTCGGCGCCGAGCTCCTCGGCGGCGACCGCGAGGTCGATCGACTGGTGCAGCACGTCCGCCGCCGACCGGGTGGCCGAGTGGGGGTTGTCCGACCAGTGACCGAAGGACAGGAAACCGATGCGCTTCATGTCGAGGTCAACCTGGTTGAACCCTCACCTATTCCAGGTCCGTGGCAGCGCGGACGAGCTCGATCAGAGGTTGACCTGGATCTGCGCGTCCTCGCGCAGCTGCTGGATCAGCGACTGGGCGATCTCGCTCTCGCGCTGGGAGGAGACCTGCTCGGCGAGCTGGTCACGCAGCTCGTCGAAGGGCGGCAGCTCCTGGCCCTCGGCGCCCGCCTGACCCTCGGTGACGGAGTCGTAGAGCTCGCGCAGCTCCTCCTCGCTCGGCTCCTCGTCGGCGCCCTCGTCGGCGAAGAGCTGGTCCAGCAGCACCTGGTCGGCCAGCTGGGACCGGACCTCGTCCTCGTCCAGACCCTGCTCGGCGAGGGTCTCCAGGTAGGCGTCGGAGGACCCGGCGCCGCTCTGCTCGGCGAAGGTCTCCAGCGACTCGTCGACCTGCTCGTCGGTGGCCTCGAACCCGCGGCGCTGCGCCTCCTGGATCAACAGCAGGTTGTTCACCAGACCGTCGGCCGTCTGCTGCTTCAGGGCGTCCTGGTCGATCGGCTGGCCCTCGGCCTGTGCCTGCAGCGACTGCTGCGCGAACTGGTTCTCGTAGGCCAGCACGAAGTCGTCGCGAGCGATCTCGTCGTCGTTGACGACCGCCACCACGTCGGGGAGACCCTCGACGTCCGGGGCCTGGGCATCAGGAGCCTCCTGCGCCGTGTCCTGCCCCGACTCGTCGCCACCGCCGAAGGCACCGAACGCTCCACTCGCCGCGGCGATGCCACTGAGCACGAGGACGGCCGCGACGAGCGCGGCGATGGACTTCTTGGTGGTGGACACGATCTTCTCCTGGCGTCGGGACGGGTCGGGCGCGAGCCCGGCGGCGGTGCCGTGAGGACGCTAGCAAGGACGACCTGAGAGGTGGCCCGACCGACGTGTCAGGCTGGCGCACGAGAGCCGGACGCCCGACGGGGTGCACGGCACCGATGCCGCGACGAGCAGGGAGACCCCATGAGCACACCGAGCGACCACCCGTTGTGGAGCCTGCGCGAGCAGCTCGTCCGCGATCACGTGTTCACCGACCTCACGCACGCGTTCTTCCCGGGCATGCCGCACTTCCCGGCATTTCCCGACGAGGAGCGCGAGCAGGTCTTCCAGGTCGAGCCCGACGGCTTCGCGGTCCACCGGCACACGATCGTCGGTCAGTGGGGCACCCATGTCGACCCGCCGTCGCACTTCGTCGACGGCGCCCGCACCCTCGACGACGTCCCGGTGCAGCAGATGATCCTGCCCCTCGTGGTCATCGACATCTCCGAGCGGGTGGCCCAGGACCCGGACGCGGTCCCGACCGTCGAGGACGTCGCCGCCTGGGAGTCCCGCAACGGCACGGTCCCCGCCGAGGCGTTCGTGGCGCTGCGCACCGACTGGAGCCGACGGTGGCCCGACGCGGAGGCGATCGCGAACGTCGACGGCGACGGAACCGCCCACTACCCGGGATGGTCGCGCCCGGTCCTGGAGCACCTGGTCGCCGAACGCGGCATCCGCGCCATCGGCCACGAGACGACCGACACCGACCCGGGCAGCGCCACCTCGGCCGGCGACTACGGCCTGGAGCTCTACCTCCTGCAGCAGGACCGGTGGCAGATCGAGCTCATGACTGGCCTGCACCGCGTCCCGGAGGCAGGTGCGCTCGTGGTGGCGTCGTGGCCCAAGCCGCGACGCGGGTCCGGCTTCCCCGCGAGGGTCTTCGCGATCCACCGTCCCTAGGGGCGGTGTCCGATCGCCCTAGGGCGGTGTCCGATCGGCTGCGGACGTGCACCGCCGCCCAGGCTTTGACAGAGTTCAGGCATCGCTCAGGACCGACCCGCCTCGAGAGGGAGCCGACCATGTCGCCGCGACGTGACCCCGTACCCACCGTCATCGCCTGGGTGGTGGCGGCCGTCTCCGCCGGCTACCTGGCGCTCTGGCAGCGTCGTCGCCAGGAGGTGCGACTGGAGCACGACGGGCACGACCAGGAGGGCGACCGGAAGGCGGAGGAGTCGGAGGGCGACGCCCCCGAGGCCGCGTCGTGGACGTACCCCCTGAAGACCGCCCTCGCGAAGTTCTCCAACGACCAGGGCACCGACCTCGCGGCGGCGCTCACCTACTACTCCGTCCTGGCGATCTTCCCGGCGATCATCGCGCTCGTCTCGATGCTCGGCGTGTTCGGCCAGGGTGCGAGCACCGTGCAGGCGGTCCTCGACATCGCCGGCGACTTCGTCCCGGCGGAGACGATCGAGACGATCCGGCCCACGATCGAGTCCCTCACCGAGAGCTCGGCCGCCGGCTTCGGACTCGTCGTGGGCCTGCTCGGCGCGCTGTGGTCGGCCTCCGGCTACGTCGGGGCCTTCGGCCGGGCCCTGAACCGCATCTACGGGGTCCGCGAAGGGCGTCCGATCTGGCGCCTGCGGCCCGCGATGCTCCTCGTCACCTTCGTCGTGGTCGTGCTGTACGCACTGACGATCCTGTCCCTCGTGCTGACCGGGCCGGTTGCTCGATCGGTCGGCGACGTGGTCGGGCTGGGGGACACCGCCGTCATCGTCTGGAACGTCGCCAAGTGGCCCGTGGTGCTGCTCATGGTGGTCGGGATCATCGCGATCCTCTACTGGGCCACGCCGAACGTCGAGCAGCCCCGCTTCCGGTGGCTCAGTGGCGGAGCGGCCTTCGCCGTGCTGGTCTGGATCCTCGCGTCGGGAGGTTTCGGGCTGTACGTCTCGATGGCGGGCAACTACGACGCCACGTACGGGTCGTTGGCCGGCGTCATCGTCTTCCTGCTGTGGTTGTGGATCACCAACATCGCCCTGTTGCTCGGTGCGGAGCTGGACGTCGAGCTCGAGCGTCGACGAGAGCTCAAGGAGGGCATGCCCGCCGAGGAGGAGATCCTGCTCCCGCCGCGTGACACCGCGGGCATCGAGAAGGCCGACGCCAAGGAGGCCGAGCGGATCGAGCAGGCCCGCTCCCTGCGGGCCGACGCGCACGCCTGACAGCGTCGGTGCAGCCCGGGTCCCTCCATCCGGGCGCGTTCACGCCCGCACGTCCGCTCCTGGCCCGCCGACTCCTGGCCCGTCTACTCCTGGCCCGCCGACTCCTGGCCCGTCTACTCCTGGCCCGCCGACCCCTGGGCGGCGCCCGGCGCCGTGGCGTCGGCGGAGGACCGGTCGTCGGCAGGGGAGACGAGCCGTCCGACGGCGGTGGGCTCGGACCGGCCGCGCAGGGTCTGCTCGCCCTCCTCCTGCCACTCGCGCCACTCGTCGCCCTGCGCCTCCTGCACGGTGCGCCACGTGACGAGGACACCGCCCTGCACGTCCTTGGCCAGCTCGGTCAGGCGTGCCGCGGCGTTCACGGCGTCGCCGATGACGGTGTACTCGAAGCGCGACTCGTGGCCGACGTTGCCCGCCACGACGGTCCCGGTCGAGACACCGATGCCTGCGCGGATCTCCGCGACCTCTTCGCCGAGCCGCTCGGCGATCGCCCGCGCCGCTCGCAGGCTCGCGCCGGCGTGGTCGTCGATCGCCCGAGGGGCGCCGAAGATCGCGAGGACGGCATCCCCCATGAACTTGTTGACGAGTCCCTCCTGGCGCGTGACCTCCTCGACGACGACGGCGAAGAAGCGGTTGAGCACCTCCACGACCTCCGTGGGGTCGCGGTCCGCGGCGTAGGACGTGGAGCCGACGAGGTCGACCATGAGGGTGGAGACGGTGCTCGCCTCGCCGCCGAGCTCGACGTCCTCCGACGCGCTCTCGGCGACGTCGCGGCCGACGTGGCGCCCGAAGAGGTCGCGGATGCGCTCGCGCTCGCGCAGCCCCGCCGCCATCTGGTTGAAGCCGGCCTGCAGCAGACCGAGCTCGGTGCTGTCGTCGACGGGGATGGCGATGCTGAAGTCGCCGTCGCGGACCCGTTCGGCGCCCTCGCGCAGCGACTCGACCGGACCGACGACCGCGCGGGCGTCCAGGACGGTCACCAGTAGGCCGAAGACGAGGATGACACCGGTCAGGCTCAGCACGACGAGCGTGACCCGCTGGACGGTCATCGGCTGGTAGGTGATGGCGGCGACGCAGGTGGCGACGATGCCCATGATCGGGACGGCGGTCCCGAGGAACCAGAACACGACCATGCGTCGCTGCAGACCCGTCCCGGCCACGTCCTCGAGCGGGCCGTCGGACAGCGCCATGGCGACGATGGGTCGGAAGGCGTACTCGCTGAAGAGGTAGGCGATGGTGCACACCACCGTGCCGGCGATCGCGACCGACAGGCCGGCGCTGAGGGCCGCGGCCGGCTGGATCGCCGCCGAGAGGATCGTGAACAGCGCCACCGCCACCGACCACAGCACGCCTTGGATCGCCGTGAGCCGTCCCGAGAGGCGCAGCGCCGTGCGGCGCTCGTGAGCGGTGGGACGTCGGCCCTGCAGTGCCCAGCGCAGGGGACGGATGCAGATGATCGTGCCCATGACCGCTCCGACCACGACCGCCACGCCGACGTAGGTGGGCGCCGCGATCGCCAGGGCGAGCCCGTAGGCCGGGGTCGGGTCGCCACCGGGCAGGACGAACAGGCGAAGGATCAGCACGATGCCGGCGCCGATGAGGTTCGTTCCGACGAGCAGCACGGTGAGGAGCACCTGGATGCGGACCCTCAGCCGCCGGATGGACTGATCGGCCGAGCCGAGCAGCAGCGACCCTCGCAGGGGGTGGGACATGCGCGCTCGTTTCGTCGGGGTGGTTCCCGATCGTAGTGCTCCCCGTCCTCGCGGACCGGCGTGCGACGCGCCCGGGACGTCGGCGTCATCCGTGGACACCCTCGACGCACTCGTGGGAAGATCGCGGCCGAGCGGTTGACCATCCCGTCCCGAGAGGACCATCCCATGCCCTTCAAGCCCGACAAGGTCGACAAGGATCTCGTGCGCCGTCTGCAGGAGCTCACCAGCCTCGGCGAGAAGGACGCCACCACGCTGGTCAAGGCCGGCCAGAGCGTCCGCGTCCCCGAGGGCTGGTCGATCATCTTCGAGACCACCCCGTCGGACAAGGCCTACATCCTGCTCGACGGCACGGTCGACGTCCGTCGTGGCGGTGAGAAGATCGCCGAGGTCGGCCCCGGCGGCGTGATCGGCGAGATCGGGCTGCTGGACCGCCAGCTGCGCAGCGCATCGGTCGTCGCTGCCACGCGCATCGAGGCGCTGCACTTCACCGCGGAGGCCATCGCCGAGCTCGTCGACAGCGTCCCGGCGTTCTCGGAGCTCTTCACGCACGCCGCGGAGGAGCGCCGCGGCCACTGACCCGGCCGGCAGGCCCTTCCCACCGGATCGAGCACCCGTCGACGACGGGTGCTCGACTCGTCTCCGGTGCTCGATTGGCATCGCCCGACGATCGCGCCCACGATGGAGGCACCACCACAGCGACGTCAGGAGCCCCACGATGAGCGAGTCCACCGACGGCCCACGGCCCGGCGACGAGGTCGAGTCCGACGCCCCCGGGGTGCCGAACGACCCACCCGGACCCGACGTCCCCGAGGAGAACGCCAACACGCTCTCGACCGAGGTGCCGGGCCACCCGACCGACGAGTCCCCCGCGGGGACGGAGGTCGACGAGGGCGCCGACGACGACACCGACGAGGGGATCGCGCAGGTCGGCGACATCGAGGGGGCCGCCGAGGAGGCGCCCGACGCCGACGAGAAGACCGACGACTCCTCCGAGGTGGACGACGCGGCCGACTCCGGGTCCTCCGATGGGAACCCGTCCGACATCGGAGCCCCGACGAAGCCGGCCGAGCCCGCGTCCTGATCGGCCGTGTGCCGTCGACCGGGACGATCAGCCCCAGTCGCCGCGACGCTCCCGCTTGACCTGGGCTCGCCGTTGCTCGGCGGCTCGTCGGCGTTCCCGCGAGCGCCGGCTCGCCCGTGTCGGGCGACGGGGCGGTGCCGGCGCGGCAGCGGCCTTGGCGACCATGTCCTCCAAGCGGGACCGAGCGTCCTCGCGGTTGCGGTGCTGGGAGCGGTAGCGCGACGACGCCACCGTCAGGAGACCGGACTCCAGTCGAGCGCGCAGGGCCACGAGGACACGGTCACGCTGGACCGGGGTGAGCGCGGACGAGGTGGCGGGGTCCCACGACACCTCGGCGCGCGTGTCGGAGGTGTTCACGTGTTGTCCGCCCGGGCCGGACGAGCGGCTGAAGCGCCACGTCAGCTCGGCGTCGGGCAGACGCAGGCGCTGTCCCGGGCCGTTCGACACGGGGCCGAGGCTACCGGCGTCAGCCGCCGGAGACGTAGCTGTTGAGCTGGTCGCGCTCGAACTCCAGCTGCTCCATGCGGTGCTTCACGGCGTCGCCGATGCTCAAGACGCCCACGAGCCGGCCGTCGTCGTCGACCACCGGCACGTGCCGGACGCGGTGCTCGGTCATCGTGCCCATGAGCGAGGCGAAGGGGTCGTCGGGACCGCAACGGCGCACGTCGGTCGTCATGATGCTCTCGACCGTGGCCTCGCGGGCGTTCTCGACGTGGCGCAGCTTGCGGACGACGTCGCGCTCGGAGACGATCCCGCGCATCGTCGCGCCGCCGTCGTCGCTGACGACGAGCGCTCCGACGTTGTGCTCGGCGAGAGCGTCGAGCAGCTCGCGGACCGTCGCGTCGGGTGCGATGGTGAAGATCTGGGTGCTGCCCTTGGACGACAGGACGTCGCGAACGCGCATGGCTCCTCCTGGGGTCGGTAGAGGGCAGTGTAGGCCAGGTCACACCCTCGCGACGAGCCTCAGGAGGGGTCGGTCCGGTCCCGTCGGCCGAAGGTCAGGGCTCGCACGTTGCCCTCGACCTCGGGGGCGTCGTCCCCGTCCGCCGGGGGCTCCTCGTCGGTCCAGCCGGGCAGCTCGGCGCCGTCGGGGAAGTGGCCCAGGTAGGCCATCGCCGCCTCGTGCAGGCGGCCGTTGGTGGCCAGCGCGTTCGCTCCCCAGGGGCCGGGCTCGCCGGCGAGGCTCGTGAACCGCCCGCCGGCCTCGGTGACGACGACGTCGAGCGCGGCCATGTCCCAGACCTTGAGCTCGGGCTCCGCGGCGATGTCGACGGCTCCCTCGGCGACCAGCATGTAGGACCAGAAGTCGCCGTAGCCGCGGGTGCGCCAGCAGCGGCGGGTCAGCGCGGCGAAGGCCTCCTCCTGACCGATGTCCTCCCAGCTCTCGGCGGCGCTGTAGGAGAAGGAGGCGTCGTCGAGTGACGCCACCTGCGAGCAGCGGATCTCCCGCGCCTGCATGAAGGACTTGCCGGTGAAGGCCCCCGAGCCCTTCGCTGCCCACCAGCGCCGACCCAGTGCAGGCGCCGAGACGCAGCCGACGACGATCTCGCCCTCCTCCTCGAGGGCGATGAGGGTGGCCCAGACGGGGACCCCCCGCACGAAGTTCGAGGTGCCGTCGATCGGGTCGATGATCCACCGACGCTCGTGGGTGCCGGACGTGCCGGCGGCGGCACCCTGCTCCTCGCCCAGCACGTCGTCGCGGGTCCTGGCCGTTCGCAGGTGGCGACGGATCGCGGCCTCCACGGCCTGGTCCGAGTCGGTCACGTACGTCATGTCCGGCTTGGTGGCGACCTGCAGGTCGATGGCACCGAAGCGCTCCATCGAGAGGTTGTCGGCGGTGTCGGCCAGGACGTGCGCGAGGCGGACGTCGTCGTTCCAGGAGTGGGCCATGGACCTCAGGGTATCGGCGTCGCGGCGCCCACCCCGGCGGCGTGCCCGGGCGGGCGTCACGACGGGCGCGGGCCGCTCGCTCAGGCGGTGGCCGGCGCCGGGACGTCACGCTCGAGCGCTGCCCCTTCGACGTCGACGTCGGGGAGCAGCCGGTCGAGCCAGCCCGGCAGCCACCAGGCACGCTCGCCCAGGACGTGCATGAGC
Source organism: Aeromicrobium halocynthiae (assembly GCF_039531385.1). Classification (NCBI taxonomy): domain Bacteria; kingdom Bacillati; phylum Actinomycetota; class Actinomycetes; order Propionibacteriales; family Nocardioidaceae; genus Aeromicrobium; species Aeromicrobium halocynthiae. The sequence goes on along the minus strand of NZ_BAAAPY010000009.1, from coordinate 108,359 downwards.
GAGGGCACGATGACCATGCGCACGACGAACGCGTCGAAGAGCACCCCTGCCGCCAGGCCGAAGCCGAGCGGTCGGGCGACCGTCAGGTGGGAGAAGACGAACCCGCCGAAGACCGAGATCATGATGATCGCGGCGACGGTGACCACGACGATGCCGTTACGACGGCCCTCGACGACGGCCTCGCGCGCCGGCGTGCCGTGGACCCACGCCTCGCGCATGCCGGAGACGAGGAAGAGCTGGTAGTCCATCGCCAGGCCGAACAGGATCCCCATGATGAGGATGGGCGCGAAGCTCAGCAGGGGTCCGGGCTCGTTCACCCCGAAGACCGAGCTCAACCATCCCCACTGGTAGATGGCGACCATGGCGCCGAACGCGGCGAGCAGCGACAGCACGAACCCGGCCGTGGCGATGAGGGGGACGGCGATCGAGCGGAACACCACGACCAGGATCACCAGCGAGAGCCCGATGACGACGGCGAGGTACACCGGCAGCGCGTCGGACAGGATCTCGGAGATGTCGATGTTGCCACTGGTGGCACCGGCGACGCCGACCTCCTCGACGAGGTCGTCGGACGCCGTCGCGCGCAGGTCGTCGACGAGCTGCTCGGTGGCTTCGGCCGAGGGACCGTCGGTCGGCACGACCTGCAGGACGAGGAAGTCCCGGTCGGGGGAGACGCCGGCGGGCGCGACCGCGCTGACGCGCGGGTTCGCGAGCAGGTCCTCGGCGATGCGGGCCTGCGCGGCGGGCACGGCGGACTCGTCGACGGGCCCGGTGAGCTCGGCCGCGACGACGAGCGGACTGGTCAGGCCGATGCCGAACTCCTCGGCGGTGAGGCTGTAGGCACGGTAGGCCGTGGAGTCCTGCGGCTCCGAGGACCCGTCCGGCAGCCCCAGTCGCATGTCGAGCGCAGGGATGGCGATCACGAGCAGTGCCGCTACGCCCACGACCGCCCCGACGAGCGCCGTGGAGCCCTTCATGGCGCGTGCGGGCGTCGAGGCGCCCGTGGTCCGGCGGCTCGCGCCGCGCCCGAGGATGCGGTCGCCGACGAGCATGGCGAGCGCAGGGGTGAGGGTCACGGCCGCGAGCACGGCGACGAGGACGCTCACCGCCCCGACGGTGCCCATCACGCCGAGGAAGGAGATGCCGGTGACGTTGAGTGCCAGCAGAGCGATGATGACCGTGCTGCCGGCGAAGACGACGGCGTTGCCGGCCGTGCCGTTCGCCAGGCCGATCGACGTGAGGGCGTCCATGCCCTCGCGGCGGTGCCGACGGTGGCGGTTGAGGATGAACAGCGAGTAGTCGATGCCGACGGCCAGCCCGAGCATCAGGCCGAGGATCGGGGTGACGCTCGACATCTCGACCACCCCCGAGAAGGCCAGGGCGCCGGTCACGCTGGTGGCGACGCCCACGAGCGAGGACACCAGCGGGACGACGGCGGGCAGGACCGCCCGGAACATGATCAGCAGGGCGATCGCCGCGACCGCGACGCCGATGATCTCGGCCGGTCCGACGAGTCCCTCGGTGGTCGCGGCGAGCTCGTTGGACCAGTCGATGGTCACGCCCTGGACGGAGGCGTCCTCGAGCAGCGCGACGACGTCGGTGCGGACCTCCTCGGGCAGGGAGAAGATGTCCTGCTCGAAGACGACGGTCGCGAGCGCGGCCGTGCCGTCCTCGGAGACCGTGCGGATGCCCGACGACGCCTCAAGGAGGGTCTCGCCGGCCTCGAGCTGGCTCTCCTGGGCCTCGATCTCGGCCCGACCGGCCTCGAGCTCCTCCTCCTGCGCCTCGAGCTGGGCAAGCTGTTCCTGCAGCGGCGCGGCCGCCTGCGGGCCGGCCTGCTGCGCCTGCTCCAGGGCCGCCTCGAGCTGCGCCCGTGCGTCCGCGAGCTGCTCGGCGCCGGCATCGGCCTGCACGCGGCCCTCCTCGAGTGCCGAGCGACCCTCGCGGAGCTCCTGGGCCTGCGCGGTGCGCTGGGCCTCGGTCGCGAACGGGTCGACGACGGTGTCGACGCCGTCCAGGTCGGCGACACGCTCGTTCAGGGCGGCGATCTCGCCCTGCTGGGCGTCGGTGAGGGGGGCGTCGGAGCTGAAGACGACGGTGCCGGTGGCTCCGGCGGTCTGTCCGAGCTCGTCGGCGATGCGGTCCGCGACCCGGCTCGTCTCGGTCCCCGGGACCGAGAACGTGGTGGCGAGGGTACCGCCGAGGGTCGCGAAGGCACCGACGGCGAGCGCAGCGATCGCGATCCACGCGAAGACCACCCAGCGGGCTCGTCGAGCGGCGGACTGTCCGATGCGGAACAGGAGGCGGGCCATGGGGGGTCCTCTCGGGATGGTCTGGACGTTCGCGGCCGTCCGGCGCGGTCGACGGGTCCAAAATACGGCATCTGTCGGAAATGCGACGTGTGACGTTCTTCTCATGGCGGCACGGAGGTGCGCTGGCATGATGTGTGGCATGGACCGCCGCGTCGCCCGCACCCGTCACCAGCTCGAGCAGGCCATCCTCGCACTCGTGGCCGAGCGAGGCCTGGACGCCGTCACGGTGGCCGACCTCGTCGAGCGCGCCGAGGTCAACCGCAGCACGTTCTACCAGCACTACGAGGACAAGCACGCCCTGCTGGCGGACGCGGTGGACGCCGCGATGAGCGCCGACCAGGCCACGCTGCCCCCGGTGCCGAGCGATCTCGACGACAACCCGCCGGAATCGCTCGTGCGGTACCTTCGGCACTTCGAGTCCCATGCCGCGGTGTACGCCACGATCTTCGGCGACCACGGCTCGCCGCTGACCGTGGCCCGTCTGCAGGCACGGGTGGCCGATCTCGCCCAGGAGGCGATCGAGGCATCCGAGACCGACGCGTTCGCGGGCATGCCGGTCCGGGTCGCCGCAGCCGGTCTCGCGGGCTCGGTCGTCGGTGTGCTCGGCACCTGGATCGCGATGGAGGACCGTCCCGACGTCGAGACCGCGGCGGAGTGGATCTGGCGGGTGCTGTCCGAGCCGGGGGCCCAGGTGCGGCGCGTGGCCGACTCGGCTCAGTAGGTGGTCGCCTCCCGCGCCAGGAGGATGCGGCGCACCGACGCCACCCGGTCCGCGTCGAGCTCGCCACGGTCGACGGCCGCGTCCCACGCGCACTCCGGCTCGGTGGTGGCGTGGGTGCATCCGCGGGGGCACGAGAGACCGAGCTCGGCGAGGTCGGGGAAGGCGCGGACGACGTCGTGGGCGTCCACATGCGCGAGACCGAAGGACCGGAAGCCCGGGGTGTCGATGATCCAGCCACCGTCGGGCAACGGCAGCGCGACGGCTGACGTCGAGGTGTGTCGACCGCGGCCCGTGACCTCGTTGACGTGGCTCGTCCTGCGGCGCGCGACCGGGACGAGGGCGTTGACCAGGGTCGACTTCCCGACGCCGCTGTGGCCGATCAGGACGCTCGTGCGGTCCTGGAGGAGCGAGCGCACGTCCGCGAGGTCCTGGCCGCGCTCGGTGACGACGCTGCGGACGTCCAGCGGCGCCAGCAGGGAGAGCATGTCACCGGGGTCGGCGAGGTCGGCCTTGGTGAGCACCACGACCGGGTCCATCCCGGCGTCGTAGGCCGCCACGAGGCAGCGGTCGATCAGACCGGGCCGCGGGGGTGGGTCGGCGAGCGCCGTGACCACGACGAGCTGCTCGGCGTTGGCGACGATGATCCGCTCGATCGGGTCGTCGTCGTCGGCGGTGCGGCGCAGGACCGTGCGCCGCTCCTCCACGTCGACGATGCGTCCGAGGGTGCCGTCGTCACCGCTCACGTCGCCCACGACGCGGACGTCGTCGCCGACGACGACGCCGGTGCGTCCCAGGGCTCGCGCCTTGACCGCCATGACCCGCCGACCGTCGACCTCGACGGTGTAGCGACCCCGGTCGATCGTGAGGACGCGGCCCGGGACGGCGTTCGCGTGGCGCGGACGGTCCTTGGTGCGCGGTCGGCTGCGCCGCCCGGGGCGCTCGAACGCGGCGTGCTCGTCGGCCTCCCTCACGCGACGAGACGTTCCCAGACGGGGGCGAAGTTCGGGTAGGTCTTGACGGTCGTCCTGACGTTCTCGACGAAGAGCTCCGGCACGCGCAGCGCCAGGACGACCGCGGCGTGCGCCATCCGGTGGTCGTCGTAGGTGCGGAAGATCTCGCCGTGCAGCGGCCGGGGCGTGATCACGAGGCCGTCATCGGTCTCGCGGGCGTCGCCGCCGAGTCGGGCGATCTCCGTGGCGAGGGCGGCGAGCCGGTCGGTCTCGTGCCCGCGCAGGTGCGCGATGCCGCTCAGGCGGGAGGGTCCCTCGGCGAGGGCGGCCACGGCGGCGACGACGGGGGTGAGCTCGCCGACGTCGTGCAGGTCGAGGTCGGCGCCGGTGAGCGTCGAGCCGGCCGTGAAGACCATGTCGTCGCCGTCACGCTCCGACGTCCCGCCGAAGGCACGGACGATGCGGTGCCAGGCATCGCCGGCCTGCTGAGTGGTCGCCGGCCAGCGCCGGACCGCGACCCTGCCGCCGGTGACGAGGGCCGCGCCGATGAAGACGCCCGCGTTGGACAGGTCGGGCTCGATCTCCACGTCGAGGGCGCCGACGGGACCGGGGGAGACGTGCCACCGGTCCGGCGTGGAGTCGTCGACCGCGACGCCGCGGCGCCGCAGCTCCGCGACCGTCATCTCGACGTGCGGCAACGAGGGCAGCGACGGCCCGACGTGGCGCAGATCGAGACCCTCGTCGAAGCGGGGCGCGGCCAGCAGGAGGGCGGAGACGAACTGGCTGGACGCGGACGCGTCGATCTCCAGACGACCGCCGCGCACGCGGCCCGTCCCGGTCACGGCGAAGGGGAGCGCGGCGCGGTCGTCGTCCTCGATCCGGACGCCGAGCGCCCTCAGCGAGGCGATCGTGGTGCCCATGGGACGCTCGCGGGCACGCTCGTCGCCGTCGAAGACGACGGGCCCGTCGGCCAGGGCCGCGACCGCCGGCAGGAACCGCATGACGGTGCCGGCGAGTCCGCAGTCGATGGTCGCGTCACCGGACAGGGACGCCGGGCGCACCGTCCAGGCACCGGCGCCGCGCTCGACCTCGATGCCGAGGGCGGTCAACCCGTCGGCCATCAACGATGTGTCCCGTGAGACCAGTGGCCGCGTGAGCGTGGACGGGCTGTCGGCGAGTGCGGCGAGCACCAGCGCGCGGTTGGTGAGCGACTTGGAGCTGGGCACGAGGACCCGGGCGTCGAGAGGCGCGTCGCGGTAGGGCGCGAGCCAGGGCAGCGGAGTCTCCATCGCGCGCAGTCTATCGGCGGCGGACTCGCGCCGGTGCCGCGTGCGTCAGTGGCGCAGGTCGTCGATCCGGTGGGCGACGGCGTCCTTGGCGTCGACGGCACGGTCCTTGGCGCGACGCGTGATGAACTTCTTGTGCGGGTCCGGGTCGAGCGTCGCCATCAAGAGACCGCCGATGAGCGAGACGTTCTTCGTGAAGTGGATGAGCTGGTTCTGGCGCGATGCCGGGTCGGACTCCTTCCAGAACTGGTGTCCCACGGCGGTCGTGGGCGCGAGCGAGCCGGCGAGCACGAACGCGCTGAGTCGCGGGAAGCGACCGGTGGCCAGGGCGGCGCCGGCCACGACGTGGACCGCACCGTTGATCCGGACCAGGTTGGCCGGCGACGTGGACGCCTGCGGCGCGACGGAGCCGAGGGCGTCGGCGACGGGCTCGGCCTTGGGCGCCATCGCCTTGGCGTTGCGCAGCGAGTTGACCCCGCCGAGGACGAACATCGCAGAGAGCATCGGTCGGGCCACGGAGCGCAGAAGGGTCATGGCCTCATCAAACCAAGGTGTGGGTCAGCGCACAACGCGAACCGCCCGTGCGTCGCCCCCCCCACCTCGATCCTGTCGACACCGCCTCGGTCCTGTCGACACCGCCGCGGTCCTGTCGACACCGCCCCGGTCCTGTCGGCGCCGTCTGGGACGCTGGTGTCATGTGCGGCCGCTACGCCACCTCGCGCACCCCGTCCGACCTCGCCCGCGACTTCGAGGCCGGGCTCAGCGATGCCGCGGCCGGCCTCGTGGCGGACTACAACGTCGCTCCCACCGACACGGCGCCGCTGGTGATCGGTCGGATCGACGCGTCCTCGCCGGGCGTGCCGCCCGCACGGGAGGTCGTCGCGGCGGCCTGGGGCCTGGTGCCCAGCTGGGCCAAGGACCGCTCGATCGGCAACCGGATGATCAATGCTCGTTCGGAGACGGTCGCCGAGAAGCCGGCCTTCCGCCGGGCGTTCGCCGCCCGCCGCGCCGTCGTGCCGGCCGACGGGTACTACGAGTGGTACGCCGGGCAGGACGCCGGCACGAGCAAGCAGCCGAAGCAGCCCTTCTTCATCACCGATCCCGACCGCTCCGGCCTCGGGCTGGCCGGGCTGTACGAGTTCTGGCGTCCGACGCCGGACGCCGACTGGCTGCTGACCTTCACGGTGCTCACCACGAGCGCCGAGGATGCCGAGGGCCGCATCCACGACCGTGCGCCCCTGCTGGTGCCCACCACCGCCCTCGACGAGTGGCTGGCGCCGCGACCCCTGGACGGCGAGCACTGGCGTGAGCTCCTCGTGCCCGCCACCCCGGGGCGCCTCGTCGCCTACCCGGTCGACCGCGCCGTCGGCAACGTCCGCAACAACGGGCCCCACCTGGTGGAGCCCGTCGCGCTCTCGTGAGCCGTTCCTGACCCGGCCGCGTGGCCCGCGGCCGGGGTCGGTCGTGGAATAGCGACCCGGGGGGGCGTCGTTGACGCTTCCAGAGGAGGCCCCATGCTCATCACAGCCGAACGCGTCGGCGTCGGATCGACGACCCGCGAACGTCCGTCGTCGCCGGTAGACTCCGAGGCGATGACTGACACCGCGAGTTCCAGCCCGCAGGAGTCCCCTGCCGAGGCCGTCGACCAGGTCGAGACCGTCGACCTGGACACCGAGACGCCCGCGCAGCGACAGGCCCGCTTCGAGGCCGACGCGCTGCCCTTCCTGGACCAGCTCTACTCGGCCGGCCTGCGCATGACGCGCAGCCCGCAGGACGCCGAGGACCTCGTGCAGGAGACGTACGCGAAGGCGTTCAGCGCCTTCCACCAGTTCAAGCCGGGCACGAACCTCAAGGCGTGGCTGTACCGCATCCTGACGAACACCTACATCAACTCCTACCGCAAGAAGCAGCGCCAGCCGCAGCAGGTCACCGACGAGATCGAGGACTGGCAGATCGCCGCAGCCGAGGCGCACTCCTCCAGCGGGCTGAAGTCCGCCGAGATGGAGGCGCTGGAGCGCCTGCCCGACAGCGACGTCAAGGACGCGCTGCAGCAGCTGGGCGAGGACTTCCGGTACGCGGTCTACCTCGCCGACGTCGAGGGGTTCCCGTACAAGGAGATCGCCGAGATCATGGACACGCCGATCGGCACCGTCATGTCGCGGCTGCACCGCGGTCGGCGTCAGCTCCGCGAGCTGTTGTCGGACTACGCGCGCGAACGCGGCATGGCCGTCAGCGGGGCGGGTGAGAGTGCATGAGCCCCACGCACGGATCGAACTGCTCTGACGCGCTCAGGCGCCTCTACCTCTTCCTCGACCGCGAGATCGACTCCGCCAGCTGCGAGGAGATCCAGGCCCACATCGACGACTGCTCGACCTGCCTGAGCGCCTACGACCTCGACCGACTCGTCAAGTCGCTCGTCTCGCGCTCGTGCGCCGAGCGGGCACCAGAACCGCTGCGCGAGAAGGTGCTGTTCTCCATCCGCGCCGTCGAGGTGCAGATCACCGAGAAGCGTCAGGCGTAGACGCCGGGTCGCCCCCGGACGCAGCAGAGCCCCCGTCGTCTCGACGGGGGCTCTGTCGTGGATCACAGCAGGATCACGCGTTGGGGCGCTTGCCGTGGTTCGCGCTCTTCTTGCGACGCGCGCGGCGCTTGCGGCCGGTCTTGCCCATGGTTCCTCCTCGGACGGACGGATCGACCACTCATCCTCCCACAGCGGGCACGCGCGCGAGGAACCGCTCCCGGTCCACGACGACCCGTCGGACCTCGCCGGAGCCGAGCACGGTCCCGTCCTGGTCGACGGCGACGACGCGGAACGTCACGAGCCGTCCGTCCCGGTGGATCTGCTCGGCGGTGGCCGTGACGGTCGCTCCGACGGGAGAGGCGGCGCGGTGCTCGAGCTCGACCCGGGTCCCCACGCTCGTGCTGTCCTCCGGCAGGTCGAGTGCTGCGCACGTCGCCTCCTCGCACCAGGCGAGCAGTCTCGGGGTGCCCAGCACGGGAAGGTCGCCACTGCCCAGGGCGGCGGCGGTGTCGTCGTCACCGACGACGTGACGGACGCTTGCGGTCGCGATGTCGCTCATCGTGGCAGCCTCTCACGCCCCGCGACATGGGTCAGGCAGTGTCGCTCCACGCCGCCCACAGGCGGGCGTAGCGCCCGCCGGCGGCGACGAGGTCGTCATGGCGTCCCTGCTCGACGACGGCGCCGGACTCCATGACGAGCACGCGGTCGGCCGAGCGCGCCTGGGTGAGGCGGTGGGCGATGACGATGGCGGCTCGACCGTGCGTGACCTGCTCGGCGGCGAGCTCGAGCCCTCGGGCTCCTGCCGAGCCGGCCTCGGCGGTGGCCTCGTCGAGGACGACGAGCTCCGGGTCGAGCAGGTGCACCCTGGCCAGCGCCAGCTGCTGGGACTGCGCTGCGGTCAGGGGGTGCCCGAGGTCACCGACCTGCGTCTCGAGGGCGCCGGGCAGGGCGCGCACCCAGGCGGTCGCGAGGGCTGCGTCCAGCGCTCCCCGCAGGGCATCGTCGTCGGCGTCGGGCCGGGCGAGCAGCAGGTTGTCGCGCACCGTCCCGGCGAAGACGTGCACCTCCTGGGACACGAGGGCGACGTGCCGGCGCACGAGGCGCGCCGGTGCGCTGACGACGTCGAGGCCGCCCAGGCGGACCGATCCGGCGGACGGCGTGACGGCTCCGGCGACGATGGCGCCGAGCGTCGTCTTGCCCGCGCCGGTGGCCCCGACGATCGCGACGCGCTCACCCGGTGCGACGTCCAGGTCCACGGGGGCCAGCACCTCCCGACCCGCCTCGTAGGCGTGGCGCACTCCACGGACCCTCAGCAGCGCAGGGCCGATCCGCTCGTCGGGGGCGTCCGCCTCGCCGGGCATCAGGGCCACGCCGGCGAGTCGCGCGAGTGCCGCTCCGCTGGCCTGGACCGAGTCGAAGACGAACAGCAGCGCGCCGACGGGGTTGAACAACCGGTGGAAGAAGAGCGCGGCGGCGGTGGCCTCGCCGACGGACGCGTTGCCGCTGCGCACGAGCACGAAGCCGGTGCCGAGCACCATGATCAGGCCGAGGCACTCGGTCCAGTTCATCCGCGAGCCGAAGCGGGTGAAGAGGCGGAAGACGCCGACCGTGATGTCCACCGCGGCGCTCGATCGTTGCTCGATGCGCTGCATCGCGACCTGCTCCGCCCCCACGGCGCGCAACGTCGCCGCGCCCCGCACGCCGGTCACCAGCGCGTCGGCACGCTCGCCCTCGGCACGGCGCTCGGCTCGGTAGAAAGGGGCCGACTTCGGCAGGTACCACCGCAGCGCCCACGCGTAGAACGGTGCGGTCGTGAGTCCGGCGAGTCCGAGGCGCCAGTCGAGGCTGAACAGCCCGCCCACCGTGAACACGATCGCCGAGAGTGACCACAGCAGCAGGGGGATGGCCTCGTCGAGAGCCTCGGTGAGACGCCGGACGTCGTCGCTGACGCGTCCGAGCACGTCGCCGGTTCCGGCTGCCTCGACGCGCTCGCCCTCGAGGTGCAGGACCCGGTCGAGGACCTCCTCGCGCAGCTCGGCCAAGGAGGGGGCGACCACGCGGGCCAGTCCGACGGCCGAAGCCGCGGTGAACAGTCCGGTGCCCAGTCCGGCGAGCAGCGCGATGACGACGGCGCGCGTGACGTCCTGCGCGGCGCCGTCGCCGGTGACGACGTCGACGATGCGCCCGATCATCAGGACGGGCACGATCCCGGTGAGTCCCGCGGCGAGGAAGGACATGACGGTCGCGCCGACGCCGAGCCATCGCGTGCGCACGAGGCGCAACGCGAGCGCGGTCGTGGCGCGGGGCCCAGCGACGGGCAGGACCTGGTGGGTCGCGACGTCGACGCTCACCTCATGACCTCCTCGAGGTAGCGGGCGTCGGCGAGGAGGTCACGGTGGCGACCCGAGGCCGCCACGACACCGTCACGCACGACCACCACCTCGTCGGCCTGCTGCAGCCAGGCCGGGTTGGACGTGAGCACGAGGGTGGTGCGTCCTGCTCGCACGCGGTGGACCTGCTCGGCGACGGCGTGCTCGGTGACGGCGTCCACCGCGCTCGTGGGGTCGTGCAGGACGAGGACGGACGCCTCGGTGACGAGAGCGCGTGCCAGTGCGAGTCGCTGCCGTTGACCGCCGGAGAGGCTCGCCCCGCCGCTGCGCACCGCGCGGTCGAGTCCGTCCGGGTGCAGGGCGACGACGTCGTCGGCGGCGGACGCCTCCAGGTAGGGCCGCAGGGCGTCGTCGTCGTGGCTGCCGAGCGGGTCGACCGTCGTGCGCAACGTGCCCTCGAAGATCTCGGTGTGGTGCTCGGTGACGACGACGTGGCGACGACGGTCCTCGGTGGTCAGTGTCGTGAGCTCGACACCGTCGAGCGTGACGGTGCCGGCGTCCGGGACCTGCTCTGCGCCGAGCAGGCGCACGAGGACGTCGAGCACGGCGGGGTCGTCGGCGCTGACGACGACGAGACGTCCGGGCTCGACCCGCAGGTCCAGACGCACGACGGGCGGCGCGTCGACACCGTCGAGCTCCAGCACGGGAACCCTGCGCGGGTCCAGGCTCCCAGGACCGACGTGCGTGAGACGAGGGGTCTGCAGGAACGCCGCGATCCGGCCGGCGGAGGCTCTCGAGGCAGCGAACTGGGCCGTCACCTCGCCGAGCCCGCGCAGCGGCTCGCCCATGAACTGCACCAGGCCGACCACGGCGATGAGCTCACCGAGGCTGATGTCGCCCGCGAGCGCCCGTCGTCCGGCCACGAGCGCCACGAGGGCGAGCAGCACGCCACTGAGCGCCGCGGTGAGCCCCGCCAGCAGCCCGGACGCCGCGGCCACACCCACCGTCGCGGTGCTCGCGTCCTGGCTCGCCGCCCGGTAGCGGCGCAGGGCGACGTCCTCGCCGCCGATGCCCTTGAGCGGGCGCAGTCCCTGCAGGAGGTCGGCGGCGAGTCCGGCCGCCGTGGCGGTGCGGGCCTGCTGGCGGGCGGTGCGGCGGGCCACCATGGGCGCGAGGACCTGGATCAGGACGAGCACGCCGGGAACGCCGAGCATCACCAGCAGTCCGAGCACGAGGTCGAGCCGCAGCACGTACACGGCCACGAAGACGACCGCGACCAGCGAGGCGAGCGCGTAGCCCAGCTGGCGCATCACCTGGGGTGCCTGGCGGGCGTCGGAGGTGGCGAGGGAGAGTGTCTCGCCGGTCAGCGACGCGGTGCGGGCACCGCGGGGGTGCAGGACGTGGCCGGAGATCTCCAGGCGCAGCCGGTGGGACTCCAGCTCGACGCTGCGCACCACGAACCGGCTGCCGAAGCGGTACCCGTTCGCCAGGACCAGGAACAGCGCCACCATCACGCCGAGGCTCCACGCGAGGTCGTCCCACCCGCCACCGTCGACGGCCTGGTCGACGACCAGCCCGATGACGACGGGCACGAGCGTCTCGCTCATCTGCCACGCGACCATCAACGCGTAGCCGATGCTCAACCGGCGTGCGTGCCGACGCAGACCGCGTCCGATCAGGCGCAGGCCCGTCCGTGGATGGTTCGCCTCCTCCGCGATCGGGGCGCAGGGACGATCGACGGACACCGGGTCAGGCTAGCCTCACTCGGCAGGGTCGACCGAGGCCGGGCCCACGCACCGGGAGAAGACCCACAGGGGCACGTCCGGGTGCGGTCGCCAGTCCAGCTCGGGACGTCGGACGAACCCACGGGCGACGTACAGGCGGTGGGCCGGGACCATCGTCGGGAGCGAGCTGAGCACGACCTCGGTCAGCCCCGCGGACCGAGCCTCCTCGAGGCACCGGTCGACGAGCGCCCCGCCGACGCCGCGGCCCCGCGCGGCCGGCGCGACGGCGAGCGTGCGCAGCTCGCCCTGGTGGGGGAGCGTGGCGACCTCGCGGGTGGTGGCGCCGGGTGGGCACCACGTCACCGTGCCGAGCAGCACCTCCCGCTCGACGGCCACGAGCAGGACGGCGTCGCGGGCCCGAGCGGCGGCGTCACCCAGCCAGGCGGCATAGCCCTCGTCGCGCGTCCCGTCGTCGCGCAGGAGGTAGCCCTCGCTGTCGTAGCCGGCGACCGTCAGCGCTCCGACGGCCGGGAGCTCCGGCGCGCGTGCCGGCCGGATCCTCAGGTGAGCCACGCAGCTCAGACACCCGTCGTGTTGCGGGGGTACATCGCCTCGACGTCGGTGACGACGTTGACCAGGTAGGGCACCCCGGAGGCGAAGGCGCGGTCCATGGCCGGTCCGATCTCGCGCGGGTCGGTGACCATCTCCCCGCCTCCGCCGAGTGCGGTGACCACCTGGTCGTAGCGGGTGTTCGGGGCGAGGTCGGCTGCGACGTCGTAGCCGTAGAGGAACTTCATCGGCCCCTTCTCCAACCCCCAGGCGGAGTTGTTGCCCACGACCATGACGACGGGCAGCTGGTGCCGCACGAGGGTGTCGACGTCGATGAGGGACATGCCGGCCGCGCCGTCGCCGTACAGCAGCACCACCTGGCTCGACGGTCGCGTGATGCGCGCGGCCATGGCGGCGCCCATGCCGGCACCGAGGCAGCCGTAGGGTCCGGGATCGAGCCACCCGCCGGGACGCTGCGGCTCGACGTACTTCCCGGCGAACGAGACGAAGTCGCCGCCGTCACCGATGACGACGGCGTCGTCGGCCAGCCGCGGGAGCAGCTCGCCGTAGATGCGGGCGGGGTGGATGGGGTCGGCCTCGGCGCCGAGCAGCTCGGCGTCGCGCTCGGCGGCGGCCGTGACGGCGGTCTGCAGGTCCGCGAGCCAGCCGCTCCAGTCCGGCTTGCTGCCGCTCGTCGACTGCAGCGCGGCGAGCGCCTGGTCGAAGCACGTGCTCAGGTCACCGGCCGCGGAGGCCGCGAGCTCGGCGTGGGTGGAGACCTGGGCGGGGGAGTCGGCCAGGTGGACGACCCGCGCGGGCGTGGTGTCGTCCTTGCCGCCGAAGACGCCGTACCCGAGCCGGAAGTCCAGCGGGGTGCCCACGACGACCACCAGGTCGGCCTGTCCCAGCGCCTTCGACCGTGCCTTGGTGACCAGCTGCGGGTGGCCGCCGGGCACGATGCCGCGTCCCATGCCGTTGGCGATGGCCGGCACGCCCGTCTCGGTGACGAAGCGCAGCGCGGCCTCCTCGGCACCGTCGGCCCACACGTCGGTCCCGAGCACGAGCACCGGTCGGCTCGCCTCCGCCAGCAGCCGGGCGACCTGCCGCAGGGCGTCACCGTCCGGCTCGATCCTGTCGGTCGTGTTGCCGCGCGAGGGTTCGGTGACCGTCGTGTGGCTGAAGAACTGGTCCATCGGGACGTCCACGAACGCGGGACCGCGGTGCGAGGAGCCGGCCGCGGTGAAGGCGGCGTCGAGCGTCGGGGCGATGTCCTCGACGGTGTGTGCGGTGGTGGCGGACTTGGAGACGGTCTCGAAGATCGGCGGGTGGTCGAGCTCCTGCAGGCTGCCGGTGCCCCAGCGGCCGGCCGGCGCGCGGCCTCCGACGACGACCAGTGGCGACCCGGAGAAGTGAGCCTGGGCCACGGGGCTCACGCCGTTGGTGACGCCGGGACCCGCGGTCAGGACCGCCAGGCCGGGACGCCGGGTGAGCTTGCCGATCGCCTCGGCCGCGAACACGGCCGTCGGCTCGTGGCGGACGTCGACGATCGGCATCGCCGGGTCGGCGGTGACGGCGCCGTCGTACATCGGGAACACGTGGGCACCGGAGAGCGTGAACATCGTCTCGACGCCGTGGGCACGGGCGACGTCGACCGCGTGGACGCCGCCGTGCGCGGAGCGGGGCTCCGTCGAGGGGGGCGTCGGGTCGTCTCCGGACTCGCTGGCGGGGATGGGAGCGTCGGTCATGCTGCGCACCATATCCGGCAAGGGAGTCACTCCAGGGTGATCCGCTTCGATGCCGGGGCGCTCGCCCCATCGACGCTCACTCGACGGGTCTCGCGCCCCGTCCTCACGCCACGGTCCTCACTCCACTGGGCTCACCAACTGGGTTCACTCCACTGGGCGCGCCCGGCTGGTCGGCCGGTACAGCCACGGGCTCTCCCCGCGGATCTGGTCGAGCACGGCGAGCAGGAGGTCGGCGCGGTGGGCCGGCTGCTCGGCGAAGAGCTCGTCGTCGCTGCGCAGGTCGGCGCGGCCCTGGACGCCGAGCGCGAGCTGCAGGTGCAGGGCCCGCAGGAACGCCGAGGTGTTGCCGGCCGCGGGTGACGGCCACTCCGCGTCGAGGTGGCCACGGGTCCGCGGTGGCCGCAGGCCGTCGCCGAGCCGGGCGAGCCACGGCTCCACGATCCCCGTGTCCAGCGCGTTGCGGTGCAGGAGCGTCATGACGGCGTAGGCGAGCCGGTCGTCCTCGCCGTGGCGCCACACGTAGGCCGTCGGGGTCAGGACGCGGTCGGCGATGACGTCGAGCAGGACGGTCAGCTCCAGGCGCCCGAAGTGCCTGGACCGGGCGAGCGCGGCGAGCAGGTCGGCGCCGTGCGCGATCGCGTGGGCCCAGCCCTGCTCGGGAATCCACCCCCGGTGGTCCTGCTCGCGGACGTACCAGCTGGTGGCGAGGTCGCCCCACCCGAGCACGGTGTCAGCGCTCATGAGGTGCTCGTCGTTGTCCCGGCCGAGGATCTCGGCGAGCATCAGCGCGCTGTAGGACCGGCGGATGACCGAGACGTCGCCGTCGTGACCGAGCCCGTAGCGCAGACCCGGTGCGATGCCGTCGCCGAGGCCGGCGAGGAGGTCGTCGTAGACGCCCTGCGACAGCCAGGTCGTGAGCAACGGGTAGGCGATCTCCTCGCGCATGCGCGGGTTGGGGTGGCCGAGCATCTCCACGAGCTCCACGGTGGACTCGTCCAGGGAGCGGTCGACCGGCACGTGCTTGCCGGTCTGCATCACGGACTGCCAGTACGCCTCGGACATCGTGTCCCATCGTGCCAGAGCCCCTCGACCGGTCCGCGTCCTGCGCCGGACCCCGCGCTGCACCTGCTCTGCGCCCTACGCTGGAGCCGTGCCCAGCCTCGACGACATCGCCCGGTTCCAGACCGCGCTCGGCCCCGGCGACCTGGACTGGTTGCACGCGCTCGTCTCGGACTGGCAGATCATCGCCGACCTCTCCTTCGCCGACCTCGTCCTGTGGGTCGCCGACGCCGAGGCGAAGGGCGTCTGGGCCTGCGCGCAGATCCGCCCCACGACGGGTCCCACGACGTTGCTCGAGGACGTCGTGGGAACGTTCCTCCCCAGCGGCGCGGCGCCGGAGCTGGAGCGGGTGCTGACGACGGGCACATCGGTGGCGGCGACTCCCGGCCGGCCTGCGCACGCCGACGGCGACGTGGTCGTGGCGCTCGCCCCGGTGCGGTGTGGTGACGACGTCGTGGCAGCGCTCGCGATCCGCACCCCGGCGACGGGGCGGCGCAGTCGCAGCGCACTGGAGGCGACGTACCGCGACTGCGCCTCGCGGCTGGTCGCCATGATCGGCGACGGCAGCTTCCCGGTCCCGGGGTCGCGCAGCGAGCTCGCGGACTCCTTGCGCGTGGGCGACGGCTTCGTGCGACTCGACGCGCGCGGACGGGTCACCTACGCGAGTCCGAACGCCACGTCGGCATACCGGCGGCTGGGCGTCGAGGGCGATCTCGAGGGACAGGACCTCGCACGCCTGACCGCTCGTCTCGACGTCCGTCCCACGCACCGGGGGTCGCACTCGGTCCTGGCCGGGCGCGAGCCGGGGGAGATGGAGGTGGAGAACGCGACGGCGTCGGTGCTGCTGCGGGTGATCCCGCTGCGCCGAGCGGCGGGCGCGGGCGGGGGTGCCGGGCCTGGGGGTACCGCCCTGCACGGAGCGGAGCGGAGTGCTTGGGGGAGGGCGGCGAACGACACAGCGGGGGCCGTCGTGCTGCTGCGCGACGTGACGGAGCTGCGTCTGAGGGAGCGCGAGCTGGTCTCCAAGGAGGCGACGATCCGCGAGATCCATCACCGGGTGAAGAACAACCTGCAGACGGTGGCGGCGCTGCTGCGGCTCCAGGGTCGACGGATGGAGGTGCCGCAGGCGCGCGAGGCGCTGGAGGAGGCCGTGCGGCGGGTGGGCTCGATCGCCCTGGTCCACGAGACCCTCAGCCAGTCCTTCGACGAGCAGGTCGACTTCGACGTGATCGCCGACCGGCTGCTGCGCACGGTGCTGGAGGTCGGGGGACCGGGCGTCCGGGGGGAGCGGATCGGCCACTTCGGGCTCGTCGGCGGTGATCGGGCGACGCCGCTGGCGATGGCCCTGACCGAGCTGGTCCAGAACGCTGCCGAGCACGCCTACCCGGACGGTGGTCAGGGGCGGGTGACAGTGGCGGTCAACCGGATCCGCGGTCGCCTGAGGATGCGGGTCAGCGACGACGGTGTCGGACTGCCGGCCGACTTCGACCCGACGGCGAGCCTGGGTCTGTCGATCGTGAGCACGTTGGTGGAGACCGAGCTGGACGGCACGTTGGCCTTCGAGCGTGGTCCTCGGGGCGGCACCACGGTCGCGATCACCATCGGGGCGTGACGGCACGTCCGGGCGTGACGGGGCGGGACACGGAAGAACCCCGTACCCAGTCGTGGGTACGGGGTTCGATCGCTGCGTGCAGGCTCAGGCGGTGCGGATGCGTGCCCGGGCGTTGCGGCGCTTGAGCGCACGACGTTCGTCCTCGCTCATGCCTCCCCAGACGCCGTGGTCCTGTCCGGACTCCAAAGCCCACTGCAGGCACTGTTCACGAACGTCGCAACGGCGACACACGACCTTGGCTTCCTCGATCTGCATGATCGCGGGTCCCGTGTTGCCGATGGGGAAGAAGAGCTCAGGGTCTTCGTCGAGGCACGCGCTCTTGTGGCGCCAGTCCATGACGACATCTCCTTCCCACCTCTGGTGATCGACTCGGTCGGCCCACGGTGGCAGACCCGTCCCGAGACGCAATCATCATCGTTTCAACAAAGGCCGGGGAGCACAAGGGGAACGGACGTGCGGTCGTTTGTCGGTTGTGTCACATGAAGGTGACGAGCGGGTGAACGGTGGTCCTCGCCGTAGGCTGGTGACCGTGGACGACCCGACTTCCCGGCCCGTGGGCCCGCCCGCCGACGACCCCGACGACGCGCAGGACGCCGGCGGCGGGCACGACACGGGTCACGACCCGGGCGACCCGATGGCCTACGTCCCGCCCCCGCCGACGCCACCGACCGGGACGGCGCGCCGTCTCCTGCTGGTGGCCGGTGCGATCATCAGCGTCGAGGCGCTCGGACTGATCGCGCTCGCCGTCGCCGAGGCCAGGGTCATCACGCCCGGCCGCGTCGGGCTCGGTGTGAGCACGGCGTTCTTCCTGGGTGCCTTCGGCGTGATGCTGCTGGCGGCGCTCAACCGGCTCCTGAAGGGGCACAGCTGGGCCCGGGGGTTCCTGGTGTTCTCCCAGCTGATCCAGCTGCTGTTGTCGTACAACTTCCGTGGCGACGTCTGGTGGATACCGACCGGGCTCGCGGCGGCGGCCGTCGTCGCGCTCGCCTGTCTGCTGTCGCGGCCGGTCACCCGCGCCCTCGGGTCGTCGTCGGGCATGTGACAGACTCCCGGACAGGGCACGACCCGCTCGATCACCCGGCGCCGTGAGTCAGACCGACTCCGCAGCGCGCCGCCCGGACCCCGCCCGAGGACCTTCTCCCAGACTCATGGTTGCCATTGACAGCGACGCCCATGTGGCCTCGCCCGATCCCGATGATCCCGTCTTCGCCCTGCACCAGGGTGGGAAGATGGAGGTCGCCGCGACGGTACCCCTGCGTGATGCGCACGACCTGTCGCTGTCGTACACGCCGGGCGTCGCCCGCGTGTGCGAGGCGATCGCCGCCGACCCCGAGCTGGCCCACCAGTACACGTGGGTCTCGAACACGGTCGCCGTCGTGACCGACGGGACGGCCGTGCTGGGTCTCGGCGACATCGGCCCGTCGGCGGCCATGCCGGTGATGGAGGGCAAGGCCGTGCTGTTCAAGCAGTTCGGTGGCGTGGACGCCGTGCCGGTCGCCCTGGCGACCACCGACGTCGACGAGATCGTCGAGACGGTCGCTCGCCTGGCACCCACCTTCGGCGGCATCAACCTCGAGGACATCTCGAGCCCGCGGTGCTTCGAGATCGAGCGTCGTCTCGTCGAGCGGCTCGACATCCCGGTCTTCCACGACGACCAGCACGGCACCGCGGTGGTCACCCTGGCCGCGCTCATCAACGCCGCGCGCCTGACCGACCGCGACCTCCAGGACCTCAAGGTCGTCATCTCCGGCGCCGGGGCGGCAGGTGTCGCGATCTGCGCCATCCTGCGCTCCGCGGGAGTGCGCAAGATCAGCGTCGTCGACCGCTCGGGCGTGCTCGTGCCCGGTCGAGCGGGCATGAACGAGGTCAAGGACATGCTGGCCGACCAGTGCGCGCCGTGGGCGCGACCGGGGAGCATCGACGACGCCCTCGAGGGCGCCGACGTGTTCATCGGCGTCTCCGGCGGCACGGTGGCCGAGGAGTCGGTGGCCCGGATGGCGCCGGACGCCATCGTCTTCGCCATGGCGAACCCCAACCCGGAGGTCCATCCGGAGGTCGCCGCGCGGCACGCCCGGGTCGTGGCCACGGGACGCTCGGACTTCCCGAACCAGATCAACAACGTCCTCGTCTTCCCGGGCATCTTCCGCGGCGCGCTGGACGTGCGGGCCACGGAGATCTCCGAGAGCATGAAGCTCGCCGCGGCGACCGCCATCGCCGACCTCGTCGGCGACGACCTCAGCGAGACGTACGTCATTCCCTCGCCGTTCGATCCCCGGGTCGCACCGGTCGTGGCGCGTGCGGTGACCGACACCGCGCGGCGCGACGGGTTGGCCCGCCGCCCCTACTGACGCCCCTGACCGACGCTAGGAGACCGCCGATGTTCGCCGTCTACGCCCGAGAGATCAACCCCGACGCTCCTCTGGACGGACTCGTCGTCGGCGATCAGCCCGAGCCTCAGGTCCCGGACGGGTGGACCACCGTGACCGTCAAGGCGGCGTCGGTCAACCACCACGACGTCTGGAGCCTGCGTGGCGTCGGGCTGCGCGAGGAGTCGCTGCCGATGATCCTCGGCTGCGACGCCGCCGGCTACGACGAGGACGGCAACGAGGTCGTCGTGCACGCGGTGATCAGCTCCCCGGACTGGGCCGGCGACGAGACGCTCGATCCCCGTCGTTCCCTGCTGTCGGAGAAGCACCCGGGCACGTTCGCCGAGAAGGTGGCCGTGCCGCGTCGCAACGTCGTCGCGAAGCCCGCGGGGCTGTCGTTCGCCGAGGCCGCCTGCCTGCCCACCGCGTGGCTCACGGCCTATCGGATGCTCTTCACCCAGTCCGACCTCAAGCAGGGCGACGCGGTGCTGGTCCAGGGCGCGGGTGGCGGCGTGGCCACGGCGGCCATCACGCTCGCGCGGGCCGCCGGCTTCCGGGTCTTCGCCACGAGTCGCGACGAGGGCAAGCGTGCCAAGGCCCTCGAGCTGGGCGCCCACGAGGTCCTCGACGCCGGCGAGCGCCTCCCGCAGAAGGTCGACGCGGTCATCGAGACCGTCGGCGCGGCCACGTGGTCGCACTCGGTGAAGTCGATGCGTCCCGGTGGCACGATCGTGATCGCCGGCGCCACGTCTGGCGACGCCCCGAAGGCCGCCGAGCTGACCCGGATCTTCTTCCAGCAGATGCGGGTCCACGGCTCCACGATGGGCACGCGCGACGAGCTGCACCGCCTGGCGGAGTTCCTCGACGTCACCGGCACGCGTCCCCTCATCGACCGCGAGCTGCCGATGTCCGACGCCGCGACCGCCATCGGCGCCGTCGCCGACGGCGACGTCTTCGGCAAGATCGTCCTCACCCTCTGACGCTCCCCCTTCCGCGAGTGGCGCAAGACGGGGGTTTCGAGACGGCGTGTCGCCCCGAACTGCGCCACTCGTTGACCGGTGTGCGCCACTCGCCACCGGCAATCCGCCGCTCGGTGGGGCCGGCAGGTCCACAGCGCCGGGGGTCGACGGACGCTGTCCACAACGTCGCCCGCGAGGGGTGTCGGGATGCCGCAGCGCCCTCGACGATCGTTCGATGGACCCTGTCTTGCACCGCGACGCCGAGGCGCGCGGACTCACCCGTGACGTCCTCCGTGGCGCCCAGTTCACCCGCCCAGCGCACGGCGTCTCGATGCTGCGCGCCCACGAGGACGACCTCGCGAGCCGGTGTCGAGCCGTCGCGCTCGTCCTGCCCGATGACGTCGTCTTCACCCACCTGACCTCCGCGACGCTGCGCGGATGGTGGCTTCCGGACGTGCGACTGCCGCTGCTCGTCGCCTGCAGCGACACCGACGCTCCCCACCACGACCGCCGAGGCGTCTACGTCCGACGCTGCGGCATCCCGCCCCGTCACCGGGAGCGGATCGGTGACGTCCCGATCGCCTCCGCGGCCTGGACGATCGTCGAGCTCGCCGAGCACCTGCGGCGATCGACCTCGTGGTGGCGATCGACGGTGCCCTCCACCTCGGCCACGTGGACGTGCCGGGGATCCGGGAGGCGATGGTGCCGGGTCGCCGCGGCGTGCGTGTCCTGCGCCGCGCCCTCGACCTCGTCGACGGGCGCAGCGAGTCGGCCTGGGAGAGCGTGCTGCGCCTGCTCCACGTGTTCGCCGGGGTACCGGTCGAGCCACAGTCACTCGTCACCGACGCCCTCGGCCACGTCGTGGCGCGTGGGGACCTCCGGATCCGTGGCACGAGACGTCTCGTGGAGTACGACGGCGCGGACCATCGCGACCGCGATCAGCACCGGTCGGACCTGCGACGCGAGAAGGCCCTGACCCGACTCGGGTTCGAGCGGTTCGGCTACGTCGCGCCGGAGATCATGGCCGATCCGGGACAGGTCGTCAGGGACGCCGACCAAGCGCTGGGACGACGCCACGACCCCTCCCGCCTGATGGTCTGGGAGCAGGAGATCGGAGCCTCCAGCTTCAGCGGCCGAGGGGTGACGGCGCTCGAGCACCGGCTGCGGCGCTTCGTGCGATCCGACGTCCCTCGGCGCCGCGAGTCGGTCCGCCCGGCCGCGCTGCGTCGCGAGCGTCCCGACGACCCGTCCGCCTGAGACCGACGGCGACCGACCGGGCGGCGAGCACCGCCGGTCGCCTCCTGCCCACCCCGGACGAGGAGCGCCTCTCCGGCGGCAGGCCGAAGGTGGGGGCAGGCGCTCAGGCGCACCGACTGGCGGAAAGCGGACAGCGACTGGCGCGAACCCGTCCTCGAGTGGCGCGAACTGGGGCGACACGCCGTCTCAAAGTCCCCCGATTGCGCCAGTCGCGGAGGCCCGGGGCGGTGTGGCGGGGTGGGTCAGTCCTCGTCGTCGTCGAGGCGGGCGAGCCAGGTGGCGAGGCGTTCGGTAGCGGCCTCGAACTCGGGGTGGAGGTCGACGAACTCGACCATGCGGTCGGCCAGCCAGGAGAGGGAGACCTCCTCCTCGCCGCGACGCTTCTGCAGCTCCTCGATGCCTCGGTCGGTGAAGTACATGCTCCTCCAGGGGGACGACGTGGGGCCCGGGTCGACGACCCGGGCCCCACGTCACGGTGTGCGGGTCAGGCGAAGGCCTGGTCCATGAGCTCCTTGTGCTCCTGGTCGTGGCGCGCCTTCGAACCGACGGCCGTCGTCGAGGACTCCGGACGGGTCACGGACACGATCCGACGGTCGCCGAGCTCGGCCGGGTAGTGCATCGCGACGTGCGGCCACGGGCCCTGGTTGACGGGCTCGTCCTGGACCCAGCGGACCTCCTTGAGGCCGGAGAACCGGGCCAGCTCGGACTTCAGCTCCTCGATCGGACGCGGGTACAGCTGCTCGATGCGCACGATCGCCGTCCGCGGCTCGTCGCCCTCGCGCTTCTTGCGCTCGGCGAACAGCTCCCATGCGATCTTGCCCGAGCACAGCAGCACCCTCTCGACGCGCTCGGCGTCGACGGTCTCGTCGCCGAGGACGGGTCGCCACCGTCCCGACGTGAAGTCCTCGGGCTGGGAGGCGGCGGCCTTGCTGCGCAGCATCGACTTCGGCGTGAAGACGATGAGCGGCCGGTGCTCGGACTCCAGCGTCTGCTTGCGCAGCAGGTGGAAGTACGACGCGGGCGTCGACGGCTGGGCGATGGTCATCTCGTCGTTGGCCGCGAGCGTCAGGAAGCGCTCGATCCGACCCGAGGAGTGGTCCGGGCCCTGACCCTCGTAGCCGTGCGGCAGGAGCAGCACGACGCCGGACTTCTGACCCCACTTGGTCTCGCCGGAGGAGATGTACTCGTCGATCACCGACTGGGCGCCGTTGACGAAGTCGCCGAACTGCGCCTCCCACATCGTCAGCGCCTCCGGCCGGGCCACGGAGTAGCCGTACTCGAAGCCGAGGGCGGCGTACTCGCTCAGCAGCGAGTCGTAGATGTAGAACGTCGCCTGGTCGTCTCCGACGTGCGCCAGCGGCGTCCACTCGCTGCCGTTGGCGCGATCGATGATGGTCGCGAACCGGGAGGAGAAGGTGCCGCGACGCGAGTCCTGCCCGGCCATGCGGACGGGCCGGCCCTCGAGCAGCAGCGAGCCGAGCGCGATGATCTCGCCGGTGCCCCAGTCGATCGGTCCCGCCGAGATCGACTGCGCCCGGCGCTGCAGCTGCGGCAGGACCTTCGGGTGGACGGTGAACCCGTCGGGGACCGCGGTGTAGGCGTCGGCGACGGCCTTGAGCGTCTCCTGCGAGACGGCCGTCACCAGTCCGGCGGCGGGCTCCTCGGGCTTCTCGGGGTAGTCCGGGGTGCGCGTGTAGGAGGGATCGGAGGACGCCTGCTTGACGTCGGCGAAGTTGCGCTCGAGCTGCGCCTGGTAGTCCGCGAGGGCCTCCTCGGCCTCCTCCAGCGTGATGTCGCCACGACCGACGAGCGCCTCGGTGTACAGCTTGCGCACCGACTTCTTGGCGCTGATCGTGTCGTACATCAACGGCTGGGTGAAGCTCGGGTCGTCGCCCTCGTTGTGGCCGCGACGGCGGTAGCAGACGAGGTCGATCACGACGTCCTTCTTGAACGTCTTGCGGTAGGAGTACGCCAGCTCGGCCACCCGGATGCAGGCCTCGGGATCGTCGCCGTTGACGTGGAAGATCGGCGCCTGGATCATGCGCGCGACGTCGGTGCAGTACGTGGACGAGCGCGACGACGAGGGGCTCGTGGTGAACCCGACCTGGTTGTTGACGATGACGTGGATCGTGCCGCCCGTGCGGTAGCCGCGCAGCTGGCTGAGGTTGAGGGTCTCGGCCACGACGCCCTGGCCCGCGAAGGCCGCGTCGCCGTGGACGAGCACCGGCAGGACCGGGAACGCCTCGCCCTGGTTGAGCCGGTCCTGCTTGGCCCGGGTGATGCCCTCCAGCACCGGGTTGACGACCTCCAGGTGCGACGGGTTGGCCGCGACCGAGACCTTGATGGCGTCGCCCTTCTCGGAGGTGTACTCACCCTCGACCCCGAGGTGGTACTTGACGTCGCCGGAGCCCTGGACGGTGCTGGGGTCGATGTTGCCCTCGAACTCGCGGAAGACCTGGCCCGCGCTCTTGCCGGCGATGTTGACCAGGACGTTGAGGCGCCCACGGTGGGCCATGCCGATGCAGACCTCGTCGAGGCCGTCGCTGGCCGCCTCCTCGCAGATCTCGTCGAGCAGGGGCACGGTGGTCTCGCCACCCTCGAGGCTGAAGCGCTTCTGCCCGACGAACTTCGTCTGCAGGAACGTCTCGAAGGCCTCGGCCTGGTTGAGCTTCTGCAGGATCCGCAGCTGCTCCTCGCGCGGGGGCTTGGTGTGCCCGATCTCGATGCGGTCCTGCAGCCACTGGCGCTCGGCCGGGTCCTGGATGTGCATGTACTCCAAGCCGATGGTGCGGCAGTAGGAGTCGCGCAGGACGCCGAGGATCTCGCGCAGCTTCATGAACCGCTTGCCCGAGCCGTTCGCGAAGGAGCCGGTGGCGAACTCGCGGTCGAGGTCCCACAGCGTCAGGCCGTGCTGGGCGACGTCGAGGTCGGGGTGGCTGCGCTGGCGGTACTCCAACGGGTTGGTGTCGGCCATGAGGTGGCCGCGCACGCGGTAGGCGTGGATGAGCTCGAGCACGCGGGCCTGGCGGTGGACCTCGTCGTCGTGGCTGACCGGGATGTCACGCGCCCACCGGATCGGCTCGTAGGGGATCCGCAGCTCCTGGAAGATCTCGTCGTAGAAGCCGTCCTCGCCCAGCAGGAGCTGGTGGATGCGGCGCAGGAACTCACCGGACTGCGCACCCTGGATGACGCGGTGGTCGTAGGTGGAGGTGAGGGTCATCATCTTGGAGATGGCCAACTGCGCCAGCGTGTGCTCCGAGGCACCCTGGAACTCCGGCGGGTACTCCATGGAGCCGACGCCGACGATGACGCCCTGACCCTTCATGAGGCGCGGCACGGAGTGGTTGGTGCCGATGCCGCCGGGGTTGGTGAGGCTCACGGTGGTGCCGAGGAAGTCGGCGACCTCGAGCTTGCCGTCGCGGGCCTTCTTGACCATCGCCTCGTAGGCCTGCCAGAAACCGGCGAACCCGAGCGTCTCCGCAGCCTTGATCGAGGGGACCAGGAGCTGGCGGTCACCCTTGGCGTTCTTGGTGTCGATGGCGAGGCCGAAGTTGACGTGCTCGGGCTTGAGCTGGACCGGCTTGCCCTTGTCGTCGACGTCGTAGCCGGTGTTCATCTCCGGCATCGCGGACAGGGCGCGCACCACGGCGTAGCCGATGAGGTGGGTGAAGGAGACCTTCCCGCCGCGGGCGCGGGCGAGGTGGTTGTTGATCACCGTGCGGTTGTCGAACAGCAGCTTGACCGGGACCGACCGGACGCTCGTGGCGGTGGGGACCTCGAGGCTGGCGTCCATGTTGGCCGCCGTGCGCGCCGGGGCACCCTTGAGACTGATCCGCTGGACCTCACCGGGACCGGTGGGCTTGTCGGGCGCGGGCTTGTCCTTCGTGGCGGCAGCGGCCTTCGGCGCGGGCTTGCCGCTCGTGGCGGCGCTCGGCTTCTCGGCGGGCGGCGTCTTCTTCTCGGGCGCCTTCTTCGCGGGCGCCTTGCCCTGGGGAGCCTCGCCCCGAGCAGCCGACGCCCCGGGAGCCTTCTGCCCGGGAGCCTTCTGCTCGGGCGCCTTCTTCTCGGGGGCCTTCTGCTCGCGGGGCTGCGTCGCGGTCGACGAGCGGCCGTTGGCCGAGCCGTTCAGCGCGGCGCCCTCACCCTCCTCGAAGAAGGTCTTCCACGACGCGTCGACGGACGCGGGGTCGGACTGGTACCGGTCGTACATCTCCTCGACCAACCACGCGTTGGTTCCGAAGTCGGGAGATGCCTGTGAGGACTCGGCCACGGCCAGAATCGCCTCTTCCACTGATCGCCTTCGCACCCGGACGAGGTGCCGCTCTAGCCTATCGCGCCCGTCCTCGCTCGCCAGGTGCGGCATCGGCCTGTCGGCGGGCGGTCGGACGACTGCGGCGGACGGCCCCGGCCCCACGTCGACGGGCTCGGCGTCGACGCGAGGCCGGGCGTGCCGTCGAGCTCAGCCGTTCTCGAGCGTGGCGTCGAGCGTGATGGTGTCGACGCCGGCCAGGGCCTTGCTGAGCGGGCAGGACTCCTTGGCCTCGTTGGCCGCCTCCTGGAAGCCGGCGTCGTCGATCCCGTCGACCTCGGCCGTCACCGTCAGGGCGATGGTGTGGATCCTGAACCCACCGGCGGGGTCCTCTCCGAGGGAGACGTCCGCCGTCGTCTCGATGGACTGCACGGTGCCGCCGGCCTGGCCGAGCAGGGCCGCGAGCTGCATCGAGTAGCACGACGAGTGTGCCGCGCCGAGGAGCTCCTCGGGGTTGGTGGCGTCGCCACCGTCCTGCGACGAGCGCTTGGGGAAGGACATCTCGAACGTGCCGAGTCCGGAGCTGGTGAGCTCGACCTGGCCCTTTCCGTCCTCGAATCCGCCGTCCCAGGCGGTGCGGGCTGAGCGAGTGGGCATGGTGCCTCCTGACATGGGTGGGTGACGACTCGACGCTAGTGCGCGGCGACGATCCCACAAGCCGAGCGACGGTCTCCCTCGGGTGACTCAGGAGGCGGTCGCCACGGCGTCCTGGCGCGTCGACGAGGGGTCCGCGTCGAAGTGCAGGAACTCGTCGACGACCGGCGTCGACGCGACGAGCTTGACGTCGTCGAGGTAGCTCATCGACATCTGCCACGGCGCACGGTCCCCCTGGCGGGGGAGGGTCTCGATGCTGCGCTGGACATACCCGGCCTCGAAGTCCAGGAGGGGTCGGGTCGGCATCGGCGGGGCCACTGGTCGGCAGACGGCGAGTCCGTGCTCGTCCATGTGGCGCAGCAGCGCGGTGAACTGCCGGCACAGCAGGTCGACCTTGAGGGTCCAGGAGGAGTTCGTGTACCCGACCGAGAACGCGAAGTTCGGGACGTCGGAGAGCATCATGCCCTTGTAGGCGACATGGTCCGGTGCGTGGAAGTCCTCGCCGTCGACGGCCAGGTCGATGCCGCCGAACAGCGACAGCTTCAGGCCGGTCGCGGTGACGATGACGTCGGCCTCGAGCTCCTCGCCGGACTCGAGCCGGATCCCTCGCTCGGTGAACGTGGCGATGCGGTCGGTGACGACCGACGCCCGACCCTGACGGAGCGTGCGGAAGAGGTCGCCGTCGGGCACGGCACACAGGCGCTGGTCCCACGGGTCGTACGGCGGGTTGAAGTGGGTGTCGACGTCGACGTGGTCGGGCAGGAGTCGCTGGTTGACCCGGCGGATGAGGGCCCGGGACGCCTTCGGGAACCGTTGCGCGAGGGAGAAGACCAGTCGCTGCTGCCAGATGTAGCGGGCGCGGACGGCGGCGAAGCCCCGCCGGCGGCCGATCAGCCTCGGCAGCACGGTCGCCATCGTGTCGGTGCCGGGCACCGGCATGATGTAGGTGGGGGTGCGCTGCAGCATCGTGACGTGCTCGGCTCCCTGCTCTGCGAGGGCCGGCACGAGCGTCACGGCCGTCGCACCGGAGCCGATGACCACGAACCGCTTCCCGCTCGGGTCGAGGTCCTCGGGCCAGTGCTGCGGGTGGACGAGGGGGCCCTCGTAGCGGTCGCGGCCCGGCAGGTCGGGGGTGTAACCCTCGTCGTAGTCGTAGTAGCCGGTCGCACCGAAGATCCATCGCGCGTGGATCTCGACCCGCTCGCCATCCTCCCGCTCGACCTGGACGATCCAGCGGGCGGCGTCGCTCGACCAGTCCGCGCGCACGACGCGGTGGCGGTAGCGGATGTTCTCCTCGACGCGGTACTCGCGTGCCGTCTCGCGCAGGTAGGTGAGGATCTTGTCGGCCGAGGCGATGGCCTGGTCGTCCTGCCAGGGGCGGAAGTCGTAGCCGAAGGTGAAGAGGTCGGAGTCGGAGCGGATGCCGGGGTAGCGGAACAGGTCCCACGTGCCGCCCGAGGCCTCGCGAGCCTCCAGGACGGCGTAGTCCGTGCCCGGCCGCTCCATCGTGAGGTGGCAGGCGGCGCCGATGCCGGAGATCCCGGAACCGATGATCAGGACCTCGAGATCCTCGGCGGGTGTGGTGGTGGTCATGGGGCCTCCTCGGCGGCGGGGCCTCCATCGTCGCGGCTCCGCGACTCCATCCACCAGGGATGATCATCACCCTTTCCGCACTATCCTGGTGCATAGTGCACCACTGGACTACCCTCGTTGGATGGACGGCGAGGCGGGACGCGCGATCTCGGCCCGGGTGCGTGAGCTCATCCGACAGGGCGCGGAGATCGGTCTGTCCACCAGCAGCCAGTGGGCCGAGGCCATCGACGCCGCCACGCTGACCGGACCCGCGGTCGCGACGGTCGCTGCCGACCCGTCGCTGGCCGAGGCCGTGCGTCGTGGCAACTTCGACAACCTCATGGCCTGGGCGGCGGCGAACGTCCGGGCACCCGGCGAACCGGTCCCCGCGAACGTCAGCGACGTGCAGCTCGACGTCACGCGCGACATGGTGCGGCGCGGGGTCTCCGACGTCGCCCTCGACGCGTATCGCACGGGTCAGAGCGTGGCGTGGCAGCGCTGGATGGACCTGTGCTTCGTCCTGACCGACGACGTCGAGGAGCTGCGTGAGCTGTTGTCGGTCACCGCCCGCTCCATGAGCGACTTCGTCGATGCCACGGTCACCGCGCTCGCCGAGCGCATGGCGGCCGAGAGCGACGACCTCCTGCTCGGCTCGCAGGCCGAACGCCGCGACCTCGTCGCCCTCGTCCTGCACGGGGCGCCGGTCAGCAGGTCGCGGGTGGAACGCGTGCTCGGTCACCGGTTGGAGGGCGGGCATCTCGCGGCGGTGCTGTGGCAGGAGGCGGCCGACGCCGACCTGGGCCGGCTCGAGGCCGCCGCGGAGCGTCTGATGCGGGGCGCGGGGACCCGGCGGCGACTGACGGTGCTGGCCGGGTCGAGCACGCTGTGGCTGTGGCTGCCCGTCCACGCCTCGCCGCCGGACGAGGCGTTGGCCGACGCCGCCCGCGACGGTGCGGTCCGGGTGGCGCTCGGGAACCCCGCCGTCGGGGTCGAGGGATTCCGGCGCAGCCACCGCGAGGCGATCGAGGCGCAGCGACTCGCGGTGCGGGCGTCGGCCCGGCCCGGATTGGTCACCTTCGACCAGGTCGAGGTGGCGGCCATCGTCGCCGGTGAGTCGTCGCTGTCGGGCGACTTCACCGAGCGGGTGCTCGGTCCGTTGGCCGAGGCGCCCGAGGACCTGCGCGAGACGGTGCGGGTCTACCTCGGCCTGCTCGGTAACGCCACCGCCACGGCGCAGAGGCTCTTCACCCACCGCAACACGGTGCTGCGCCGCCTGGAGCGTGCGAACGAGCTGCTCCCGCGGCCGCTCGGCGACGACCCGTTGCGGGTCGCGATGGCGCTCGAGGCGGTGCGCTGGCGGGGCTGAGCGCACTGTCGCCCCGCCGAGCCGTCGGTGACGATCGCTCGGCGGGGCGGCAGGCCCGCCCTGGCTCGGTCCTCATCCACGGAAGTTGATTCGTCAGCTGTGGTCGCGGTGATGCTGGCCGGCCTCGGCGATGCGCAGGGGTGCTGTCGGTGATGAAGGCGTGGTGGCGGTAGGTCGCGAACACCTCACCCCGGCGAGCGAGCACGCGCCGCACGACGGGCCCGGCCCTGGTGGCCGAGGCGTGGGGCATCGGGCAGGTCGTGCAGACCGGCGGACTCGGCCCGTCACGGCGCCGGCACCGAGCCAGCAGCCGACACCGGATGCGGGTCATCGAGGACAAGCCGGATCCTGTGGGAAGGTCGCACGTACGAGTGCTCCGCGTGAGCGGTGGAGGGTGACGTCGCCATCGGCATCCTCCCCTGCTCAGGAGGGCATTCTCGTTCTACGCCACACACACGACGCTCGCCGCGGCTGGTGGATCAGGGCTCAGCCGCCGAAGATGGTGAGGAGGTCGCTGACCATCGTCGTCGACTCCTCGGGATGGCGCAGGGGACCGTCGGGGTGCACGTCGTACCGGTTGCGACGGCCCACCTTGGTCCGACTCAGGTACCCCGCGTCCTCGAGGTCGCGCAGGATCGAGCGCGCCGCGCGCTCGGAGATGCCGACGCGCTCGCTCAGGTCCGTCAGCAGCACCCCTGGTTCGCGAGCGACGAGCACGAGCACGTGGCCGTGGTTGCTCAAGAAGGTCCACGAGGGTCGCTCGGACGTCACGTCATCACCCTAACGGGGCGCGTGTCGTACCTCACGTTCGGTTTACCGGAAGTTCAATGCCGGTAATCTACTTCCAGTTAATGACTGCTCACCCACGAGTCGTCACGTTCGACCACCCAGGAGTCGCGATGGACCTCAGCACGCTCAGCAACCTCACGGACCCCGTCATCCTGTTCTTCGTCCTCGGTCTTCTCGCCGGCTCCTTGCGATCGAACCTCGAGGTCCCGCCACCGGTGACGAAGTTCCTCTCCCTCTACCTGCTCATGGCCATCGGCTTCAAGGGCGGACAGGCCCTCGCCGAGTCCGGCCTCACCGCCACGGCGCTCACGGTCATCGCCATCGCGATGACGCTGTCGCTCGTCATCCCGGCCATCGGCTACCTCGTGCTGCGCAGACGCGTGAACCCCTTCGACGCCGCCGCGATCGCCGCCACGTACGGGTCGGTCAGCGCCGTGACGTTCATCGCGGCGTCGCAGGTCCTCACGGCGCGGGGGGACGCTCCCGGTGGCCACATGACGGTGGCGCTGGTGCTGATGGAGTCCCCAGCCATCGTCATGGCGGTCGTCCTCGCGGGCTGGGCGAGGTCGCAGGCCGCGAGCCGGCAGATCGCGACCGTCGGCGGCGGGGCGACGCCGCTCGCGACGGGCATCGGCGCGTCGTCGGGGTCCGAGGTCGCCGCGGGTCGTGCGGGGGGCCGGCCGGAGCGCTCCGAGGGGGTCGGAGGTGTGCTACGCGGAGCGTTCACCGAAGGGACCTTCCTCCTCCTGGTCGGTTCGTTGGTCATCGGTGCCGCTACCGGGCCCGCCGGCGGTGAGGCGATGACGCCGTTCATCAACGATATCTTCAAGGGTCTGCTCGCCTTCTTCCTGCTCGAGATGGGGCTGCTCGTCGCCCGACAGACGCGGGAGGTCAAGGGCATCCCACCGTTCCTGGTGGGCTTCGCGATCGTCATGCCGCTCGTCGGTGCGGGTCTCGCACTGCTGCTCGGATCGGCTGCCGGGCTCACGGTCGGGGACCTGACGCTCCTGATGGTGCTGGCCGCGAGCGGTTCCTACATCGTGGTGCCGGCAGTGGTGCGCTACGCGATCCCCGAAGCCCTGCCGTCGCGGTACCTGACCATGTCCCTCGCGATCACCTTCCCGTTCAACATCGTCGTCGGTATCCCGCTGTACCACGCCGTCGCAGAGATGATCGCGCGATGAGCGGCCCCGAGCCGGACCACGCCGCCACGAGTCCGCAGGAGCAGAGGGCGTCGTTGCTCGACGACAAGGTGGTCCTGGTGACCGGTGTCGTCACGACGGACAGCATCGCGTACGCCGTCGCCCTGCGGGCCCGAGAGCTCGGCGCCCAGGTCGTCCTCACCGGCCTGCACCGCGACCTGGCGTCGGCCGACAGCGTCGCCGCGTCCCTCGACCTCGACCCGGTGATCCCGTACGACGCTGCGCGTACGGAGGAGACGACCGGGCTCGTCGACGTCATCCGCGAACGGTTCGGCCGTCTGGACGGTGTGCTCCACGCCATCGCCTTCGCCCCTCGCGTGGCTCTCTCCGGGTCGATGCTGGGCGTCCACCCCGCCGAGCTGGAGAAGGCCTTCCGCACGAGCACGGTCTCGTACGCGGAGCTGGCTCGGGTGCTGCGTGACCTGGCTCCGGAGTCGGGAGGCAGTCTCGTCGGACTCGACTTCGATGCCGCGGGTGCCTGGTCGGTCTACAACTGGATGGGCGTCTGCAAGGCGGGCCTCGAAGCGCTCAACCGGTACCTGGCGCGCGACCTGGGCGCGGTCGGCATCCGCTCCAACCTCGTGGCGGCAGGACCCGTCCACACGCGTGCGGCGGGCGGGATCCCCGGTTTCGATGAGCTGCTCGAGGCGTGGTCGGACCGCTCGCCGCTCGTGTGGGACCCCCGTGACACCGCTCCGGTGGCCGACGCCGTCTGTTACCTGCTCTCGGACATGGCCCGAGCCGTGACGGGGGAGATCGTGCACGTCGACGGCGGGTACCACGCGATGGCCGGCCCGTTGGGGCGTCACCGACGGACAGGGCCACGGCTGTCGGGGGAGCGGGACGCAGGAGTGGCTTCCTGAGGCCGACGTCCGCACCGGTTCGCCGTTGACACCAGTGTCGATCTCCACGGCGGTGCACCGCCTCCTCGACTTCGTGCACCGGCTCCAGGTCTCGGACAGCCGGACCCGCTCCGTGGGTGCGGCTGTCCGCGATGTCCTGAGACATCACAGGGCATCGCCGGCAGTGTGCTGGCCCAGGACGTAGCCAACCCACGTCGCACGACATGGGAACGCCACGGGCCACGCTGCGTCGGGTGTCGAGAGCGACGTCGGTCATCACCTCACCGGCGGCATCGATGACGAGATCCTGACCTGGCTCGACGACTGCACCCGCAAGGCATCGGAGTCACCGCCCACCGACGGATCACCGGCTCGGCCGTGGTCGCTCAGGTCTGCCGAGCCGTCGCAGACGTTGGGATCCCGGCCTCGACCCTCAACGACGACGCCATGGTCCTTCTCGAAGCACTGCGTGCACGACCGAGCCAACCACCCCAGCACCCGAGGCAAGGCTCGAACGCTTTCAACGGACCCTCAAGAGATGGCTCCGCGCCCAGCCCGTCACGATCGCCGACCTGCACGTCCGCACGGTCAACGCCACGGCCGGAGAACTCCGGTGCGAACTGGACGTCGACACCAGCCGCGACGGCCGACCCCGCAGGACGACGAGACCTCCGACCCTGAGGGTTCGGAGGTTTCGGTGTCTGGAGACATCACCTGGGCACCCCCGGCAGGATTCGAACCTGCGCTCCCGCCTCCGGAGGGCGGTGCTCTATCCCCTGAGCTACGGGGGCCCGCGGTCCCGGCGTGGTCCGAGGACGTCTGCCGAACTGCCCCCCGAGCGTAGCGCACAGCCGATACCGTGAGGCTCGTGCCCACCGTCCTGGTCGTCGACGACACCGCATCGATCCGCTTCCTCATCCGCACGAACCTCGAGCTCGCGGGCTTCGAGGTGCGAGAGGCCGTCGACGGCATCGACTGCATCGAGCAGCTGCGCGCGGACGCGGCCGCCGGAACCCTGCCGGACGCGGTGACGGTCGACGAGATGATGCCGCGCCAGGGCGGGATGGTCACGGTCCGCGCCATCCGCGCAGACCCGGCGCTCGCCGACCTCACGGTGCTCATGGTGACGACCCAGAACATGCCCATGGACATCAAGCGCGGCATGGAGGCCGGCGCCGACGTCTACGTCACCAAGCCGTTCGACCCCGACGAGCTCATCGCGACCATCACCGACCTCATCGACTCCGAGGGCTGAGGACGAGACGCAGGACACCCGCCCGCCGTCGCTAGGATCGGCGGGTGACTCCCGACCAGCTCTCCACCGCCATCGTCAGTGCCCTCGGTCGGCTCGTCGACGACGGCCGACTCGCCCTGCCCGACGGTTTTCCTGCCGAGGTCCGCGTAGAGCGCCCCAAGGTCAAGGAGCACGGCGACTACGCCACCAACATCGCCCTGCAGCTCGCCAAGAAGGCCGGCCTGAACCCGCGCGACCTCGCCCAGTGGCTCGCCGCGGAGCTCGAGAGCGCCGACGGCATCGCGAGCGCGGAGGTCGCCGGACCGGGCTTCCTCAACCTGCGGGTCGCAGCCGGCGCGCAGGGTCAGGTCGCGGCCGTGGTGCTCGAGCGCGGCGGTGACTACGGGCGCAACGACTCCTACGCGGGCCAGCGGGTCAACCTCGAGTTCGTGAGCGCCAACCCGACCGGTCCCATCCACATCGGCGGAGTGCGGTGGGCGGCCGTGGGGGACTCCCTCGGACGCTTGCTGACCTTCGCCGGCGCCGACGTCACGCGCGAGTACTACTTCAACGACCACGGCGCGCAGATCGACCGGTTCGCACGGTCGCTGCTCGCCTCGGCCCGCGGCCAGGACGCGCCCGAGGACGGCTACGGGGGCCAGTACATCCACGACATCTCCGCCGACGTCGTCGCCCAGCACCCCGGCGCGGTGGCGCTGCCCGACGCCGAGGCCGTCGAGGTGTTCCGGGCCGCGGGCGTCGAGCTCATGTTCGCGGAGATCAAGCGGTCCCTGCACGACTTCGGCGTCGACTTCGACGTCTACTTCCACGAGAACGACCTGCACGCCTCCGGTGCCGTCGAGCGGGCGATCGGCCGGCTCGACGCGCTCGGCAAGATGTACGAGTCCGGCGGTGCCCGGTGGCTGAGGACGTCCGACTACGGCGACGACAAGGACCGTGTCGTCGTGAAGTCCGACGGTCAGCCCGCCTACATCTCCGGCGACCTCGCCTACTACCTCGACAAGCGCGAGCGTGGCTTCGACCGATGCCTGATCATGCTGGGCGCGGACCACCACGGCTACGTCTCGCGGATGATGGCGATGTGCGCCGCGTTCGGCGACGAGCCGGGCGTCAACCTCGAGATCCTCATCGGCCAGATGGTCAACCTGCTGCGCGACGGACAGCCGCTGAGGATGAGCAAGCGCGCCGGAACGGTCATCTCGCTCGAGGACCTGGTCGACGCGATCGGGATCGACGCCGCCCGGTACGCCCTGTCCCGCTACTCGACGGACTCGCCGATCGACCTCGACCTCGACTTGTGGGCCAGCACCACCAACGACAACCCCGTCTACTACGTCCAGTACGCCCACGCACGCCTCTCCAGCATCCTGCGCAACGCCGACGACCTCGCCATCGCGCACGGTCTCCAGAACTTCGACCCCGCACTCCTGGAGCACGAGAAGGAGGGCGACCTCCTGCGAGCGCTCGCGAGCTTCCCCGAGGTCGTCGCGCGTGCCGCCCAGCTGCGCGAGCCGCACCGCGTGGCCCGCTACCTGGAGAGCACGGCTGCCGCGTTCCACACCTTCTACGCCGTGTGCCGCGTCCTCCCGCAGGGCGACGAGGACGTCGCCGACGTCCACCGGGCCCGGCTGGTGCTCGTCGCGGCGACCCGGCAGGTGCTGGCGAACGGACTCGGCCTGCTCGGTGTCACGGCACCCGAGAGGATGTGAGCATGCGTTCCCACGAGGCAGGAGCCCTGCACGGTCAGGCCGGCGACCGCGGCCCCGCGTGGCTGCGGGTCCCCGACGACCCCGACGCCCTCGTCGAGCACCTCTGGTCGGCCGGTGTGGCCAAGTCCGACGGTGTCCTGTCGGTGGCAGGCGTCACGGCGCCGGAGCTGGCCCGCGAGTTCGGGACGCCGCTCTACGTCGTCGACGAGGCCGACTTCCGCGCCCGCGCACGTGCCTTCGCCGAGGCCTTCGCAGGGGTCGACGTCTTCTACGCCGCCAAGGCGTTCCTGTGCATCGCGACCGCCCGTTGGGTGGCCGAGGAGGGGTTGAACCTCGACGTCTGCACCGGCGGGGAGCTCGCGGTCGCCCTGCGCGCGGAGTTCCCGCCCGAGCGGATCGGACTGCACGGCAACAACAAGTCCGTCGCGGAGCTGCGTCGCGCACTCGAGGCCGGCGTGGGTCGCATCATCGTCGACAGCGCCGAGGAGATCGACCGACTCGCGGCACTGACCGAGGAGCTCGGCGTCCCGGCCCACGTCATGGTCCGCGTGACCGCCGGGGTCGAGGCCCACACGCACGAGTACATCTCCACCTCCCACGAGGACCAGAAGTTCGGCTTCTCGATCGCCGACGGTGCCGCGATGGACGCCGTCCGGCGCATCGCGGCGGTGCCCGGGCTGCACCTGCTCGGCCTGCACTCGCACATCGGCTCGCAGATCTTCGTCACCGACGGGTTCGAGGTCGCTGCCCGCCGGGTGCTGCGGCTGCACGCGCAGATCGCCGAGGAGCAGGGCGGCGCGCCGCCCGAGCTCGACCTCGGCGGCGGCTTCGGCATCGCGTACACCACGCAGGACCGGCCGGCGACGCCCGACGACCTCGCCCGCGGCCTGCTCAAGATCGTGGCCGACGAGTGCGCCGCGCTCGGTGTCGACGTGCCGCAGTTGTCGATCGAGCCGGGCCGCGCGATCGCGGGGCCCTCGACGTTCACGCTCTACGAGGTCGGCACCACCAAGGACGTCCGTCTCGACGGGGACGCCACCCGGCGCTACGTGTCGGTCGACGGCGGCATGAGCGACAACATCCGTCCCGCCCTGTACAGCGCCGACTACTCCTGCACGCTCGCCTCACGCTCCTCCGACGGACCGGCCGTGCTCAGTCGCGTCGTGGGCAAGCACTGCGAGTCCGGCGACATCGTCGTCAAGGACGAGTACCTGCCCGCCGACGTCGCGGCAGGGGACCTGATCGCCGTCCCCGGCACCGGGGCCTACTGCCGCTCCCTCGCGAGCAACTACAACCACGTCCCCCGACCGGCGGTCGTGGCCGTCAGGGACGGCGAGGCCCGCCTCGTGGTCCGTCGCGAGGACGAGGCCGACCTCCTGCGGCTCGACCTCGGCTGAGCCTCACGACATCCCGGCGAGCCGCAGCAGCGCGGTGACCGCCACCGCGACGCCGACGGTGACGACGACCGACGCCCCCCGCCAGGCGACGACCCCGGCCGCCGCCACGCCGATCGCGCTCGCGCCGGCCGTCCACCGCCCGTCGTCGGCGAGCACGGCCGTCACGACGAGCGCCGTGAGCAGGGCCGGCGCCATGAGGCCCACGACGCTCCCGAAGCGGGCCGGCAGGTCACGCCCACCGAGCAGCACCGGACCGGCGGCCTTGACCGCCGCCGTCGCCAGCGCGACACCACCGATCGTCACCCAGACCACGGTCATCGCTCGCCCCCTCGACGCAGGCCCCACAGCGCCGCGAGCCCAGCGGCGAGGACAGGCACACCGGGTGGCGCGACGGGCACGAGCGCGAGGGCGACGAGCCCGCCGGCGACGGCCACGCCGAGTCGGTCGCGGTCACGCAGCTCCGGGACGAGGATGGCCAGGAAGAACGCCGGGTAGACCGCGTCGAGGCCGAACCGCTCGAGGTCGCCGATGACGTCGCCGCCGTAGGCTCCGACGAGGGTCCCCAGCTGCCACGCGCCGTACTGGGGGAGGGTCGTGCCGAAGAGCCGCCACCGGTCGAAGGTGCCGTCGCCGTTGGACGCCACGGCCCACGACGAGTCGACGACCGCCTGACCCTGGACACCGCGCCACCACGCCCGCCCGGGCAGTGACGGGGCCAGCGCCACGCCCATCGGCAGGAACCTCGAGTTCATCAGGGTCGCCGCGGCCACGGCGGCGACCGGCCCGCCGCCGGCGCCGAGCACGGCCACGGCGGCGAACTGGGCCGACCCGGCGAAGACGATGACGGACATCGTGACGGCCGCCACGAGGCTGAACCCCGACTCTCGTGCCACCACCCCGAACGACATCGACAGCAGGAAGCCCGCGATGCCGAAGGCCACTCCGAGGCGCAGACCCTCGCGAAGGCTCGAACGGTCCGCGGGCGTCACCGGCGCAGTCTCGCACGGTGCCCTCGTCGGCTCTCAGGTCCCTCGGTCGTGCTTCAGCGCAACCCGCGTCGCGGCCCGGGTCCCTCCGCGGCGAGGTGGTCGCCCTCGTTGTAGAACGCACAGCTCGTGAGCGACAGGCAGCCGCAGCCGATGCAGCCGTCGAGCCGGTCACGCAGGTCCTGCAGCCGCTGGATCCGCTCGTCGAGGTCGTCGCGCCAGGAGTCGGTGAGCCGGGCCCAGTCCTGGGAGGTCGGGGTGCGGTCGCTCGGCAGGGTCGACAGGGCCTGCGACACCAGCTTCAGTGGGATGCCGAGCCGCTGCGAGAACTGGATGAACGCGACCCGTCGCAGGACGTCCCGGTGGTAGCGGCGCTGGTTGCCGCTCGTGCGCCGACTCGCGATGAGTCCCTCGCGCTCCCAGTAGTGGAGCGCCGAGACCGTCACGCCCGAACGCCGAGCGACCTCGCCGGGCGTCAGCTCCCGATGCCGCAGGTCGTCGTTCGTGGGGGCGCCCGTCATGCGACGCAGTAGGTCGCGGCGGCCGGGCCCTCGATGCGTTCCTCCGAGCGGAGGTCATCGTCGACCTCGACCTCGCACCGCACGAACGTGGACCACGGTGCGGTCTGCGCCCACACCTGGACGTAGGGTCCGTTGCCACGCTCGACCGTCGTGACGCTGACCGGTGAGCCGTCCTCGGACTCCCGGGTCACCTGCTCCCCGGCGGTCGTGACGTACGTGAAGGAGAAGGGCGCGTCCGAGGAGACCGAGATCGTGACGTTCACCTGGCGACGAGAGTCCTCCGACGAGACGGGCCCGGCATCGACGGCCGAGAGGGCAGCAGGGCGCTCCCGCGCCTCGCGGACGACGTCGACGCCGGCCGCGCTCGCCGCTGCGAGGACGAGCACGAACGCCGTGACCACGCCGACCTGCCATCGACGCTCGCGCCGACGTGCTGCGTCTGAGCGGGGCATGGGACAACCTTAGGCTCTGGCAGCCGTTCCGGTCTCACCGATGGCGGCTCTGCACCGGGCCGGACGCGACGCCGATACGCTACGGGACGTGAGCCCGACTCCAGCAGATCCCGACCGGCCCTTGCGCGTCGCCCTGCTCGGCTGTGGCGTCGTCGGCAGCGAGGTGGCCCGTCTGCTCACGCGCGACGCGTCC
Source organism: Aeromicrobium halocynthiae (assembly GCF_039531385.1). Taxonomy (NCBI): domain Bacteria; kingdom Bacillati; phylum Actinomycetota; class Actinomycetes; order Propionibacteriales; family Nocardioidaceae; genus Aeromicrobium; species Aeromicrobium halocynthiae. Next base: position 69,781 of record NZ_BAAAPY010000009.1, on the reverse strand, counting down.
GAGCTCGCTCGACGTGTGGGAGCGCCCCTCGAGCTGGCCGGCATCGCCGTGCGCCGACCCGGGCGCGAACGCGACCTCGACCTCCCGGCCGAGCTGTTCACGACCGACGCCCACGCCTTGGTGGCACGTGAGGACATCGACCTCGTCATCGAGGTGATCGGGGGCATCGAGCCGGCTCGTGAGCTCATCGTCACGGCACTGGAGAACGGAGCCTCGGTCGTCACGGCCAACAAGGCGCTCCTCGCCGAGGACGGTGGCGAGCTGTTCGCGGCGGCGGCCAAGGCCGAGCGCGACCTCGCCTTCGAGGCGGCGGTCGCCGGTGCCATCCCGATCGTCCGGCCGCTCGTCGAGTCGCTCGCTGGCGACACCGTGCACCGGGTGCTGGGGATCGTCAACGGCACCACGAACTTCATCCTCGACGCCATGACCACCCACGGGTCCGGCTTCGAGGAGGTGCTGGAGGAGGCGCAGCGACTCGGGTACGCCGAGGCCGACCCGACCGCCGACATCGAAGGATTCGACGCCGCGTCCAAGGCCGCGATCCTGGCCTCGCTCGCCTTCCACAGCCGCGTCACGATCGGCGACGTGCACCGCGAGGGCATCGTCGAGGTCACCGCTGCCGACGTCCGATCGGCCGCGGAGATGGGCTGCGTCGTCAAGCTGCTGGCCATCTGCGAGCGCATCGACGGACCCGACGGCGCGGCTGTCTCCGCCCGCGTCCACCCCGCCATGATCCCGCTCGACCATCCGCTCGCGAGCGTCCGCGGGGCCTTCAACGCTGTCTTCGTGGAGAGCGAGTCCGCGGGCCAGCTGATGTTCTACGGGCCGGGGGCCGGGGGAGCCCCGACGGCGAGCGCGGTCCTCGGCGACGTGGTCTCCGTCGCCCGGAACCGCCTCAAGGGCGTGTGGGGGCCGGGGGAGTCCACCCACGCCCAGCTCGAGGTCCTCGAGATCGGACGCGCCACCACCCGGTACCACGTCCAGATCGACGTCGACGACCGCGCCGGCGTGCTCGCGGCCGTCGCTGCGGCCTTCGCTGAGTACGACGTCTCCATCAAGACCGTGCGTCAGGAGGGCCACGGCTCCGACGCGCAGCTGGTCATCGTCACCCACGAGGCGGCCGACGCCGACCTCGCAGCCGTGGTGGCCGGCCTGCGCGACCTCGACATGGTGCGCGACGTCTCGTCGGTGATGCGGGTCGAGGGGATGCTCTGATGGCGCAGGACGAGACCACCACCGCACGCGGGGCCCGGCCCTGGCGTGGGGTGATCGAGGAGTACCGCGACTGGCTGCCGGTCTCGGCCAAGACCCCCGTCGTCACCCTCGGCGAGGGTGGCACGCCGCTGGTCCACTCCGCGTGGTTGTCCGAGCTCGTCCGCGGCGAGGTGCACCTGAAGGTCGAGGGCAGCAACCCCACGGGGTCCTTCAAGGACCGCGGGATGACCGCCGCCATCTCCACGGCGCTGGAGGACGGCGCGCGGGCGGTCGTGTGTGCCTCGACGGGCAACACGTCGGCCTCCATGACCGCCTACGCCGCCCGCGCCGGGCTGACGCCCATCGTGCTCGTGCCGCTCGGCAAGATCGCCGCGGGCAAGATGGCCCAGGCCGTCATGCACGGCGCCGAGGTGATCCAGGTGCGCGGCGGGTTCGACGAGTGCCTGCAGATCTCCCGCGGCCTCGCCGAGGAGTATCCCGTCGCCCTCGTCAACTCCGTCAACCCGGTGCGCCTGCAAGGCCAGAAGACGGCCTCCTTCGAGATCGTCGACGTCCTGGGCCGCGCTCCCGACGTGCACGTCCTCCCCGTGGGTAACGCTGGGAACATCTCTGCCTACTGGCTGGGCTTCCGCGAGTACGCCGAGGCGGGCATGGCGGCGGGCACCCCGCAGATGTGGGGCTTCCAGGCCGCCGGCGCCGCTCCCATCGTCCGCGGTGCCCCGGTGCCGGACCCCGACACGATCGCCACGGCCATCCGCATCGGCAACCCTGCCTCGTGGCACCTCGCCGAGGCCGCACGCGACGAGTCCTCCGGCCGCATCGAGGCGGTCACCGACGAGCAGATCCTGCAGGCCCAGCGTCTGCTCGGGGCACGCGATGGTGTCTTCGTCGAGCCGGCGTCGGCCGCCGGCGTCGCGGGACTGCTCGCTGCCGCCGAGGCGGGACAGGTCGAGGCCGGCCTCACGGTCACCGTCACCGTGACCGGCCACGGCCTCAAGGACACGGAGACCGCCCTCAGCGGCGTGGACTCGATCGTCGACTCGGTCATCGACGCCGACGTCTCGGCTGCCGCCGAGGTCGCCGGACTCGCATGAGGTTCGTCGAGGCTCCGGTCACGGTGCAGGTGCCGGCCTCCAGCGCCAACCTGGGTCCCGGGTACGACAGCCTCGGCCTCGCACTGGCCGTGCACGACGAGCTCACCGCCGAGGTGCTTCCCGGCGAGGAGCTGCGCGTGGAGGTCTCCGGCGAGGGCGAGGGGGACGTCCCGCGCGACGAGGAGCACCTGGTGGTCCAGGCGATGGACGCCGCGTTCTCGCTCATGGGAGTCCCTCGTCCGGGCCTGACCCTGCGATGCACGAACCGGATCCCGCACGCCCGAGGCATGGGCTCGTCGTCCGCGGCGATCGTGGGCGGGATCGTCTTGGCGCGCGCACTCGTCCCCGCAGGGACGGAGCTGCTCGGCGACGGTGCCGCCTACCAGCTCGCCAACGACATCGAGGGCCATCCCGACAACGTCGCGGCGGCGATGTTCGGTGGTGTCACGATCGCCTGGACACAGGCGGCGGTCGTCGACGTGCAGCGACTCGACGTCTCTGCGCCCGTCACCCTCTTCGTGCCTCAGGACGCGGTGGCCACGCACGTCGCGCGGGGACTGCTGCCCGTCCAGGTGCCGCACGCCGACGCTGCGGCGAACGCTGCCCGGGCCGCCCTGCTCGTCGCCGCGCTGCTCGTCGATCCCGCCCGACTCCTGCCGGCCACCGAGGACCGCCTGCACCAGGGCTACCGGGCCCCGGCGATGCCTGACTCGCACAAGCTGCTCCGCCAGATGCGGGTCGAGGGCGTCCCCGCCGTCATCTCCGGGGCCGGTCCCACCGTGCTCGCGTTCGGACACGGTCTCGCCGACTGGGCACCTGCCGGGTGGACGGTCGTCGAGACCGAGGTGGCGTCACGAGGCGCCACCGTCGTGTGAGGCGCACCCTCCGGAGGGAGTCTGCCTGGCGCGCGTCGGGGAGTCGGTGCGACGGCGGCGGGTGCTAGGCTGGTCGTGTCGGTGTTTGAGCCCCCGTCACGAGTCCGTTCTCCGGGCCCGGTCCAGGGATCAGCCTCCACCGGTGTTCCCGGCGCATCGCCGGTCCCACGGGGCCGCGCCCGGTGTCGCCTCCACGACGTCCCGTGTCTGCGGGCCACCACAGAAGGAACCACCACGTGACCGAGACCTCCACGGCCGAGTCCACCTCCCCGTCCGACGCACCCGCTGCCGAGAAGGCCGCCGCCCCCGCCCGGAAGAAGGGCGGTGCCCTGGGTGGCAAGGTCCTGGCCGAGCTGAAGGAGATCGCCGCCGAGCTCGGCATCGACGGCGCCTCCGCCATGCGCAAGGGTCAGCTGATCGACGCGATCAAGGAGGCACGGGGGGAGGCCCCGCGCACCGCGCCGCAGTCCTCCGAGCCCGTCGCCGCTCCGAAGGAGTCCGGCCAGGCCGCCGCCGACGATGCCGCTTCGAAGGGTCGGGGATCGAGGGGTCGGGCCCGGAAGGCCGAGGACCAGTTGGGCCAGGATTCGAACGACCAGGGCTCGAAGGACCAGGGTCGGAAGGGTCAGGGCCAGAAGGCCGACGACCAGGTGGACCAGGGCTCGAAGCAGCAGGACGCTCAGGCGCAGAAGGGACAGCGCGGACAGGGCAAGAAGGAGCAGGGCCAGAAGGAGCAGGGCCAGAAGGAGCAGGGCCACAAGGAGCAGGGCCAGAAGGGCCAGGGTCGCGGCGACCAGTCCAAGGGCGACCAGACCAAGGGCGAGCAGTCCAGGAACGACGGGTCCAGGAACGACGGACGCAACGGCAACCAGGACAACCGCCAGCGCGGTGGTGCCGACGCGCGTGAGGACGACGACGAGATCGGCGGCAACGGTCGTCGCCGCAACCGACGCGGTCGCAACCGCGGGGGCCGCGGTCCCGACGGTGAGCCCACGTACACCGAGGAGGACGTCCTCGTGCCTGCCGCGGGCATCCTCGACATCCTCGACAACTACGCCTTCGTCCGCACCACCGGCTACTTGCCGAGCGAGAACGACGTCTACCTGTCGCTGTCGATGGTTCGCAAGCTGGGGCTCCGCAAGGGCGACGCCGTCACCGGCCAGGTGCGTCAGCCGCGCGAGGGCGAGCGCAAGGAGAAGTTCAACCCCATGGTGCGCATCGACACCGTGAACGGCGCCACCGCCGAGGAGTCGCGCTCGCGTCGGGAGTTCTCGGCCCTCACGCCGGTCTTCCCGGACGAGCGCTTGCGCCTGGAGACCACGCCGGCGGTCGCCACGACCCGCGTCATCGACCTCGTGGCCCCGATCGGCAAGGGTCAGCGAGCCCTGCTGGTGGCACCGCCCTCCTCGGGCCGCACCACGATCCTGCAGGCCGTGGCCGATGCCGTGACCGCCAACAACCCCGAGTGCCACCTCATGGTCGTGCTGGTCGACGAGCGTCCCGAGGAGGTCACGCAGATGCAGCGCTCGGTCAAGGGGGAGGTCATCGCCTCCACCTTCGATCGTCCCGCGTCGGACCACACCACCGTCGCGGAGCTCGCGATCGAGCGGGCCAAGCGTCTCGTCGAGCTCGGCCACGACGTCGTCGTGCTGCTGGATTCCCTGACCCGCCTGGGGCGCGCCTACAACCAGGCCGCCTCGTCGGGACGCATCGTCGACGGTGGTCTCGACGTCTCCGCGCTCCACCAGCCCAAGCGGTTCTTCGGCGCTGCGCGGAACCTGGAGAACGGCGGCTCGCTGACGATCCTCGCCGTCGCGTCGTCGGAGACCGGTTCGCGCACCGACGAGCTCATCCTCGAGGAGCTGCAGGGTGCGGCCACCCAGGAGCTGCGCCTGCGTCGTGACCTCGTCGACGAGCGGCTGTTCCCGGCGGTCGACATCGCCGCCTCGGGCACACGCCGTGACGACCTGCTGCAGGACGCGTCGGAGCGCTCGAAGGCCGAGGCCGTCCGGCAGCAGGCTGCGGGCTCGACCCCTGCCAAGGCGCTGCAGGCGCTGCTCGACCGTCTCGGCTGATCCCCGGCGCGCGCGGTCCGCGGTCCCGGGTGTCGGGACCGCGGGCCGCCGCTGGTCTGCGGCGCGAGGCCGCACTGTCTAGATTGGCGCCATGACCTCCGCGTACGACTTCACCGCCACGACCATCGACGGCGCCGAGCGCCAGCTCGCCGACTACCGCGGCAAGGTGCTCCTCGTCGTCAACACCGCCACCCAGTGCGGCTTCACCCCGCAGCTCAAGGGGCTCGAGGAGCTGTACTCGGAGTACGTGGACCGTGGGCTCGTCGTCCTGGGGTTCCCGTGCAACCAGTTCGGCGGCCAGAACCCGGAGTCCGACGAGGAGACCGCCACCTTCTGCGAGCGCAACTACGGCGTGAGCTTCCCGATGTTCTCCGAGGTCGACGTCAACGGTGACGACGCCCACCCGCTGTACGTCTGGCTGAAGCAGGAGAAGGGCGGCATCGGCCCGTCGAAGATCAAGTGGAACTTCACCAAGTTCCTCATCGACCCCGAGGGCAACGTCGTCAAGCGCTACGGCTCGACCACCAAGCCCGAGAAGATCGCCTCCGACATCGAGAAGCTCCTCCCCGCCTGACCCTCCCTGCCTGGCCCGGGGCCGCGGTTTACCACGGTCCCTCGGTATGTCTGTTCTTCCCGCGGCAGATCTGCCGCGGGAAGAACGCGTTTGCCTACAGACCGTGGTAAACCGCAGCTCGGCGAGAGCGGTGGGGAACATTCCGGGCGGTCGATTTCGTTGAGACCACTGCCGGATGGCACAATCGACCCTCGGTACTGGCTCCCGGGACTTCCGACCCAGTGCCCCACGAGAGGACACCATGAAGAGCAACATCCACCCCGAGTACGTCGAGACCCAGGTCACCTGCACCTGTGGCAACTCGTTCACCACGCGCAGCACGGCCACCGAGGGCACCCTCCGGGCCGACGTCTGCTCGGCCTGCCACCCGTTCTACACGGGCAAGCAGAAGATCCTCGACACCGGCGGCCGCGTGGCCCGGTTCGAGAAGCGGTACGGCAAGAAGTAGCGACCTCCACGGCGCCGATCCACCCGTCGGGTGGGTCGGCGCCGTCGTCTGTCCACGTCCCACGCCTGCCGCAGGAGGTCCGATGTTCGAGGCGGTCGAGTCCCTCGTCGAGGAGCACGCGATGCTCGAGGAGCGCATGGGCGATCCCGCTCTGCACGCCGACCAGGCCGCCTCCAAGCGCGTCGGGCAGCGGTACGCCGAGCTGAGTGCCATCATCCGCACCTATCGGGAGTGGCAGCAGACGGTCGACGACCTCGAGGCGGCCAGGGAGCTCGGACTCGCCGAGGAGGCCGAGGACGCCGAGCGACGGATCCCCGTGCTCGCGGAGCGGCTGCAGCGCCAGCTGGTCCCGCGCGACCCCGCCGACGCCAAGGACGTCATCCTCGAGGTGAAGGGGGGAGAAGGTGGTGAGGAGTCGGCCCTGTTCGCCGCCGACCTCCTGCGCATGTACACACGCTTCGCGGAGTCGCGCGGCTGGAGCGTCGAGGTGCTCGACGCCACCTCGACGGCTCTCGGCGGCTTCAAGTCCGTCACCGCCGCGGTGAAGGCCAAGGGCACGCCGGAACCGGGCGAGGCGCCGTACGCGCTGCTCAAGTTCGAGGGCGGCGTCCACCGCGTCCAGCGCGTGCCGGTCACCGAGTCGCAGGGACGCATCCACACCTCGGCGGCCGGTGTGCTCGTGCTGCCGGAGGCCGAGGACGTCGACGTCCAGGTCAACGACGCCGACTTGCGCATCGACGTGTTCCGGTCCTCCGGACCGGGGGGTCAGAGCGTCAACACCACCGACTCGGCCGTCCGCATCACCCACGTGCCCACGGGCATCGTCGTGAGCTGTCAGAACGAGAAGAGCCAGCTGCAGAACAAGGAGCAGGCCATGCGCATCCTCCGCTCGCGCCTGCTCGACGCGGCACGGGCCGCGGCGGACGCCGAGGCCTCGGACGCGCGCCGGTCGCAGGTGCGCACGGTCGACCGCTCCGAGCGGGTCCGCACCTACAACTTCCCCGAGAACCGCATCAGCGACCACCGGACCGGCTTCAAGGCGCACACCCTCGACGCCGTCATCGACGGTGCCCTCGACGACGTCATCGCCTCCCTCGTCGAGGCCGACCTCGCCGAACGTCTCGCCGCGCTCGAGCCGGGGTCCTCGTGAGCCGCGTGCGGACCGCCGCCGAGCGGCTGCTGGAGGAGGCGGTCACGACGCTCGCCCAGGCCGACGTCCCCTCGCCGGAGGTGGACGCGGAGCTGCTGCTCTCCCACGTGATGGGCCTGCCGCGCGCGATGCTCCGGTCCCGGGCCAAGCCGCAGGAACCGCAACGCCGTGCCTACCTCGAGCTGGTCGAGGCGCGGGCACGGCGTGTCCCGCTGCAGCACCTGACGGGCAGCGCGGCGTTCCGCTACGTCGACCTCGAGGTGGGCCCCGGGGTCTTCGTGCCACGTCCGGAGACCGAGCTGCTCGCCGGCTGGGCCGTCGAGCAGGCCCAGGCGCGTGAGGCCCCCGTGGTGGTCGACCTGTGCACCGGCTCGGGCGCGATCGCGCTGTCGATCGTGCACGAGGCGCCTGCCGCGCGCGTGCACGCCGTCGAGCTGGACGAGAGTGCGCTGGCGTGGGCCGAGCGCAACCTCCTCGGCACGGGCGTCGACCTGCGCCAGGGAGACGCCTTCGAGGCGTTCGCCGATCTCGACGGCACGGTCGACGTCGTGGTGTGCAACCCGCCCTACATCCCGCTGGAGGCGTGGGAGTCGGTGGCACCGGAGGCCCGCGACCACGACCCGGCACTGGCGCTGTGGTCCGGCGACGACGGCCTCGACGCCATGCGCCGGCTCGAGGAGACCGCCTGGCGCCTGCTGCGGCCCGGGGGAGTGGTCGGCGCCGAGCACGCCGACGCCCAGGGCGGGTCCGCGCCGGCGGTCTTCACCCGTCGCTGGCGCGACGTCGTCGATCACGACGACCTCGCCGGGCGACCACGCTTCGTCACGGCGACGCGACCCTGAGTCCTCGAGACCGTCGAGCGCGCGTCGCGCGACACCTGTCGCCGAACGGCGGTGAGGCTGCCCTAGGGTGATCGCCATGGGCGACCTCGCGATCCACGGGGCCGCCTTCGCCTTCGGGATCGCCTCGGCGATCTTCCCGGTGTTCAACGCCGAGGCCTACGTCGTCGGTCTCGGCGGCCTGGTCTCCGACGACGTCACGCTGCTCGTCGCGATCGTGGCGCTCACCGTCGGCACGGTCATCGGCAAGGCGGTCGTCTTCGTGCTGATCCGCCGCGGCTCCGAGCGGTTCTCCCGCAGCCCGAAGGCCCGTCGTCCGCCACGCACGCGCTTCGGGGCGTGGGTCCGACGGGTGGGGAACGTGCTGCTCGGCGTGATGGAGCGTCCCTGGGCAGGTGCGGCGACGGTCTTCCTGTCCTCGCTGGTCGCCGTCCCCCCGCTCGCGATCGTCACCATCGTGGCGGCCCTCTCGCGTCAGCGGCTCTGGGTCTTCCTGACGATGGTGCTCATCGGGCGGGCGATCCAGTACCTCGCGATCGCGTTCGTCATCCACCGGGTCATCGGATGACGGGGGATCGATGACGGTCCCGCTAGGGTGGCGCCCGTGACGACGACGTTCGACTGCTCCGACGACGAGCGCCGCACCGCCGGGATCGAGGCAGCCGCCAGGGCCCTCGACGACGGCGGGCTCGTCGTGCTGCCCACCGACACCGTCTACGGCATCGCGGCCGACGCGTTCTCCCCGGCGGCGGTGCAACGCCTGCTCGACGCCAAGGGTCGCGGTCGCGACATGCCACCGCCGGTGCTCGTCGGGGCGCCCACCACCCTGGAGGCGCTCGCCGCCGACCTCCCCGGCTGGCTGCGCACCATGACGCAGACGCTGTGGCCCGGTCCGCTCACGATCGTGTGCCGGCAGCAGCCGTCGCTCTCGTGGGACCTCGGCGACACCCACCACACGGTGGCCGTGCGCATGCCCGACGACCCCGTGGCGCTGAACCTGCTGAAGCAGACCGGTCCGCTCGCGGTGAGCAGCGCCAACACCAGCGGCGACCCCGCTGCGACCACCGTCGCCGAGGCCGAACGGATGCTCGGTGACCTCGTCGAGGTCTACCTCGACGGCGGTCCCAGCCGCGGCGGCACGGCGTCGACGATCGTCGATGTCACCGGGTCGACGCCCCGGGTGCTCCGCGAGGGTCCCGTCACCCTCGAGCAGCTCCACGAGTTCAACAACACCGTGGAGCCGTTCGGTGCGTGAGTACCTGGTGGTCTTCGGTGTCGCCCTCGGCGTCACCTACCTCCTGGCCTCCATCGCCCGGATGGCAGCGATGCGCTTCGGCGCCGTCGCCAAGGTCCGCGACCGTGACGTCCACGCCATCCCGACGCCGTACTTCGGGGGACCGGCCATGCTCGGCGGTCTGCTCGCGGCCTACCTCGTGGCCACCAACCTGCCGTTCCTGTCGCGCAACGAGGACGCCGTCTTCGGCGACGCGAGAGCAGTCATCATCGGCGGAGCGCTCATCTGCGTCGTCGGGATCGTCGACGACCTCTTCGAGCTCGACGCGCTGAGCAAGTTCGCCGGGCAGGTGCTGGCGAGCCTGGTCGTGGTCGCCCTCGGGGTGCAGTTCCTCTACCTGCCGCTCTACAACAACTACCTTGGCCTGGACACCGTGCAGTCGGTCATCTTCACCGTCGTCCTCATCGTCGGCACCGCGAACGCCGTGAACTTCGTCGACGGACTCGACGGGTTGGCCGCCGGCATGGTCGCGATCGGCGCCGTGGCGTTCTTCTCCTTCGCGTTCATCCTCGCCGTCGTCAACGGCGAGGCCCGTGCCATCGCCGCGGCACTGCTGACCGCAGCCCTTGCCGGGGCCTGCCTGGGGATCCTGCCGCACAACTTCTTCCCGGCCCGGATGTTCATCGGCGACTCCGGCTCGATGCTCATCGGCTTCGTCCTGGCGTGCTCCTCCATCAGCCTCACCGGGCAGTTCCCGGCCACGAGCCTGCAGGAGGGCATCGGTGGCGACGCGAGCTTCCTCGCGGTGCTGCTGCCGCTGTTCCTGCCGTTCACCGTGCTGCTGGTGCCGTTCGTCGACCTCGGGCTCGCGGTCCTGCGCCGCACCCGCGCTGGACGCTCGCCGTTCAGCCCGGACAAGATGCACATCCACCACCGCTTGCTCGAGATCGGTCACTCGCACCGGCGCGCGGTCCTGATCATGTACGCCGCGGCCGGCCTGGTTGCCTTCGGCAGCGTCGTGGTGAGCCTGTTCAGCGGGTGGGCCTCGTTCATCGGGTTCGCCGCGCTCGCCGTCGTGACGGCCGCGGCGGTCTTCGTCCTGCCGCGCCTGGACAGGAAGGTCTGGGACACGTGAGCGCCCTGTGGCGCGTGGCGGTCCCCGGACTGGTGGCCGTCGTGGGCGTCGCCGCCGCGCACAGCCTCCTGGTCGACGCGCGCGCGGGCTGGTCGGCTCTCGGCGGAGGGTTCGCCGTGGCGGTCCTGCTCACCTCGACGCCGGTGGTGCTCGGTCCGATCACACGGGTGGTCCCCGAGCTGTCGCTCGCGGCGGCCGTCACGTTCTACCTCACGAAGGTCGCCGTCCTCGCCGTCGCGCTGTCCGTCCTGGCCGCTCCCGGCACCCGTGAACAGGTCGACCTGAGAGCCGTCGGAACCTCGGTGATCGCCGTCACGCTGGTGTGGACGGCGTTGCTCGTCGTGGCCGAGCTGCGCACCCGTCGACCCCTGTACGACCTGCCGTAGGAGTCACGCCGCGAGCCTGCTAGCCTGCTCGTGCAATGAGCGAGACTGCACCGCCGGTGGACCCCTGGGTCTCCTTCAGTCGGATCGTGGCCGGCGTCGTCCTGTACGGCGCCATCGGGTTCGGACTGGATCGCTGGTGGGGCACGACGTTCATGGTGGGGATCGGAGTCGTGCTGGGTGCCGGTTTGGGCATCTGGACGGTCTGGGCCTCGCTGCGACACGATGACATGACGTCGGCCGTCGGCGGACTCACGAGACCGCGACCGCGCCATGAGACAAAGGGTGATGAGTGACCTTCGCTGCACCGTCGGGACTGGCCGCCACCGAGCGCGGCCCGTACATCCCGAGCCCCTCCAGCTTCGACCTGCCGCCGCTGTTCGAGGTCGCCGGCCTCGGCGTCACCAAGCCGATGGTCCTGCTGCTGCTCTCGGTCCCGCTCATCGCGGGCGTCCTGTGGGCCGCCTCGCGCCAGGCGGCCGTCGTGCCGGGTCGGCTGCAGTTCGCCGGTGAGATGGCCTACGGGTTCGTGCGCAACGTCGCGCGCGACAACATCGGCTCCGAGCACTTCCTGCGCTTCATGCCGTACCTCGTGTCGTTGTTCTTCATCATCCTGGTGAACAACTACTACGGCCTGATCCCGGTGCTGCAGTTCCCGACGTTCTCGCGGATCGGCTTCACCGCCGCCCTCGCCGGCATCACGTGGCTGCTCTACAACGGCGTCGGCGTCGCCAAGCACGGCCTGCTCGGCTACCTGAAGCTGCAGACCATGCCGGCCGGCGTCAACGGCCCGATCCTGATCGTCCTCATCCCGCTGGAGTTCTTCTCCAACATCATCGTCCGGCCCTTCACCCTGGCGCTGCGACTCTTCGCCACCATGTTCGCCGGCCACCTGCTGCTCATCCTGTTCTCGATGGGCGCGGCCTACCTGATCCTCGACCTGGGTGGTCTCAACATCATCGCTGGCTTCGGCTCGGCGATCATGTTCATCCTCATCGGTTTCCTGGAGATCCTGGTCATGTTCCTCCAGGCGTACGTCTTCACGCTCCTGACCGCCATCTACGTCGGCGGTTCGCTCGCCGACGAGCACTGATCCGGCACCCGTCGGCTCGGTACAACTGCATACGATTCTCCCGAGCGGCGCCGCAGGGCGCCGAGAACGAAAGGACAGCCACAATGGGTGGTTCGCTGAACATGATCGGTTACGGCCTCGCGACGATCGGCCCCGGTCTCGCCGTCGGTCTGATCTTCGCCGCCTACATCAACGGCGTGGCCCGTCAGCCCGAGGCGCAGGGTCGTCTGCAGACGATCGCCATCCTCGGCTTCGCCCTGGCCGAGGCCCTCGCGATCATCGGCATCGCCCTCGCCTTCGTCCTGAGCTAGTCGCGGGCACCTATCCCGTGACCGGACCCCAGTTGACCAAGATCGAGGTGACGTCGTGAGCACGACCCTTCACACCGCCGAGGGCTACGAGATGAACCCCCTCATCCCGTTCCTGCCCGAGGTGATCATGGGCGCCGTCTTCTTCGGCATCCTGATCTTCCTGGTGGCCAAGTTCGTGGTGCCCAACTTCGAGAAGGCGTACGCCGATCGGACGGCCGCCATCGAGGGTGGCATCGAGGAGGCCCAGGCCGCGCAGAAGGAGGCCCAGGCCGCGCTGGAGAAGTACAACGCCCAGCTCGCCGAGGCCCGTCACGAGGCCGCTCGCATCCGCGAGGAGGCCAAGGAGCAGGGCGCGCAGATCGTCGTCGAGCTCCGGGCCCAGGCCAAGGAGGAGGCCGAGCGCATCACGGCCACCGCGCACGCGCAGGTCGAGGCCGAGCGTTCGCAGGTGCTCGCGCAGCTGAAGGCCGAGGTGGGCACCATCGCCACCGAGCTCGCCGGGCGCATCGTGGGCGAGGCCCTCGACGACGAGGCGCGCCAGCGTCGCACCGTCGAGCGCTTCATCGCCGAGCTCGAGGAGTCCTCCCACTGATGAGCTCCTCTACGAGCGCGGACATGCGCGGAATCTCAGCGGCCTCGCGCGACGAGGTCCTCCAGGCGGTGGAGTCCGCCGACGCGGCCTCCGCGGCCGCGCTGGGCACCGAGCTCTTCTCCGTGGTCGGCGTGCTCGACGGCGCCGCGGCACTGCGACGGGTCCTCACCGACCCGTCCACGCAGGCCGAGGCCAAGAAGGCCCTGGCCGCGTCCGTCTTCGAGGGCAAGATCTCCTCGCAGACCCTGTCGGTGCTCTCGGTCGCCGTCGGTGGCCGCTGGGCGGCCGGGCGCGACCTCACCGACGGCCTCGAGACGGCGGGCGTCGCGGCGCTCGTGGCCTCCGCGGACGCCGAGGGCACCCTCGACGACGTCGAGACCGAGCTCTTCGAGGTCGGCCAGGCGATCGCCTCCGACGACGAGCTGCGCGCGGTCATCGCCGACCGCACCGTGCCGATCGAGCACCGGCTGACGCTCGTCGACCGCCTGTTCGCCGGCAAGGTCAAGGGCCAGACCCTCGACCTCGTCCACCAGGCCGTCGTCGGTCGCGCCGGGTCGTTCGAGCGGGTGCTGAAGGGCTTCGGCGACCTCGCCGCCACCCGGCGTGACCGGGTCGTCGCGCTCGTGCGCGTCGCCTACGACCTCGGTGAGGACGAGCAGGAGCGCCTCACCTCGGCGCTGGCGGCCAGGTACGGCCGCGGCGTCCACCTCAACATCGTCGTCGACCCCTCGGTCGTCGGAGGCATCGCCGTCTCCGTCGGCAGCGAGGTCGTCGACGGCACCATGTCCAGTCGCCTCGAGGCTGCCCGTCGGCAGCTCGCAGGCTGAAGCACGAACCACAGAAGGCAGGCACAGACATGACGGAACTCTCCATCCGTCCGGAGGAGATCCGCGACGCGCTCCAGCAGTTCGTGTCGGACTACTCCCCGAGCTCCAGCACCACCGAGGAGGTCGGCGTCGTCTCCGACGCCTCCGACGGCATCGCGCACGTCGAGGGTCTGCCCTCGGCCATGGCCAACGAGCTGCTCGAGTTCGAGGACGGCACGCTGGGCCTCGCACTGAACCTCGACGTCCGCGAGATCGGCGTCGTCATCCTCGGTGACTTCTCCGGCATCGAGGAGGGACAGAAGGTCCGCCGCACCGGCGAGGTCCTGTCCGTCCCCGTCGGCGACAACTATCTCGGCCGCGTCGTCGATCCCCTCGGCAACCCCGTCGACGGCCTCGGCGAGATCGAGACGAGCGAGCGCCGCGCCCTGGAGCTGCAGGCCCCCTCGGTGGTGCAGCGCAAGTCCGTGCACGAGCCGATGCTGACCGGCATCAAGGCCATCGACTCCCTGACGCCCATCGGCCGCGGCCAGCGTCAGCTGATCATCGGCGACCGCCAGACCGGCAAGACCGCGATCGCGATCGACACGATCATCAACCAGAAGGAGTTCTGGGAGTCCGGCGACCCGTCCAAGCAGGTCCGCTGCATCTACGTGGGCATCGGCCAGAAGGGCTCGACGATCGCCTCGGTGCGCGGCGCGCTCGAGGACGCCGGCGCCCTGGAGTACACGACCATCGTCTCGGCGCCCGCGTCGGAGTCGGCCGGCTTCAAGTACCTGGCGCCCTACACCGGTTCGGCCATCGGCCAGCACTGGATGTACCAGGGCAAGCACGTCCTGATCATCTTCGACGACCTCTCCAAGCAGGCCGACGCCTACCGCGCCGTCTCGCTGCTGCTGCGCCGCCCGCCGGGCCGCGAGGCCTACCCGGGCGACGTCTTCTACCTCCACTCGCGCCTGTTGGAGCGTTGCGCCAAGCTCAGCGACGAGCTGGGTGCGGGCTCGATGACCGGTCTGCCGATCATCGAGACCAAGGCCAACGACGTCTCGGCCTTCATCCCGACCAACGTCATCTCCATCACCGACGGTCAGATCTTCCTGCAGTCGGACCTCTTCAACGCCAACCAGCGCCCCGCGGTCGACGTCGGCATCTCGGTCTCGCGCGTCGGTGGCGCCGCCATGACCAAGTCGATGAAGGCCGTCACCGGTTCGCTCAAGGTCGAGCTCGCGCAGTACCGCGCGATGGAGGCGTTCGCGATGTTCGCCTCCGACCTCGACGCGGCGTCCAAGGCCCAGCTGGCCCGTGGACAGCGCCTCATGGAGCTGTTCAAGCAGGGTCAGTACAAGCCGTTCCCCGTCGAGCAGCAGGTCGTCTCCATCTGGGCGGCCACGTCCGGCAAGCTCGACCCCGTCCCGGTGCAGGACGTGAACCGGTTCGAGGAGGAGTTCCTCGAGTTCGTCATGCGGTCGCACTCGGGCATCTTCGACGCGATCCGCGAGTCCGGGAAGTTCGAGGACGACTCCGAGTCGGCCCTCGAGGACGCCTACACCTCCTTCCTCGAGCAGTTCGAGACCAGCGAGGGTGAGCGCATCCGCGTCGGTCACGAGGAGTTCGAGGCTCTTGACGACGAGGACGTCGAGCAGGAGCAGATCGTCAAGCAGAAGCGAGGCTGATCACCCATGGCAGCGTCCGTGCGCGAGATGCGCGCGAAGATCAGGTCGACACAGGCGACCAAGAAGATCACGCGCGCCATGGAGCTGATCGCCGCCTCCCGGATCATCAAGGCCCAGCAGCAGGCGGCGGCGGCGACGCCGTACGCCCGCGAGCTGACGCGCGCGGTCTCGGCCGTCGCGACGTTCTCCGGGGTCGATCATCCGCTCACCACCGAGAAGGAGAACCCCAAGAAGGCGGCGGTCCTGGTCATCACCAGCGACCGTGGTCTGGCGGGGTCCTACTCCTCGGGTGTGCTGAAGGAGGCCGAGCGGCTCGGCGAGAAGCTGCGGGCGGACGGCAAGGAGGTCGACCTCTACCTCTCCGGACGCAAGGGCGTCGCCTACTTCAGCTTCCGCCAGCGCGACTTCGTCGAGTCCTGGACCGGCTACTCCGACCGTCCGGAGTACGTCCACGCCCGCGAGATCGGCGACACCCTGACCGCGGCCTTCCGGGCCGACGACGAGGACCCCGAGGCGAGCGAGGAAGCGGGGCTCGACCCCTCCCGTGCGGTCGATGAGCTGCACATCGTGTTCACGCGGTTCCGCTCGATGCTCACGCAGGAGCCCGACGTCATCCGTCTGCTCCCGCTGGAGGTCGTCGAGGGCACCGAGGAGCCCGACGAGAGCGAGCTCCTGCCGTTGTACGAGTTCGAGCCGTCGTCGGAGGAGGTGCTGGATGCGCTGCTGCCGAAGTACGTCAACAGCCGCATCTACTTCTGCCTCCTGCAGGCCGCGGCCTCCGAGCTCGCCGCCCGCCAGAAGGCGATGAAGTCGGCCACCGACAACGCCCAGGACCTCATCGAGAAGTACACCCGCATTGCCAACCAGGCCCGCCAGGCCGGGATTACCCAGGAGATCAGCGAGATCGTGGGCGGCGTGGAAGCGCTGTCCAGCTCCGCTGGGAATGAGTGAGAGACATGACTGCAACCGCTGAAGAGACCACCACCACGCCTGGCACGCCCGTGAACGGACGCGTCGCCCGGGTCATCGGTCCGGTGCTGGACATCGAGTTCCCCTCGGACTCCATGCCGGAGATCTACAACGCCCTCAAGGTCGACACCACGATCGACGGCGTCACCGAGACCTTGACCCTCGAGGTCGCCCAGCACATCGGTGACGGCCTGGTCCGCGCGATCAGCCTGCGCCCGACCGACGGCATCGTCCGCGGCTCCACCGTCGTGAACACCGGCGCACCGATCGAGGTGCCCGTCGGCGACGCGACCCTCGGTCGCGTGTTCAACACCACCGGCGACGTGATGAACCTCGAGGAGGGCGAGACCTTCGAGGCCCCCGAGCGCTGGGGCATCCACCGCAAGGCGCCGACCTTCGACCAGCTCGAGTCCAAGACCGAGATGTTCCAGACGGGCATCAAGGTCATCGACCTGCTGACGCCGTACGTGCTCGGCGGCAAGATCGGCCTGTTCGGTGGTGCCGGTGTCGGCAAGACCGTGCTGATCCAGGAGATGATCGCCCGTGTCGCCAAGGACCACGACGGTGTGTCCGTCTTCGCCGGTGTCGGCGAGCGCACCCGTGAGGGCAACGACCTCATCGTCGAGATGGAGGAGTCCGGCGTCCTCGACAAGGTCGCCCTGGTCTTCGGCCAGATGGACGAGCCGCCCGGAGCGCGCCTTCGCGTCGCCCTGTCCGCGCTGACGATGGCCGAGTACTTCCGCGACGTCCAGAACCAGGACGTGCTGCTGTTCATCGACAACATCTTCCGGTTCACGCAGGCCGGCTCGGAGGTCTCCACGCTGCTCGGCCGCATGCCGTCCGCGGTGGGCTACCAGCCGACCCTGGCCGACGAGATGGGCGTGCTGCAGGAGCGGATCACCTCGACGCGAGGCAACTCGATCACCTCCATGCAGGCGATCTACGTGCCGGCCGACGACTACACCGACCCGGCGCCGGCCACGACGTTCGCGCACCTGGACGCCACCACCGAGCTCAACCGAGAGATCGCCTCGATGGGCATCTACCCCGCGGTGGACCCGCTGACGTCGACCTCGCGCATCCTCGACCCCCGCTACATCGCTGCCGACCACTACGCGGTCGCCAACCGGGTCAAGAGCATCCTGCAGCGCAACAAGGAGCTGCAGGACATCATCGCGATCCTCGGTGTCGACGAGCTCAGCGAGGAGGACAAGACGATCGTCTCGCGCGCCCGTCGCATCCAGCGCTTCCTGAGCCAGAACACCTACGTCGCCAAGCAGTTCACCGGCATCGAGGGCTCCACGGTCCCGCTCGACGAGACCATCGACGCCTTCACCAAGATCTGCGACGGCGAGTACGACCACGTGGCCGAGCAGGCCTTCTTCATGTGCGGCGGTCTCGAGGACGTCGACGCGAAGTGGGCCGAGATCCAGAAGAACTCCTGATGGCGGGCGAGGACGTCCTGCACGTCGAGCTGGTCGCCGCCGACCGGACCCTGTGGTCCGGTGACGCGTCGGAGGTCTCGGTCCGCACCACCGAGGGCGACCTCGGGGTGTTGGCCGGGCACGCGCCGCTGCTGGCGATCTTGCAGCCGGGCGTCGTGCGGATCGACGCCGGCGGCGAGCGGGTCTTCGCCGTCGTCGAGGACGGCTTCCTGTCCGTGGCCGACGACCGGATCTCGATCCTGTCCGAGGTCGCGCACCTGGCCGGCGAGATCGACGAGGCCCATGCCAAGGCCGAGCTCGAGCGCGCCAGGAGCGAGGGTGACGAGGAGCTCATCCGTCGGGCCGAGGCGAAGCTTCGCGGGGTCGAGCTGGCCTGAGGCCCGTTCCCGCCTGACGCAGTGAGGAGAGCGTCGTGCCGTGGTGGTGGTGGGTGATCGACGTGCTCGGCCTGGTCGTGATCGGCACCGTCCTGGTGCTGCTCGCCCTCGCCGTGCGTCGTCGGGTCCTCACCCGGCGCGGCGCCTTCGACATGAGCGTCAACCGGCGCACCGAACCGGGTGCGGCGGGGTGGATGCTCGGCGTCGCCGTGTACGGCGCCGACACGCTCGACTGGTACCGGACGTTCTCCTTCCGCCTGCGACCGCGGTACCGCTTCGTGCGTGGCGAGATGCAGGTGGAGGGACGGCGGCTGCCGCAGGGTTCGGAGGCGCACGCCATCTACGCCGGGCACGTGGTGGTCGCCGCGAGTCAGGCCGACCAGGTGCGTCAGGTCTCCGTCAGTGCCGGCGCCCTCACCGGGCTGCTCGCGTGGCTCGAGTCGTCCCCGCCCGGGCGCAGCGTCAACCGCGTGCTGTGACGCGGCCCGGATGATCGTCCGAGGACGGGTGCAGGCGCGGGCGGAGTCGTTGACTTCACCGGTGGTGGCGAGCAGAATGGCTGAGGCGCTCCACCCTGGGGCCCACCCACCGTCGAGGGAGAACCCCCATGTCCAACCGCCCCCTGGCACGCCGCCTGGTGGTCGGCGTCTTCGCCGCCGCCGTCGCGATCGTCCCGATGTCCACGTCGGCCTCCGCCGCGCCGGCCAAGAGCTCCGGCACGCAGGCCATCGACTGGGAGTCCGCCAAGACCAAGACCGGCGGCGTCTCGACCCAGCGCATCGACTGGTACTGACCGACCAGCCCGACCCACGCACAGCGACCCCGGCCGATCGGCCGGGGTCGCTGTCGTCGTGGTGCCGACGACCGAGTGCTGCGGTCGATCAGTCCGTCGGGTCGGCATCCCGCGAGGCGCTGCGCTCGCCGCCCGGGACCCAGAGGACGTCACCCTCCTCGGCGTTCGCGCACCGGCCGAGGATGAACAGCAGGTCGCTGAGCCGGTTCAGGTAGGTGGCCGTGAGGGTGTTCATCGAGTCGCCGTGCTCGTCGATCGCGGCCCAGGCCGCCCGCTCGGCACGTCGCGTCACCGTGCGGGCGACGTGCAGGGCGGCGGCGGACCGGGTGCCCCCGGGCAGGATGAACGAGCGCAGCGGCTCGATCTGCTCGTTGTACTCGTCGCACCACTGCTCCAGCCGCTCGACGTAGTCCGGCTCGACGCGCAGCTGCGGGTGCGGCGGGTCCGGCACGACGGGGGCGCCGAGGTCCGCGCCGACGTCGAAGAGGTCGTTCTGCACGTGCCGCAGGACCCTGGCGACGTCGTCGGCCAGCTCGTCGAAGGCGAGGGCGACGCCGATGTGGCTGTTGGCCTCGTCGACGTCGGCGTAGGCCACCAGTCGCGTGTCGTTCTTGGACGTCCGGCTGAAGTCCACGAGGTTCGTGGTGCCGTCGTCCCCGGTCCGGGTGTAGATGCGCGTCAGGTTGACCATGGCGCGAGTCTAGGTCGTCGCTGCGCGGCGCCCACGCCTGCGGCCCGCCGCGCGCGACGACGTCGGGCGTCGTTGGTCACAATGCGTGCCAGGTCACGTTACAGCGCGGTAACCTGCCCGCATGTCTGATCGTCCCTGGGTGATGCGCACCTACGCCGGCCACAGCTCCGCTGCGGAGTCCAATGCGTTGTACCGCAAGAACCTGGCCAAGGGCCAGACCGGACTCTCCGTCGCCTTCGACCTGCCGACGCAGACGGGGTACGACCCCGACCACGTCCTGGCGCGTGGGGAGGTGGGCAAGGTCGGTGTCCCGATCCCTCACCTGGGGGCCATGCGGCGCCTCTTCCAGGACATCCCGCTGTCGGAGATGAACACCTCCATGACGATCAACGCGACCGCCATGTGGCTGCTCGCGATGTACCAGGTGGCGGCCGAGGAGCAGGGGGCCGAGCCGGAGCAGCTGGCCGGCACGACGCAGAACGACATCATCAAGGAGTACCTCTCGCGCGGGACCTACGTCTTCCCGCCGGAGGCGTCGCTGCGGCTGACGACGGACATGATCGCCTACACGGTCAACAACATCCCCAAGTGGAACCCGCTGAACATCTGCAGCTACCACCTGCAGGAGGCCGGCGCGACGCCCACGCAGGAGCTCGCCTACGCGCTCAGCACCGCGATCGCCGTGCTCGACGCCGTGAAGGACTCCGGACAGGTCGACGAGGCCGACTTCGAGAAGGTCGTCGGGCGGATCTCGTTCTTCGTCAACGCCGGTGTCCGCTTCGTGGAGGAGACCTGCAAGATGCGGGCCTTCGGGCAGATGTGGGAGCAGATCACGCGCGAGCGCTACGGCGTGCAGGACCCGAAGATGCGTCGCTTCCGCTACGGCGTCCAGGTCAACTCCCTCGGCCTCACCGAGGCCCAGCCCGAGAACAACGTCCAGCGGATCGTGCTGGAGATGCTCGGCGTGACGTTGAGCAAGAGCGCCCGCGCCCGGGCGGTGCAGCTCCCGGCGTGGAACGAGGCCCTCGGCCTGCCGCGCCCGTGGGACCAGCAGTGGTCGCTGCGCCTGCAGCAGGTGCTCGCCTTCGAGTCCGACCTGCTGGAGTACGAGGACATCTTCGACGGTTCCCACGTCATCGAGGCCAAGGTGGCCGAGCTCATCGAGGGCGCCCAGGCGGAGATCGACCGGGTCCAGGCCATGGGTGGCGCCGTCGCCGCGGTCGAGTCCGGCTACATGAAGTCCGAGCTCGTCGCCTCGCACGCCGAGCGTCGCGCGAGGATCGAGGCGGGCGACATCAAGGTCGTCGGCGTGAACTCCTACACCGAGACCGAGCCGTCGCCGCTGACCGCCGACCTCGACGGCGCCATCATGGTCGCCGACCCCGAGGCCGAGGCGAAGGCGAAGGCCGACCTCGAGCAGTGGCGCTCGCAGCGTGACCAGGGTGCCGTCGATGAGGCGCTGGAGGAGCTGCAGAAGCTCGCGAAGACCGAGACCAACCTGATGGAGGCGACCCTCGCGGCCGTCCGCGCCGGTGCCACCGTGGGGGAGTGGTCCGGTGCCCTGCGTGAGGTGTTCGGTGAGTACCGTGCACCCACGGGCGTCTCCGGCGCCGTGGGAGCGGCGGAGGCCGGTGGCGAGCTGCGGGCCGTGCGCGAGAAGGTGCAGGGCATCGGGGAGTCGATGGGCACGCGTCTGCGCCTCCTCGTCGGCAAGCCGGGTCTGGACGGGCACTCCAACGGTGCCGAGCAGATCGCCGTGCGGGCGCGCGACGCGGGCTTCGAGGTCGTCTACCAGGGCATCCGCCTGACGCCGGAGCAGATCGTCGCCGCAGCGGTGGCCGAGGACGTCCACTGCGTGGGCTTGTCGATCCTGTCCGGCTCGCACATGGAGCTGGTGCCCGACGTCCAGCGTCGGATGGCCGACGCCGGGGCCGCAGACGTGCCGATCATCGTCGGGGGCATCATCCCCGACTCCGACGCCAAGCGGCTCGAGCAGCAGGGGATCGCGGCGGTGTTCACCCCCAAGGACTTCGGCATGACCGACATCATGGGCCGCATCGCCGACGAGATCGCGCGGGCGAACGGCGTCGACGTCGGCTGACGTCGGACGGCGCCGTCGGACGCCGGTCCTGGCGCCCGCACCGGGCAGAGCCTAGGCTCGCGTCATGGGACGATCACGCGGCCAAGGGGGAGTCCGTGGTCGTCACGGACGTCTTGGACTTCGTGGCGGTGTCCTTGCCCTTGACCTTGACGAGCTTGCGCTTCTTGACCGTGTAGCCGTCGGGCAGCGTGCCTTCCTTCATCATGCGCAGGGGACAGCGCTTGCACTTGGGCTTGCTCACGCAGCACTTCTTCTTTGGTCCCTTGGACTTCCCCTTGGACTTCTTCGACACCCGCACAGCGTAACGCCCTCAGGCGAGGCTCACCTCACCTGACCGACGATCGGAGATCACGTGGCAGCACCGCAGTTCGTCAGCGCACTCAACGAGCAGGTCGGGCACGAGTTCGACGCCCACCAGCAGTACGTGGCGATCGCCACGTACTTCGACGCCCAGACCATGCCGCGCACCGCGGCGCTGTTCTACGCCCAGGCGCTGGAGGAGCGCGACCACGCGATGATGATGGTGCAGTACCTCCTCGACGCCGACGAGGTGCCGCGCATCCCGGCGCTGTCGGCGCCCCGGTGCGAGTTCGCCGACGTCGTGGAGCCGGTGGCCGTGGCCCTGGAGCAGGAGCGGCGCGTGACCGACCAAATCAACGCCCTGACCCTCGTCGCCCGCGAGGCCGGTGACCTCGCGTCGGAGCAGTTCATGCAGTGGTTCATCAAGGAGCAGGTCGAGGAGGTGGCCTCGATGGGTGACCTCCTGGCGGTGGTCACCCGCTCGCAGGACCACGTCGACCGGATCGAGGAGTGGGTGGCGCGCGAGAGTCGCAGCGAGGCCTCCGACCCGACGGCGCCGAGGATCGCCGGTGCGTGAGCTGGTGGTCGTCGCGGGGCTCGCCGCCGCCGTGCTCGCGGCGTGCGCCCAGGACTCCGGCGGTGGATCCGACGAGGACGGCCCCGACGATCCGGCGACGTCGCTGACGATCACGGTTCAGGCCGACCCGGAGTCCGGTGAGGAGCCGCGGGTGATGACGTTGGAGTGCGACCCGGTGGGGGGCGACCACCCGAACGCGCAGGCGGCCTGCGAGGTGCTGGCGGGCGCCGACCCGGGGGTCTTCGAGCCGGTGCCCGAGGACCAGCCGTGCACGATGATCTACGGAGGCCCGCAGGAGGCCACCATCACCGGCAGCCTCGACGGGGTGGAGGTCGACGCCCGCTTCATCCGCCAGAACGGTTGCGAGATCGCACGCTGGGACGCGCTCGGCACGGCGGTCTTCGACGTCCCGATCCAGTGAGGCGACGCCCTATCGGTGCCTGAGCAACGGAATCGATGGGATGTTGCTGATCGGTGCCTGAGCAACGTCCAGCGCGGGCTCGAGGTTGCTCAGGCACCGATCGTCGAGAGTCGTCCGATCGGTGTCTGAACAACCCAGGAGGCGATGATCAGGTTGCTCAGGCACCGATCACGGATTGCCGGGCCCATTCGGTTGCTCAGGCACCGATCAGGGGGTCAGAACAACCGCAGGCTGGGGTCGTCGATGCCGCGCAGGGCGTCGTAGTCGAGCACGACGCACTCGATGCCGCGGTCCTCGGCGAGCACCCGGGCCTGGGGCTTGATCTCCTGGGCGGCGAAGACGCCGCGCACGGGTCGCAGCTGGGGGTCGCGGTTCATGAGCTCGAGGTAGCGGGTCAGCTGCTCGACGCCGTCGATCTCACCGCGGCGCTTGATCTCCACGGCCACGGCGGCGCCGGCGTCGTCACGGCACAGCAGGTCGACCGGACCGATCGCGGTCATGTACTCGCGGCGCACCAGGCTCATGCCGGTGCCGAGGGTGGCGGTGTGCTCGGCGAGCAGCTCCTGCAGGTGCTTCTCGACGCCGTCCTTGCGCAGGCCCGGGTCGACGCCGAGCTCGTGGGAGGAGTCGTGCAGGACCTCCTCGAGGAGGATGCGCAGGGTGTCGTCGCTCTTGGCGGCACTGACGGTCCACTCGAGCACGCCGTCGTCGGTCGTGCCCTCGCGCAGCATGCACGGCGGGCTCATCCAGTTGAGTGGCTTGTAGGACCCGCCGTCGGAGTGCACGAGCACCGAGCCGTCGGCCTTGACCATGATGACGCGCGTCGCCATGGGCAGGTGGGCGGTGAGCCGCCCGGCGTAGTCGACCTGGCAGCGCGCGACGACGAGTCGCACTCAGGACCTCGTCAGGGTGCCGAGGCGAAAGACGATGCCCTCGCCCTCGATCTCGCCGTTGTCGGTGTTCCCGTCGCCACCGACGAGCGAGACGATGCCGTCCTCGACCTCGTAGGTGCCGGTGCGGAAGCCCTCGTTGCCCTGGAAGTCCTCGCTGAAGGTGCCGTCGGCCGAGAAGGTGACCGTCCACTCCGCGGCGGGGTCGCTCCACTCGCCGACGAGGTCCTCGGCGGACTCGATGGCCGGCTCGTCGGAGGCGGTGGGGGCCGGCGCGGCCGTCGGGGGAGCGGTGGTCGTGGCGCTCGGGTCCGGCTGGTCGTCACCGGTCCCGCAGGCCGAGAGCAGCAGGCCGCTGGCGGCCAGGAGGCCTGTGGCGATCGTCATACGGGCTTTCATCATGCTCCCTGTCGCTCGACGTGGTCGGACGCTAGTGTGTCACGACCCCATCATTACCGAGGAGTAGGCATGCAGGAGATCGTCGACCGCATCACGGCCGAGGACGAGGCCGCCGGGATCGCCCGGACGCTGTTGTTCCCCTACCTGAACCACGCCGCCACGATGTTCGAGAGCGGGTACGCGACGAAGGCCGACATCGATGCTGCGATGCGGTTCGGCTGCGGCTACCCGATCGGTCCGCTCGACCTCGTCGACGCCCTGGGCGCCTCGACCGTCGCCGAGGGCCTGGCCCACCTCCACGAGCGCACGGGTGACCAGCTGCACGTCCCGGCGCCGCTGCTGGCGCGCCTCGCCGTCTCCTCCAGCACGTTCGCCGAGGAGGCTTCCGCCGGCGCGGCCGCCGAGGAGCCGGTCTCGCACCACCCCGTCGCCAAGGTCGGCGTCGTCGGCACCGGCACCATGGCCTCCGGCATCGTCGAGGTCTTCGCCAAGGCCGGCCACGACGTCGTCTTCGTCGGGCGCACCGACGAGAAGGCCGCCGCCGTCCAGGCGCGCGTCGAGAAGAACCTCGACCGCGCGATCGCCAAGGGCAAGCTCGACGAGGCCGGCAAGTCCGCCGTCATCGACCGGCTCACCGCCGCGACCGAGCGCGAGGCGCTCGGCGACGTCGACATCGTCGTCGAGGCCATCGCCGAGGACCTGGACATCAAGCTCGAGCTGTTCCGCGACCTCGACCGCATCTGCAAGCCCGGCGCCATCCTCGCCACGACGACGTCCTCGCTCTCGATCGCCGAGTGCGCCGCCGTCACGTCACGTCCCGCCGACGTCATCGGCATGCACTTCTTCAACCCTGCCCCCGTGATGAAGCTCGTCGAGGTCGTCAGCGCCGACGGCACCTCCCCGGAGGTGGCCGACACGGTCAAGACGCTGTGCCTCGACATCGGCAAGCACCCGGTCTCCTGCGGCGATCGCGCTGGGTTCATCGTCAACGCCCTGCTGTTCCCCTACCTCAACGACGCCGTGCGGCTGCACGAGTCGGGTGTCCCGATGGGCGACATCGACGACGCCATGAAGGCCACCAAGCTGCCCATGGGTCCGTTCGAGCTGCTCGACGTGGTCGGCAACGACGTGTCGCTGGCGATCCAGACGACCCTCGTCGAGGCGTTCGGCCACGAGGGCTGGACGCCGGCGGCGACCCTGCAGAAGGTCGTCGCCGAGGGCAAGCTGGGTCGCAAGACCGGCGAGGGCTTCCACACCTACTGAGTCGACACACGCGACGGGGCCGACCACCGCGCGGTGGTCGGCCCCGTCGCGTGGGGTCGACCTTCCGGCGGTGCATCCGTGCGGTCCCCCGTGTCCGTGCGGCAGGCGGCGTGCCGGATGACTACCATCGAGCGGTGCCCCGCCGTCGCCGTCGCCCCTCAGGGTCGTCGCGCCCTGCCTTCGCGCCCGGCGACGAGGTCGAGCGGCGTCGCAGCGGTGACTGGCACGTGCGCCGCCTCACCGGCGCCTCGGCGACCAAGACCTACACGTGCCCGGGCTGTCACCGGCCCATCCCGCCGGCCACGCCCCACGTCCTCGTCTGGCCCGTCGAGAAGGCGTTGCTCAGCGCCGATGCGATCGACGAGCGTCGGCACTGGCACCGCGACTGCTGGCAGCGGCTCGCCTGAGCTCTGCTCGGGACGCAGGGGGTCAGGGCTGGTCGTCGCGCACGGCGGGCTGGATGGCCGTGGCGTCGTCGTCGGCATCGTCCTGGACCGCCGGCACGACCTGCGTCTGCTCGGCGTCCGAGACCTCCTCGACGTCAGTGGCCTGTGCCTCCGCGGGCTCGTCCTCGGCGACCGTCTCGTCGCTCGGGGCCTGCTCGACCTGCCCGGCAGGCGCCGGGACGCCCGCGAAGCTCGCCATGACGTCGCGCAGCTGACCCATCTGGTCGAGGATCGTCTGGCGCCGGGCCTGCAGCTCCTCCACCTCGGCGCGCAGGGACCGGGTCTGGCGCTCGACGTCGGTGGTCGCCGACGCGCGCAGGTGCTCGGCCTCGGCGCGGGCGTTGGCGAGCAGTGCGTCGGCCTCGCTCTTGGCGTTCTCCATCATGCGAGCCGTCTCGGCGCCGCTGGCCTCGCGGGCTGCCTCGGCCTGCTTCATGAGGTTGCGGGCGCGCTCGTCGGCGGCCTGGGCGCGGGACTCGGCGTCGGCGACGAGCTTCGCGGTCTGCTCGGTGGCGGCGGCGTGGGCCTCGCTGGCCTCGCGGGCGAGGCGCTCCTTCTCGACCGCCAGCACGCGACGAGCCTCGGTGACCTCCCGGTCAGCGGCGGCGCGGGCCTGCTCGACCTCGCGCTGGGCGCCCAGGCGGGCGTTCTGCGCCTCCTGCTCGGCGGCCAGGCGCAGCTGCTCGGCCTCGCGCTCGGCCTGGGCGCGGATGTCGGCAGCGTGGGTCGTCGCCTCGGCGCTGCGTGACTCGGCCTCCTCCAGGAGGTTGCGACGCTTCTGCTCGAGCTCGGAGGCCGCCCGGCTGCGCAGGTCCTCGACCTCCTTGCGGACCGTGGTGCGCAGGATTTCGGCGTCCTCCTCCGCCACGCGGATGAGCTCGTCGGCCTCGCGCTGGGCGCGCGAGCGAATGTCGGCGGCCTCCTTCTCGGCAAGGTTCAGCAGCTGGGCGGCGTGACCGCCGAGACCGGCGTAGGAGGGCTTGTCGATGGCCTCGAGGCGCTCGCGCAGCTGGGACACGAGGTCGTGGAGCTCGTCGTTCTCCTCGCGCAGGGCCTGCATCGTCGTGGCGGCCTCGCGCAGCTGGGAGCCCTGGTTGCGGGCCCAGGCATCGACCGCGTCGGTGTCGTACCCACCGCGTCGGGCCTGGGGGAAGGACACCTGCTCGGACTTGCTGGCCGCGTCGAAGATGGACAATCCGGACTGGTCGGACATGCTGGCTCGGCTCTCTCGTCGTGACTCAGGGTGCGAACGGCTCCCACCATAGCCGGACGTGCGAGACCCCCGTGACCGTCGTGGCGATGGTCACGGGGGTCCCGGTCGTGCGTCCGCTCAGATGCCCCGGAAACGGTTGATCGCGTCGATGTGCTTGGCGCGGAACTCCTCGTCGCGCACGCCGAGGCCCTCCTCCGGAGCCAGCGCCAGGACGCCGACCTTGCCCTGGTGCAGGTTGTGGTGGACGTCGAGCGCCGCCTGGCCGACGTCCTCGAGGGCGTACGTCTTGGAGACGGTCGGGTGGATCTTGCCCTGGGCGATGAGGCGGTTGGCCTCGAAGGCCTCACGGTAGTTGGCGAAGTGGCTCGAGACGATCCGCTTGAGGTTCATCCACAGGTAGCGGTTGTCGTACTCGTGCATGAATCCCGTGGTCGACGCGCACGTGGTGATCGTGCCGCCCTTGCGGGTGACGTAGACCGACGCACCGAACGTCTCGCGGCCCGGGTGCTCGAAGACGATGTCGATGTCCTCGCCTCCGGTGAGCTCGCGGATCCGCTTGCCGAGGCGCTGCCACTCCTTGGGGTTCTGCTTCGTGCCGTCCTCGTTCCAGAACTGCCAGTTCTCCTCGGAACGGTTGATGACGTGCTCGGCGCCCATGGAGCGCACGATCTTGGCCTTCTCCTCGTTGGAGACGACGCAGATCGGGTTGGCGCCACCGTTGAGCGCATACTGCGTGGCGAAGCCGCCCAGGCCGCCGGAGGCGCCCCAGATGAGGATGTTGTCGCCCTGCTTCATGTTGCCGGCGTTCTTCGAGACCAGCTGGCGGTAGGCCGTGGCGTTGACGAGGCCGGGGGAGGCGGCCTCCTCCCACGTGAGGTGGTCGGGCTTCGGCAGGAGCTGGTTGGACTTGACCAGGGCGATGTGGGCGAGACCGCCGAAGTTCGTCTCGAAGCCCCAGATGCGCTGCTGGGGATCCATCATGGTGTCGTCGTGACCGGCCGGGTCCTCGAGCTCGACCGAGAGGCAGTGGGCGACGACCTCGGCGCCGGGCTTCCACTGGGTGACGCCAGGGCCGGTGCGCAGCACGACGCCGGCGAGGTCGGAGCCGACGACGTGGTACGGCAGGTCGTGGCGCTTGGTGAGCTCGGACAGACGGCCGTAGCGCTCGAGGAACCCGAACGTCGAGACGGGCTCGAAGATCGACGTCCAGACGGTGTTGTAGTTGATGGCGCTGGCCATGACGGCGACGAGCGCCTCACCGGGTCCGAGCTCGGGCAGGGCGACGTCCTCGACGTGGATGGACTTGCGGGGGTCTTTGTCGCGGCTCGCCTGACCCTCGAACATGTCCACCTCGTCCTTGTGGACGGTCGCGGCGGTGTAGTGGTCGGGGATCTCGATGGCGGCGAATTCCTCGGGCGACGTGTCGCCGGCGAGGATGGCGTCGCGGATGTGCTGCACGGGGGCCTCCAGGGTCGATGGGTTGCGGGAATGTTACCGGTCCGTAGCCGTGGCGGGGCCGGGTGTGGGACGGCTCACGTCGGCCCGACGGGTGAGGTGGTCAGTGACCGTCGCCGGGCTCGACGAGCTCGACCAGCACGCCCCCGGCGTCCTTGGGGTGCACGAAGTTCACCCGGCTGTTGGACGTGCCCCGCTTGGGGACGTCGTAGAGCAGGCGGACGCCGCGGTCGCGCAAGGTGGCGCTGACGGCGTCGATGTCGGTCACGCGGTAGGCGAGCTGCTGGACGCCCTGGCCGTTGCGGTCGAGGAACTTGGCGATGGTGGACTCGTCGCTCAGGGGGGCGAGCAGCTGGATGCACGAGCCGGAGTCGCCGACGGCGAGCATGGCCTCGCGGACACCCTGCTCCTCGTTGACCTCCTCGTGGACGGACTCCAGGCCGAAGGTCGAGGAGTAGAACTCCAGGGCCGCGTCGAGGTCGGGCACGGCGATGCCGACGTGGTCGATCGCGACGAGCAGGTGGCCGGGGACGGAGTCGCCGAGAGTGGGACTGTTCGGTGTGGGTGCGCCGGACGATGCGGGGGCGTTGTCGCTCATGCCGAGCAGGGTAGAGGAACCGGCCGGTGTGGCAGTGTGAGGGAGGGCACACAAGGTTCCGTCGTCGCTACCGATGAGTACAGTGAGGCCACCCCGCCGCGGCGGCCGAGAGGTCGTCGTCCAGCCCAGCCGAACAGCCCAGCAGGCCAGAGTCGTCCCAGGAGTCCCCATGACCCAGTCCGTGATCGTCGCCGGTGCCCGTACCCCCATCGGTCGCCTCCTCGGTGGCCTGAAGACCCTGTCCGGGTCCGACCTCGGCGGCCTCGCCATCAAAGGGGCCCTGGAGAAGTCCGGGATCACCGGCGACCAGGTCGACTACGTGATCATGGGCCAGGTCCTCGGTGCCGCTGCCGGCCAGGTCCCCGCCCGTCAGGCGGCCTTCAAGGGCGGCATCCCCCTCGACGTCCCGGCGATCACCATCAACAAGGTGTGCCTGTCGGGCATCAACGCCATCGCCCTGGCCGACCAGCTGATCCGTGCCGGCGAGTACGACGTCGTCGTCGCCGGTGGGCAGGAGTCGATGACCCAGGCGCCGCACCTGCTGACCGGGTCGCGCGAGGGCACGAAGTACGGCAAGGCCACGATGCTCGACCACATGGAGCACGACGGGCTGTGGGACGCCCTCACCGACCAGGCGATGGGCTCGCTCACCGAGCAGCGCAACGCCGACGTCGACTCCTTCACCCGCGAGGAGCAGGACGCGTTCGGTGCCCGGTCGCACCAGCTGGCTGCGGCCGCACAGAAGAACGGGGTCTTCGACGACGAGATCGTCCCCGTCGAGATCCCCCAGCGCAAGGGCGACCCCGTGGTGGTGGCGACCGACGAGGGCGTCCGCGGCGACACCACGGCGGAGTCCCTGGGCCGACTGCGTCCCGCGTTCTCGCGCGAGGGCACCATCACCGCCGGCACGGCGAGCCAGATCTCCGACGGCGCGTGCGCGGTCGTCGTCATGAGCAAGGCCAAGGCCGAGGAGCTGGGCCTGGAGTGGCTGGCCGAGATCGGGGCCCACGGCAACGTCTCGGGTCCGGACTCCACGCTGCAGGAGCAGCCGGCCAACGCGATCCTGAAGGCCCTGGAGAAGGAGGGTCGCACCCCCGAGGACCTCGACCTCGTGGAAATGAACGAGGCGTTCGCGGCCGTCGGCATCGCCTCGACCCGCAAGCTCGGCATCAGCGAGGACATCGTCAACGTCAACGGCGGCGCGATCTCCCTCGGTCACCCGATCGGCATGAGCGGCGCGCGTGTGGTGCTCCACCTCGCTCTCGAGCTCAAGCGTCGTGGCGGCGGACTCGGTGCTGCCGCCCTGTGCGGTGGCGGTGGTCAGGGCGACGCCCTGATCGTGCGCGTCCCGGCCTCCTGAGCCCCGGCGTGGGCTCGGAGGGGAACGCGTCGCGGGTCGACGTCGCCGACCTCGTCGAGCAGGCCCGCGCCGGCCGCCCTCGGGCGGTCGCGCGGCTCATCTCGCTCGTCGAGGACGAGTCGCCGGCCCTGCGCGACGTCAGCGCGGCACTCGCGCCCCACACGGGCCGTGCACACGTCGTGGGACTCACCGGTTCCCCGGGGGTCGGCAAGTCGACGACGACCGCCGCCCTCGTCGGCGCGCTCCGACGGCGTGACCACCGCGTCGGCGTGCTCGCGGTCGATCCCACCTCGCCCTTCTCCGGAGGGGCGTTGCTCGGCGACCGCATCCGCATGTCCGACCATGCCACCGACGACGGCGTCTTCATCCGCTCGATGGCCAGCCGCGGTCACCTGGGCGGCCTGTCCTGGGCGACCCCACAGGCCCTGCGGGTGCTCGACGCCGCGGGCTGCGACGTCATCCTGCTCGAGACCGTCGGGGTGGGGCAGTCGGAGGTGGAGGTCTCCGGCCTCGCCGACACGACGCTCGTGCTGCTCGCCCCGGGCATGGGCGACGGCATCCAGGCCGCCAAGGCCGGCATCCTCGAGATCGGCGACGTCTTCGTGGTCAACAAGGCCGACCGCGACGGTGCGCAGTCGACGCGCCGCGAGCTCCGTTCGGTCCTGGGGATGGCCGAGCGGGAGGCCGATGCGTGGAGCCCGCCGATCGTCATGACGTCGGCCTCGCGCGGCGAGGGTCTGGGCGACCTGGTCGAGCAGATCGACGCCCACCGCGAGCACCTCGCGGGGGAGCGGCTCGCCGAGCGCCGCCGCGCCCGGTTCCGGCGGGAGATCCGCGCCATCGCCCTGGAGACCGTGCGTCGGCGGGTGGGGGACCTGTCGGGGCACGCCGCACTGGACGCCCTCGCCCAGGAGGTGCTCGACGGCGCCACCGATCCGTTCCGCGCCGCCGACCGCGTCCTGGACGAGCTCTGAGGCGGCTGGCCTCAGCAGGCACGAGGCACCCGACCGACGACCCGGCGCGCCTCGCGCCTGCTCGACACCGGGTGCGGTAGGAAGGATGCGTGCTCAAGAAGGTGCTGCTGCTGCTCGTCGTCGGCTTCGTGGTCTACTACCTGCTGACCGCGCCGGCCGGTGCTGCCGACGCCGTCTCCGGGGCCTTCACCGCGATCATCGACGCCTTCGGCCAGATCTTCATCTTCTTCAACGAGCTGACGAGCTGACCGCACCGTGATGGGCGCCATCACCCGTCACCTGCCCGAGCAGGACGTCGAGAGCCACCTGCTCTCCGCCGAGGGCGAGGAGATCATCGACCTCGTCCGCAAGCACGGCGTCGTCTACGTCCGGCCGGCGGCGGAGCTGCTCGGTGTCCTGGTGCTGTGGAGCATCGCTCTGTTCGGGCCCATCCAGTGGGGCTGGTTCTTCCTGCTGGGCGGCGTCGCTCTCGGGCTGCACGCGCTCTACCTCACCCTCCGTGAGCACCGCGACGTCTTCGTCATCACCACGATGCGCGTCTTCCGCGCCTCGGGTGTGTTCACGGTCCGCATCGCCACCATGCCGATCACCCGCATCCTCGACATCACCGTCGAGAAGCCGTTCGTGGGTCGGGTGCTCGGCTACGGGCACTTCGTGTTCGAGTCGGCGGCGCAGTCCCAGGGGCTGCGCGACATCCGCTACATCGGTGACCCGGACGGCCGCGACCTCACGATCCAGCGCGTCGTGCAGAAGGCCGGCCTGCGTGGCCCCCGGTCGGGGCTGGACCGCCACCTCATGGACGGGCGCTGAGCGACCGTCTGCGGCCTCACTACGATGGACGCATGAACTTCTCGCGCCCGGGAGCGATCGACCTGTCCGCCCTCGCCAAGCCTGCGAGCCCGCCCCCCTCGGCCGCAGGTGGCGCCGCCAGCGGCGCCACCTGGGTGGTGGACGTCACCGAGCAGACCTTCCAGACAGTCGCGCTCGAGGGCTCGATGCAGCACCTCGTCGTGCTGAGCCTGTGGTCGCCCCGGGCCGCACAGAGCGCCGAGTTCAACGCCGTGCTGGCCCGGGTCACCGACTCCTACGCAGGTGCGATCCTGCTCGCCCAGGTCGACGTCGACGCCAACGTCCAGATCGCGCAGGCCCTGCAGGCGCAGGGGGTGCCGCTCGTCGTCGGCCTGGTCAAGGGTCAGCCCGTGCCGCTCTTCCAGGGCACCGCGGAGGAGGCCGACGTCCGGCAGTACTTCGACCAGCTCGTGACCCTCGGCGCCCAGCACGGGTTGACGGGGCGGGCCGCGCCCGTCGGCGGTGCTGCACCCGCCGACGACGAGGAGGCCGAGGAGGCGCCCGATCCGCGCTTCGCCGCGGCCGACGCCGCCTTCGCGCGGAACGACTTCGAGACCGTGGTCGGCGAGTACGAGAAGCTGCTCGCCCAGAACCCCGCCGACGCCGAGGTGAAGGAACGCCTCGCCGGTGCCCGGCTGCTGGCACGCACCCACGGGGCCGACCTCGACAGCGCGCGTCGAGGCGCCGCGGACGCACCCGACGACGTCGACGCGCAGCTGCTCGTGGCCGACCTCGACGTCAGCGGTGGGCACGTCGAGGACGCCTTCGCCCGGCTGATCGACCTGGTCCGACGCACGAGCGGCGACGACCGCGAGCGCATCCGGACCCGGCTCGTCGAGCTCTTCACCGTGGTCGGCACGGACGACCCGCGCGTCGCGGACGCCCGACGCGCGCTCGCCTCGGCACTGTTCTGAGCCTCCGGCCGGCCTCCGCACGGGTAGGGTCGGGCCGGTGCGGGACGTGGCCGGCACCTGACGGAGCGTGGGAGGTCGTGTGCGTGGGCTCGGTTGGTTCCTCGCAGCGCTCGGCGCCCTGCTGCTGACCGTCGGCGTCTCAGCCGCGGTCGTGCTCGGCCCGGACAGCCGGTTCACGACCGGGCCGCACCCGGTCGACACCTCCGGCACGGTCGTCCTCACCCAGCCGGGGGTGATCGGCTGGCGGGGGCTGCAGGTCGACGTCCTCGTCGAGGTGCCTGCGGACAAGCCGGTCTTCGTCGGCCTGGGGAACAGCGTCGACGTCACCGACTACGTCGCGGAGACCCAGCGGCTCGAGGTCACGTCCTTCCAACGACCCTGGGACATCACCACCGAGACCGTCGACGGTCGACCGGGCCTGCCGGGGGCGCCGACAGCCCTGGACTGGTGGATCGCCGGCTCGGCCGGGCTCGGCGGGGCATCCATCAGCGTCACGCTGCCCGACGAGACCACGTCCCTCGCGGTGGTGGCGGTGGGCGCGACGAACCTCTCCGGGCTCGAGGTCACCCTCGCGTACGGTCCGCGAGGCGGCTTCGCGGCCTCGCTCGGCGTCGCGCTGCTCGGCGCCGGCGTGCTGCTCGCGGGGGTCGTCGTGCTGCGCGGCGGCGCGGTGACGGCCGGCGACGAGGACGACGACCTCGAGGTGGTCGAGGAGATCGTCTACGTCGTGGTCGACGAGCACGGTGTCGAGCGGGAGATCTCCGCGGCGGAGGCCGAGGCGCTCGGCCTCGTCGAGGACGCGGAGGGCGACGACGAGCCAGTGGGCACGCAGGCCGCGCCCGCGCGGATGCTCGACGACGACCCCGAGCGCGCGAGTCGTGGCGGCAGCGACGACGGGTCGCTCGACGGCGTCCTGCCGGACGAGCCGACGCCCGGGCCCGTCGACGACCCTGCTCCGTCCGTCGCGCCGACGTCATCGGTCACCACAGCGCCACTGGTCGAGGAGGACGTCGTCTACGTCGTGGTCGACGAGGACGGCGTCGAGCGTGAGATCTCCACCGCCGAGCTTGCCGACTACGACCTCGAGGAGTACGAGCTCGTCGACGAGGACGAGGAGTCCCCGCGATGAGGCGCCTGCCCCTGGTCCTGCTGACGACCGCACTGCTCGTCGCCGCCTGCACCGTGCCGCAGCAGCGCACGGACGAGACGCTGGGCAAGGTCGCTGCCACGCCCCAGGAGATCGACGCCGTCTTCGAGCGGTACGCGACGGTGCGGGACACCGCAGCACGGCTGCTCAGCCCGAACCCGCTGTCGATCATCCAGACCGAGGCCGTGCTCGACATCGAGACGGGCTCGTTCGAGATGGCCCAGCGCCTCGCGGCGAGCGACCCCGAGCGCGACGACCCCATCGACGTCCAGCGGACCTACACCCCGCGGTTCGGCTCCTACCCCCTCTGGTTCGTGGCCGTCGTGCGCGACGAGGGCCGTGAGGTCACGCGCGTGCAGGTCTTCGAGCGCGCCGCGGCGGCCGACCCCTGGCTGCTCATCGCGACACCGGAGACGGTGCTCGACGCCGAGCTCCCCGACCTGCGCGAGCGTGACGGTGCGGTCGTCCGCGTGGCAGCGGACGACGACGCCGGGACCGGTGTCTCGGCGCAGCAGGCTGCTGACGACTACGCCGCGCTGCTCGCCGACCCCGAGGCGGAGGTCGCGACGACCTTCGCCGAGGACGGCTTCGTCGAGCAGGTGCGAGCGGCGGCCGAGCAGAACCGCGCGCTCGAGGGAGTCGGGTTCGAGCAGACGTGGGAGGCGCAGGAGGTGCGTCACGCCGTGCGCACGAGCGACGGCGGCACCCTCGCCTTCGTCGACCTCTCCCGCTCCGACACCTACGACGTCCCCGACGACGTCACCGTCACGTGGCCCGAGGACTCCCCGCAGCGTGCCTTCATCCCCGAGGGACTGTCGACGACCGGCACCCTGCTCTACCGGCACCAGGTGCTGATGCTCATCCCCGTGGGCGACGAGCCGCCCCGCGTGATCGGCCAGTTCGGTGGAGTGGTGGGCGCCGAGGGCTTCTGAGCCCGGACCCGACCGACGACGGGCCGGCTCACTCGGGCTGGAGCGGAGCCTCGCGGTAGGTGGGGAGGTCGCCGTCGGCGACGGCCGCGAGGAGCTCGACGGCGGCACCGGTGGCACGCTCGGCGACGCGGTCGGCGTCGCACCACTGCACGGAGCGGATCTCGGTCGGCTGCAGCGTCATCGTCTCGGTGATGGCCGGATCGACCACCCCGAGGTCGAACAGGAAGATGCAGGCGTCGTCCCAGCCGCGCCACGCCGGCAACCAGTTGACGGTCAGCAGGCTCTTGACGGACACGTCGACGCCGAGCTCCTCGGAGATCTCGCGCACCAGGCCGACGGCCGGCGACTCGCCGACCTCGACGACGCCCCCCGGCAGGTCCCACTCGGACTTGTAGGTGAGCTCGCAGAGCATGACCCGTCCGTCGGGGTCGCGCAGCAGGCCCTGGGAGATGACCCGCTTGGTCGGCAGGCCGGCGTTGAGCAGGGCGATGAATCCGTCGCGGGAGGCGGCCGGCGGGTCGTCGACGAGGCGCGCCATGAGGACACGGTCGGGCTCGTCCGCGGCCCCGCGCACGATGCCCTCGCGGCGCATGCCGGCGATGGAGGCGGCACGGACGTCGCCGGCACGCTCCACGGGGACACGCGCCTCGACCCGTCGCACCCCGAGGGAGGCGAAGGCGTGCTCGAGGACGAGCCGGACAGCACGGGTGGCGATGGGCAGGGCGCCGTCGCCGGTCCCGGTGTTCCACCGGACGGAGACGCTCGACCGGGTCTCCTCGCGCAGGGCGATCGTTCCGCGCCGTTCGCCGTCGACGTTCACCGACCAGCCGGTGAACTCGTCGGAGCCGGTCGTCGGTTCCAGGACCAGGCCGTCGTCGGTGAGGGTGACCACCGTGCCACGGTACTGTCACGGGCCCGAGTCCGCTGTCGGGTGGAAGGCCTGCCCCCCTTGGACGGCTCGGCCAGACTGGGCGCCATGTCACCACGGCACGTCGTCGCCCTGGCCGTCGTCGCCGTGGTGCTCACCGCGTGCGGGAACGGCGGTCGCGACGAGCCGCGCTCGCTCCCGGACGTCGACATGCCGAGGGCCGCGGCCGATCCCGCGACGACGGACGGCGTGGTCGACGAGCAGTGGCTCGACGACGTGTCCGAGGCGACCGAGATCCCTCGGCGGGCGCTGCAGGGGTACGCATCGGCCGCCGTGCGGATCGCGCAGGAGGAGCCGGGGTGCCGCCTGTCCTGGAACACCCTCTCCGGCATCGGGAGGGTGGAGTCCGTGCACGGCCAGATCAACGGTTCCGCGATCGGTGACGACGGGGTCGCGCGACCGGACATCGTCGGGATCGCTCTCGACGGCGGACCGGGCGTCCGCGCCATCCCCGACACCGACGCCGGACGGCTCGACGGCGACACCGAGTGGGACCGAGCCGTGGGACCGATGCAGTTCATCCCCGGGACGTGGGAACGCTGGGGCGCCGACGGCAACGGCGACGGCGGGCGCAACCCGCAGAACATCGACGACGCCGCGCTCGCGGCCGGGCGCTACCTGTGCGACGCCGGAGGAGACCTGTCCACCCGGCGCGGATGGCTGGAGGCCGTGCTGACGTACAACAACAGCGCGGCCTACGCCTCCGAGGTCGCCTCCTACGGCGAGCGCCACGCCGTGCGGGCCGACGGCTGAGCCGAGGTGACCGGCCTGCCGGCCGGACGCCTCGCCGCGACGTCGCTACGAGGCGGCGAGCAGGCGCTGGAGCGCGTCGCGGGGGATCGAGGCCCAGGACGGCCGGTGGGCGAGCTCGTAGTCGACCTCGTAGGCCGCCTTGTCGATCTGGTGGCACCGCAGCAGGATCCACGTGGCGCGGTCGGCCGTCGCGCCGTAGCCCTCGAGGAAGGCCGAGGCGTTGCGGGTCGTCCAGTCCCGCGCGAGGGGAGTGAGCACGTCGGGGTCGGTCCCGACCTGCAGGCCCACCGACCACGGTGCGTAGTCGAGGGATCGCAGCATGCCGGCCACGTCGCGCCACACCGAGTCCGGTTCGCGGCGACGCTCCAGCGGAGCACTCGGCTCGCCCTCGAGGTCGAAGACACGCCAGCCGTCGACGGTGCGCAGGGTCTGTCCGAGGTGCAGGTCGCCGTGCACGCGCTGCACGGCGACCGGCTCGGCCAAGCCGGCGAGCTCGTCGAAGGCGACCGCCGCGGCGTGGCCCCAGCGCTGCGACGAGGACGTCGCCTCGAAGCGACGACGCAACCGGTCCGCGAGCTGCGTCGGGTCGGCGGTCGCGGTTCCCATGCGCCGGAGCAGGTCGTGCAGCTGTGCCACGGCGGCACCCAACCGGGCGGCCTCGGCGGCGAAGTCCGCTCCGGCCGTCGAGGCGGGGCCCGGGTCGGCCAGGAGGTCCCGCACGCTCGCGCGCGCCCCGTCCCAGCCGTCGCTCGCGCTCGGGTAGTAGTCGTAGAACATCGCCAGGTCGACGTCGCCGACCCCCACCCAGCCGCGCACGGGGGCGACGCACCTCGCGCCCGTCGCCGTCAGGGCACGTCCGAGCTCGATGTCCGGGTTGGGGCCGGAGCCGACGATGCGAAAGCTCTTCCACAGCAGGGAGTCACCGACCACGACGGAGGTGTTGCTCTGCTCCGCGACGAGTGGCACGGTGACGGCGGCCGGGTCGAGTCGGGTGCCGTCGTCGCTGGCGAAGACGGCACGACCAGCGCCCTGCGCGTCGTCGTCGGCGAGACCGGCCAGCAGGGCACCGCGTGCGTGGGCATCGAGGAGCGCGTCGTAGACGAGGTACCCGTCCTCCTCGTCCATGAGGGCGTTCTCCAGCCCGGGGAACGGCTCGCGCCGGTACGAGGCCGGCACCTGGTAGGTGCGCAGCGCCCCCGTGGCGGTGTGGACGTCGACGAGCTCGATGCGCACGCCGAAGCCGTCGGCGTCCGGTTCCCGGGACCAGGGGAGGGCTCGCCGCCCCACGACCTCGCGGTCGGTCCCGACGAACCACCGCTGGCGCCGCAGGTAGCCGTCGCGGCTCACGGGACCTCCAGGGCGCCGGCCAGCCCACGTCGCAGCCGGAACCAGTAGAAGCCGTGCCCGGCCAGCGTGAGGAGGTAGGGAAGCTGCCCGATGCGGGGGAACTCCACGCCGCCGAACATCTCGATGGGCGCCACCCCCTCCCACGCGCTGAGGTCGAGCTCGACCGGCTGCGGGAAGCGCGAGAGGTTGTTCACGCACAACATCGTGTCGTCGTCGTGGGTGCGCACGAAGCTCAGCACCGACGGGTTGGAGCCCCCGAGGTCGCGGAAGTCGCCGAGTCCGAAGGCCGGGTGCTGACGGCGGATCTGCAGCATGCGTCGCGTCCAGTGCAGCAGGGAGGACCGGTCGGCGGTCTGCGCCTCGACGTTGACGGACTGGTGCCCGAAGACCGGGTCCTGGTTCACCGGGAGCACGAGGCGCCCTGGCGTCGCGGAGGAGAAGCCGGCGTTGCGGTCCGGGCTCCACTGCATCGGGGTCCGCACACCGTCGCGGTCGCCGAGCCAGATGTTGTCGCCCATGCCGATCTCGTCGCCGTAGTACAGCACGGGCGAGCCCGGCAGGCTCAGCAGGAGCGCCGTGAACAGCTCCATCTGGTCCAGGTCGTTGTCCAGCAACGGCGCGAGGCGTCGACGGATGCCGATGTTGGCCTTCATCCTCGGGTCGTCGGCGTACTCGGACCACATGTAGTCGCGGTCGACGTCGGTGACCATCTCCAGGGTGAGCTCGTCGTGGTTGCGCAGGAAGATGCCCCACTGGCACCCGGCGGGGATGGCGGGCGTCTGCGCCATGATCTCGCTGATCGGGTAGCGCGACTCCCGGCGCACCGCCATGAACAGCCGCGGCATGACGGGGAAGTGGAAGGCCATGTGGCACTCGTCGCCCCCGTCGGCCGGGTCGCCGAAGTAGTCGACGACGTCGCTCGGCCACTGGTTCGCCTCGGCCAGCAGGATCCGACCCGGGTACCGCGCGTCGACGTGGGCGCGGACCTTCTTCAAGAAGGCGTGGGTCTCGGGCAGGTTCTCCCCGTCGGTGCCCTCGCGCTCGTAGAGGTAGGGCACGGCGTCGAGCCGGAAGCCGTCCACGCCGAGGTCCAACCAGAAGTCGAGGACCCGCAGCATCGCGTCGTGCACGGGCGGGTGGTCGTAGTTCAGGTCGGGCTGGTGGGAGTAGAAGCGGTGCCAGAAGTACTGCTGGCGAACGGGGTCCCACGTCCAGTTCGAGGACTCGGTGTCGACGAAGATGATGCGTGCGTCCTCGTAGCGCCGGTCGGTGTCGGACCAGACGTAGAAGTCGCCGTACGGGCCGTCCGGGTCCTCCCTGGAGGCGCGGAACCACGGGTGGGCGTCCGAGGTGTGGTTCATGACGACGTCGATGATGACGCGGATGTCCCGCCGGTGGGCCTGGCCGAGCAGCTCCACGAAGTCGTCGATGCTGCCAAGCTCGGGGTCGACGTCGGTGTGGTCGGCGACGTCGTACCCTCCGTCGCGCAGGGGGGAGGGGAAGAACGGCGGCAGCCACAGGCAGTCCACGCCCAGCCACTGCAGGTGGTCGAGCCGCTGGGTGAGCCCGACGAGGTCCCCGACACCGTCACCGTCGGAGTCGGCGTAGGAGCGCACCAGGGCCTCGTAGAACACGGCGCGCTTGAACCACGGAGGCTGGTCGCTGCTCACCGGCGTCATCATGCCAGTCCTGCTGTCACGGTGGTGACGTCACGGTCGGGCTCGTTGCCGCGCGCCGGGCGCCGCGGGGTCACCGGTCGGCAGGGACGAGGATCCGTGCCGGCGCGGCCGGGGAGAGGGTGACGGCGTTCAGGGTGTGCAGGGAGTCGTCCAGCTCGTCGCGCAGTGATCCCTCGACGCCCACGAGCCCGACGTCCCCCGGCGCCACGCGGACCCCCACGGTGCGCTCCCAGGACGGGAACAGGTCGAGGACGACCAGCACGACGTCGTCGCCGGTGGCCTTGGAGAAGGCGATGACGCCGTCGGCGTCGGTGGGGTGGACCTGGAGGTTGCGCAGCCGCTGGAGTGCGCGGTGGGCCCGGCGGACCTCGTTCAGGCGGGTGACGAAGGGCACCAGCGGACCCGGCTGCGACCAGTCGCGGAAGGCGTACTCGTACTTCTCCGAGTCCAGGTACTCCTCGGTGTCGGGTCCTGCCGGCGTGTGCTCCATGAGCTCGTAGCCGGCGTACATCCCCCATGACGGCGAGCCGCAGGCGGCGAGCACGGCACGCATGCGGAACATCGCCTCGTCCCCGCTCTGCAGGTACCGCGGCAAGATGTCGGGCGTGTTGACGA
Organism: Aeromicrobium halocynthiae; assembly: GCF_039531385.1. Taxonomy (NCBI): domain Bacteria; kingdom Bacillati; phylum Actinomycetota; class Actinomycetes; order Propionibacteriales; family Nocardioidaceae; genus Aeromicrobium; species Aeromicrobium halocynthiae. The sequence continues at coordinate 28,851 of NZ_BAAAPY010000009.1, read as the reverse complement.
AGAAGTTGGGCCGCAGGAAGTCGCTGGTGCGATTGCTGACCTCGTCGAGGTAGTCGGCGGTCTCCGAGGCGCCCTGGCGCCACGTGAAGTAGGTGTAGCTCTGGTGGAACCCGGCGGCGCTCAGGGCGTGCAGCATCGCCGGCGAGGTGAACGCCTCGGCGAGGAACACGACGTCGGGGTCCGTGGCGCGGACGTCGGCCAGCAGCTGCTCCCAGAACGCCAGCGGCTTGGTGTGCGGGTTGTCGACGCGGAAGATGCGGATCCCGCGCGAGATCCACAGACGGACGATGCGGACGACCTCGAGGTAGAGCCCGACGGGGTCCACGTCGAAGTCGAGCGGGACGATGTCCTCGTACTTCTTGGGCGGGTTCTCGGCGAACGCGATCGTGCCGTCCGGCCGGTGGACGAACCATTCCGGGTGCTCGCTCAACCACGGGTGGTCGGGGGAGCACTGCAGGGCGAGGTCGAGGGCGATCTCGAGCCCCAGCTCGTCGGCGCGTGCGACGAACGCGGCGAAGTCCTGCTCGGTACCCAGGTCGGGGTGGATGGCGTCGTGCCCGCCGTCGGCCGAACCGATGGCCCAGGGCGATCCGGGGTCGCCGGGCTCGGCGACGAGCGCGTTGTTGCGGCCCTTCCGACCGGTCACGCCGATCGGGTTGATCGGGGGCAGGTACACGACGTCGAACCCCATCGCGGCGATCCCTGGGAGGCGTTCCGCCGCGGTCGCGAAGGTCCCGGACCGCACGGTGCCGTCGGGGTCACGCCGGGCGCCCTCGGACCGGGGGAACATCTCGTACCACGCACCGACCAGCGCACGCTCGCGGTCGACGGCGAGGCGCAGCGGCGCGCTCTCGTCGAGGTGGTCCTGGATCGTGTCGGCAGGAAGCGTCTCGATCAGCGCCAGAGCGATGGCGAAGCGGTCCACGGGGTCGGACTCGGGGTCCTCCAGCTGTGGGGCCATGGCGCGGGCAGCGGGGTCGCGGTCCGCGGCGCGGCGGAGCACGGCGGCACCCTCGGCGAGCGTGAGCTCGAGGTCGACCTCCGCCTCGAAGCGACGGGTGGCGATCTTGACCCACGTGGCGATCGGGTCGTGCCAGCTCTGGACGCGGTAGGTCCAGTCGCCGGGCGCCCCGGGTCGCACGACGGCGGCCCAGTGGTCGTTGCCGAGGTGGTGCATCGGGACCGGTGGGAGGTCGTGGCCGTCGGGGTCGGTGAGCACGACGGCGGCGCGCACGACGGCGGGTCCCTCGCCGAAGACGCGGGCGCGGACCGTCAGCTCCTCGCCCTCGACGGCCTTGACCGGGAAGGTCCCGCACTCGACGCGGGGGCGGACGTCGAGGATCGGGACACGAGTGACCATGACGCCTCACCCTAGGGTGTCGGGCCCGTGCCACGGGCAGGTCGGGGTCATCCGTCCCGCCCGCTGGTCCCGAGACAACTGGCCTATGCTCGGTCCAGCTGTGACAGCATCGGTGTCACGATCCGGACGGAAGGACCATGGTGACTGAGCTCGCGCGACTCGAGGTGACCGACGGCGTCGGCATCCTTCGCCTCGACCGACCCCCCATGAACGCCCTCGACGCGCAGCTGCAGACCGAGCTGGTCGCCCTGTCGCGCGAGGCGGACGAGCGCGACGACGTCGCGGCCGTCGTGGTCTTCGGAGGCGAGAAGGTCTTCGCCGCCGGGGCGGACGTCAAGGAGATGGCGGCGATGTCGTACCAGGAGATGGTGCGGCACGCGACGTTGCTGCAGGGCTTCACCCGGGCGATCGCGGCCATCGGCAAGCCGACCGTCTCGGCGATCACCGGCTTCGCGCTCGGTGGCGGCCTGGAGGTCGCGCTGTCGACGGACCTGCGGTTCGCGGCCGAGAACGCCAAGGTCGGTCAGCCGGAGATCCTGCTCGGCATCATCCCGGGTGCCGGCGGGACGCAGCGTCTGTCGCGGCTCGTCGGTCCGTCCCGCGCCAAGGACCTGATCTACTCCGGCCGCTTCGTGACGGCCGCGGAGGCCGAGAGGATCGGGTTGGTCGACCGCGTGGTCCCCGCCGAGGAGGTCCTGCGAGAGGCGGTCGACTGGGCCTCGCAGTTCGTCGGCGGGCCCGCGCTCGCGCTGCGCGCGGCGAAGTCGAGCATCGACCGTGGTCTGGAGGTCGACCTCCAGACCGGTCTGGAGATCGAGCGGCTGGAGTTCACCGGTCTGTTCGCCACCGACGACCAGAGCACCGGCATGACGTCCTTCGTCGAGAACGGGCCTGGCAAGGCCACGTTCGAGGGTCGCTGATGGACGTCGTCGGCTCTGCTGCGCAGACCCTCGCCTCCTCCGATCCCGCCTCCCACGAGGCCGTCGGTGCCTCGGCCGCCGACGTCGAGGCGGCCTGGAACGACACGAAGCTCGCCCAGGTGCTCTACCACGACTGGGAGGCCGGTACCTACGACGAGAAGTGGTCGATCTCCTTCGACCAGCGTTGCATCGACTACGCCCGCGACCGCTTCGTGGCCGTGGCGGGGATGCCGGAGGCCCCGTACGGCTCGAGCCTCGAGATCGGTGCCGGCACCGGCTTCTTCACGCTCAACCTGATGCAGGCGGGCATCGTGGTCTCCGGCACGGTCACCGACATCTCGCCGGGCATGGTCGCCGCGGCCAAGCGCAACGCCGAGGGCCTGGGTCTGCACGTCGACGGCGAGGCCGTCGACGCCGAGGACCTGCCCTTCGAGGACGACTCCTTCGACCTCGTCATCGGCCATGCCGTCATCCACCACCTTCCCGACGTCGAGCAGGCGTTCCGGGAGATGGTGCGCGTCGTGCGTCCCGGCGGTCGCATCGTCATCTGCGGGGAGCCGACGCGCTACGGCGACGTCGTCGCGCGTCGACTGTCGCGCGCGACGTGGTGGGCGGCCACGACGGCCACCCGGCTGCCGTTCCTGCGCGACTGGGCGCGTCCGCAGGAGGAGCTCGACGAGTCCTCGCGGGCGGCGGCCCTGGAGGCGGTCGTCGACCTGCACACCTTCGATCCGGCCGAGCTGCGGGCCCTGGTGCGTCGCGCCGGGGGCCGCGACGTCCGCACCGTCACCGAGGAGCTCACGGCAGCGTGGTGGGGGTGGCCCGTCCGCACGCTGGAGGCCGCGATCCGCGAGGAGCGGCTGACGCGAGCCTGGCGGGTCATGGCGTTCCGGTCGTGGATCCTGCTCAGCCGGCTCGACGAGCGGGTCAAGCCGGTCGTGCCCGACGCGCTGTACTACAACGTCTCGGTGACGGCCACGGTCTGATGGGTCGGCGCCGTCGCGACCCTCGCCAGGCGCGCTTCCTCACCGTGGCGTCGCTGCGGTGGATCGTCGAGAACCGGGCCTGGAGCTGGTACCACCTCGTGCGCTACGCGCGGTTCGCGCGGTTCCGCCTGCGTCACCCGCGCGTCGTGACGGAGGGGTTCGTCTTCCTGGGACGTGGGGTCGAGATCGAGGTCCACGAGTGGGCGGGTCAGGTCGTGCTCGGCCGGTGGGTCCATCTCGGCGACCGGACGAAGCTGCGCGCCCACAACGGCGTCCTGCGGCTGGGGGAGAAGGTCGTGCTGGGCTCGGACAACACCGTCAACGCCCACCTGGACATCGAGATCGGCGCCGCGACCCTGATCTCGGACTGGGTCTACATCTGCGACTTCGACCACCGGACCGCGGAGCCTGACCGTCCCATCAAGGACCAGGGTCTCGTCCTGAGCCCCGTACGGATCGGTCCGGGTACCTGGATCGGCACGAAGGTGACCGTCCTGCGCGGGAGCGACGTCGGAGCCGGCAGCGTCCTCGCGGCCCACGCGGTGGTACGTGGGGACGCACCACCCGGATCCATCCTCGCGGGGGTGCCGGCGCGCGTCGTGCGACGTCGAGCGGTCGACGACGTCCGGTGACCTTCTCGATGCTGTGTGACACAGGAGACTCATGAGGCATACTGAGCCACGACCGGGACGCCGTCGCGTCGTAGAAGGGACGCCATGACCGACTCAGGACCCACTCCCCCCGCCGGGCGCGGCCCAGCCGATCCTCTCAAGGTGGCTGCTGAGATGCTCTCGCGCAGCGAGGGCCAGGACCAGCCGACGTCCGAGGACGCCGACTCCCCGGCGCAGGCCCCACGCGGTCGTGCTCACGCCGACGAGCGCAAGAGCCGTCGCGCGGCGGCACGCGCAGCGCGCCAGGAAGCCGCCGAGAAGCGTCGCCGTGAGCGCGAGGCCGCGCGTGCCTTCGCTGCTGCCAAGCGTGGTTCGCGGCGTGCCTCCGGCGACGACGACGGCAAGGACGACGCGTCGGACGCGTCACCGCCGGCAGAGGCCGCGTCGACGCCGGGCGAGGAGCAGGACGCCCCCGCGGCCGTCCCGCCTGCCGAGGTCGCTCCGGCGGCGATCGAGGAGCGGACCGACGGCACGGACATCGGCGCGAGGACGTCGGACCAGTCGTCCACCACCGCGCCGGAGGTGCCCTCGATCCCGAAGGACGCTCCCGCGGGGGCCCCGTCCAGCGGTGGCGGGACGCTCGGTGAGCGGTTGGCCGCTCGCGCCGCCAGCCAGCGTACGGCCGATCCCGTCGAGGAGGCGCTCACCGACAGCGGCGACACCGCGGCCGAGAGCGCGTTGGAGATCGCGCGCCGGCGGGCCGAGGAGCAGAAGGCGGCCGCCCAGAAGGCTGAGCAGGACAAGGCTGCTGCGCAGAAGGCTGAGCAGGAGAAGGCTGCGGCGGAGAAGGCTGAGCAGGAGAAGGCTGCTGCGCAGAAGGCTGAGCAGGACAAGGCCGCGGCGCAGAAGGCTGAGCAGGAGAAGGCTGCTGCGGAGAAGGCTGAGCAGGAGAAGGCTGTGGCGGAGAAGGCTGAGCAGGAGAAGGCTGCGGCGGAGAAGGCTGAGCAGGAGAAGGCTGCTGCGGAGAAGGCTGAGCAGGAGAAGGCTGCGGCGGAGAAGGCTGAGCAGGAGAAGGCTGCGGCGCAGAAGGCTGAGCAGGAGAAGGCTGAGCAGGAGAAGGCTGCTGCGCAGAAGGCTGAGCAGGAGAAGGCTGAGCAGGAGAAGGCTGAGCAGGAGAAGGCTGCGACGCAGAAGGCTGAGCAGGACAAGGCTGCGACGCAGAAGGCTGAGCAGGACAAGGCCGCGGCGCAGAAGGCTGAGCAGGAGAAGGCCGCAGCGGACGAGGCTGCCGCCGAGAAGGAGAAGGTCGAGCGTGAGCGTGCGGACCGCGTGCGTGCCGAGCAGGAACGAGCCGGGCAGGGGCGGGCCGACGTGTCACGAGCCGAGCAGACGGACCCAGCCCGAGGTGCCGCACCGTCCGGCGGCGCTTCCGCCCCGGTGAGCTTCGCCGAGAAGCTCGCCGCCGCGAGCGCCGCTGCACAGGAGCGTGTCTCCGCTGCACGTGCCGAGGCCCAGCGCCTCATGGAGGAGGCCGCGCGGGAGCGCCAGGAGGCGGCGCGGCGCATCGAGGCCGACGAGGCCCAGCAGCGCGAGATCCTGACCCAGAGGCTCCGGGCAGCGGAGCAGGCCGCGGAGGAGCGCGTGCAGGCCGCGCGCCAGGAGGCCGAGCGGGTCACGCAGGAGATCGAGCGCGAGCGAGAGGCTGCCGACGCCAAGATCAAGCAGCTGCAGGCGGAGGCCGACGAGCGCGTCGAGCGAGCCCGCGCCGACGCCGAGCGCGAGGCGCAGGAGCGTCTGGACGAGGCGAAGGCCGAGGCCGAGCGCCGCATCGCCGAGGCCGAGAAGCAGGCCAAGGAGCGCGCGGCGGCTCGTCTGGCCGAAGCCGAGGCGGCTGCCGAGGAGGCGGCGCGCAAGCGCCAGGAGGCGGCCGAGCGCGACGCCGAGCGCCGCATCGCCGAGGCACGCGCCGAGGCCGAGCAGCTCGCCTCCCAGGCGCAGCGTGAGCGGGAGGCCGCCCAGGCACAGCGTGACCGCGAGCGCCAGGAGGCCGAGGCCAAGCTCGCCGAGGTCCGAGCCGAGGCCGACCGCGTCGTGCGCGAGGCCGAGGAGACGTCCCAGGGGCACATCGCGGCGGCGAAGGCGGAGGCGGAACGGTACGCACAGGAGGTCGCGGCGGAGCGCGTCGCGATCGCCGTCAAGGTCGCCGACGCCGAGCGGGTCGCCGAGGAGAAGCTGGCGAGGGCCAAGGAGGAGGCCGACCGCGTGGCGGCCGAGGCGCAGCGTCGCCACGACCAGGCCGCCAACGAGCTGGCTCGTCAGCGCGACGAGGCGCGTGCCGCGGCCGAGAGGGTCACCGCCGAGGCCCAGAAGGTGGCGCAGCGCGCGGAGGAGGACAAGGCCGAGGCGCAGGCCAAGCTCGAGGAGGCGGAGCGGGTCGCCGAGGAGCGGGTGCGCAATGCCCAGGTCGAGGCCGAGCGGGTGGCCGCCGAGGCCGCCGAGGCCGCACGGGTTGCCACCCGCGAGCGGGAGGAGGCCGCGCGGGTCCAGGCAGCGGAGACGGAGGCGGCCAGGCGCCAGGCGGAGGAGCGGATCGCCAAGGCCGAGAAGGACGCCGAGGAGCGCATCGCCAAGGCCGAGGCCGAGGCCAAGCGCGTCGCCGAGCGGGCCGAGGCCGAGGCGCAGCGCCGCATGGAGGAGGCCCGCCGCGAGGCGGAACGGTTGACGCAGGTGGCCAAGAAGGATGCGAACGAGCGTCTCAGCCAGGCTGTCGCTGCTGCTCGCGAGGCGGCCGAGCAGAAGCTCGCGGACGCCGAGCGGACGGCTCTGGAGTGGGTTGCCGCCGCCGAGGCCGAGGCGGAGCGGGTGGCTCAGGCTCACATCGTCGTGGCCAACCAGTCGGGCAAGGAGGCGCCCACCTTCGAGCCCTCCCTCCCGCCGGACGTCAGCGAGTTCGTCGAGGAGAAGCCCACGCCCGAGGCGTCGGACCCGGCTCCCCAGGAGGTGAGCGACGGGCGTGGGGGATCCGCCACCCCGACCAAAAAAAGAATCGTCCGACGCCGCTGAGTACCTGACCGCCGGTGCGATCGTCGCCAGCATGTCCGCCGAGGAGCGGGCGCGGCGGCGGCCCTGGGAGGTCGCCACGGAGTCCCAGGACGATGCGGCCGATCGACGGTCGGAGGCGGTCCTGACGACGGCTCAGCTGAGCTACGAGGACGCGGTCCCCGGTGCCGTCGGCGCCGACGTGCCGGGCACGCCGGAGGAGGACTTCTCGGGCGAGGGATCCTCCGATGCAGGGGAGCTCGCACGTTCTGGTGGGGCGGACGCGGAGTCGAGCGACGCCCGCTCGCGGGCGAAGGCCGAGCGCGGGCAGGCGCGTGCGGAGGCCAAGGCCAAGCGTGCCGAGGCCAAGGCGGCCAAGCGCCGGCGTCGCGAGGACGCGGCTCGCCGTCGCGCGGAGCAGCGCGAGCGCGAGCGGGCCGAGCGTGACGCCGCCGAGCGATCGCGTCGCGAGGACGCCGAGCGGCTCGCGGTCGAGCAGCGTGAGGCCCAGCGCGAGCAGGAGCGGCTCGAGAAGGAGGCGTCCGAGGCGGCTGCGGCGAAGGCGGAGCGGCGCGAGCGTGAGAAGGCGGCAGCGGTCGCGGCGCTCGCCGCTGCTCCTGGGGCATCGGTGAAGGAACGGCTGGTCCGGCGCCCGGCCGCGACCACGCCGGAGTCTGGCGACGGCCCAGAATCCGACGCCGCGGAGGACGTGGGCTCCGAGGGGGACGGCACGACCGACGGCGCGGAGGGGAGCGTCGTCGACGCTCCGGCCGCCGACGAGCAGGACTCGGGCGAGGGTGCCGGCGACGGTGACGGCGACGTCGTGGAGGACGGCACGGCCGATGTCGAGGACGCGGACGGGGTCGAGGACGAGGGCGACGCGGCCGCAGCCCCGGCGGCCGTTGCGGCGGACGCGACGGGGGCTCCCCATGACGTCGACGCCGATCCCGACGCCCACGCCGAGGCCGCCGAGCGGGGGGCCGAGGAGACCGAGTTGACGCTCATCTCCTCGTCGGCCGGGGCGCCTGCCGAGGAGGCGGACGAGGTCGATCCTCGCGCCGAACGTGCAGCGGCCCGCAGGACCGCCCTCGCGGCCAAGGCAGCCAAGGCCGACAAGCGCCGCGGGTCGTCGGGTCGTGGTACCGACGACGTCCCCGAACCTCCGTCGGTCCCCGAGGAGCGTTCGGCCCGGGCCGCGGCCGTGGTCGTCCAGACGGCGAACGTCGTGGCCGTGGCGGCCTTCGTGGTCTCCGTCGCGCTGGCGATGGCGGCACTGCTGCTCGGTGCCGGCGTGTCGGACGCCGGCGCCGCGGGTGCGCTCTACGGCTTCGGCGACGCGATGAGTGCTCCGGTCAGCGGCATCGTGACCCTGTCCGGCGAGGACGCCGACCTGCGCAACGCCTTCGCGGCCTACGGGATCGGCTCGTTGCTGTACCTCGGACTGGCCTTCGCGATCCCCAAGGTCGCGCGCATCGTCACCGGTCGCTGACCGACGTCTCGGGCGAGCGCCGCGCGGCGAGCACGAGGTCCAGGCTCTCCTCCAACCCGTCCTCGAGCAGCTCGAAGTCGGCGGTGGTGACGTCACGGACCATGGCGCAGGTGGCGGGCGACCAGGTGTCCGGGGTGCCGGCGACCTGAGCGTCGACGATGGAGCCGTGCTGGTCCTCCCAGGCGCGCAGACGGGGACCGTGGCGAAGACCGAGATGGGCGGCGACGTCGGCGACGGGGTCGACGAGCGCCTCGAGCTCGTGCGGCTCGAGCTCTCGAGGGTGGTAGATGTTGCCGGGCGGAAAGGTCAGGGTGTTGGGGGTGCTGATGACCAGCAGTCCGCCGGGACGCAGCACCCGGACGCACTCGGCGACGAACGTCGGCTGGTCCCACAGGTGCTCGACCGTCTGCAGGCTGACCACGGCGTCGACGGAACGGTCCGCGAGCGGCAGGGCGACCAGGTTGCCGCGGACCACCGGCACGTCCGGGTACGCCGACCTGGCGTGGCCGGTGGCGTACGCGTCGTAGTCGAGCGCGACGACCCCGGCGGCGTGGCGGGCGAGCAGGTCCGCCCCGTAGCCCTCCCCGCACCCGGCCTCGAGGACCTCGAGACCGGTGACGCGGGAGGCGACCCACTCGTAGACCACCTCGTGGCGGCGGAACCAGTAGTTCTCGTGCCAGATCCCCGGGACGGTCCGCTCACCGGTGATCACCATCGTCGGGCGCGCGTGCTCGGCGCCGTTCTGCTCGTCCACGCGAGGACCCTATCGGCGTGCTCGTGTGACCCACTCCATGCGGCCGGGCGCTCGCTCGATCCGTTACGCGTGGGTAACATGTCGGCAGGCATGGGCGACCTGACCGCTGCAGTCCCCGACGTGGCAGGGTGAGCCCATTCCCACCCGCGGCGAGAGTCGCCGCGTACCCCCGACCACAGGAGGGTCCTCGTGACCAACATCGTCGTCGCGGTGAAGTACGTGCCGGATGCCACGGCCGACCGCACCTTTGATTCCGCAGACAACACCGTCGACCGCGAGAACGTCGACGGCCTGCTGTCCGAGCTCGACGAGTACGCGGTCGAGCAGGCGCTGCAGATCGTCGAGGAGGGCGAGGGCGAGGTGACGGTGCTGACCGTCGGCCCGGCCGACGCCGCCGACGCGGTGCGCAAGGCGCTGCAGATGGGCGCCGACAAGGGCGTCCACGTCGAGGACGACGCGATCGCCGGGTCCGATGCCTTCGCCACGTCGCTCGTGCTGGCCAAGGCCATCGAGAAGCTCGAGTACGACTTCGTCTTCTTCGGCATGGCCTCCACCGACGGCTCCATGGGCGTCATGCCCGCGCTCGTCGCGGAGCGCCTGGGCCTGCCCGCCGTGACGCTCGGCTCGGAGATCTCCGTCGACGGCGACGCCGTCACGATCCGCCGCGACGGCGACGCCGCGACGCAGGAGATCACCGGCAACGGCAAGCTCGTCGTCTCGGTCACCGACCAGACCGGCGAGGCCCGCTACCCGTCCTTCAAGGGCATCATGGCGGCCAAGAAGAAGCCGGTCGAGACCTGGGACCTCTCCGACCTCGGTGTCGACGCCTCCGAGGTCGGTCTCGACGCCGCCTGGACGAAGGTCGAGTCCTACGAGGCCCGTCCGCCGCGCACCGCCGGCGAGGTCGTCACCGACGAGGGAGACGGCGGCACCAAGCTCGTCGAGTTCCTCGCGTCCAAGAAGTTCGTCTGAGAAGGAGCACCGAGATGTCCGAAGTCCTCGTGCTCGTCGACCACGTCGACGGAGCCGTCACCAAGCCCACGCTCGAGCTCCTCACGATCGCCCGCTCGATCGGTGAGCCGTCCGCCGTCTACTTCGGCGGGGGAGAGGTCCCCTCGGTCCTCGCCGAGCACGGCGCCGAGAAGATCTACCAGCTCGACGACGCCGTCTACAGCGATTACCTCGTGGCTCCCAAGGCCGAGGCGCTCGCCAAGCTCGTCACCGACGCCTCCCCGGCGGCCGTCCTGGTCGTCTCCGGAGGAGAGGGCAAGGAGATTGCCGCCCGCGTGGCGCTCAAGACCGAGTCCGGCATGATCACCGACGCCGTCGACGTCGCCGTCGACGGTGGCACCGTCACCACGACGCAGTCGGTCTTCGCCGGCAACTTCACCACGAGGTCCGTGGTCACCAAGGGCGTCCCGGTCGTGTGCGTCAAGCCGAACTCCACGAGCCCGGAGGCCGCCTTCGGCGCCGGGACCGTCGAGTCCGTCAGCGTCGACATCTCCGACGCCGCCAAGGGCGCCAGGATCGTCTCCAGCTCCGAGAAGGCCTCCACGGGTCGCCCCGAGCTCACCGAGGCCGCCATCGTGGTCTCCGGTGGTCGTGGCACCGGCGGCGACTTCTCCGAGGTCGAGGCGTTCGCCGACAGCCTCGGCGCCGCCGTCGGCGCCTCGCGCGCCGCCGTCGACTCCGGCTGGTACCCCCACTCGTTCCAGGTGGGTCAGACCGGCAAGACGGTCTCGCCGCAGCTGTACGTCGCGAACGGCATCTCCGGCGCCATCCAGCACCGGGCCGGCATGCAGACGTCCAAGACCATCGTCGCGGTCAACAAGGACGAGGAGGCGCCGATCTTCGAGCTCGTCGACTTCGGCGTCGTGGGCGACCTGAAGACGGTCCTGCCGCAGGCCACGGAGGGCATCGCCTCCCGCAAGGGCTGAACCCCGTCCGTCGGACCCCCGGAACCCCCGTCGGTTCCGGGGGTCCGGTGCGTCCTGGCCCGAACGGCCCATGGGTGCTGCCTCGTGCGTGCCAAGGCGACATGGCCCGTCGGAGTAGGTTCCACTTTGGTTAAGTAGCCGCCGATCCCTGTCGTCCGGTCCCTTCGCGGTGATAGCAATGGGGGCGCACGCGATCGCGTGCGCAGCTACTACAGGAGGACATCCATGCGTCTCACTCGGCGTACTCGCCTTGCGGGTGTGGCCCTCGTCGCCGTCGGCAGCCTCGTGCTCGCCGCGTGCGGTGGCGGAGGAGATGAGGGCGACAGCACCGACGCTGTCATCACGTCGTACAGCGTGCAGCCCCAGAACCCGCTCGTCCCGACCAACACCAACGAGGTCGGTGGCGGCAACATCGTCGACCTGATCTTCGCTGGTCTGGTCTCCTACTCCATCGACGGCGAGACCGAGCTGGAGGTCGCGGAGTCCATCGAGTCCGACGACAACCAGACCTGGACCGTCACGATCGAGGAGGGCTGGGAGTTCTCCGACGGAACGCCCGTCACGGCCAACTCCTTCGTCGACGCGTGGAACTATGGCGCCAACCCCGAGAACGAGCAGCTCTCGGCGTACTTCTTCTACCCGATCGAGGGCACGTCCGGCGACGGCACGATCGAGGGTGGCGGCGACGAGATCTCCGGCCTGGAGGTCATCGACGAGCGCACCTTCACGATCACCCTCAAGCAGGCCGAGTCCGACTTCCCGGGCCGTCTGGGCTACTCGGCGTACTTCCCGCTGCCCGAGTCCGCGTTCGAGGACATCGAGGCCTTCGGCGATGCTCCCGTCGGCAACGGTCCGTACGACCTCGAGGCCCTCGAGAACAACGTCGAGGCCCGCCTGGTGCCCAGCGAGACCTACCCCGAGGACGGCAACCGCCCGGCCCGCAACGGTGGCGTCACGCTGAAGTTCTACACCGATCCCGACGCCGCGTACTCCGACGTCCTCGCGGGCAACCTCGACGTCCTCGACCAGGTCCCGCCGAGCGCGTTGACCACGTACGAGAACGACGACATCCAGGCCTTCAAGGAGGCCGGTTCGCCGAACGCGACCATCACCATCCCGTCCTCGCTGCCCGGGTTCGGGGAGAACGACGAGGGCAAGCTGCGTCGTGCAGCCATCTCCCGCGCCATCAACCGCGAGGAGATCACCGACGCGATCTTCGACGGCTCGCGCATCCCGGCCAAGGACTTCAGCTCGCCGCTGATGCCCGGCTACACCGAGGACATCGAGGGCAACGAGGTCCTGGAGTTCGACGAGGCCGAGGCGCAGGACCTGTGGGAGCAGGCCAACGAGATCGCCGAGTTCGACGGCGAGTTCGTCCTCGCCTACAACGGCGACGGTCCGGGCAACCGCGAGTGGGTCGAGGCCGTGGTCAACCAGATCAACAACGTCCTCGACATCGGTGCCGAGCCGCAGGCGTTCCCGACGTTCGCCGAGCTGCGCGAGCGGGTCACCGACCGCTCCATCGGCACGGCGTTCCGCACCGGCTGGCAGCCCGACTACCCGTCGATCTACAACTACCTGGGCCCGATCTTCGGTACCGGGGCCGGCTCGAACGACGGTGACTACAGCAACGCCGAGTTCGACGACACCATCCAGCGCGCCGCCGGTGCGCAGGACGACGAGGAGCGCTACGAGCTGCTCGCCGAGGCCCAGGCCATCTTGATGGAGGACCTGCCCGCCATCCCGCTGTGGAACACCGGCATCGCCGCCGCCGCAGCCCAGGGTGTCGAGAACGTGGAGTTCAACTGGCAGAACAGGCCCGAGCTCCAGAACGTCACCAAGTAAGCAGGTCGACGCTCACTGCCGACGGAGTGGGGCAGTACCTTTGGGTGCTGCCCCACTCCTCGGTGTGGGCGCTCCTCGAGGAGGCACCGAATCATGTGGTGGTACATCGGCCGACGGGCACTGCAGGCGATCCCTGTGCTGCTCGGCTCGACCTTCCTGATCTACGCGCTGGTCTTCCTGCAACCCGGGGACCCCATCGCAGCCCTGTTCGGCGAGAAGCCGGTCTCGGACGCCGTCCGTGACCAGATCGCTGCGCAGTACAACCTGGACAAGCCCTTCATCGTGCAGTGGCTGCTGTACCTCAAGGGCATCCTCACGCTGGACTTCGGCATCGCCTACTCCGGCAGGCCGGTCACCGAGCTGCTCGCCGACGCCCTGCCCGTCACGCTGCGACTGGCCTTCATGGCACTCGTCATCGAGGCCGTGCTCGGCATCGCCGCCGGCTTCTACGCCGGCCTGCGTCGCGGCAAGCTGTTCGACTCCACGATGCTGGTCGTCTCGCTCGTGGTCATCGCCATCCCGATCTTCGTCTTCGGCTTCCTCATGCAGCTCGTCTTCGGCGTGCGGCTCGGCTGGGTGCCCATCACCGCCGGCCAGAACGCCGGGTTCCGCGAGCTGCTCGTGCCGGCCATCGTGCTCGGCCTGGTCTCCTTCGCCTACGTCCTGCGCCTGACGCGGACCTCGGTCGTCGAGAACCTGATGGCCGACCACGTCCGCACCGCCCGCGCCAAGGGCGTGTCGGACCGCGACGTCAACCGCCGGCACGTGCTGCGCAACTCCCTCATCCCCGTGACCACCTACCTCGGTGCCGACCTCGGCACCCTGATGGCCGGGGCGATCGTCACCGAGGGGATCTTCAACATCCCCGGGATCGGCAACCTCGCCTACCAGGCCATCCTGCGTGGCGAGGGCTCCACGGTCGTCTCCGTCGTCACCGTCATGGTGCTCATCTACATCATCATGAGCCTGGTCGTCGACCTCCTCTACGCCGCGCTCGACCCGAGGATCCGTTATGCCTGAGACCCCCCTGCCCGGGCAGGAGCGGTTCGTCGCCCCCCTCGACGAGACCCCCCTGCAGGAGACCGGCGGCGCCATCGACGACTCCCAGCCGCCGGAGAACCAGTGGAAGGAGGCGTGGAAGCTCCTGCGTCGCAACTGGATCTTCTGGGTCTCCGCCGCGATCCTCTCCGTCGTCGCGCTCATGGTCGTCTGGCCGTCGCTGTTCACCGACCTCGACCCGAACCGTGCGGACCTCTCGCGGAGCCTGGAAGGCCCCAGCGGCGGACACATCGCCGGGTTCAACCGCCAGGGCTACGACGTCTTCGCCCGGACCGTCTACGGGGCACGGGCCTCGGTGCTCGTCGGCTTCCTGTGCACGGTGGTGGTCGTCGTCATCGGCGTCATCACCGGCGCGCTCGCCGGCTTCTACGGAGGGTTCGTCGACACGATCTTCTCGCGCCTCGCGGACGTCTTCTTCGCCATCCCGCTGCTGCTCGGTGCCATCGTCGGCCTCTCGGTGGTCAACAACCTCTTCCCGAACCGCGGCTTCTGGGCGGCGATCATCGCGGTCGTCATCGCCCTGGGCGCCTTCGCCTGGCCGCAGATCACCCGCATCACGCGCGGTGCCGTGCTGGAGGTCAAGAACCTCGAGTTCATCGACGCGGCCAAGGCGATCGGGGTCACCCGGCGGCGCAACCTGATGCGTCACGTGGTCCCCAACTCGCTGGCGCCGGTGATCGTCACCTCCACCGTCTCGCTGGGCATCTTCATCGTCGCCGAGGCGACCTTGTCCTTCCTCGGCATCGGGTTGCCCTTCGGCATCGTGTCCTGGGGCAACGACATCGCCGCGGCCCAGGTCCAGGTCCGCTCGGGCAACCGCATGGGCGTCATGTACTGGCCCGCCGGTGCCCTCGCCCTCACCGCCCTGGGGTTCATCCTGCTGGGCGACGCCGTCAGCGACGCCCTCGATCCCAAGAGGAGGAGCCGATGAGCCCCACCCCGCTGCTGGAGGTCAAGGATCTCCACGTCGGCTTCGTCACCGACCGCAAGAAGGTCGTCCCGGCCGTGCGGGGGGCGAACCTCGTCGTCTACCCCGGGCAGACGGTCGCCATCGTGGGCGAGTCCGGGTCGGGCAAGTCCACCACCGCCCACGCCATCATCGACCTGCTGCCCGGCACGGGCCGCGTCACCGACGGTCGGATCCTCTTCGAGGGCAAGGACGTCGCGGGGGCGAGCAAGGGCGACATCCTCGCGCTGCGCGGATCGTCGGTCGGCCTCGTGCCCCAGGACCCGATGTCCAACCTCAACCCCCTCATCCGGGTCGGGAAGCAGATCAGGGAGGCACTCGAGGCCAACGGCGTCGCCAAGGGCAAGGAGGCCGACGCCCGTGTGGTGGAGCTCCTGCAGGAGGCGGGTCTGCCCGACGCCGAGCGTCGCGCGCAGCAGTTCCCGCACGAGTTCTCCGGCGGCATGCGCCAGCGAGCGCTCATCGCCATGGGTCTGGCGGCGCGGCCCAAGCTGCTCATCGCCGACGAGCCCACGTCGGCGCTGGACGTCACCGTCCAGAAGCAGATCCTGGACCACCTGGACCACCTGACCGACACGCTCGGCTTCGCGGTCCTGCTCATCACGCACGACCTCGGGCTGGCCGCAGAGCGGGCCGACCACCTGGTGGTCATGTACAAGGGGCAGGTCGTGGAGTCCGGTCCGGCGCTGGAGATCCTGCAGGACCCGCGCCACCCCTACTCCAAGCGGCTCGTCGACTCCGCTCCGTCGTTGGCCTCGCAGCGGTTGTCCGCCCAGGAGCACCGTGCCGAGGTGCGCGAGCAGGCCGAGTCCGTCGCCGAGGAGGTCGCCGCCGAGGTCGCCTCGCACGGCGACGAGTTCGGCGAGGGGCGCTCGCGCGTCGTGGAGGTCAAGAACCTCACCAAGGTCTTCACCATCCGCGGCAGTCGTCCCGGTGCCTCGACCGACTTCACGGCGGTCGACGACGTCTCGTTCGGCATCCGTCGCGGCACGACGACCGCCATCGTCGGCGAGTCCGGCTCCGGCAAGTCCACCGTCGCACGCATGGTGCTCGGCCTGCTCGACCCCACCTCGGGCACGGTGGAGTTCGACGGCGTCGACATCACGACGCTGAGGTCGACCACCCAGCAGCTGGCGTTCCGTCGCCAGATGCAGCCGGTCTTCCAGAACCCGTTCGCCTCCCTGGATCCCCGGTTCACGATCTACCGCTCCATCGAGGAGCCCCTCGCGACCCACAAGATCGGGTCGAAGGCCGAGCGGGAGGCCAAGATCCGCGACCTGCTGGACAAGGTCTCGCTGCCGGCCTCGGTCATGCGTCGCTACCCCAGCGAGCTGTCCGGCGGCCAGCGCCAGCGCGTGGCGATCGCGCGGGCCCTGGCCCTCGACCCCGAGGTCGTCATCTGCGACGAGGCGGTCTCCGCGCTCGACGTGCTGGTGCAGGCGCAGATCCTGAACCTGCTGAACGACCTGCAGGCCGAGCTGGGGCTGAGCTACCTGTTCATCACCCACGACCTGGCGGTGGTGCGTCAGATCGCCGACGACGTGCTGGTGATGCAGGAGGGTCGCGTGGTGGAGCACGCGCCGGCCGAGGAGCTGTTCGCCTCGCCACGCGAGGAGTACACCAGGGCCCTGCTCGACGCCATCCCTGGTGGGTCCATCCCGCTGGGAGGCGGTCGCTGACGACGAACGACTCGGCGCTCGAGGGGGGAACGGGTGTGCGATTGACACGGTCGAACAAGTGTTCGATCATGGGTGGATGGTCGCCGTCCCCTCCCGCCTCGAGCCCGACGCCTCCGGGCCTCGGCCGGTGCTGGAGGTCGTCGCCGACCTGAGGGCCCGGGTCGACCGCCTGCAGGGGCGCTCGACGCCCGAGCCGCTGCCGGTCCATCCAGGGCTGGCCGGGTTGCTCGAGCCGCGTGCGGGGGGCACCTACACGGTCGCCTCCGCCGGTCTCGCGCTGCTGATGCTGGCCGGACCCTCGGCCGGCGGAGCATGGTGCGGGATCGTCGGGGCCCCCGAGCTGGGGGTCGAGGCGGCGATCGAGCTCGGCGTCGACCCCGCCCGCACCGTCGTGGTGCCCGATCCCGGCCCGCGGTGGCTGGAGGTCACCGCCGCCCTGGTCGACGTCCTCTCCCTGGTGGTCGTTCGGCCGCCCGAGCAGGTGGGACCCGGGCAGGCTCAGCGGGTCGCGGCACGGTTGCGCAGCCGGGGCTCGGTGCTCGTCCCGTGGGGCGCCTGGCCGGGGGCCGACGCCCACCTGAGCGTGTCCGAACCTCGATGGGCCGGCGTCGGGCGGGGTCACGGTCACCTGCGCTCGCGCCAGGTGAAGGTCGCCGTCGAGCGCGGGCGCGCCCCGGCGCGGACCCGCACCCTGTGGTGGCCGGCAGCCGATCTCTCGGTGCGGCCGGTCGGGCCCGGCGAGGACAGGGCGGACCGGAGACCTCCGGATGTCCTCGCGCAGGACGAGGCCCCAGTGACGGACGCGGCGTGGGGTGCATGATGCGCACCCTGGTGGTCTGGTGCCCGGACTGGCCGGTCATGGCCGAGCTCGCCGAGCAGCCGGAGGGGACCCCCGTGGCGGTGCTGTCCGCGGGCACGGTGCTGGCCTGCTCGCCGGGAGCGCGGGCCGACGGGGTGCGCCGTGGCATGCGTCGGCGCGACGCGCAGTCGCGGTCCCCGGAGCTGGTCGTCGCCGAGCACCGGCCCGAGGCGGACGCCCGGGCGTTCGAGGAGGTGCTCGTCGCGGTCGAGGAGCTCACCGCGGGCGTCAGCCCCCTGCGGCCCGGTCTGTGTGCGATCCGGCTGTCGTCGCGGTTCTACGGCGGCGAGGCGGAGGCCGCCGCGGTGGTCGCGGAACGCCTCGTCGCCCTCGGGGTGTGGGACGTCCGCCTGGGTGTGGCCGACACCCTCTTCGCCGCCGAGCAGGCCGCCCGACGTGCCGCGGCCCAGGACTGCCTGGTCGTGCCCGAGGGCCAGGCGCGGGCCTTCGTCGCCGACCTGCCCATCGACGTGCTGGAGGACGCCGAGCTGGTCAGCCTGCTGCGCCGGCTCGGACTCACCACCCTGGGGGCCTTCGCCTCGCTCCCCGCCTCCGACGTGCTCACCCGCTTCGGCTCGCAGGGGGCGGTGCTGCACCGCCTGGCCCAGGGGCTCGACCCCGCTCCCGTGAGCCGCCGCGACCTCCCGCCGGAGCTCGAGCGGCAGGTGGTCTTCGAGCCGGCGCTGGAGAGCAGCGAGACCGTCGCGTTCAGCGTCCGGGCCGCGGCCGACGCATTCGTGGCGCGGCTGGCTGACCGCGGCGTCGTCTGCACCGCGGTCCGCATCGAGGCCGACGTCGACCAGGTGGTGGCCTCCAGTCGCACGTGGCGCCATCCGCGGTGGTTCGGCGGTGCCGACCTCGTCGACCGGGTGCGCTGGCAGCTCGAGGGCGCGGCGCTGGGTGGCCCCGGGAGGGGCATCGACGCCGTGCGGTTCGTCCCGGAGACCACCGAGACCGTCGCCGACCACGCCGACCCTCTCTTCGGTCCGCGGCCGGACGAGCGGGTGGAGCGGGCGGTCGCGCGGGTGCAGTCGATGGTGGGGCACGAGGGCGTCGTCCAGGTGCGGGTGCAGGGTGGTCGTTCCCCGGCCGATCGACGCGCGGCCTCCCCCTGGGGGGAGCAGACCGACCCTCAGCGCGCCCGCCAGGGCCCGTGGCCCGCCTCGATCCCGGCGCCTGCCCCGGCAGTGGTCTTCCCCGTCCCGCGGGCCGCTCGCGTCGTCGGGGCGAGCGGTCAGGTGGTCGGCGTCGACGGTCGCGGCGCCGTCACCTGCGAGCCCACGCGGGTCCGGGTCGAGGAGGAGGGCTGGCAGCCGGTGGCTTCCTGGGCCGGTCCGTGGCCCGTCGACGAGCGGTGGTGGGACGAGGCCTCCGCCCGGCGGGTGGCGCGGTTCCAGGTGGTCGGTGTCAACGGCACGGCCTGGCTCATGCTCGTCGAGAACGGCCAGTGGTGGACCGAGGCCCGCTATGACTGACCGCTCGTCCGCCGGAGGTCCCTGATGGGCTGGAACAACCCCGACGTCCCGTGGCGTGAGCTGGAGGCGCGGTTGTCGGGCCGGCCCACCCACGCACTCCCGCACGACGGTCGGGGCGGCCACGAGCGGCCCCCCGACGGTGGCGACGGCCCGGCCTTCAGTCGCAAGCGCGGTCCCTACACCCCGTCCGTGGACGGTGTCGTCCGTCCCGGTGCGGTGCCGTACGCCGAGCTGCACTGCCACAGCGACTTCAGCTTCCTCGACGGCGCCAGCTCGCCGGAGAGCCTCGTCGAGCAGGCGGCCCAGCTCGGACTGACGGCCGTCGCCCTCACCGACCACGACGGGTTCCACGGCGCCGCGCGCTTCGCCGAAGCCGCCCAGGCCCACCCGGGACTCGCGACGGTCTACGGCGCCGAGCTGTCCCTGGGGCTCACTGGTCCCCAGAACGGCGTCCCCGACCCCGAGGGCAGCCACCTGCTGGTGCTCGCCCGCGGGGTCGAGGGCTACCACCGTCTCGCCGGTGCCATCACCGAGGCACAGCTGGAGGGCGACGAGAAGGGACGCCCGGTCTACGACCTCGAGCGCCTGGCCGAGACCGGGCGTGGTCACTGGCACGTCCTCACCGGTTGCCGCAAGGGATTCGTCCGTCAGGGCCTCGCCGAGAGCCCCGAGGCGGCCGAGCGGGCGCTGCGGCGCCTCGTCGAGCTGTTCGGGTCCGAGCACGTCGACGTCGAGCTCACCGACCACGCCCAACCCACCGACTCCGCCACCAACGACGCCCTCGCCACCCTCGCGCGCCGGGTCGGGCTGCCGGTCGTGGCCACCGGCAACGTGCACGCGGCCACCGTGTCCCGACTGCGCCTGGCCCAGGTGATGGCCGCGGTCCGGGCCCGCCGCTCCCTCGCGGAGATGGACGGCTGGCTGGCCGCGTCGTCACAGGCCTGTCTGCGGTCGGGGCAGGAGATGCAGGCGCGGTTCGCGCGCTACCCCGGTGCGGTGCAGCGGTCGGTCCAGATCGCCGCCGACGTCGCCTTCGACCTGCGTCGCGCCGCTCCGCGCCTGCCGGTCCAGGACGTCCCGCCCGGACACACGCCGATGAGCTGGCTGCGCGAGCTCGTGCGCCGTGGCGCCGACGACCGCTACGCCCACGCCCGGGCCGGTGCCGAGACCCGACTGCAGCGCGAGCTCGCCGTCATCGAGGACAAGGGGTTCGCCGGCTACTTCCTCATCGTCCACGACATCGTCGCCGAGGCGAGGCGGCGCGGGATCCTGTGCCAGGGACGGGGCTCGGCGGCCAACTCCGCGGTGTGCTTCGCGCTCGGCATCACCGCGGTCGACTCCATCCGCTACGGGCTGCCGTTCGAGCGGTTCCTGTCGGCCACGCGCGACGAGGAGCCCGACATCGACGTCGACTTCGACGCCGGCCGTCGCGAGGAGATCATCCAGTGGGTCTACGACCGGTACGGGCGCCGCAACGCCGCCCAGGTGGCCAACGTCATCACCTACCGGCCCAAGTCGGCGGTGCGCGACGTCACCAAGGCGCTCGGCTACTCCGTCGGGCAGCAGGACGCCTGGAGCAAGAGCATCGAGTCCTGGACGCAGGTCACCACCGGGTCCCCGGTCGGGCCCGGGGTCGTGGACGAGTCCGACCGGTCCGACGACCCCGTCATCCCGCCGACGGTGGTGGAGCTCGCGACGGCACTGCTGAAGGCGCCCCGCCACCTGGGCATCCACTCCGGTGGCATGGTGCTGACCGAGCGACCCGTCGGGGAGGTCGTGCCCATCGAGCGGGCACGCAAGGACCAGCGCACGGTCCTGCAGTGGGACAAGGACGACTGCGCGTGGATGGGTCTGGTCAAGTTCGACCTCCTCGGCCTCGGCATGCTGGGAGCCATCCAACGCACGTTCGACCTCGCCGCCGAGCACGTCGGGGAGCAGTGGGACCTCGCGTCCATCCCTGCGGAGGAGCCGGCGGTCTTCGACATGCTGTGCCGGGCCGACTCCGTGGGGGTCTTCCAGGTCGAGAGCCGTGCGCAGATCGGCACGCTGCCGCGGTTGCGCCCGCGCCGCTTCTACGACCTCGTCATCGAGATCGCCCTCATCCGCCCCGGACCCATCCAAGGCGGCGCCGTCCACCCCTACATCCGCCGACGCCTGGGCAAGGAACCCATCACGTACCAGCACCCCAAGCTCGTGCCGGTGCTGGAGCGCACCCTGGGCGTCCCGCTCTTCCAGGAGCAGCTCATGCAGATCGCCATGGCGGTGGGGGAGTGCACCGGCGACGACGCCGACCTCCTGCGCCGGGCCATGGGCTCCAAGCGCGGGGTCGAGCGCATCGAGCGGCTGCGCGAGACGTTGTACGCCGGCATGGAGCGCAACGGCATCGTCGGTGACGACGCCGACGCCATCTACGCCCGCATCCAGGCCTTCGCGAACTTCGGCTTCGCCGAGAGCCACGCGTTGAGCTTCGGCCTGCTCGTCTACGCCAGCGCGTGGCTCAAGCTGCACTTCCCGGCAGCGTTCCTCGCTGCGCTGCTGCGCTCCCAGCCCATGGGGTTCTACTCGCCGCAGTCGTT
Organism: Aeromicrobium halocynthiae; assembly: GCF_039531385.1. Taxonomy (NCBI): domain Bacteria; kingdom Bacillati; phylum Actinomycetota; class Actinomycetes; order Propionibacteriales; family Nocardioidaceae; genus Aeromicrobium; species Aeromicrobium halocynthiae. The sequence continues at coordinate 7,295 of NZ_BAAAPY010000009.1, read as the reverse complement.
GACCGCCGACGCCCGTCGCCACGGGGTGCAGGTGCGCCGTCCGTGCATCGCCGCCTCGGCCGTGCACTCCGACCTCGAACCGATCGGTGGTTCGGTCGATGGGGGGCCGGTCCGGGCGTCAGGACTGCCGGGCTGCCGCGAGCGTGACCAGCCGCCACCCTCGGAGTTCGACCCCGACGCCGACCACCGTCTCGGCGAGCACCGCCGCGACGCCGCCCTCGCCGTGCGGCTGGGGCTCACCGAGGTGCAGGGCATCGGGGAGGCCGACGCCGAGCGGATCGTCGCCGCCCGCACCGAGCGAGCCTTCACGTCGATGTCCGACGTCGTGCGGCGCACGGGTCTGGACGTCGCGCAGATGGAGTCCCTCGCCACCGCGGGGGCGTTCGACGTCTTCGGTATCTCCCGACGCCAGGCGTTGTGGAACGCCGGCTACGGCGACGCACCCGACCGGCTCGAGGGCACCGCGGTCCAGGCGCCACCACCGATGCTGCCGGGCATGAGCGACGTCGAGCTCACCGTCGCCGACCTGTGGGCCACGCGCATCTCCGCGCAGGACCACCCGATGCTGCACCTGCGGTCCTTCCTGCGGAGCGAGGGGGTGCTCGCGGTGCAGGACTGCTCGAGCCAGGGGACGGGGCGGCGGATCCGGGTGGCCGGGCTCGTCACCCACCGCCAGCGCCCCTACACCGCCTCGGGGGTGACCTTCCTCAACGTGGAGGACGAGACCGGCATGCTCAACGTCGTCGTCTTCGCAGGGATGTGGGAGCGGTACCGCCGAGTGCTGCGCTCGGCGGCCGGCGTGCTGGTCACCGGCACGGTGGAGAACGTCGAGGGTGCCACCAACCTGGTGCTGGACGACGTCGCCCCGATCGAGTCGCTGTACCCGGACTCGGCCGGGGCGCTGCCGGCCAGGCACCGCTCGCGCGACTTCCAGTGAGGTCTCAGAAGTAGTCGGCGACCTCGACCGGCCCACGGCAGAACAGGGCATCGCACGTGGCGTCGTCGTCCTCCTCGCTGGACCCGTCGTGCCCTGTGTCCGTGCCTGAGCGTCGATCCACTTAGGGTTGCCTAGACCAGAAGTGCCCCGTAGAGTAGGGCTCGCAGTTAGTGTCATTTCCACCTTAAGGAGCGGGCGATGAGCAGCAGCGTCGTCACCGAGCAGGTGAGCCTCGCGGTCTCGACCGTCGTGTTCGCCCTGCGCCCGCACCCCCGTACGGGGGAGACCACGCTGTGGCTGCCACTGGTGCGCCGCATCCGCGAGCCCTACGAGGGGCGCTGGGCGCTGCCCGGTGGCCCCCTCAAGGCCCACCAGGACCTGGCGGCCTCGGCCCGCGAGACGTTGGCCGACACCACCGGCCTCGAGCCCGCCCACCTCGAGCAGCTCTACTCCTTCGGTGCGGTCGACCGGTCGCCGGCGGACCGCGTCGTCTCCATCGTCTACTGGGCGCTCGTGCGGCCCGACGAGGACGCCCGCACCACCGAGACCCCCAACGTCGAGTGGTTCGTCGCCGACGAGGTGCCGCAGCTCGCCTTCGACCACAACGAGATCGTGCGCCACGCGCTCGACCGGTTGCGCGCCAAGATCACCTACTCGCCGATCGCCCTGGCGTTCGTGCCCGACGAGTTCACCCTCGCAGAGCTGCGCGGCGTGCACGAGGCCGTGCTCGGCCGCTGCCTCGACCCGGCCAACTTCCGCCGCCAGGTGCTTGCCGGCGGCACCGTCGAACCGACCGGCACCCACCTGACCGGCACCAGCCACCGACCCCCGGCGCTGTACCGCGCCGCCCCACGAGAGCAGGAGAAGTCCCGATGAGCACCTCCACCGTCTCGGTCAACGACGCCGTCGTGGCCGCCCCGGCACAGACCTGCGACGCCGACCTCGCCGAGCACCCGTCGATCTTCGACCTCGTCCCCGGCTACGGTCCTGGCGCCTCCGAGGGCGACGTCATGCCCGACCCCGTCGTGCGTCCCGGGCAGCTGCCCGCCGCCTACCAGCGCATGAGCGACGACGAGCTGCACGCGCGCATCCGCGCCGCCAAGGAGACGCTCGGCAGCCGCCTGGTCATCCTCGGCCACTTCTACCAGCGCGACGAGGTGGTCCAGTACGCCGACTTCGTGGGCGACTCCTTCCAGCTCGCCAATGCCGCGCTCACCCGTCCCGAGGCCGAGACGATCGTCTTCTGCGGCGTGCACTTCATGGCCGAGACCGCCGACATCCTCGCCCGGCCCGAGCAGCGGGTGATCCTGCCGAACCTGGCAGCCGGCTGCTCGATGGCCGACATGGCCGACGAGGACTCGGTCGAGACCGCGTGGGAACAGCTCATGGCCGCCTACGCCGACGAGCACCTCACCGACGCCGACGGCCGCGAGATCGCCTCGGTCGTGCCCGTCACGTACATGAACTCCTCGGCGGCCCTCAAGGCGTTCTGCGGACGTCACGGCGGCATCGTGTGCACGTCGTCGAACGCCGCCACCGTGCTGGAGTGGGCGTTCGAGCGCGGCCAGCGGGTGCTGTTCTTCCCCGACCAGCACCTGGGTCGCAACACCGCCAAGGCGATGGGCATCCCACTCGAGCAGATGCCGATGGTCAACGCCCGCAAGCCCGGTCTCGGGCTGAGCAGCGAGGAGCTCGCGCAGGCCCGCGTGCTGCTGTGGCCGGGATTCTGCTCGGTGCACAAGCGCTTCACCGTCGCGCAGATCGACAAGGCCCGCGCCGACCACCCCGGCTGCAAGGTCATCGTGCACCCCGAGAGCCCGATGCCGGTCGTCGACGCCGCCGACGCCGCCGGCTCCACCGACGCGATCAAGAAGTTCGTCGCGGCCAGCAGCCCCGGCGACGTCATCGCGATCGGCACCGAGATCAACATGGTCAACCGGCTCGCCGCGCAGTACCCGGACCGCACGATCTTCTGCCTCGACCCGGTCATCTGCCCCTGCTCCACGATGTACCGCATCCACCCCGGCTACCTGGCGTGGACGCTCGACGGCCTGGTCGAGGGCGAGGTCCGCAACGAGATCGTCGTCGACGACGCCACCGCCGCCGACGCGAAGGTCGCGCTGGAGCGGATGCTCGCCGCGCTGCCCAAGGACGCCTGATGACCAGGGTCGTCGTCGTCGGTGCGGGGGTGGCCGGACTCACCGCCGCGCTCGAGCTGGCGGAGCGGCCGGGCGTCGAGGTGACGCTCGTGGCCAAGGCGCCCCTGCGCGAGAGCAACACGCGCTACGCCCAGGGCGGCATCGCCGTCGTCACGGGCGAGCCGGACACCGTCGCGTCGCACGTCGCCGACACCCTCGTCGCCGGTGCGGGCCTGAGCGACGAGCCCGCCGCCGAGGTGCTGTGCGCCGAGGGTCCGGACGCCGTGGCGGCCCTGATCCGCCGCGGGGTGCGCTTCGACGTCGAGGACGGCCAGGTCGCCCTGGGCCTGGAGGCTGCACACGCCCACCCGCGCATCCTGCACGCAGGCGGCGACGCCACCGGTGCGGCCATCGCCGACGGCCTGCTCGCCGCCCTCGGCCGCTCCCGCGTCACCGTCCGGGCCGAGACAACCGTCGTCGAGCTGCTCCGCGACGACCGTCGCGTCACGGGCGTCCGGCTGCTCGGCGGTGAGACCCTGACTGTCGACGCCGTGGTGCTCGCCACCGGCGGCGCCGGCCAGCTGTACCCGTACACCACCAACCCCGCGGTGGCCACGGGTGACGGCATCGCGCTCGCGCTGCGGGCCGGTGCGGTCGCGGCCGACCTGGAGTTCTACCAGTTCCATCCCACCTCGCTCGCCGCTCCTGGCAACCACCTGGTCTCCGAGGCCGTCCGTGGCGAGGGCGCCGTGCTGCTCGACGCCGACGGTCGTCGCTTCATGACGGACGTCCACCCTGACGCCGAGCTCGCCCCGCGCGACGTCGTGGCTCGCGGCATCGCCGCGCAGATGGCCGCGCAGAACGGCGTCCCGGTCCGGCTCGACGCCACCGCCATGGGGGCGGAGTTCCTGGCGCGTCGCTTCCCGACGATCGACGCCGTCGTGCGGTCCCAGGGCTTCGACTGGTCGCGCGAGCCGCTGCCCGTCACCCCGGCGGCGCACTACTTCATGGGTGGCGTGCGCACCGACGTCTGGGGACGCACCTCCGTGCCAGGACTCCTCGCCGTCGGCGAGGTGGCTTGCAACGGCCTGCACGGCGCCAACCGGCTCGCCTCCAACTCCCTGCTCGAGGGCGCCGTCTACGGCCGCCGGGTCGCGCGGGCCGTCCTCGACGAGGCCGACCCCCACGAGGCCGACACCTCGAGGTCGTTCGGTGAGCAGTGGGCCGAGCCGCTCGTGCTCGAGCGCACCGCCGGGACCGTCCAGGGCAGCCGGGCCGACCTCCAGCAGCTCATGTGGGACGCCGCCGGCCTCGTCCGCGACGGCGAGGGACTCGCCGAGGCCGCCGATGCGCTGGCTCAGTGGCGAGTGCCCGAGCCCGTCGACGCCAAGGCCGCCGAGGATGCCGCTCTGCTGCTCGTCGCTCGCGCCGTCGTCGCCTCAGCCGCCGTCCGCACCGAGTCGCGCGGCGGCCACCACCGCACCGATGCTGTGCCGGTGTCCCGCCCGGGGCCCGGGACCCCCGCAGTGTCTTCTCCCCGCCCGGGGCCCGGGGCCCCCGCCGTGTCCGATTCCCGCCCAGGGCCCGGGACCCCCGCAGTGTCTTCTCCCCGCCCAGGGCCCGGGACCCCCGCCGGGGCTCCCGCCGTGCACTCCGGTGTGGTGCTGCGATGAGCGCGCCGCTCTCGAGGGCGGAGATCCGTCGCGTCGTCGAGGCCGCAATGGCCGAGGACGCGCCCTTCGGCGACGTCACCGTAGCCGCGCTGGTGCCGGCCGACGCCGTTGCGGTGGCTCACCTCGTCGCCCGCGAAGCCGGGGTGCTCGCCGGGGCCGAGGTCTTCGAGGTCGCCATGACGTCCGTCGACCCCACCGTCGTTGTGACGCTCCACGCCGTCGACGGTGACACGTTCCAGCCCGGCGACCGGCTCGCGAGCGTCGAGGGTCCGGCCCGTGCGGTGCTGCAGGCCGAGCGGGTCGCCCTCAACCTCGTGGCGCGGATGAGCGCCGTCGCCACCTTGACGGCGCGGTACGTCGCCGAGGTCGCCGGCACCGGGGCGCGGGTCGTCGACACCCGCAAGACGACCCCCGGCCTGCGCGCCCTCGAGCGACACGCCGTGCGCTGCGGCGGCGGCCACAACCACCGCTTCTCCCTCTCCGACGCCGTCATGGCCAAGGACAACCACCTGGCCCTGCTCGACGACGTCACCTCCGCGTTGCGCGAGGCCGCCGAGCGGCTGCCGCACACCACGCACATCGAGGTCGAGGTCGACCGGCTCGACCAGGTCGAGCCCGTCCTCGCCTCCGGCGTCGTCGGCACGATCATGCTCGACAACTTCTCCCTCGGCGACCTGCGCACGGGCGTCGAGCAGGTCGCCGGTCGCGCCACGATCGAGGCCAGCGGCGGCATCACGCTGGAGACCATCGGCGACGTCGCCCGCACCGGCGTCGACGTCATCAGCGTCGGCGCCCTCACGCACGGCGTCCCGGCGATCGACCTGGGGCTCGACGTCGACGTCCGCCTCGGAGGCTCCGGGGGAGCGGTCTCGTGATCTACCTCGACGAGGCCGCCACCGCTCCCGTGCGCCGCGAGGTGCTCGCCGCGATGGGCCCCTACCTCGGCCCGGCGTTCGGCAACCCGTCGAGTCGGCACGCGACCGGTGAGGTCGCGGCCAGGGCGCTCGACGACGCCCGTCGAGCCGTCGCCGACGCCCTCGGCGCCCGGCCGGGCGAGATCGTGTTCTGCTCCGGCGGCACCGAGGCCGCGAACCTCGCCGTCAAGGGCATCGCGCTGGCGACGCCGAGAGGTCGGCACGTCGTCGTCAGCGCCGTCGAGCACCCGGCCGTGCTGGAGTCCGCACGCTGGCTCGGCCGGCTCGGCTTCGAGGTCACCGAGCTCGACGTCGACTCCGACGGCCTCGTCCACCCCGAGACGCTCGCCGCTGCACTGCGCGACGACACCACGGTCGTCAGCGTCCAGCACGCCAACAACGAGGTGGGCACCGTGCAGCCGGTCGCCGAGCTCGCGGCCGTCGCGGCGGAGCGTGGCGTCCCGTTCCACACCGACGCGGTGCAGACCGCGCCGTGGCTCGACCTCACCGTCGACCGGCTCGGCGTGCAGGCGCTGAGCCTGTCGGGCCACAAGCTCGGCACCCCAAAGGGGATCGGCGCGCTGTGGGTGCGGCGCGGCGTGCCGCTCGAGCCGATCGTGCACGGTGGCGGGCAGGAGGCCGGCCGTCGCTCGGGCACCGAGAACGTCGCCGGCGCCGTCGGACTCGCCACCGCGCTCGGGTTCGTCGACCTCGCGAGGGCGGTCGAGGTCGCGGCCCGCCGCGACGTCTTCGTCGATGATGTCCTCGCCCGTGTCCCCGGCGCCCGGCTCACCGGTCATCGCACCGACCGCCTCCCTGGTCACGCCTCGTTCGTCCTGCCCGGACGGTCGGGGGAGTCGGTGCTGCTCGACCTCGACCGGCACGGCGTCGCCTCCTCCAGCGGCTCGGCGTGCCACGCCGGCAGCGACGAGCCCAGCCACGTGCTCACCGCCATGGGGTTCGAACGTGAGCTCGCGCAGACGGCGGTCCGGTTCAGCTTCGGACCTGCCGTGTCCGCGGATGACCTCCGCGCTGCAGCCGAGCTGTTCACCACCGTCGCCGGTGCGAAGGCATAGGGCTCGACGATTCTCAGCCGTTCGCTGATGCAGGACGAGCGTGGCCTGGTGATGAGAAGGGGTAGCGGCCGTCAGCGACTCTGAGCGCGGTGCTGGAGCGGCTGAGGCCGAGCACTTTGGCCGTCCTCGTCAGCGTGTCCGGGTGTGTGCGGTACGAAGGGTGGTCGTCCGACGCGATGTTTCCTTCTCTAGGGCTTCCGGAGCACGGGTTGGGGTGACAGGTCGACGTCTCTGGTGTTGCCGGTGATGGTTGTCAGGCAGCAGTCTGCCGGGTGCGGCGGCTCAGTTGCTTCTTGACCTGGACCGGGGTGCGGCCGGCCATGTAGTCGCCGTGGTTGGGTCGGTGGTGGTTGTAGTCGACCACCCAGGCTTGCAGGGACCGATCGAGCAGGTCGATGTTCTCGACGCGGCCGCGGTGGAAGTGGGGCCGGTAGAACTCGCGCAGCACGGTGCCGTGGAACCGTTCGCAGACCGAGTTGTGGTTCGGCGAGCGGGGCGGGATCCGGTGATGAACCAGACCCAGGTCCTCGACGCGGGTCCTGAACGCCTTGCCGGTG